>NZ_JBHYFV010000042.1:0-33325 GCF_051859345.1 Marivita sp. | reverse complement strand
GGCTCGCAACCATCCAGACAGATCGCAATCGCGCAGGTCTTGGGCGCGGGATAGATGCGGTCATTGGCAACAACGGGGTTCTCAAGTGTCATAGCAAGTCCTTTTTCATGTCCGCCGAAGCGGATTCGAATGATCGTGTCTGTTTGGCGTCCAGGCAGAAACTCCGATTATTTTGCCCGGTTCACTGCGCTCCGGAGCCAGCCCGAAATAAATTCAGCGATCAAGACCAGAGCGATAATCGACAAAATGATCGCCCCGACACGAAGGTTCTCCAGTTGTTGAACGTTCCGTTTGAGGTACCAACCCATACCGCCACCGCCAAAGAAACCAACCACGGTGGCTGCGCGAAACGCCACATCCCAAGTGTAGATGGCAATCCCCGTGAAGGCGACGCGCACCTGTGGGACAACTGCAAAGATGAACACCTGAAATGAGTTGGCCCCAGCCGCCCGCGTGGCCTCGACCGGGCCCATATCAATGGATTCCACCTCGTCGGCGAAGAGCTTGCCTGCAAAGCCGATGCAGAACACCGTCAACGCGCTGACTCCGGCCAGCATACCGAAACCAAGGACCGAGACAAAAAGGATGGTCCAGATCGTCTCGTGGATGGCGCGGCAAGAAATTATGCCAAGACGGCCGAAGGGAAACAGGAATATGCGGTGCGGCGTGACGTTCCACGCGGAAAACCATGCCAGCGGGATCGCGAAGAACACGCCCAAAATCCCACCGAGGAACGCCATTTGCAGCGTATCGAGGATCGAGGCGAGATAGCCTGCGTCAGCAATATAGGCCAGATCAGGAGGAAAGAACCGATCTGACACAACTCCGAAGAGGCGCGCCAATCCCCAAATCAATTCCGCTATGTCGATGTTGAGAAAGTGCATCGAATAGCCAAGGAAAACCAGAATGGCCAGAAGCGTCCCGAAGCTCCAGAGCGACTCCGGATAGCTGTAGCGCGACCATGTCGGCTTGGGCTTCGGCGCGATGGCGGGTGTTCTGCTGTTCATTGCCATCCTCTCAGATCACAGCTCTGCGCAAGTAGTGCGAGACGATCTCGCCCAGAATGATGAGTACCAAAATGGCAAGGATCACCATTGTGACGCCGCCGTAATTGAAGCTGTTCATCTGGCGGAAAAAGAGCAGGCCAAGCCCACCAGCCCCCACAAGTCCCATCACCGCAGAGCGTCGGATATTGATGTCCCACTCAAAGATCACAGTGGCCAAGACAACCGGATATATCTGCGGCAGGATACCAAAATACATCACCTGAAACTCGTTCCCCCCGGTTGCGCGGATGGCCTCAACCGGTTTGGCGTCGATATTTTCGATTGCCTCCGCCGTAATTTTCGAGATGAAGCCCACGGAACGCATTGCGATCGCCAGAATACCCGGCAATGCTCCCAGCCCGACAGCGCTGACAAAGATCAGCGCCCAGACGATTTCATGCACCGAACGGCTAAGCACCATTAGAAAACGGCCGATGGGATAAAGGACAAACTTGCTTGGCGTAACATTCGCCGCGCCAAGCCACGCCACCGGCAGTGAGAAAACACACCCCAGGACGGTGCCAACAGTGGCCATCATCAAGGTCTCGATCGTTGGTACGATCAGTTCCGGCAACAGGCCCCAGTCTATTGAGATGTAGCGTCCAACAGATGCCAGGACTCCGCTGCGGCCTCCGATCCGAGACCAGTCCGTGTCCGCAATGATTGTACCTTGCACACACCATGCGGCAAAAACGAGAAAAACGCCCCAGATCACTACAAGCTTGAAATGGCGTTTGCGGCGCAATTCCATCTGTGCAGGTAGGCTGGCTATATGAACGTCAGCGCTGACCATGATCAAAGCACTTCCATCGAATAGATATCTTCCAAGTCGCTGTCTTTCAGGGTGGCGGTAATGCCATCAAATCTTTTGTATCCATCTTGCAAACCGATGATCCGGTTGCAGAATTCCTTGGCCAATTGCACATCGTGGATATTGCACAGGGCCGGTACGCCCAGTTCTTTTGCGATGCCCATGATCAGAGCCATGACCTCGCGGGAAATCTTGGGATCCAGGGCGGATGTTGGCTCGTCCAAAAGCAGCAATTTGGGCTGCTGCATGAGAGCGCGGGCAATACCCACGCGTTGACGCTGACCGCCCGAAAGCTCATCGGCGCGTTTGTTGATGTGTTCACTCAGGCCAACCCGATCCAGAAAATCCAGCGCCATGGTGATGTCTTTCTTAGGGAAATATCGGAAAAGGCTACGGATGTTGCCTGTGTATCCCAGTCGACCGGAAAGCACGTTGTCCATCACTGACATTCTGTTGATCAGGTTAAACTCCTGAAAGATCATACCGACGTTCCGGCGCAACTCGCGCAATCCACGCGGCTTGAGAGCCCGCACGTCCTGACCCAGAAGAAAAATCTGCCCATCTGTGGGCTTTACAAGGCGGTTCACACAGCGGATCAAGGTGGACTTCCCTGCACCACTGGGGCCGATCATGGCCAGAAAGTCATCACTTTGAACTTCAAAGTCGATACCCTTCAGGATCTCAGGGCCTTTGGCGGAATACCGCACTCTGAGGTTCTTGACAGACAGAACTGACATCAGTTGATTCTCCAGTCGCACTTGCCCCGGCATTGGCCGAGGCAAGACCTTGTTGACGGACTTGGCCTACTGCGCGTCTTGGGCAGCTTTGAGATCACGGATGATGTCGTAATCCGCATCGGTCATTGCCACGAATTTGCTGGCATTGACGTTCTCAAGGTACTGACGCCCTTCCTCGCTGTCACCCAGCGTCAAGAACGCATTCTGGATCTGGTCAATGATCTCGGGGCACAGGCGGCCATTGACCACAAACGGGTCCTGGGGGATCACAGGTGAGGACCAAAGCACGACATAATCCTCCATCGAGGCAATGCCGCGGTCCAGCACATTGTCCAGACGGTGCGTGGCGACGAAGGCCACATCGACCTGCCCTTCGATTACGGCAACACCCGAAAGGTCATGCCCGCCGGTATAGACCACGCGTGAAAAGTAGTCCTCGAGATCTGCACCGATCACTTTGGTGAACGCCACACGCGGCAACAGGTTACCAGACGTGCTGGCTGGATCAGTCAGCCCGACGACAGTGCCTTTGATATCTTCCAACGAAGTGTATCCCGAGTCAGCGCGAGCCACGAGAACAGCCTTGTAACCGGGCCCTTCCTCCTGGAAATGGCCTTTATGCTTGGCATAGGTGGCAATCACACGCAGTTCTGGATCGTTACCCTGTGCGATGATGTATGAATACGGGCCATGCATGCCCAAGTCCACAAACCCACCCAGCATTGCCTCAACGACCGAGGCATAAGACGTTGGCAGGAAGAACTCGACGTTCTTGCCGGTCGCGGCCTTGATTTGATTGACCAGTGGTTGGTAAAGCGACAGTTCCTGCGTTGTTTCTTCGGTTGGGATCATGGAGAAACGGATCACATCAGGATTTTTGCATTCTTGTGCCACGGCAACGGTGGTTGATGCCGCGGACATTAGCAGCGCGGCAGCAACAAGTCTGACCTTCTTAGTCAAGATTTTCATAGTTTCCTCCCAGTTGAATTTGAGCGCAGCGTCTGCGCCTTCCCCTTTATTTTCTCATGCGGATGACAGGCGTAAGACGCCCGTTTTGCTGGCTGCTTCCAGAAAGCTCTCTTTTGAGCCAATAAAGTTCTTGCCCCGCTCTCCTGCGAAAGCTTCGTCTATGATATCGGCACATGAATTATGCGGTACGCCGTGATCGGTAAAATGGCTGCCAACACCCAGGTTGCTTAGAAAGCCCGTCAGATCATCAGACCCTTGCGACAAGTTATCGCCAAAGATCTCCTTCAGTGCTGCCTCCCGGAACCCGCCTATCCCTTCGACAGACCGCAGGACGGTCGGCAAAGTGAAGGAGCAGGCAATGCCGTGCTGAACATGCCAACCCAACGTGATCGGGTAGGACAGATTATGAGCAATCGCTGTCTTGGTGTTGGAAAAAGCCAGACCGGCGTTGAGCGACGCCTCCGCAATTCTGCTGCGCAAATCCAAATTGCCAAGATCACTAAGAAGCCGCGGCAAATCAGCGATAATAGCGCGCGACGCCGCCACCGCATGACGCGCAGAAACAGGATTTGCATTGATGTTCCAAATGCTTTCGAGCGAGTGCGAGAGCGCATCAAGGCCGGTGGCTAGTGTCAAACCGTAAGGCTTGCCAAGCATCAGTGTCGGATCGACAAGGGCAACCTCGGGGTAAAGGTTTTCTCGAGCTAGCGAGAATTTGCGACCCCGCTCCTCGTCCCAGATCGTCGCCCAGCAGGTGACTTCGCTCCCGGTGCCCGCCGTTGTCGGAACGGCAATAATTGGGATTGAAGACAAATCCTCTTCGCCCTCTTTGGCTTCCAGAAAGCGTTTCACTTTGGAGAAATCGCCCGAAGCTGCCGCGAACGCCTTAGCGGAATCAATTACTGACCCGCCACCCAATGCCACAATCACTTCGGGCTGTGCAGTCAGACCTGCAAATCTTGCAGCTTGTACTTGAAGCAGCTTGTAGTCCGGGTTTGGCGCAATATCCTTGATGACCAAAACCGGATGTCCCGCTGCGGCAACCATTTTCGACGTTAGGTCAGTGAACGACGGATCCGGGTATGTCACCAAAGCATACGGTCTGCCTGCAATCAATGAAGATAGAGAGGCAAAGGCGTCATTGCCAAAAATAATCCGGACAGGATTTCTGTAGGTCCACATTCCGACGCCCTTCCCAGGTCTTGGCAACTCTTCGGCTGATCAAAACCATGTGGCAGGTCGAAATATATAACAAATTGATTGTTCAAAGTATATCTATAGACTGAGTCTATGCTTTCGAATGCACTTCGATCCTTTCATGCGGTTGCTTTTCATGAAGGGTTTTCTGCTGCCTCGCGGGCGCTGAATATCAGCCAGCCGACTTTGTCGACACAGGTGAAGGCCCTGGAGAGGCGTTATGACGTTCAACTTTTCAGCCGCATCGGGCGCGAAGTACGTCTGACCCCCGCAGGTCAAGCTCTCTACGCGACAACACAGCGTTTGCATCAAAGCGAAACCGAAGCTGAGGACTTGCTCAACTCTTTCAAGGGACTTCATTCCGGCTCTTTACGCATCGCCGCTGTCGGGCCCTTTCACGCGACAGATATGATTGTCGCGTTCAAATCGCACTATCCAAAAATTGACATCAGCGTAGCGTTTGGCAACTCCCGCCACAGCTTTGAACGCTTGCTCGCGTATGAGTCAGACATTGGTTTGATTGCCGAAGTAAATGCCGACCCGCGCGTGGTTACCAGACCTTACAGCACCCATGATGTGGTGACGTTTGTGAATGCCCACCACCCGTTTTTTGATCGCGAAAGTATATCGATCAAAGACCTGGAGGCTCAAAAAGTCGTTCAGCGCGAAGTCGGCTCGACAACACGCACAGCCATGGAGCGTGCTTTAGCCCAGCACAGCGTCTCAATCGATGTTGTGTTGGATATAGGCAGCCGCGAAGGCATCTGGAAGGCTGTAGAGCAAGGGCTGGGCATTGGGTTTGTCGCGGATTTTGAGTTTGTCCACCATCCAAACCTGCGCCCAATTCCAATCCGAGACGCAAGTATCAGAACTCAGTATTTCCTAGCATATTTGGCAGAGCGAAGAAATTCTAACCTAATTCGAGCTTTCTGCGATGTGGTGCAAACCGAGGAGGTTTAATGCGACACTCTCTCGGCGTTGTCATGTTCTTGAAGCACCCCAACTGCACGCATAGCCATCTCTCATGATCAGCCAAGTTTCACAGCCTCGCCTGAAGGGCTTACGGTCCCCTCGGCCTATCTCCAATGCCGTCTGGGCGTATAATCGGTTTGCCCTGAGCCTGCGCGATGTCGAGGATCTGTTGGCCGAACGGGGCGTAATCGTCTCGTATGAAAGCATCCGGGTGTGGTGCCAGCGGTTCGGAACGCAGATAGCTGCCAAGATCCATCGCGATTGCCCGGTTCCTTCCGACAAATGGCACCTCGACGAGGTTGTGATTTCAATTCGAGGGCGAAAACAGTCGCTTTGGCGAGCGATTGACACACACGACGAAAAGAAGAGGTCTTGGGGCGTTTCAAATGCCCACGCCAGGCACAGCGTTTTCTATCCGTCCACGATCAAGCCGCCACCATCTTCCGTCCAACACGCCACTGCCTTTCCGAAACATCCTACCGCCAATCTCGGGCTGACGCGTTCGGCCTGTGGAACAACTGTTCGGCTGAAATGGCTGCATGAACGGGACGCGGATCTTTGTCACGTCACGACATAACAACCCGACAAAGCCCTCCCGCGATCACCATAACCTCCGCGAGTCATCCGGCTATTTTGAGCACTTCCAAAGGTAAACGAGTTAGTTCCCACCCGGCATCCACTTGGTAATTGGCCGTGTGCTTTCGAATCTATTTGCTTCACCACAGAAACTGTTATATGTAACACATAACACACGGGGGGAGACATGTTGCAAACAAACGACTGCTTGTCGGAATTGCGCGACCTTCTCGGTCCAGCGGGCTGTATGGAGGGGGAAGATCTCCCGTTTCGCAACCGTACGGATTGGAGCTTTCTGCCGCCAACCACCCCGCTTGCCGTTTTGCGCCCAACGACCACCGAAGAAGTGGTGCAGATCATGCGCCAGTGTCACGCCAATCAAGTTACTGTCACACCTCAAGGCGGGATGACTGGACTCTGCGGCGGCGCTCGCCCGACGGATGGTGGCGTTGCCCTCTCGCTTGAACGACTTACGGGGATCGAAGAGCTGGACCCCGTCGGCATGACGATGACGGTGCGCGCGGGCACACCGCTTGAGACCGTCCAGAAAGCGGCCGCTGAGGTTGGTCTGTTCTTTCCTCTCGATCTTGGTGCGCGCGGTTCCTGTGCCATTGGCGGCAACCTGTCGACCAATGCGGGCGGCAACCGAGTGATCCGCTACGGCATGACCCGCGACCTTGTTCTGGGAATCGAGGCGGTGCTGCCCGACGGCACTCTGCTCACGATGCTCAACAAGATGATCAAGAATAACGCGGGCTATGACCTCAAACAGCTGTTCCTCGGGTCCGAGGGCACGTTGGGCGTCATCACGCGTGTCGTGCTGCGGCTTTTTCCCGAGCCGGGTTGCTCCAGCGCTGCCCTTTGCATCGTGCCTGACTATGAAACCGTGCTTTCGGTGCTGGCCATCACCCGCAAACGCCTTGGCCCTCTGCTGTCGGCCTTCGAGGTGATGTGGGCCGACTACTGGCACCAAGCGACCGACCGCGCCGGTGTCCGCGCGCCCGTCGGAATGGGCGACGGCAGTCATGCGATCCTGATCGAAATGCAGGGGCTGGACGCCGAGATCGACGGTGCCCGGTTCGATGCGCTGCTGGAATACCTCTTGGAAGAGGGTCACGTCCTTGACGGGGCCGTGGCGCAAAGTCTTGGCGACATTGCCGCCTTCTGGGCCACACGTGATGCTGCTGCGGAGTTTGCCAACCCCGCCGTGATCGGCCCGCATATCAGCTTTGATATCGGCCTGCCCGTCGCCCGAATGGATGAATTTGCTCAAGAGGCCAAAGCGAAATTGCTGGACCAACTTAGCTTCCACTCGGTGTTCTATGGCCATGTCGGGGACGGCAACCTGCATGTCGTCGCCTGGAAGCCCAATGCCGATCCACAGCCGCTCGATGAAGCCAGCCGCATCGTCTATGGCATCGTCGGCGCCATGCACGGAACTGTGTCCGCAGAACACGGGATCGGAACGCTCAAGAAACCCTATCTGCCGCTCAGCCGCAGCCCTGCCGAAATCGCGCTTATGCGACAGCTCAAGCAGGCGCTGGACCCGAAGGGGCTGCTGAACCCGGCCAAGATTTTCGACTGATCTCAGAGATCACCACCTGGTTTCCGACAGAGGAGAGGGAGCCGGGTATCAAACCACCAAGGAGGAGAAACCAAAATGACACTGACCAAACGTCACATGCTGGCCGCCTTTGCCGCGCTGATGACCACAACCGCCTTGCCCGCCACGGCGCAAAGCTGGCCTGATGGGCCGGTCACCATGATCGTGCCATGGGGTGCCGGAGGCGGCACTGACGCGACCGCAAGGATGATCGGATCCCTGCTGGAAGCCGAGATCGGCGTGCCGGTGCCAGTGGAAAACCGCACTGGCGGATCTGGCGTGATCGGCCATAGCGCCATCGCCGACGCAGCCCCGGATGGCCAGACCATCGGCGTGGCGACGCTCGAGATCGGCACGATGCACAACCTTGGCCTGACCGACCTTGATTATACCGCCTACACCCCGCTTGGTCTTTACAACTCGGACCCGGCAGCGATCTTCGTCCACGCGAATAGTGACCACGCCGATATCGGCGCGCTGCTTGCAACGCTCGAAGGCACGGCTGACCGCGAATTCAAGGGGTCGGGGTCGGCACAGGGCGGCGTGAACCACCTCGCGCTGGCCGGGATGCTGATGGCCGCCGGTATGCCCGCCGACCGTGTTGCATGGGTTCCGTCCGAAGGCGCTGCTCCCGGACTTCAAGACCTCGCTGCCGGCGGAGTCGAGGTTGCGACGGCCTCACTGCCCGAAGCCGCTGCGCTGATGGAAGCCGGTTTGATCCGTCCTCTGGCAGTGTTCTCGACCGCACGGCTGGACATCGCGCCCGACGTGCCGACCTTCACCGAGGCGACGGGCCATGAATTCAGCTTGGGTTCCTGGCGTGGCCTTGTCGCGCCCACCGGTCTCGACCCGGCTGTTGCAGAACAGCTGACCGCTGCACTCGGCAAGGTGCTGGAAGCGCCGGAATACACAAAGTTCATGACAGACCGTGGATATGCCATGCAATGGACCACGGGCGCGGAATTCGAGGCCTTCATGAAAGCTTCGGACGCAGCGTTGAGCGATACGTTGAAGGCCGTCGGCCTGTCAAATTGATCGTTTTCAAACAAACCTGCGGCGCCGGACAGGTTCCGGCGTCCGACTGATTTTCTATTGAACGGTGGGACGGGCATGAAACTCCATGACAGCGCCATCGGTGCCGTAATGGTCATTTTCGGCGCATGGATCGTGTATTCGGCTTCGGGCTTTCCACGGCTCACGGGGCAACCTATCGGGCCGGGCACCTTTCCGGTCGTTCTGGGCACACTTTGCACCCTCGGTGGTCTGGTGCTTTTCGTGTCCGGCCTGCGTCGCGGAGACGGCACACTTGTCACGCTTCACCCCGGCTGGCAAAAGAGCGACCGTCTGGCAACGATTGGCCTGATGATCGGCGGCACAGCCCTGTTGGCCGCCTCCTTTGAAACCGTCGGATTTCCCCTTGGTGGCAGTCTTCTGCTGGCCGCGCTGTTCCTGGCCTCGGGACGGCGTCATCCCGCATGGGTCCTGATGGCTGTGGGTTTTGTCTGCATCGTGCATGTGCTGCTCACGCGGTTCTTGCAGGTTCCGTTGCCTGCAGGTGTCCTGAAAGGACTGTTCTGATGCTGGTCCACTTGTCCGATGCACTGCCGCTGGTGCTGAACTGGAATATGGCGCTTGTCATGCTGGCCTGCTCGGCATTTGGATTGTTCGTCGGCGCAATCCCGGGGCTTTCGGCGACGATGGCCACAGCGATGCTTGTGCCGATCACTTTTTTCATGGATCCGGTGCCCGCCATTGCCGCCATCGTCACCACCGCCGCGATGGCGATCTTTGCCTCGGACATTCCCGCGGCGCTGGTGCGCATTCCCGGCACCGCCGCATCCGCTGCCTATATCAACGATCTCAACGCCATGACCCGCGACGGTCGCGTCGGACGCGCGCTCGGGATCTCCGTGACCGCCTCTGCGATCGGCGGCGTGTTCGGCTCGCTGGTGCTGATGATGGCAGCCCCACAACTGGCGCTGGTCTCGCTGCATTTCACCTCGTTCGAGTATTTCTGGCTGGCGCTGCTGGGTCTGTCGGCTGCCGTCATGCTGGGGACAGGTTCGATCCTGAAATCGCTGATGTCACTGCTCTTCGGCCTGCTGATCGCCAGTGTCGGCATGGACACCACCTCGGGCTATCCGCGCTTTACCTTCGGCATCGACTCTCTGTTGAGCGGAGTCGCCTTTGTCCCAGCGCTGATCGGCATGTTCGCCATCCCCGAACTGATCCGCACCTTCGTGAACCGCGATGTGGTGCCGCCAGTGATCCCGATCGGCAATCCGCTTGCGATGTTCCAAGGTATCGGCTCGCTGCTGTGGAAGACCAAGACCGGCCTGTTGCGCGGCTCGACCATCGGCACGGTGATCGGCATCCTGCCCGGCGCAGGGTCCGACATCGGGTCATGGATTTCCTACGCCGTGTCCAAGCGGTTCTCGAAGACACCCGACAACTATGGCAAAGGCACCGAAGAAGGCCTGACCGAAGCCTGCGCCGCCAACAACTCTGCCCTGTCAGGCGCCTACGTTCCGGCGATGGTATTCGGCATTCCCGGCGACAGCATCACCGCCATCGTGATCGGCGTTCTTTACGTCAAGGGGCTCAATCCAGGGCCGATGGTCTTTCTGACCTCGGGGGACAAGATCATGGCGATCTTCCTTGTGTTCCTGATCGCCAATTTGCTGATCGTGCCGCTCGGCCTATTGGCCGTGGCCCTCGCGTCGCAGGTGTTGCGGGTGCCGAAACTGACGCTTGCACCGCTGATTCTTGGGTTTTGCATCGTCGGGTCATACTCGATTGACTCGTCGGCTTCTGGCATTGTGATCATGCTGGTTCTGGGTATCTTCGCCTACTTGATGGAGGAGAACGGATTTCCGGTTGCTCCAGCCATATTGGGAATCGTGATGGGACTGCTTGTGGAACGGAATTTTGTGACGTCGCTGATCAAGTCGGACGGTCTGGCCCTTGGATTTGTCGAACGCCCCATCGCAGCAGGTCTCGCGGCACTGGTCCTGCTGATCTGGGCCACGCCCGCGGTGATGTGGCTGGCCCGGCGCAGGGGGACGGCATGACGCTGGCCCGGATCGTCCCGGCGAAATCGCTCGCCGAAATCGCGGCCTCGCAGATCCGCGATGCAATCCTCTCGGGGGCCTTCCGAATGGGAGAGAACATTTCAGAGGATCGGCTGGTCGAACGACTGGGGGTTTCACGCACGCCGGTGCGCGATGCGATGGCGCTGCTCGCGCGGGAAGGCCTTGTGGTCGTTCGTCCGAAGCGCGGAACCTTCGTTTTCGAAACGTCGCCCGAGGACATCAAGGCGATCTGCGATTATCGCGAAATTCTTGAAACCCAAGGCGTACGGGTGGCACTTCGTTGCGCGCGGAACGCCTACCTAAGCGAATTGCAGGACGTCATCTCGGCCATGACGACCGCGCTCAAAGCCGATGATGCCGATGCCTACGGTCGTCTCGACACGCAGTTCCACGGCGCCGCCTTTTCCCATTGCGGCAATTCCTACCTCAGGGACGCCAATTCGCTGGTCGCCGGTCGCATTGCCGCCCTGCGCGCGAATATCACCGCGCCCTATGCAGAGCGACGCGCCGAATCGATGGCTGAACACGTCGCCATGATGGACCTATTGTCCGAGGGGGATCTCGATGCCTTCGACGCTGCGTTGAAGGTCCACATTCGCCGAACCGAGGAAGTCTACAGCCGCGCTCTGGCCGAAGGGCATCTTGGCGGCAGCCCGACGGAGGCTCCGAAATGAGACAGACCGGATTGCTGAATGGTGCCGCGCGACTGCGCGCAAGACTGGATCGCGGCGGCATTCTTGCCTGTCCGGGGGCGGCCGATGCGCTGACCGCGCGACTTGTGCAACAAGCAGGGTTCGAGGCGGTCTACATGACCGGCCTTGGCGCCACCGCCGCGCGGCTGGGCACGCCTGACCTTGGTCTGATGACCCAGTCGGAAATGGCGGACCACGCCCGCGCCATGGTGCGCGCCTGCGACCTGCCGGTGGTCGCGGATGCCGATACCGGATATGGCGGGCCGCTGAATATCCGCCGCACCGTGCAGGATTACGCGCTGGCCGGGGTGGCCGCCTTGCATCTCGAGGATCAGGAAAGCCCAAAACGCTGCGGGCAACTGGCGGGTGTAAGGCTGATCGACCGCGCCAGTGCGGCGCAACGCCTGCGCGCCGCTGTTGCCGCACGCGATGAGATGCAGGCCGACACGGTTCTGATTGGACGGACGGACGCGTTGCAACCCGAAGGTCTGGACCGCGCGCTCGACCGCGCCCGCGCCTATCGCGACACGGGCATCGACCTTGTATTTGTCGATGGCGTCAAGACACGGGCCGAGGTTGAAGGCATCGCGCGAGGGTTGGATGGGCCCAAGGTGGTCAGCCTCGTCGAGCCTTTCGGACCTGAATGGCATGGGTTTCAGCGTTGCGCTTTATGCGGTGACCGCCCTTTTTGGCGCAATCGCGGGGGCAAACGACGCTCTTGCCACGCTTGCAGAGACCCAACGCCCCCCGGCAGACCCGCGCACCAGCTACGGTGATTATGCGCGACTCGTGGACCTGGCCGGGCACCAGGAATTTTCCCACCAGTTCGAACCCGATGTTTGAGAGTTCAACACCTTTCCTGACCAGACAAGCGCTGGCCGAAGTTGGGCATACGCGACCGTGTTGCACGGATCGGCGATTGGACGCAGCTGCCCCTTTCCCGTACTGTCAGACGACAGGTTCATAGACCGCACGACCAAGGCAGGTCATGCACTGCCGGACGGCAATCGCGAGAGGGTCGAGATCCTGTCCTTGGTGCTCCATCATGACGAACAGGGCGTGTCGTGCGCCATGGACAAGGCGCTGGAACAAGAAAAGGCCCAGGAAAAGACTGGAAAGATCGCCTAGTCGCGGGTGAAAACTGAATTGGTGATCCTCGACAAGCTCGGATAGCTGCCGTTCAGCGCCTTGGGCGGTGCGCTGCTGTTCCATCTTCTCAATAAGCTATGCGAACGCACCAGCGTGGTCATCATGACCAACCTCATCTTCAGCGAGTGGGCCAGCGTCTTCGGTGATGCAAAGATAACCACTGCACTCCTCGATCGCCTCACCCACCGCTGCCACGTCCTCGAGACTGGACATGACAGCTCCCGCTTCAAATCCGGCTCCGAGACAGCGAAAAGGAAACGGAAGGAGACAGCGCCAGATCGGCGTTTGTTCGGATCAGGCCAAATGCGACAAGGGCGGATCAGTCATTCAGGACCGCCATGTTTTCCGGCTCCCAACCGATCCAGACCAAATCACTGCCGATCCTGTCGCTCGTTTCAACGTCCGCATAGGCTCTGAGAAGCGAACCGGACCGTTCGCCGACGGCGATCTGCAACGCAGTCCGCGATCCGAGGAACGTCTTGCCGACCACACGTCCCTGTATCGCGTTTCCCGTCTCCGGACGATCCGCGTGAAACCCGATCTTTTCGAGGCGAACCGATGCGGTGATCCGCTGACCTTCGCCGGGCAGGTTTTGCGGCGCCTTACCGTGCAGTTTCGTTCCCTCCCAGTCCATCACGATCCGTGTTCCGTCACGGCCGCATGCGTGCCCTTCAAGCAAATTCGTTTCCCCAAGAAACTCTGCCACGAAACGGCTGGCCGGCTGGAAATAAAGCTCCTCCGGCGTGCCGTCCTGTTCGACCCTGCCCTTGTTCATGACCACGATGCGGTCGGACATCGTCAGCGCTTCCTCCTGGTCATGAGTGACGAAAAAGAACGTCTTGTTCGTGCGGCGCTGGATGGATTTCAGTTCCTGCTGCACCTGCCCCCGCAATTTGGCGTCAAGCGCACCAAGCGGCTCGTCGAGCAAAAGAAGCGACGGGTCGGGGGCAAGCGCACGCGCCAGTGCCACACGCTGCCGCTGCCCGCCCGACAATTGGATCGGGTAGCGTGATGCGTAATCCTCGAGTTCGAGGAAGGCCATGATCTCGGACGAGTAGCGTTTGATGTCGGTGCGGCCCATGCCCTTCAGTTCCAGACCGAAGGCGATGTTCTGCGCCACGGTCATGTGGGGGAACAAGGCATAATCCTGAAACACCATGTTCACATGACGCCGTTCGGGTGGCTGGTTGGTCACATCTTCACCGTCAAGGAGAACGCGCCCCGTCGTCGGACGTTCGAACCCTCCGAGAATCCGCAGCGTGGTGGATTTGCCGCATCCCGAAGGACCAAGGAAGGTAACGAACTGGCCTTGCGGAATATCCAGAGTCAGATGTTCGAGCGCGACAGTATCGCCGAAATGTTTTGAAAGGCCTTCGATACGGACCAGCGGTGTCAGTTCTGACATGGTTCAGGATTCCTTTTTCATGCGGCGGGTGAAACGTTCCGCCCAGATACCGATTCCGGCGGTCAGGATCAGCGCGACCGTCGCGATGGCGTTTATTTCCGGACTCATGCCCGAGCGAAGCATGGCAAAGATCAGCACCGGCAGGGTCGGTTCGTATCCGCCAAGGAAGAAAGACCGCACAAAATCGTCAAAAGACAGTAGAAGGCAGAAGATCGACGCGCCCAGGATCGCTGGCACCAGATAGGGCAACGTAATGCGCAGGAACGCCACGAAGGGGTCCGCACCAAGATCGCGGGCTGCCTCGATCTGGCTTTTGGGAAGTGTCGACAGCCGGGCCATCACCACCAGCACCACGAAAGGGACATTGTGCACGGCATGCGCCCAGATGATCGCCCCCATGCCCGGTTCGATCCCGAGCCAGCGGGCATAAATCCGGAACGCAATGGCCGAAATGATGCCAGGCACAAGCGCAGGCAGAACAGCAAGACCGAAGATCACGGCACGCCCCGTGAATTTGCGGCTTTCCAGAAGGACGGCAAGCCACGTGCCGACCAGAACCGACACAAGCGTGGACAGCACCGCGATGGTCAGCGAATAGCTAAAGGTTGACAGAACTTCGGTGTTCTTGAAAACGCCGATATACCAGTCGAGGGTCCAGGAGCGGATCGGAAAGCCGATGAACCGGCTGTCTTTGAAGCCCATGATCACCATCAGGATCAGAGGCACGAAAACGTAAAGCACGAAAGCCCAGTACACGCAGCCCAGCAGGATACGGTTTCCGCGAAACACTTCGGGACGGTCATTCATTTTGCCTCTCCCTTGCGCAGGGCGTTCATGAGTTTCTGGAACGTGAAGGTTATGACAAGCGCCGCAGCGAACATGATCGTCGCAAAGGCTGCGCCGGTCGGCCATTCATCGCCAGCCACGTGGAAGAATCCGGCGATGGTTTCGGCAAACACCGTGGTGCTTGGCCCGCCCAGCAGAACGGGCGTTGCGTAAAACCCTGTCGAGATCAGGAAGACCAGCGTACATCCCGACGAAATTCCTTCCAGTGTCAGCGGCAGGGATATGCGGCGAAACCGGGTCCAGGCACCCGCGCCCAGATCGGCAGCTGCCTCGTTCATGCTCTGAGGCAGCTTTTCCAGCGCGGAATAAAGGGGCAGCAGCATATAGAGCGCGGTCAGATAGACGATCCCCATACCCATGGAAAAGCTGGTATACATGAACGGGATCGGTCGGTCGATCAAACCCAATGTCTGCAGGACGAGGTTCACCGCCCCGGTATTGCCGAGCAGGATCATGATGGCATAGGTCCGGACGATTTCGCCGACCCAGAACGGAATGAGCAGAAGCAGCAGGAACCGCATCTGGTTCTTGCGACTGACATGACGGGCAAGGAAATAGGCGACCGGATAGGTGATGATCAACGTGCAAAAGGTGAACACCCCGGCGAATACCAACGTGCGGAAGAACGGCTTCCAGAAGATGCTGTCACTGAAAAAACGCATGTAGTTGTCGAAAGTGAAGTTCTGCTCGACGCCGACGGCCACCGGATAGGCATCGGTCAATGACACCCGCAACATGTACAGCATGGGACCCAGATGCTGTGTCAGGACCCACAACACCGGAAAGATCATCAGGATCAGGAATTGCCGCCGTGGCGACGCCGTGGCCAACCGCATCAGCGCGGCATAGGGGCCCCAATTGATGAGTCGACCCCAGAATGTCTGGTCAGAGGCAGTATTGCCCATAGCTCTTCCATCCTGCTTTGCAGGTGCGTGATCGGTCATTGATCCACTTTCTTGTCAGCGCGATCCCTGCCCCGGTTCGGGACAGGGACGGATAGGCCGGAAGCGGCTCAGGCGGCTTTGACCGCTTCGACAGCCGGATCGACAAGGCCGTACTTCATTTCATTCGCCTCGGCGCGGAAGAACTGAAGATTGGCAAGCTGCTCTTCCGGGAACGTTGTAGACCTGCGCTCGAGGTCGGTCAGGTGCTGAACTGCGTCCTTGTATGTCGAAATGAAACCCGACGCCTTGGTCATGGCCGCGCCGATTTCAGACGAGGACAAAAGCGCATCGAGGAAGGTATAGGCGTTGTCCGCGTTCGGTGCGTTGTTCGCGATGTTGAACGTATAGACGAAGCCATAGGAGCCCTCGCGTGGGATCGTCATGCCCACCGGGAAGCCGTCGTTGATCAGCGCAGCCGCGGGTCCGTTCCAGGCGTGGCCAAGCACGATGTCCTGGTTTACCATCATCTGCTGGAATTCGGCACCGCTGTCATAGTACTTGCGCACCAGCGGCTTCTTCTCGATCAGGAAATTCTTGGCTTCCTCGACGATGCGCGCGGCTTCTTCGGGGTTGTCCATGTAGGCAACCATATTGCCGTCATATCCCATCTTGAGCATGATGACCGACATCATGTCCTGGATGATATACGCGGTCTGGCCGCTGTACTTTTCGCTGAACAGCGTGTCCCAGGTCAGCGCTTCTTCTTCCGACACGATGTCCGAGTTGTAGGCCAGCACCTCTGCACCGGACAGGATCGGCGCGCCCCACTTGTTGCCGTTGATCGTTGCCCAGTCGGATTCCGAGAATGTCGGATTGATGTTGCCCCAGTTGGTGAGCCTGTCCGTGTCCAGCGGCGCCAGAAGATCGCTGTCGATGAACTGCAGGAAACGGTGCCCAGCCACAGTCATGATGTCTACGGTCGGGTTGGGCTGTTCGGCGGCAAGCAGGTTGAACTGCTTGCCCTGGTCATCGACCAGCCGCACGTTCACCTTGATCCCGGTTTCGGATTCAAACTGCTGACGGAATGCGTCAGGAACGAAATCGTTGTAGGTCCAGATATTCACCTCTCCACCCGACTGGGCGAGGCCACGGCGCAGATACACGGGCGAGGCCAGTGCTGCGCCCGTGACAGCGGCGGTGCTGATGAAACGGCGGCGGTTCAGCGTAAGTTTGGTCATAACAGTCTCCTTGTTGGTTGGTTTCTTCTTGGGTTATTTGGTTTGCTATGCGTTTGGATGGGCCAGAAGCCCGGTCCGGCCTGCACGTTTGAGATCATCGAGGCTGTAGCGGCCAAGGTCCAGTGCCCGCAAAAGCTCGTTTTCCTGTTCGAAGTCGCGACCATACATGGCGGAAAAAATGCAGATGCCGGCCTCATGCAACTCTGCCGTCTGTCCGGTCAACCGACCAAGCGCAGCGGTCGCCACCAGTCCGTAAGGCACGTCTTCGGTCACGTAGCGGCTGTCGACTGTCGCAGGTCCGACGCCGCCATTACCCTGCGCGTGCATCTGCTGGTTCATCTCGGAAATCGATGCGACCGGTACGTGGAACGACAGGTGAAAATGCTCGAAGATCGTCTTGACCTCGAGGCCGAGCGCACGGGCGATGGCAAGCCGTTCCAGATCAAGCGCCTCAAGCAGTCGCCCGATGGTCGGGGTCACGTTCTGACCCTGCGACCATGTCTCGCCCCTTTCCATCCGGGTGATGTTGCCAAGGGCGATGCCCATGTGGTTCTGCGGATTGAGGTTGGACAGCGCGATGGCCAGCAATCCGTCTCGCGGTTGAAAACGGTCCCCGAAAAGGGCCTCGCACATCTCGAGCGCCTTGGACGAATGCGCCTCGGGAACGGTGCAGAGGTCCACCCGACTGCGGACCGTGTTCACAAGGACTTCGGTGGCCGACTGACGGCGCCCCGTGCAGATCGTGGTGCCCCATGCCGTGACAGGGAGTTCGACCCCACGCGCGGCCAGTCTTTGCATCAGATACACCGCCCCCAGGGAGGCGTGCGACGAAATGATGACGTGATGCCGGGGCTCCAAATGAGGAGCCAACGCATCCATCACCGCCTTGTGCCCGTATCCCGGCACGGCAATCAGCAGCACGTCGCTTTCCTGTGCCAGTTCGGCAGCACTTCGGGCGACGCGCGGAGAAAGCGAGCAGACCAAAGCCCCGCGTGCCGTGAGTGGCGTGCCGTCGGCAAAGCCGAGGGTGCCGGTGCCGGACGGCGACCAAAGCATCGGGTCATGTCCTGCGTCATGCAAAACGGCAGCCGTCGCGAAAGCGATAGAACCCGCACCGGCTATTCCCACTTTGACCCTGTCGCTCATTTGTCTTCGTTCCTTTCGGCCCCGAGGCCATTATCACCATAACGATGCGATCACGCGCATCAATAAACCGCAGACTCAGCGGCCTGTCAGGTGACGTCGGTCTCTTGTCGAACCGGATCGCCCAGCACATGCATCAGACGGTTGGCCCACCCGAAAAGCGCAGAAGACAGGATGAGGTCGAGCACCTCTGCCGCATCAAGCCCGGCGTCCTGCAACGCCGCGACATGGTCTGGTCCGGCGTTTGGTGGACACTCCGCCAACGCGACCGCGAAATTGAAGATCGCCCGATCGCGCGGTCCCAGCTCGGCCTTTGCCCCGTCGCGGAACAGTCGGTCCGTCACGTCGTTGGATTTCTCAAGCTGCGCATGTCGTGCGGCATGAACGGCGGCACAATAGATGCAATGGTTCACCATGGACGCGCCCAACGCACCGAGTTCCCGCTCTGCCCGGCTCATGCCGCCGGTGTCATACATGATCGCATTGAACAGCGGCGACCGCACGGCGAGGCTTTCGACATCATGGGCCAGGGTCAATACATACTCGGAAACTTTCGTGTTTGACGGCGTGACCTTTAGCGCATCGAGCTGCTCAGGTGTCGCCGACTTGAGGTCCACAGGCGTCACGCGGGGCCGCCAATGTGGCACATTCCGAGTGAATTTCCGGATCACGTCGCTCATGCGGACACCCCTTTCATCAGACGAAGCCCGGCAATCACCCGGATCTGGTAAGCAAGAAACGCGTTCAGTTCCGCAAGACGGACGATGTCGGCATCGCTGACACCGGCGGCCTGAAGGGTCGAAACATCCTGCGCCGTTGCATTTCGGGTATCCGCTGCCACCCGATCCATGAAGGCCAGCACAGCCCGCATGGGCGCATCCGTCCCGCTCACTTTCGGATCGGACAGTTCGGCATGTACTCCGGCATTGGCGACGAAACGTCTGGCAAGGTCGTGTTCACCGTTCCGCGTGGCAATTCGGGCAGCAAGCGCGGCGCGCAGAGTGTGCGGCCACGCGCCGGCCTCTCTGGGCCGCAGCACCGCGTCTTCGGCGGCCTGTGTCATTTCGAAGATCTTCGCACGTCCTTCCACTGCGGCAGCAACTGGAGTGCCTGGCGCAACCCCGGCCATGGAAACGACGGTTGTGTCTGACGCGTTCATGCCACTTTCCCTTTCTTCTGGTCCGCCTGCAATTCCGATGGTGTCCATTCCGACCCGTCAAGTTCGGGCATTGCGTATTCAAGCATGCCGTTCCAGTGCTGATCGACGTCCTCGAAATAGAACTTCGCCGCGATCTCGCGTGCAAGCCATGCCGCGCCCTCCGAAATGCCCGGAACATCACCACTGACCTTTCCAAGGCTCGCTGCGGCGCCGTAGTTGAAGCAGTAGACATTCGACAGCCAAGGCGCGCTGTCTTCGTTCTTGGCCCGGAACGTGAAGTCAGGATTGAGATAAGGAAAGCGTCCCAAATCCGCCGAGCGTTCCTCGGCAGGGGGCGTGTACACGTCTTGCCAGAGCAGGATGTCGTCCGCGACCCCGCCGAATTCGGTACGCGCCATCGGGTCCGTGGCAAAGCCGGTGCCAAGGATCACGAAATCCGTCTCGTATCCGGTGCCGTCAGCGAAACCGACCTGCACCGCGCCACGGTGCTCAGTGGTCGACGTGACCGCCTTGCCGAAATGGAAATAGGCGTTCGGATGGCGGCTGACCCGCAAGGTGGATCCGTGCGGCGGCGGTGTCTGCGTCGCAAAGGAATACTGCATGAACCGCCAGCGCCATGCATCCGGCAGACGCGCATACCCGGCGGTGAAGCCGAACGACCCGATGCCCATCATCTTGTTGACCGTGGGCATTTCCGGGCGGCGGATCAGGTGGCGCACTTCGGCAGCACCGTGTTCCAACGCCTCGGCCGCATTATCAACGGCAGACGCTCCCACGCCAACCACCGCGACGCGCTTGCCCTTCAGCGCGGCAAAATCGATCTCGTCGGCACTGTGCGCCCAGAATCGCTGGTCGAGATTGCGCACGAAATTGGGAATGTTGGGTTTGCCGGTGCCGTCACGCCCCGTGGCGAACACGAGTTTGCGACACAGCACCGATCCGGATTGCGCTCCGGACAGGTGCAGACGCAGAAGATCGCCCTCCGGCTCGACAAGGTCAACGGAGACTTCGTTTTCAACGGGGATGTCCAACACCCTGCGATACCATCGCAGATACTCCATCCACATTGGCCGCGGGATCTTGTCCAGCGCGTCCCAGGCATCAGTTCCGCACTGCGCGCGATACCATGCCTGGAAACTCAGGGAACCATGGCCATAGGCCGGTCCGGTCAGTTCCTTGGGGGACCGCAGGGTTTCCATACGGGCATAGGTCAGCCATGGTCCTTCGCGCCCTGCCGGGCTGCGGTCAAGCAGGCGAATGTCATGGATACCGCCGGTCTTCAGCGCCATCCAGGCAACCATTCCGCACATGCCGCCGCCAATGATCACGACATCGCTGACCCCGTCGCGGGCTGGCACCCACGCCTTGCCCGGCCAGCACAGGAATTTCAGGTCTTCGCGCAGGCGTGACTCCAGTGCCCCAAGGCCCTGGCCGTCAATCTTGTGTGCATTGTCATCGGTCATTCTTCATGTCCTGTAGAGCTGTGTGTCTGTTGAGCCGTTCATGCGGGGCGGCTGCCCGCCCATTCCGGATGAAGGTCGTCGATGTGAAACGCATGAGCGTGCTGATGGCGCGGCCCCTGCGCCGGGGTTTCCAGCACATGCGGATGGTCATGCGGCAGGTCGGGATGGTCATGTTCGCGAAACAAGGGATCTGTCGCGGGCCAGATATGCGCCGCCAGCGCCACAAAGCCAAGCGTCATCAGGGAAAGAAAAATCAGCGCAGGTTCCAGCCCGATCTGTGCAGCCAAAAAACCGGCCAGAGGATAGGCCACAAGCCAGCCCGCGTGGGACAGGGAAAACTGCGCTGCGAACAGCGCGGGCCGGTCGGCACCACTGGCGGACCTTGCGATCATCAGCCCGCCCGGTGTCAGCACCAATGAGGCCGCCGCCCCGAACACCGCCCAGAGAGGGAAATAGCCCCATGTTCCAAGCGGCAGCAGGATGCACAGCCCCGCCGCGACATGCAAAAGCCCGCCCGCCAGCATCACCTTGCGTTGACTTTGCCGCGCCAGCAACTGCGGCACAGCCAATGCGCCCAGCACGGCCCCGACGCCATAGACCGCCATCAGCACTGGCAGGAACAGTTCCGCATCACCCAGCCTCACACTTGCCACCACGACCGAATTCACCAGAACCCACGCCATGCTGAAGGCCAGTGCAAGGTTCACGGTGAACAGCGCCCGCAGCCGCGGTGTCCGTCTGTAAATCGTCAATCCTCGCAAGGCGCGGTCCTTGAAGGGCGCACTGACGCCTGGCCGCGTGTCCTGTGGAAACCGGGTGCGCATCAGTGCCAGCACAGACCCTGCAAAGGCCAGGGCCGCGAGCCAGAACAGATACTCTCCCGTCACGAAGAGCAGGGCGATGGCGGCCAGCACCGGCGACAGCACAGATTCCAGCGTGGACGCCATGCGAGACCATACCAGCGCACGACCGTAGGTGTCTTCGTCCGTCAGCAAGTCCGGGATCACCGACTGAAACAGCGGCGTGAAGCTCGCGGACACCGCGAAGAACAGCAACGCCAGACCAGCCACCTGCCAAGTGGTAACGGCAAAGGCCATCGGAAGAAGCATTGCCGAGCGGGCAAGGTCAAGTCCTACCATGACCCGTTTGCGCGACCGGCCCGCGAACACGGCTTCGGCCAGCGGAGCGATGCCCACATAGGCCACCATCTTGACAGCAAGCAGGAACCCGAGAATCTGACCCGCCAGCGCCGCACCTCCGATCCGGTAAGCCGCAAGGGACATGCCAACGGTCATAAGCCCGATTGCCACCAGCGAACAGATTTGCGCCGCGAACAACGTGCGGAAGGCCGGGTTGGCCAGGGGGCTGATACGGCCTGCCATCATGATGCAAGAGATCCCCTTGAGAGGTCACGCATGCGAAACCGCGCGGTTGCGGAATCCACATTGTAGTCGGACGCGTAGTCCGGGGCAATCCGCGCCAGACTGTCGACTGCCTGGATGATCATGTCGACCTTCGTGTCGTGCATGAGCGCCGACAGGTTCAGACGGACCCAGCCCGGCTTTGCTGTCTCCTCACCCCGTTCCAGCGCCGTCATGGCCGCGTCGGACTCCGATTTTCCCAGACCCAGCAGTCGATGGCCATAGGGACCGGCACAGGCGCACCCACCGCGTGCCTGAACACCGGTCACATCGCTCAGAAGACGGGTGAAGAACTGGTGATGCACCAACCCGCCTTGTCCATCGCGCACGCGGAAGGAAAAGATCGGCAAGGCCCGGGCCTCGGTAATGCCCAGAAGTTCGATCCGCTCGTTGCGGCTCCAGACCGCCTGGGCACGCAGGCGAAGCTGTTTCTGCCGGGCATCGAGCCAGTCCTGACCAAGCGCTTCCTTGACCAGAAGCGCAAGCGCAACCCGAATGTCGCCGGTCACGTTGGGCGTTCCGCCTTCCTCACGCGCCGACACGCTGCCGGAATACACATGGCCCCAGGGCGACACAAAGCTGACTGTTCCGCCACCGGGTAGAGTTGGCGTTGCCCGCCGCACGATGGCTTCGCGGATCACGGTGATCCCGCTGGCGCCCGGACCACCCGGAAACTTGTGCGCCGAAAAGACGATTGCGTCCTTTTCCGCGTCGGTGCCCGCTTTCATGTCCATCTCGCAATAAGGTCCGGCACATCCGTAATCCCATACCGATACCGCGCCGCGCGCCCGCAAAAGCCGGGTCACGGCGTCCACATCCGTCAGGATGCCCGTCACGTTCGACGCGGCCGAAAAGCTGCCGACAACCCGGTCAGCACCTGCCGCCGCGTCCAGCGCGCGAGACAGGTCGTCCATATCCACACCACCCTCGCGCGCCTCATCGATCTCGATCACCTCGGCACCGGTTTCCCGCCAGGGCAGGATGTTGGAATGATGCTCGTACGGACCGATCAGCACCACGGCCCGACCGCCCTCACGCACCAGCTCGGCCAGATCCAGCAATCCGACGATCCGATTGATCCCCGCCGTGGACCCGGACCCGGTGAAGACAACGCTCATACCGGACCCCGCCCCGATGAGGCGCGTGATCTCGGTCCGTGCGGCTTCGCGCAGGCGGGTCATAAAGTCACCGCAGAATGACGCCTGTGTGTGGGTGTTGGCATAATACGGCAACACGCGGCTGCGAATGAAGTCTTCGACCTGCACCAGTGCGCGGCCGGATGCCACGTAATCGGCATAGAGCAGCGGGACCCGGCCATAGGGGCCCTCGATCTGCACATCTTCACCGATCAGGCCATCGCGGATGCGGTCCCGGATGTCGGGGTCGGCCAGTGTTTGCTTGAATTCGTCCAGCGGTGTCATGTCATTTCCCGAATTTTGCAGGTGCATGATGCCGCATCTGAAAGAAAATTCTTCACAGTTTATTGCCATTGCTTTTCACTTTTTGGGTCGTATGATCGACCCATGACCGATAAATTCGATCAATTTGATTTTCGGATTCTTGAAGAGCTCCAGCGCGACTCGGGACAGTCGCAGCGGGCGCTGGCGGACCGGATCGGCCTGTCGCAGAACGCGTGCTGGAGACGGCTCAAAGCGCTGGAAGCGTCCGGTGTGATCCGCAATCGTACGGTGGTGATCGACCGAGCGCGGCTTGGCGGTGGCTTCGTCGTTTTCTCGCTGATCAAGACGCGGCACCATTCTGCTGCGTGGCTCCAGACCTTCCGGACGCATGTTTCAAAAATTCCCGAGGTGATCGATTTCTTCCGCATCGGCGGCGAATACGACTACCTTCTCAAGATCGTGGTCAGCGACATGGCCGGATATGACGGCGTCTACAAGCGCCTGATCGAGAATATCGAACTGGAAACCGTGACCTCCTACTTCGCGATGGAGGCCATTGAAGAACAGCGCCCGATCCCAATGCGCTGAACACTCGGCATGGGACTGTTACATGAGACGACTGGGTTAGTCCGGTTTAGGGTTTTGAAGTTGGTCATGTTGCGCAAGTCACCGTTCAAACACCACCGGTTTCCCAATGATATCATCCGTTGTACGGTTCGTTGGTATTTGCGCTATCCGCTGTCTAATCAGGACGTGGTCGACCTGCCAGCAGAACGCGGCTTTACGGTTGACCGATCGACGATCTATCGATGGGTGCAGAAGTTTAGTCTCGAGTTTACGAAACGAACTGAGAAACATCTGCGCCGAGCAAGCGTCGATTGGCACATGGACGAAACCTATGTTCGCGTCGGCGGCAAGTGGCGCTACCTTGGGCGTGCTGTCGATGCAAACGGACAGATGGTGGACTTCCGCCTGACCGCACGACGAGATGAGAAAGCCGCAAAGGCCTTTCTGAACACAGCAATCGAGCGCGTTCGTCTGCACCGTCCGGTGACGATCTGTAGCGACAAGGCTCACGCATATCGACGCGGCGTCCGTGAAACCAATCACCGGCATGACCTGCATTTTGACAGCATCCGCCATGTCGATCAAAAATGGCGAAACAACTTGATAGAGAGCGATCATGCTGCGTTAAATCGGCTTCTTGGATATCGTCAGAGTTTCAGGTCCTTGCGATCTGCGAAAGCAACCTTGTGTGGGATCGAGACAATGCGAACCATCAAACGTGACCGTATCCACAACAAAGAACCGGGCATCCTCGGTGAAATCCAGTTCATCAGTCAGCCGCTTGAGTCAGTGCGACAGTCCCATCGCAAACAGCAGACTCAACTTGCAGCAGGCGTTACACAAAAGATGCCCAAACATCATTCGGGTGTCTCCCCTCGCAAAATGATTAATGGCGCGATACAGACCGGACAACCTGCCAGTAGTTGCCGAAGTGTGCTCATCCTCAGTACCTTAAGTGAAACAGAAATGGTCGGGTTTGTTCGCGTTCACTCCCAACGATTAGCATGACCGCGTGGCTGGAGCCCAAGAAACCCGACTGTGCGCGCCGCCGCGTCAAGGACGACCCGGTCGTGGTTTGCCATGGCGCTGTCGAAGACCGCATCGTCGAGGTGCTTTGGACGGGTGGCACCGCCGACGGCGCGGTTGCGCTCCGGGCGGGCGAGTAGTCGAGCCAGCGCCACGCGAGCTTCTCCGCGACGGGTTCCGCAACAAGCAAGAAGCGCTGATCGAATAGGTACTACCTGTTTGGTAGCAGGGAGTGCGGTCTCGCTCGTATGGTGGCATGCCTGTTTCATGCTGATGCGTGAAAACAAGGCCACATGAAGCGACAGGCGCGAGCGATACACAATTGTCAGGCGGCCACGCCTGAGCGTTAGGCAACCGTCGGGGCCTGCGACCCGCGCGCCCAGGGTTCCGCGCCCATGACATCGACGAAAATGCGGTAGACACATGTCGTGGCGGTGATGAACATTCGCTGCCCGTCTGGCCCGCCGAAACACAGGTTCGACACAGTCTCCGGCACCAGGATCTTGCCTAGCAGCGCCCCGGCAGGGTCAAAGCAATGGACACCATCCCGAGCCGAACTCCACAGATTGCCTTGCATGTCGCAGCGCATCCCGTCCGGCAGACCATGGTCGATCATGGCGAAGACCCCGAGATCCGTGAGTGTGCCGTCATCGACGGCGAACATCCGGATCACCGCGGGCACATCCGCGTCATGGCTCGACCCGCTTTCGGCGATGTAAAGAAGGGATTCGTCGGGTGAAAAGCACAACCCGTTTGGCTGGACGAAATCGCTGACGACCACGCTCAGGACCCCCTCGGGCGACAAGCGGTAGACGTTGCGGGCTGGTTGCTCAGGCACCGCGCGGAACCCTTCGAAATTCGACAGGATGCCGTAGGTCGGATCCGTAAACCACACCGCCCCGTCGGAACTGACCACCACGTCATTGGGCGAATTCAGCCGCTTGCCCTGCCAGTCCTGCGCCAGAACGGTCAGGCTGCCATCATGCTCGGTGCGCACCACGTCGCGCTCGCCGTGACGACATCCAACAAGCCGACCCTGCCGGTCGCGGGTATTGCCGTTGTTGAAGCCGCTTTCGCTGCGGTAGACCGACAGGCCCTCGGCTTCAGACCAGCGCAGGACGCGGCGCGACGGGATGTCAGAGAACAACAGGCAATCCCGATCCCCGAACCAGACCGGACCTTCGGTCCAGGTGAACCCCTCGGCGATGCGCTCCAGCTTGGACAACGGATGCACCAACGCGGCAAAACGCGGGTCAAGCCCCTGCAAGTGCGGCGGCAGATTGATCATGAGCGAACCCTCCGGCTGCTGGCGGCGACGACGATTGCGATGATAATGGTCCCGGTCAGTACATTGCGCACCCCAGCACCCGCGCCGTAGCTGTTCAGCATCGAGACCACGAGGAACATGAACAGTGCCGCGCCCCAGACGCCAGGAACGTTGGAATTGCCCCCGGCGATGGAACTGCCACCGATGACCACCACGGCGATCGACATCAACAGGTATTCCGCCCCCATGTTCAGAGCCGCCCCGCCCGAGAAGCTGGCCAGCAAGTAGCCTGCCAACGCGGCAAAAACGGCGACAGCCAGGTAGGTCGCGGCGCGCACGGCCTCGACCGGGACACCAGCCAGGCGAGCGGCCCGAAGGTTCTGCCCCGAGGCCAAGAGCCAGCGGCCACAAACGCTGCGTTCGATCAGGATCCAGACCGCAATGGCAAGCCCCAGCCCGATCCATGCCACGTTGGGCAGACCCAGAAAGCGGCCCGTGGCAAAGTCGGCCAATCCCGACGGCGGCTTGATCCGCAGACCCCGGTTAGACCAGATCGCAAGGCTTTGATAGATCAGCGACGCCGCCAACGTGGCAATGATCGGCGGCAGGCGGAGCAGATAGATCAGCGCGAAATTCGTCGCCCCGACTCCAAGGCCCACCGCCAGCGCCACCGCCAGCCCCGGCAGGGCAGTGCCTGGGTCGGACCCCATGAACTTCAACGCCAGGGTCGCGGCCAGGGTCATGGTAGCCGGTATCGACAGGTCAACATTGCCCGGCCCCAGAGTGATAACCAGCATCTGCCCCATACCGACGATGGCGGCAAAAGCCCCGAAACTCAGTGCGGCATAGGCCAGTTCACCTGCGCCACGCCCCTGGGTCAGCACCAGCGTGGCGGCAAAGGCCAGCCCGGCAGCGACCCAGGCCCAAAGCCAAGGTTTGCTCAAAGTTCGCACGACCGAATTCGATAGGCTCATGTCGGCTCTCCCCGGCGCACAAAGATCAACCGCGCCGTCAGAACAAGGATCAGGATCGCTCCCTGCGCGCCGATCTGCCAATCAGACGACAACCGCAAGAATGACAGAAACGACGCCGCCAGCGTCAGTGTCAGCGCACCGATCACCGCGCCCACTGGACTGACTTTGCCACCGGTGAACTCGCCCCCGCCAAGGATCACCCCGGCAATTGACAACAGCGTGTATCGCATCGCGATATTGGCATCGGCCGACGTCGTAAGCCCGACAAGCGCCATACCCGCCAGCACCCCGAACATGCCAGCGCCGCCATAGGCCAACGCCTTTAGCCACATGACATTCCAGCCCGCCCGTGTCAGCGACCGCTGATTGCCGCCGACACCGCGCAGCACCGTGCCCAACCCCGAGCGGATCACCAGAAGATGCGTAATCACCGCAATCAGGATCGCCGCCAAGACTGCCATTGGCAGCAACGGCGGCTTGACCGTCATGAGCGATCGCAGCCAATCCGGCGCCACCCCGCCCGGAGTTGGCAACAAGAACAGCGCCAGCCCGCCCCAAACAAACGACATGCCCAGGGTCACCACGATGGCCGGCAAGTCCAGTGCATGAATCACCGCGCCCATTCCAGCATAGGCCAGTATCAGCAGAGCCATCATCAACAGACCCAGCATCGGAGCGTCGTTTAGCAAGGTCGCCGTGACACAGGCTGTCAGGCTGACAAACGCGCCGATCGACAGGTCGATGTCGTTGACCATGATGATGAGCATTTGAGCCACCGTGGCCAGGGCGATCGGCACTGCAAGGTTGAACAGCAAATTCACGCCAAAATAGCTCATCGCGCGCGGCTGCAGCCAAAAGGTCAGCGCCAACAGAACCACCAGCGAGATAATGGGCAGCAGGATGCGATACGGGTTCATGTGCCAGCCTCGTGCGAAACAGATTTATTCTGATCGGGCTCCTGCATCTCGAACGAAGCTTCCAGGATTTTTTCCTCCGTGATGTCCGTGCCGGTCAACTCGGCACTGATCACGCCATTGCGAAAAACAAAGACCCTGTCGCATTGGCAGACCTCTTCAGTCTCGGTCGAGTACCAAAGGAATGTGCGCCCCTTCGCGGCCTCGGCCCGGATCATGGCGTAAACATCCTGCTTGGTGCCCACGTCTACGCCGCGCATGGGGTCGTCCATGATCACCACCTCGGCGTCGCTGGCCAATGCGCGGGCGAACAGCACCTTTTGCTGGTTACCCCCCGACAGAGACAGCAGCAGATTGTCCAGATTGTCTGTGCGGATTCCGATGCGGCGGCGCCAGTCTTCGGCCACTGCGCGTTCGGTGCTGCGGTCGACCAGCCCAGCCCGAGAATCGCGCGCCAACACAGAAATCGACATGTTGCTCAGGATTGACCACAGGGGCATGACCCCGTCGCGCGGTCGGTCGCCTGCGACAAAAACCGCGCGTCCGCGCCGTGTTGCCCGCCAGTCAGACGTGCGCGCAAGGTAGATGCGCGCCAGCGCTGCTGCCTGCCCGTGCCCGGCCAGACCCGACAGACCGACTATCTCGCCCCTACGGGCTTCCAGCCCCTCGGCGTTCAGGACCACGTCACCCGGCACCGCGCGAGCGGCAGCCTCGGCGGCGGCTTCCGTCGCGACATGGCCCATAGCGTCTACAAGCCCTTGCCGGGTGAAGTCTGCCATTGCACGCTCTGCCACCGATTTACCGTCCTTCAACACGACGATGCGGCTGGCCACGTCAAAGATTTCACCCATCATGTGGCTGATGAAAATCACCGCACCGCCAATCGCGCAGAACTGGCGTACATGGGTCAACAGTTGCTCGGCGATGCCTGCATCAAGCGAGCTTGTGGGTTCGTCGAGGATCACCAGCCGCGCTTGCTCGCCGCGCGGAGCGAAGCCGATAGCGATCTCAACCATTTGTCGCTGCGCGATGCTCAACGTGTCCACCGGCGCGCTCACGTCAATGCCATGGCCGGGAAAGACCTTGTCCAGGCTCGCGCGAATCTCGGCCCGCGCGGCACGGCGCCACCGCAACCCGGATAGCCCAGGGTGCGAGATGCGCAGGTTTTCGGCAACCGTCAGGTTTGGGCATAGCGAAAGCTCTTGAAAGACGGAGCGCACGCCCGTTGTCCCGCCGGGAAACGTCACCGCGCCGCCCGTCGGGGCCAGCGACCCGTTCACCAGATTCACCAAAGTCGATTTGCCCGCGCCGTTATGGCCAACAAGGCCCACGCAATCGCCCGGATGCACGCGCAGGGACACACCGTCCAGCGCCCGGACCGGGCCAAAGTGCTTTGTCGCCTCGATCAGATCGACCACAGGGGCGTTGCCTGTTCTGCTCATACTGGCTCCCAAGGAACAAGCCCCGTGCACAGACGCGCACGGGGCATTTTCAGGCTTGAGTTACTGCGCCTCGGCGATGGCCGCCTGCGCGTCTTCCAGCGTGTAGACGGTGTTGGCGACCGACCCTTCTGGCGTGGTCTCTAGCGCCTGATCCAGATCCGCTTGGGTGATCTTGAGGAAGGGCACGGTCAGGTCCTTGGGCACGTCCTTGCCATCCAGAATCTGCTGCGACACCCAGAACGCCAGTGATGCAACACCCGGCGCGATCGATAGCGACAGCGTCTCATAGCCGTTGGCGTCGCGCTGTTCGGCCCACCATTTCAGCTCGTCCTGACGGTTGCCCAGCACGATCAGCGGTGTGTCACGGCCAGCCGCAGCAAAGGCCTGCGCAGTCCCGTAACCGTCACCACCCTGTGTCACGACGCCGACCACCTCGGGCAGCGAGGGCAACACGCCCGCGACAGCCTTTTGCGCCACGTCCTGCGCCCAGTCACCATGGACCGATCCGACGATTTTGAACTGACCGTGTTCCGCGACGCCTGCGTGGATGCCTTTGGAGATCTCGTCATCGACGAAAACCCCGGCCAAGCCACGAATCTCAAGCAGATTCCCTCCGTCAGGAAGACGGGTCGCTAGATAGTCGACTTGCTCCTTGCCCATAGCGGCGAAATCCACCGCGATGCGCCAGGCGCAGGGTTCGGTCACGATGCCGTCAAAGCTGACGACCACGAGGCCGGCATCGCAGGCCTCCTTGACCGCGCCGTTCAGCGCCGTAGGCGATGCAGCGTTCAACACGATCGCATCGTAGCCCTGCAGGATCATGTTCTGGATCTGCGCCGCTTGCTCGGTCGCCTGATTCTCAGATGTGGTATAGGCGTCCGCCTCTGCGACGATGCCATCTGTAACCGCCTGATCAGCGATTTCCTGATAGGTGGACAGCATCGCCTGGCGCCAAGAGTTGCCGGCGTAATTGTTGGATAGCGCAATGCGCTTATCGGCGGTATCGGCAACGGCGGCCCCCGCCATGAGCGCCAGCACAGCTGCGCCCGTGTAATAAGATTTCATCATGGTCCTCCCTGCGCTTGCGCGCTTTCATTGTGCCCGGGCGTCGTCTCCTCCACGAACCCGGTGCTGCAACGGTGCCGTCAGCGCGCTGCTCCTGTAAAGGCAACCGCCCGCAGACCTGTTGCGGGAACCCGCACACAACATGCGGGTCATGGTGTTTTCTTTTGCTGAAATAGGGGGCAGTTTTGCGGGAACGCGCAATGGAGGCGCAGTCATGACCACAATACCCAAGCCTAGTGATGCTCTCGACCGCATGGCAACGCGCTTGGCCGCCCGCACCGACGTGACCTCCGCACTGGAAGCCGTGGCCGACGAGATCGCCGAATTGATCCCCTTCACCCATGCCGACCTTTGCTTGCTGGACCGTCCCGGCTGGGTCGTCAGCTACGAAGTCGGCATCCGCACGCGCTGGTCGAGGGCTTCGGGACGGATCGACCTTGCGCCAATCCGCGACCTGTTGATCGGCCAGTGCGACTACATGCTGACGGACGATGCGACCGAGGATCCGCGTTACACCTACCCCGGTGCAACCTGCGAACCGATCCTGAACCACCGCCTGCGCAGCCGCGTCAGCGTGTTGATGTCGGTGGCAGGCAAGACGGTCGGAACGCTTAACATTTCGCATTCAGCACATGGGCAATACACGACCGAAACCGTCAACTGCGCCCGGGCCATCGCCGACGTGCTGACCCCATGCATCCATGCCCTACATGGTGCCGAACGCGCCCGTCGCTCCGCTGCGCCGCGTGACAGCGACGACGGGCTGCGACGGGGCGCGCTCGAACTGACCCAAGCGCTGGAACAGGAACGCCAGCGCATCGGCATGGACCTGCACGACCAGACACTTGCGGAACTGTCCCGGCTATTGCGCGAGGTGACGGGCGACACGCCCCTGCCGCGCGATGACCTCGCCAACCGCTTGAACGAAACCATTTCGGACCTGCGCCGCATCATCGACACCGCCGTTCCGACAGTGCTCGACCTGTTTGGCTTTGCCCACGCGGTCCGCATCCACCTGGAGCGCGCTGCGGGCCCCACACCCATCGTGTTGCTCGTCGAAGACCACACCGGCGGCGGTGCGGATCTGCTCGCCCCTTTGGTGCGCACCGCACTTTTCCGCATCGCGCAAGAGGCAATCAACAACGCCTGTCGCCATTCCGGAGCCAGTCGCATCGAAGTGACCATCGACCGCCCGGCCCCGCACCGCCTTTGCGTCGCCATCTCGGACAATGGCTGCGGAATACCCGCCATCCCAGCCCGCCAGTCCGGCCTAGCCCACATTCGCACCCGTGCCCGGCTGATCTCGGCCAGGCTTGACATCCGTTCAGAGAGCGGGACACGGGTCGCCGTGTCACTGGACGCGACATGAAGGTTCTGCTTGTCGAAGACGACCAGTTCCACGCGTCCTGGATGGAAAAAATGCTGGCCGACGCTCTGCCTGAGGTCTCCGAGATCTTCCACGCCCGGAATGGTGCACAGGCCGAACTCGAGGCCCGCCTGCTTTCCATCCATGCCGTCGTGATGGACCTGCGCATGGAGACCCGCAATGGTATCGAGGCGGCGCGGACCCTGTGGCAAGAACGCCCCGAGACACGCATCCTCTTTTGGTCAAACTATGCGGACGAGGCCTATTTGCGCGGTATTGCCGCCATCGTTCCCGAGGACAGCGCTTATGGCTACGTTCTCAAGACCGCGCCAAGCGACCGACTGAAGCTGGCCCTGCGTGCAGTGCTGGTCGAAGGCCAGATAATGGTCGACCGCGAATATCACCGCCTGCAACGCCGCCAGGCCACGCCCTGGGCCGCGCTGGACGACAGCGAATTCGCCGTGTTGCTGGACCTGGCCATTGGACTTCAAGACAAGCTGATCGCCGAACGCCGAGGCATGTCGCTGCGCACGGTGCAGAACCGTCTGCTGACGCTGTACGACAAGCTCGGGGTCGATGCCGAAGACTCCGTACCACTCAACAAGCGCGTCCGGGCGTTGAACCGGGCGCTGGTCACTCGGATTCTCAACATCGAGGCGCTGGAAGCAGCGCAGCGCGACTTCGACAACTGGTGCGCGACCCGCCGGCGCTGACGGATATCGGGCAACAAGGCGAGCGGGCAAACCGGGGTGGCCATGCCGCCAAGCTTACGAATGTTCACCTGTCTCTCTGCTCGTCGAGAGCGGTAGAACCTTTGTCAACAGCGAAGCATGACCATTTCAGCAAACACGTAAGACGATCGTGATTTTGAATTTGGGCCGATAGGGCGGTAATCCCCCCG
>NZ_JBHYFV010000041.1:0-35786 GCF_051859345.1 Marivita sp. | reverse complement strand
TCCCCCTTCTTCGGCAGGCAGGTATCATCGATGACCAGAAAGGCCTCATCGCCGCCAACCAGCCTGTCGGCCTCGGCCAGAAGTGCTGCCTCCAGCGGCGCACTGTCCCAGACCCCGTCGGCGATGAAATGATGCAGCTGGTCATAGCTGACCACCCCGTCCCGCGCCGCCATCGGCTGCACGCTCTTGCGGTCGCCCGGGCCGATCAGACCCGCGACATAGGCCGGACACATCCGCCCTCGCGTCTTGTGCCCGAGCGCCGCAACAAACGGTGCCAGCCAACCTTCCAGATCGTCCCGCCAGGTTCCCATAAACCGCCAGCCTCCCTCAATGCTGGCTCCATATGAATCACCCAAAACGTCCCCAGTGAATCCGGTGAATATCAGATCAGCGAAAATCTGCCAAAGTAGTGCTAGATACAACGATGATATTCGGCCGTTCACGGCCCTGGGGAGGATCACCAATGACTTTCAGAAATCTCGCGCTGGCGAGCACAATGCTCACCGGCCTTGCTGGTCTCGCCACCGCGGACGAACTTCGGTTTGACGATGTGTTCATCATTGGCGACTCGCTCAGCGATGCAGGCACCTATTCGCAGTCGATCATCGCGGCGGGCATGGGGGCTTTGCCGGTCATCAATTACAAGTTCCTGACCAACGCGCCGGACGGATCATCCCTGACCTACGGAGAGGTGCTGGGCAATTCGCTTGGGCTGAACCTTGGTCCGAATGTCTATTCCGCCGTGCCGCTTGCCGGGCAGGGCGAAGTGGCGCTTGGTGGTACGATCTATGCCGAGGGCGGGTCGCGGGTGACAAGTCCGGAAGGCACTGCCTTCAACCCGGCGGCAGGCGTCACAACGCGGTCATTGAGCGAACAGGTGGACCGTCTGCTGACCAATACGCCCAAGCTGGGTGAAAATGACCTGGTGATCCTCTGGGGTGGCGCGAACGACGTCTTTGCCCAGGCAGCCTCTGTCGACAATGCTACGATTACACCTCAAGTCGCGGTAGCCAACATGGCCCAAGCCGCGACAGACCTGGTCGGGTTGGTTGATCGGGTCAAGGCGGCCGGGGCCGAGTCGGTCATCGTCGTGAACATCCCCGACATTGGCAAAACACCCTTTGGCCTGTCTCTCGGACCTCAGGGGGCGGCTTTCCAGACCGCATTGGCGGACGCCTTCAATTCGACACTGGTTGCGTCCATCGGGGATCGGGCGGTCGTGGTCGATGCAAAAAAGCTGCTTGGCGCGGTGCAGGATGATCCGCTTCGCTACGGCTTTACCGCCCCCAACGCCGCGACGGTTCCGGCTTGCAGCGGGAATTCGATCGGCTGCGTGCAGGGCGTCAATGCCAGTGCCGACAGCGAAGATCGCGTGTTTGCCGACGGCGTTCACCCGACAACGGCAGCGCACCAGATCTTCGGTGAGGCGGCGTTTGCCGGGTTGCAGGCCGCAACACAGACCGGGGCGATTTCGGTTGCGACCATGACCGCGTTGCGTCAGCACGGGCTGTCCATTGAAAACCGGATGAACCCGACCGTTCTGCGTACCACCGATGCCGATGGTACGGCGCGCCGCCGCGAGGTTGGCGAGGTCGATGTGTATGCAAGCCTCGATGTCGGGCAGTTCGAAGGAGATGCGCAGCAGGTGACACCTGGCCTTGAGGGCCGCACAAAAGTTCTCAAGCTGGGCGCCGATATCACTGTTGCCCCGAATGCCACCATCGGTGCCGGACTGAGCCTCGACGATGGTGAAGTTGATTTCGACAATGACGCTGGCGGGTTCGACTCCAACCTGATGGTGGGTGTGGTCTTTGGCCAGATCGCGCTGTCGCCGAAATACTACCTGAATGCGGCATTCGGGGGTGGGCGGATTGATATCGAGGAAATCACCCGCAGCTTTACCCTTGGGCCCGCGACCGAACGCTATACCGCAGACACCGAAGGCAGCTACCGCTTTGCGCGTGTTGGCGGCGGCGCCCTGTATTCCCTGAACAGCCAGGTCCGCCTCAACCCGTTTGCGCATTACACTTGGGAAAAGGTGGCGATCGACGGATTTACCGAATCCAACGGCGCGGCCAGCCTGTCATTCGGCGACACCGAATACGAATCGAGCCGGATCACGGCAGGCCTTTCGGCGATCTTTTCACCCGCCAACATGGAGGGTTGGGTGTTCAATCTGCGTGGCTCGGTCGAGCATGATTTCAACGATGATCCGCTCAAGGTGTCGCTTGGCCCCAATGCGGACACGCTTGGCTCTGTTTCGGCACCACGGCCGGACCAGACCTGGGGGTATGTCTCGGGATCGGTGGTCAAGGAATTCGGCTCCGGCGCATTCCTGAGCCTGACCGGTTCGAGTTCTGTCGGGCTTGACGGAGCCCGCGGCTTTACTGGAGCAGTGACCTACAAGATGACGTTCTGAGTGGTCCTCAACCTTCCGGACGGACCATCCCGAACTTCGGGGTGGTCAGCGTCGTCGCTCATTCGCTATCATCCTGATCACACTTTCATGGTTTTGGGGAAACGATGTCGGACGCAAACCAAGCAAAAATGAACATGACAATGGCGTTCGCCAGCCCAATCGTGAAGGTTGAGCTGCCGAATCCGGACGCGCTGAATCAGAAATTGACGGCTGAGTCCCATGCTCTGCGTCAAGAGTCGGAAGGCACGGTCCGGTCGAACCGGCAGGGTTGGCATTCAGATACGGATCTCATGACGCGACCAGAGCCGGGCTTTACGCAACTGCGCGAGTTCATTTCAAAGGTTGTGAACACGGCGACCCGATCCTTGTCGCCCGATTTCGATTTCTCTGCGCATCAATTGGCGGTGATGGGGTGGGTCAATATCAATCCCCAACATGCCTATAATGTCCCGCACGAACACGGAGGGTTTCTGTGGTCCGGTTGCTACTATGTGAATCAGCCCAAGATCGATTCAGGTCCGTCAGGCAGCATTGAATTCCTGTCGCCTTTGATGGTGTCCGCTGAATTCGAGATTCTGGGGGCGAAATGCTTTGATCGCCGCATCACTGTCCGCCCGAAAGCGGGTGATCTGCTTTTGTTTCCATCATACCTGATGCATTGGGTTTACCCAAATGACGCAGATGCAGAGCGCATAACAATCGCATTCAACTGCAACTACGTCAAAAAGTAAGGCAATTCTGCGAAAGTTGGGCGTTCTGCGTGACCTTACCCGCCCCACATCCGGACCGGGCCGCAATCCATATGGACAAAGTTCGATCCAGAATAGCGACCGACGCCGCCTGCCTTGCAGGCTCCGGCTGCGCGGGCCACCTGGTTGACCGACCGGGAGTTCAGCCGAAGGTCAGCCGCCTGTCCCGTGAGGTGAAGAGAGTTCTTGGCAACGCCAGAGCTGCGGGCGCGCAGCATCGCATTGGTTTTCGGGCTGCGATACCCGCTGAGCAACATGTAGGGTTCGGAAACATCCAGAAGGTTGTGTGCCGCTGCCATGATGTCGATGGTGCGCAGGTCGATGTTCTTGATGTCATTGGTGCGCCAGTCGCGCATGAACATGTGGACTTCCTTGATCGCGTCCTGAATGTAGTCGCCTTCAATCCAGTAGATCATGTCTATCCGTTCGCCGGTACGGCCCGAATACATCTTGATCCGCCGGATGTCCCCCCCGCCGCGCAGGAAACCTGCTGCATTTGCGTAGGAGGGCGCGGTGGATACTGCGGTCGCTGCGAAAGCCGCAAGCAGTCCGCGGCGCGTGAAGCCGCCAGATACCTTGTCAGTCATTATGAAGTGCCTGTCCCGTGTTTCACTGTCCGTGCGTCCGCGTCGTTCCGCGAACCTGCCCAATGCCTGATCGTAATGAGACTATGACACATCCCGAATCTCAAAAAAACCTAAAGTTCCCGAAAAAATTTCAGTTCAAGGGTTTTCGGCAATATCCTGCTTAAAGCGGCAAACTGTGTTAAACTTACGCTACACCACGGATCCACGATGCAGACGTGCCGCATGTGGTTTGCAAAAACGTCAACAAACCTTTTTGTGAATGGACAGTGTCTTGGGGCGACCAGACCATGTGAACAAAGCGCGTGCCACCTGCGTTGGCACTGTATGATGTAGGAGAGTGATTGATGACCCACCAGACGTTTCTACGCGGCGTCGCAGTATTGGCGATTGCAGCATCCAGTTACCTGGTGCCGCAGCGCGCTGAGGCCGTGCAGGTCACTGCTTTTCAGCAGGCCGTGGCCGAAAACGTCTCGGTTGATGAAGACATTGCCGCCTTTTACCGCGAACGCGGGTTCGATCCGATCTGGACTGGCGGGACGCAGGCGGATCTGGACCGACGGACGGCGCTGCTCGAAGCGTTGAGCATGGCTTCCTTTCACGGTCTTCCGGCCTCCAAGTACAACGCAGAAGCCTTGCTGTCGCGGATGGCGGCGGTGCGCGGTGGCCATGACAGGGGTGTGCTCGAGGTTGCGCTGACCGAATTGTATCTGGATTTTGCCCGCGACTTGCAAACCGGCGTGATCGACAATCCACGCCGCGTCCGCTCAGAGATCGTGCGCGAAATTCCCCGTCGCGAAACCGCATATTACCTTGCGGGATTGCTGTCTGACGCGCCTCAGACGTTTCTTGCGTCGCTTGCACCACAATCGCAGGAATACGCCCGGCTGATGAAGGTCAGAATGCGGCTGGAGCACACCATCGCCCATGGCGGCTGGGGGGCTCTGGTGCCTTCGGGCAAATACGAACCGGGCGACACCGGCGCCGGGGTTGTGGCCCTGCGCGACCGTCTGATCGCGATGGACTATCTCGACCGGACCGTGACAGCGCGCTACGACAGGTCCATGATCGACGCGGTGCGAACGTTTCAGGAAGATCACGGCCTGACGGTGGACGGGGTCGCCGGAGGCAGCACGCTTGACCAGATCAACACCTCGCCACAGGACCGGTTGAAATCGGTGATGGTCGCGATGGAGCGCGAACGCTGGCTGAACTTGCCTGACGGGCTTGGGGATCGGCACATTCTCGTGAACATCGTGGATTTTCAGGCGCGGATTTTTGATCACGGCAAGCTGACATTCGAAACCCGTTCGGTTGTCGGCCATCAGGATCAGGACCGCCAGACTCCTGAATTCTCGGATGTGATGGATCATATGGTCATCAACCCAAGCTGGTACGTCCCGCGGTCCATCATCGTTGGGGAATACCTGCCACAGCTGCGCAACAATCCGGGCGCCGTCTCTCATCTCGAGATCACCGACAGCCGGGGCCGGGTGGTCAGCCGCAACCAGAGCTTTGCAGGCTATACCGAGCGCAGCTTTCCGTTTTCGATGCGCCAGAGACCGGGGCCGCGCAATGCGCTGGGCACCGTCAAGTTCATGTTTCCCAACAAGCACAACATCTATCTTCATGATACACCTGCCAAAAGTCTCTTTTCGCGGGAAGTGCGCACCTTCAGCCACGGCTGTGTGCGTCTGAATGATCCACATGACTTTGCCTATGCGCTTCTGGCGCGGCAAACCTCGGATCCGGTCGGTTTCTTCCAGTCGCGCCTTCGGTCGGGAAGCGAAACGCGGGTCAATCTGGATGAGCCATTGCCGACGCACCTGATCTATCGCACCGCCTTTACCACTGCCAAGGGTCACACCCAGTTCCGCCGGGACGTCTATGGACGGGACGCGGCGATCTGGAACGCCCTCAGTGCGGCAGGGGTGGAGATCGGCGGCATTCAGAGCTAGACCTGCGGCCAATCAGGCCGGAGGCGGGCATGCCCTTTACCATTGCAGAGATCGCGGACTCCCTTGGCATTCGTGCCGAAGGGGACACGACGCTGACCGTCACTGCCGTTGCCGAACCGGCGCAGGCTGGCGCGTCGGACCTTGCCCTGGCGATGAAGCCGGAGTTCGCGGAACAACTGTCCCTCGGAAAGGCCCGCGCCGCGATGCTCTGGGACGGGGCGGATTGGCAGTCGATGGGTCTGCACGCGGCCCTTCTGGCGCCGCGTCCGCGCTTTGCCATGTCGGGACTGTCCGCGATGATGGACGCGGGCGCAGGCTATGCGTCCGGCATCCATGACACGGCCGCAATCGACCCGACGGCGCAACTGGCCAAAGACGTGACAGTTGGTCCCTTCGCGGTGATCGGTGCCGGAGTCGAGATCGGCGCAGGGTCCGTGATCGGCGCGCAGGTTTTCATAGGGCAGGGTTCGCGGATCGGCGCTGGGGCGTTGCTGCATCCCGGTGTGCGGATCGGACATGGCGTCACCATCGGCGACCGTTTCATCGCCCATTTCGGCGCAAGTGTCGGTGCCGACGGGTTTTCCTTTGTCACACCCGAACCCTCTGCTGTCGAAAAGGTGCGCGAAACGCTGGGCGATCAGGGCGGGGCCACCGCCCAAAGCTATGCCCGCATCCATTCGCTGGGCAGTGTCACGATTGGCCATGATGTCGAGCTTGGTGCAAATTCCTGCATTGATCGCGGCACCGTGCGCGACACGCAGATCGGCAATGGCTGCAAGTTCGACAATCTGGCCCAAATTGGACACAACGTGGTCATCGGCAACGATTGCCTGATCTGTGCGCAGGTCGGCATCGCCGGATCAAGCCGCATCGGCAACAACGTGGTGCTGGGCGGCCAGACCGGGGTCAGCGACAACCTCTTCATCGGCGACAACGTCATCACCGGCGGGGCCACCAAGGTGCTGTCCAACGTGCCCTCGGGGCGCGTCATGCTGGGCTATCCGGCGATGAAGATGGACACCCAGCTTGAGATCTACAGACAGTTGCGCCGTCTGCCGCGCCTGATCGCGGATGTGGCCCGGCTCAAGAAATCGGTTTCAAAGACCGACCCGAGCGACTAAATCACGGCGCAGACGAAACAGTCTCCGGGGAAAGCACATGAGCGTCGAGGACAGGGTCATTCGCATCATTGCCGAACAGGCGATGATCGAACCGTCGGATGTGGCCATGACGGACACGATGCAGGATCTGGGCATCGACAGCATGGGGCTGGTGGAATGTATTTTCGCGCTGGAAGAGGAATTCGACATCGAAGTGCCCTTCAACGCCAATGAACCCGAGAACAGCGATTTCGACATCTCGTCGGTCGCCTCGGTGATTGCCGGGGTCAAGGGGCTGATCGCCCGGCAAAAGGACTGAGCCCCCATGAAGCGCGTGGTCATCACCGGAGCAGGCACCGTCAACGCGCTGGGGCTGAACGTGGCGGACACGCTCGAGGCGATGCGCGAGGGGCGCTGCGGCATCGGACCGCTTTCGTTCACGGATGTGGAACGCCTGACAATCCAGATCGGCGCGCAGGTGCATGATTTCGACGAAACCGCGCTGTTCAACCGCCAGCAATTGTCGCTTTATGACCGCTTTACCCAATTCACCCTGATCGCCGCCCGCGAGGCGCTGGCGCAGTCGGGGCTGGAGTTTTCGGGCGAGTTGGCTGCGCGATCGGGTGTTGTTCTGGGCAATTCCGGCGGCGGCATGACGACGCTGGATGAGAATTACCGCTCGGTCTACGAAGAGGGCAAGAACCGGGTGCATCCCTTTGTGGTGCCCAAGCTGATGAACAACGCGGCTGCCAGCCATGTGTCGATGGAGTTCAACCTCAAGGGGCCGTCCTTCACCGTCTCCACGGCCTGCGCCTCGTCCAACCACGCGATGAGCCAGGCGTTCCAGATGGTGCATGGTGGCCTGTCCCCGGTGATGATCACCGGCGGGTCGGAATCGATGCTCTGTTTCGGCGGCGTGAAGGCGTGGGAAGGGCTGCGCGTCATGTCCAAGGATGCCTGCCGCCCGTTCAGCGCCAACCGCAACGGCATGGTGCAGGGCGAAGGCGCGGGTGTCTTCGTGTTCGAGGAATTCGAGCATGCCCGCAAACGCGGGGCCGAGATCCTGGCCGAGGTGGTGGGGTTTGCCATGACCTCGGATGCCTCCGACATCGTGATGCCCTCCAAGAACGGTGCCGCGCGCGCCATTGCGGGGGCGCTGCAGGATGCCAGGCTCAATCCGCAGGATGTCGGCTATATCAACGCCCACGGAACCGGGACGGCGGCCAATGACAAAACCGAATGCGCCGCAGTCGCGGATGTGTTCGGGGCGCATGCGGACCGGTTGATGATGTCCTCCACCAAGTCGATGCACGGCCACTGCATCGGCGGCACCGGCGCAATCGAATTGCTGGCCTGCATCATGGCGCTGCGCGACGGCGTGGTCGCACCCACCATCGGCTACGAGGAACCCGATCCCGAATGTGCGCTGGACGTCGTGCCCAACGTGGCGCGCGAGGCCAAGGTGGACGTGGCGCTGTCCAATGCCTTCGCCTTTGGCGGTCTGAACGCGGTTCTGGCGATGCGACGGGTGTGACGGTTGCGGAAAGCGAGCAGTCGAACGTCCGCAGTGAGCCCAAAGATGCCCTTGTCGTCTTATAGCCAAGCGTTTTAACACTCGTGTATGAAAAAGTATGGCCGAACCTTCCATTTGCCGATCTCACTAGGAGCTACAAGCGATGACAAAATCATGTCTTCTCTTGAAGGCCTTATGGTTGATGATCTTTTGATCACTAAAAAAAAATGGATGGTGAAAACACTACGATACATAGTGCTGGAACACATGCCCGTAGCCCAAATAGTCGCTACCACCCCTCACGAGATTGGCTAAAAGCTTTCGCAGCGGGCATTTCTCCGCAACTTAAATTTGGCGAACGTATCGTGGGTGAAAACCTATATGCCAAACATTCAGTAGGTTACGAGGAGTTGCCGTCCTATTTCTTAGGTTTCTCATGGATTGTCGGGAACGACATTCAGCCTTGGGATGCGACCCTCAAAAGGTTCAGCGAATTAGGGATCACACCAGTGTCAACGCTGTATCGAGGACCGTTTGTAGAAGGCCTTTTTGAGAGCGTTGCTGAGCGATTGGACTTGGTGAAACAAGAAGGCTTCGTTGCTCGGGATGCGGCAGGGTTTAAAGAAGCCGATATGCCAGCTCGGATGGGAAAGTATGTTCGGGCTAACCACGTTCAAAGTGAAACGCACTGGATGAAATCGGAGCTCGTCCCTAACCGTTTGGCAAAAAAACTAGGGTAACTAAGTCCGCAGTGTGTCAGTTCATGCGTGGCGCAGCGAAGGTCTGCAAGTCCTGCACCTGCCGTTGGTGACTGGCCCAGCTAGAGGCGGCCCCGAGCCCATGTAGACCAATGCTGCACTGTGTATGAATGGTGGCTTCGAGGTTGAGATTTGATTTCTCGTTGTTACTGTTTCCGCCATATTCAGACTCCAGATTCAGGATATGACTGTGTTGAGCGACGCCAAGACCCCCTCGGAGTATATGGCTCAGCTTGAGGATGATTGGCGGCGTGATAAGCTGCAAAGCATCCGGGCCATCATCCAAAAGCAAGCGCCGCAGCTCTCGGAGTCTATCAACTATAAGATGCTGGGATACGCCCTGGATGAGAATTATGTATTTCATCTCAACGCCCAGACAGCCTACGTGAGCCTCTATGTTGGGAACGCCTCCAAAATCGATCCGAGTGGAGAGCTGTTGCAAGGCTTGAGTGTTGGTAAGGGATGTGTTCGATTTTCCAAATCAACCGACATCACCAAGACGCGCATCGACGAGTTCATTGCCCTTGCTTTCGAGATGTGGGGTGCGGGCGAAGATATCGATTGTTGACCTTCGCCGGTGGTACGCCCGCTGACTGGCGGCCGTTCATGTTGTATTCACGGATGACAGCAAAGTTCGCTCCTCAGCCTCAAACAGCGGGCGTGAACGTCCGTATGGTTTCCGACCTGTTAACGGACTGTCGGCCATACCCCCTCCCACGATGCGCATCGAGCGGGAAGGGTCACTCCCATGCCGCGACACGTGAACTGACACTCTCTTGATCCCCGTTTCGGGGCGACCATGAGAAACCGGTTTTACACATGTCCTGCAAGGGGCAAGAGGTCCCGGGGGGAACCCCGGATGACAAGAGAACGGTCAGGTCCAAAGAGCGGCGCCGCTTCTTGAAACAGACAAACACTCACCTCGGGCCCAACCCCGAGAAGGACGCTTGACCTCCTGACCCGGTTGTCCGGGCGCGGGGCGAAATCGTATGCCCATTGCACTTTCCGAACTCCCGTGGCCATCATGCCGCCATGAGTTTTTCCAGCCGTATCACCCGACTTCCTCATGTGTTCGATCCTGTCCAGGGAGAGGATGCGCTGGCCGCAACACCTTGGGCCACTGAGGATGTGGCGCGCCTGATCGAAGGGGCGGCTGGGTGCAGCCCGTACCTCAAATCCCTGATCGAGAAAGAGAGCGCGTGGCTCGAAGCCGCGTTGGCGGACTGCGACGTGGCCCTGCCGGAGATCTTTTCCAAACTTCGCCAAACCGCCCCCGACACGCTGCCCGCCGCCCTGCGACAGGCCAAGCGCCGCATCGCCTTGTTGACCGGTCTGGCCGATCTGGCCGGGGTCTGGCCGCTTGAAACGGTGACACAGGCGCTGACCGACTTTGCCGACCTGGCGGTGCATCTGGCCCTGCGCGCCACCATCGGCGCCGAAATCAAACGCGGCAAGCTGCCCGGCCAGACCGAAGACGACGCCGAACAGGCGGGCGGCATGGTGGCGCTGGCGATGGGCAAGATGGGCGCTGGAGAGCTGAACTACAGCTCGGATGTGGACCTGATCTGCCTGTTTGACGAAACCCGGTTCGACCCCGACGACTATTATGAGGCGCGGTCCAGCTTTGTGCGTGCGACCCGCAAGATGTGCGCCATGCTGAGCGATCTGACGGGGGATGGGTATGTCTTTCGCACCGACCTGAGATTGCGTCCCGACCCATCTGTCACGCCGGTCTGCATCGCGATGGAAACGGCAGAGCGGTATTACGAAAGCCTGGGCCGGACCTGGGAACGCGCGGCTTACATCAAGGCGCGGGCCTGTGCGGGCGATATCCCGGCGGGGGATCGGTTTCTGAAGACACTGACGCCCTTTGTCTGGCGCAAGCACCTTGATTTCGCCGCCATTCAGGACGCGCATGACATGGTGCAGCGCATCCGCGACCACAAGGGTCTGGGCGGTGCAATCACTTTGCCGGGGCACAACATGAAGCTGGGGCGCGGTGGCATCCGCGAGATCGAGTTCTTCACCCAGACCCGTCAGATCATCGCCGGAGGGCGCGACCCCGACCTTCGGGTGCGCGGCACGGTTCCGGGGCTTGCGGTGTTGTCGGACAAGGGCTGGGTGCCGCGCGACGTGACACAGACATTGACGGATCATTACCGCGCCCATCGCGAGGTGGAACACCGGGTGCAGATGATCCGGGATGCGCAAACCCACGATCTGCCGCAATCGGAAACAGAATTCGATCGGCTCGCCGCCTTCATGGCAACCGACCGCGCCAGCCTGCAACGGACCCTGAAGGACCGGCTGGAAGAGGTGCAAAGCCTGACGGAAGGGTTCTTTGGCAGCGATACCCCTTCAGCCCGGTCCACAGCGGTGCCGGATGACCTCGCCAACTCCGAGATCGTCAGCCGCTGGCGCACCTATCCGGCGCTGCGATCTGCGCGGGGCAGCGGGATTTTCGAACGCCTGCAACCTGAAATCCTGGGGCGTTTGGCCAAGACCTCGAATCCGCTGGACGCTCTTGGGGCGTTTGACGGGTTCCTGAGCGGTCTGCCTGCGGGCGTGCAGGTGTTTTCCCTGTTCGAGGCCAACCCGCAACTGATCGACCTCTTGATAGACATTGTCGGCGTGTCACCCGACCTGGCGCGCTACCTGTCGCGCAATGCGTCGGTGTTCGACGCGGTGATCGGTGGGGATTTCTTTGCCGAATGGCCGGGACAGGTCGCCTTGCGCGACGCGCTGTCCGATCTCCTGGAGCGGGAGGGCGACTACGAGAACAAGCTCAACACCGCACGGCGCTGGGGCAAGGAATGGCATTTCCGAATCGGCGTGCATCTGCTGCGTGGGTTGATCGGCGCCGAGGAGGCGGGCGCGCACTATGCCGATCTCGCGGATGCGACGCTGGGTGCGCTGGCCCCCGAAGTGCAGGCCGAGTTCGCCCGCAAACACGGTCCCTGTCCGGGGCGTGGTGCGGTTGTGGTCGGGATGGGCAGCCTTGGATCGCGGCGGTTGCAGTCACGCTCCGATCTGGATCTGATCGTGATCTATGATCCCGGCGAATCCGAGATGTCAGAGGGGCGCCGCCCGCTTGCCACACGGCCCTATTATGCCCGGCTGACCCAGGCGTTGATCACCGCAGTCACCGCCCCCATGGCCGAGGGCCGGATCTATGAAATCGACATGCGCCTGCGCCCGTCAGGCAATCAGGGGCCAGTCGCGACCAGCCTGACCTCGTTCCAGACCTATCAGAAAAACGACGCCTGGGTGTGGGAACATCTTGCCCTGACGCGGGCGCGCTGCGTGGCGGGCCCTGACGCCCTGGCACAGGATGTCACGCGCATCCAGACCGAGGTGCTGGCGGCACCACACGACCGCGATGTCGTGCTGCGTGAAGTCGCGATCATGCGCAACCGGATTGCCGCGGCCAAGGGTGGCGGCGGTCCCTGGGATGCCAAGATGGGGCAGGGCCGGTTGCAGGATATCGAACTGGTGGCGCAGGCGGCGGCCGTGATCTCGGGGCATCCCTTGGGAACGGTCCCGGACGCGCTGGCACATGGGGCTTCCTGCGGATGGCTGTCCCCCGAGGACGCCGAGGCGCTGAGCGACAGTTACCGGCTGTGCTGGTCGCTTCAGATCGGATCGCGGTTGATCTCGGAAAACACGCTCACTCCGGAACGTGACACCAGTGCGGCGTCCGATTTCCTGTGCCGGATCACCGACACACCCGACATCGACACCCTGAGCGAGACGCTGGACACCAAGACCGAACGTGCGGCAGATATCATCAACGCAGTGCTTCCCAACGTGACCGAAGAGGACTGACCCATGCGCAAGGGCGACGCCACCGACCCGAAGGGCCTGATTGCCGAATCTTTCCAGATTGACGGCATCACCTACGAGGAATGCCGGTCGATCTTCCTCGACTGGGCGCTGGCTGTGCCGGTGGACGCCGACAGCCACGCCTTGATCGAGGAACTGCTGGCGCGCCATACGGCTGAAGAACACCCGATGCACCGCGTTCTGACCGAAGGCCTGAGCGCCGCCAAAGCGCCAAAGCGCCGGGGTGGGTGGAAAGGGCGGCGAAGTTAGGGTCCGCGCCCCAAGATGCCCGGATATGCGCCAGACCGGCCTGTCGTCCGCACCCCAAAACGAAAAAGGCCGCTCCCAAGGCGGCCCTGATCGTATTGGATAACAGACAGCTTAGCCGTTCGACGCGGCCGGTGCCGGTGCGGGCGCAGGTGCTGTCGGAACAGGCTTGGCCTTGCCGCCATTCAACGGATCGTCCTGACGCTGAACCGAGCCTTCGAAATGGGCACCGGATTCGATCGCGATGGTCTTGTGGATGATGTCACCCTCGACCCGCGCGGTCGCGGTCAGGCGCACCTTGAGGCCGCGCACGCGGCCCACGACACGGCCATTCACAACCACGTCGTCCGCGACCACTTCACCCTTGATCGTGGCGCTTTCGCCGACGGTCAGCAGGTGGGCGCGGATGTCGCCTTCGACAGTGCCTTCGACATTGATGTCGCCGGTTGTCTTGAGATTGCCGGTGATGTGAAGATCGCTCGACAGGATTGACGCCGCAGGCTTGGCCTTGGGTGCGGACGCCTTGAACTCATTGCCCGAAGACGGGCGCGAGGTTTCAGACATTGCCGGTTTCGGCGCGCTCGACTCGTCGGCCTTGGGGCCGGGCTCATTGATTTTGCTTTTAGAAAACATCGTTTGCAGCCTTGATGTAGATCATGGGGTTGACGGCTTTGCCGCCGACACGAACTTCGTAGTGTAGGTGGGTGCCGGTGGAACGTCCAGTGTTGCCCATAGCAGAGATACGGTCCCCGCGCGAGACCCTTTGACCCTTTGTCACATAGAGTTTTGAGTTATGCGCATAGCGCGTTTCGATGCCGAACTCATGCTGTATCTTGACGAGCCTACCATATCCTGATTGCCAGCCCGCGTAGGTCACAACACCGTCCGCTGTTGCGTAGATCGGCGTGCCATGCGCACCGGCGAAATCCGTCCCGGCATGCAGGCGGCCCCAGCGATATCCGAATCCGCTGGTGAACCGGAACGAATCTTTGATCGGCATTGCAAACGGCGCTTTCTGTGCGGCGATCCGGTACAGGTTGAGACGGTCCATCTGGTTCAGGATGCGGTTGGCGCGCAGCACATCTTCGGACGGGTCTTCGCCGCGCGTGGAAAAGCTCAGCGGCATCAGCGGGCCGCCCTGGCCGGAATAGCCGCGACGCACCTGGTTGAGAATGTTGTCGGGGTCCATGCCTGCCGCTTCGAACATCTTGTCGAGCGGTTTGACGGACACGGTCATCGCATCTTCAAGCTGGCGGAAGATTGTGTCGTTCTTTTCCACCATCAGCTTGATTTCGGTGGCCATCTCGTCGGCGCGGATGAGCGCGTCCTGGGCATCGGCAACAACCTGATCGCGCTCTTCTGCGGTGCGGGCAAGAGCGGATGACAGGAAATCAAGCGTGGTGGTGTCCACCGATCCGGCTGAGGCCTGCAGAACGCCGTCGTCTTCGATGTCGCTGCGCAATCCCGCAAGCTCGGTGCGCACATCCTCGCGCGCCCGGATGGCGTCGCGCAGTTTCCACTGAACCGCTTCGAGACCGGATTCAAGCTCCACTCCGCGGGTTTCGGCGTCCAGCAACTGCGACTGCATGACTGAAACCTGCTCAAGCGCGGTGTTGAACCGCTCCTGCGCCGCAACCGCTTCGGCGGCGCGGGCATTGCGCTCTTGCGACAGGATGTTGAGACGCATCTGGTACGTCTCAAGATCCCGTCGTGCCTGCTCGCGGAAGTTGCCGGACCCGATGGAATCCATCAGCAACACGGCCGTTGCGATGATGCTCCAGGCCAAAACAACAGAGGCGCCCCCGAATGCGAGCGCCTGTGTACTGGATTTCAGCCGGATAAATCTGGTTTCAGAGTCGGAACGCAAGAACAGTCGGCGTTCCGGAAAAAAGCGTTCAAGTATGCCATGCAGTTTAATCGCAAGACGTGTGCGCACCTGTATGTTCCTCTTCCCGTCCCTGGGTCGCGCCTCTGAAGCCCCAACTCCGGGCGCGTATCTGTTACGGCTCTATCGACACATTCAGAAATTGGCAACGTTTTTGGACCTGTGAGTCGCGATGTCGCGCGATCCGCCGCCGAATTGGCGAGATTTCGCCGATGTTCTCGGGGCTTAGAAGAGGGTGTTGAACGGCCAGGAGGCGCAATCTTGGTCAGACGATTTCTGTCAGCGGCCAGTAAAAATCCGGCGGCAGCCCCGCTTCAGCACGTTTTTCCTCGTTGAAGGGCGGTTTCAATGCACCTTTGAAGTATTTTCTGACCAGCGTGTGAAACGCTTCTTTCGGGTCTTGTTCATGGCGTCCGCACAGAAAATGAAACCATTTGGACCCGTAGGCGACATGGCCCACTTCCTCGCCGTAGATGGTTTCAAGCGCAGAGACCGCGCTTGTCGCTCCGGCCTTGCGGAAGATTTCGACCATGCCGGGGGTCACATCCAGCCCGCGTGCCTCCAGCACCATGGGGACGACGGCAAGTCGCCCCATGAAATCGTCCACCGTGTCTTCGGCGGCGCGCCACATGCCGGCATGTGCGGGAAGGGCACCGTAATAGCTGCCCAGTTCTTCAAGGCAATCGCACATCAGGTTGAAATGTTTGGATTCCTCATCCGCCGCTTTCACCCAGTCATCGTAAAAGCCCATCGGCATCGGCACATGGGCAAAGCGCGGGATGATGTCCCAATGCAGGTCCACCGCGTTCAACTCGATATGCGCCACCGCATGCAGCAACGCGATCCGGCCCTGTGGGCTGCCCGGCTTGCGTTTCGGCACATCGCGCGGATTGAGCAACTCCGGCGCGTCAGGCCGCGCGGGTTGCAGCGGCGGAACAGCCGCGCCGATCGCCAAGGGCGTTCCCGCCGCACGGGCAGCGAACCAGCGCCCGGCATAGTCCCGCGATTTCGCGGTCTTGCCGCGTCCGTCTGCGGTGGTCAGCACATCCACCGCCATGTCGCACAAAGTCATCATGGCCCCAAAGTCCCTTGCTCGGGGTCAAAACACAAGGGCCGGTCCGACCCACACGATCACAGCGCCTTGGCCGCCTCCAGCACCTCTTCGGCGTGGCCCGGCACCTTGACCTTGCGCCATTCCCGCGCGATCCGGCCGTCCGCGTCGATCAGAAAGGTCGAACGCTCGATCCCCATGAAGGTCTTGCCATACATGGATTTCTCTTTCCACACACCGAATTCCTCGGAGGCGGTGCCGTGTTCATCCGAGATCAGCGGAATGGTCAGCTTTTTCTTGACCATGAATTTCTCGTGGCTTTCGAGGCTGTCCTTCGAAATCCCGAACACCTTGACACCGATCTGGGCAAATTCCCCCTCAAGCGAGGTGAAAGCCTCGTTTTCCTTGGTGCAGCCCGACGTGTCGTCGCGCGGGTAGAAAAACAGTACCACCGGGGTGCCGTGCATGGCGGACAGCGAAATCTCGCTGTGATCGCCGCCTTGTATCGGCAAGGTGAAGTCCGGAGCCATTTCCAGTGTGTCGCTCATGGCGCTATCCTTTAAAAGACGAAATACAGAACGGGGATATCCCTGTCGCTCATACAATAACGCAAAAGGATGCCGCTTCCAGTGACGGAACCGGAACACAGCCCCGAAATCCCGGACACGCCCCGTCGCAGAGGCTGGCGGCGCTGGGTGCTGGCCGTTGTGCTGACGCTGGTTCTGGCGGTGCTGGCGGCGGGCTGGTCCGTGATGGGGCGCAGCCTGTCCGCGCCCGATTGGGTGCGCGACACTGTGGAAGACCGCCTTGCCGCTGCCTTGCCGGGGTTCCAGGTTCGGTTCGGGGATGTGCAGCTTCGCCTGGAACGCGACGGCAGCACCCGCATCGTGCTGCTGAACGTGGATGTCCAGACCGCCGCCGGTGGACCGGTTGCGGTGCTGTCGGACGTGCAGATCGGGCTGACCGCGTATGACCTTCTTCGCCGCGAGGTTGTGCTGCGCGACCTGAGCGTGAGCGGCGCCTTTGTCACCCTGACCCGCAATCGCGCGGGTCAGCTGGGGTTGGCGCTGGGGGATGCCTTCGCCCTCGACGGGGTGGCACCGGATGTTCCGACGCTGGTCGCAAAGGTCGACGGGTTGCTGATGGATGCACGCCTGTCACGCCTGCAAAGCGTCGAGGCCAACGCCCTGACCCTGCGTTTTGAGGATGCCCGCGCGCGGCGCGGCTGGACGGTGGATGGGGGGCGGCTTCTGCTGGAACGTGAAAATGACCGTCTGCGCCTTTCGGGCGATTTCGCGCTGCTTGGGGGTGGGGCGACGGCGACGCGGTTGCAGGTTGATGCCACCTCGGCCATCGGTGACACCGAGGTGACTTTCGGCGTTTCGCTGGATGACATGCCGTCGCAGGACATCGCCACGCAAGGCCCGGCGCTGGCTTGGCTGGGGGCGCTTCGGGCGCCGATCTCGGGGTCACTGCGCGCGACGTTGCGCAAGGATGGCTCGCTTGGTCTGCTGAACGCGACGCTTCAGATTGATCAGGGCGTGGTGCAGCCGACGGTTGACACGCCGCCGGTGCCGTTCAATTCGGCGCGCAGCTATTTCACCTTTGATCCCGACCGCTCGCAGATCACCTTTACCGAGCTGTCCGTGGACAGCGATCTGGTGCGTGCGGTGGCCGAGGGTCGGGCAACGCTGGATGGCCTGCGCGATGGCATTCCGTCACAGATGCTTGGGCAAGTGCGGTTCAGCGTGCTCGAGGCCGCGCCGGACGCGCTTTTTGATGCGCCGCTGTCTCTGGATCGGGCCGAAATGGATTTCCGTTTGCGCCTCGATCCGTTCGAACTTGATCTGGGGCGGGTCTGGATCGACGATCCGCAGGTGCCGGTGCGCATGACCGGCAAGCTTACCGCGACAGAGGACGCCTGGTCCTATGCGCTGGATGGCCGGGTCGGGGCGCTGACCCCGGAGGCGCTGTTGCGGCTTTGGCCCGAGGTACTGGCCCCGCGCACCCGCACCTGGGTGGTGGACAACATTCAGGGCGGAGTGGTGACGTCCGGGCAATTCGCGCTGCGCTCTCGGGACGGGCCGCGTCCGGTTGTCTTTCTGAATGCCGCCTTCGACGAAGCGCAGGTGCGGTATGCCCGCACATTGCCGGTCGTCGAGCGGGGCAAGGGCACGCTGACGCTTAATGACAATCGACTGGCGGTCCGGGTGAGCGAGGGGCGGATCGCGCCGCCGCAGGGCGGGGTGATCGACGTCACCGGAAGCACCTTCGTGATTCCGGACACGCGGCAAAGACCGGCCGAGGGGCAGGTCACGCTGTCGGGCGACGGACAGATCGAGGCCTTGTTGTCGTTCCTCGACTCGCCGGGGCTCGAGATCATGCAAAAGGCCCGACGCCCGGTGGATCTGTTGGCCGGGCGGGTGCAATTTGACGGAGCGCTTGTGCTGCCACTGAAGCGCGGAGTGCGGCTGTCGGACATGGTGCTTGATGTGCGGGGGCGCGCATCGCAGGTGGCCACCGACCAGATCGTGCCAAACCGCGAGTTGACGGCACAGATGCTGGACGTGACGATCACGAACGACCGGTTGCGCGTGTCCGGGCAGGCGTCGTTGTCGGGCGTGCCGGTCACTGGATCCTGGACCCTGCCGATCCCGGAGCCGGGCCAGCCGGTGGCGGGCAGCCTTGTGGAAGGCACTGTCACGCTGTCCGAAGATGCGGCGCGGGCCTTTGGCGTTGCGTTGCCTGACGGCACGGTAAGTGGCAGCGGGCCTGCCGACCTGCGAATTGATCTGCGCCGGGGCGCGCCGCCGGAGTTCGCGCTGACATCGCAACTCACCGGGATCGGCCTGTCGCTGCCCCCCATCGGATGGACCCTGCCGCGCGGGACGGCGGGCACGCTGCAGGTGTCCGGCGTTCTGGACCAGCCTGCGCGGATCGACACGCTGCTGCTGGAAGGGCCGGGGCTCGAGGCGCGCGGATCGGTGCGGTTGAATGCCAACGGGTCGCTTGGGTCGATTGATCTGGAGCGGGTGCGCGCGGGGGGCTGGCTGGACGCGCCGGTGACGCTGACCGGGCGGGGCGCGGGTGTGCCCCCTGCCGTGCGGATCATTGGAGGCACGGTTGATCTGCGCAACGCGCCGTTTGGCCGGGGGCGCGGGGGTGGCGCGGGCGGCGGTGGTCCGGTGCCGCTGATGCTGGCGCTGGATCAGCTGATGGTGTCCAACAGCATCCGCCTGACCGATTTCCGCGCCGATCTGCAATCCGGCAGCGGTCTGAGCGGCAATTTTACCGCAAGTGTCAACGGCAATGCCCCCATCACCGGAGAAGCGCTGCCGCAGTCCGGGGCCACCGCCTTTCGCATCCGGTCGGACGATGCCGGCCGGGTGATCCGCGAGGCGGGCATTCTCAAGACCGTGGCGGGGGGGGACATGACGCTGGCGCTGGCCCCGGTCTCTGGGCAACCGGGGAGTTACGACGGCGCGCTGGATGTCACCAATGCGCGGTTGCGCGACGCGCCGGGCATTGCGTCGCTTCTGGATGCGATCAGCATCGTCGGCCTGCTGGATCAGCTTGAAGGGCCGGGCATCCTGTTCTCCGAGGTCGAGGCGCGGTTTCGCCTGACTCCGGACCAGCTTTATCTGACCCGGTCAAGCGCCACCGGCCCGTCGATGGGGATTTCGCTGGATGGCACCTACAATCTGGGGACCAGCACGCTTGATCTGCAGGGGGTGCTGTCGCCGATCTATTTCCTGAACGGCATCGGCAGCATCTTCACCCGCAAGGGCGAAGGGCTGATCGGGTTCAACTTCAACCTGACCGGCCCGGCCAGCCAGCCCAATGTCAGCGTCAACCCGCTCTCGGCACTGACACCGGGCATGTTCCGCGAGATTTTCCGAAGGCCTGCGCCGGCGGTGGGGGAGTAGAAGGGGTTTGCGCTGATGTGTATTTCACATCGTCCCAAAGTCCGGAGCGCGGACAAAGTGAGCTTTCGCTGCGCTTTCGCTTATGTCCGGTTTCTAAGCGCTTCACCCCTCATCCTAGACCCGGCCACCAAATTGCGCGGACCGGCACCTTCTCGGCCTTTAATGTCGCCAGGATTATAAAGCGCGCAAGACTTCAAGCTCAGACACCCGCATCCAATACACCCGTCCAGCTTGTCGCGCAGTTCCTGCATCGCAGTAATTCGCGCGTCAATCTCGCGCCGAAAAGCGTGCCCGATACGGGTCCAGTCGGCTTTGGACGGCGCTTTGTGATCCGGTAGGCGGCGGAGGTGCGGCGCGATATCAGCCAACGAAAATCCCAATTTTTGCGCGGCCATAACGAAAGACAACCGTCTGATGTCGTGGCGGCCATAGCGTCTGTGTCCGCCCTTGTTTCGTACGGGTTTGATGATGTCGTGTGTCTCATAAAACCGGATCGCGGAGACTGCCAGGCCGGTGCGCGCAGACAGGTCGCCGATCGATAGTCCTACGGTCATGAAATTAATCCTTTACCTCAAGTTCACTTGAGAAATTAAAACAGATTCGTAGGCCATTCAAGAGAAGAGAGATCACATGTTCACTCACCATACGCAGCGCTATCGCGCCACGTCAGAGGCTTTAGCGGCAATGAAACGAGATGGTATCGGCTGGGACCACGATCTTGAGAGTGGTTGTTTCTATGATGCGGACTGCAAAACGAAGCCCAGTATCTTGTCCCGCCTTATCAAAGCTCTTAAACGGAGAACCTGAACATGGAAGCAGCCGTTCATACAACACGCAGCATCCGTCATCGTGGGCTCACACCCGCCATCAGCGTCACCCTGCTCGAACCGTGGTCAAGCTGATCGCTTGTTGCACTCAGCGTCACGCACGCTCTCTACTTTTGTTGCGCGTTCAGGTTCGGTAAGAGCTGCGGCCACAGACACACCAGCGGACCGGCCCCATGAAGCTCAGTGATTTCGATTTTGACCTGCCCGAAGACCTGATCGCCACGCGTCCCGCCTCACCACGGTCGTCGGCGCGGCTGCTGCATGCCGAGGCGGGGGGCATTGCGGACCGGATCGTGAACCAGTTGCCCGATATCTTGCGGCCCACGGACCGGCTGGTGTTGAACGACACCAAGGTCATCCCGGCGCGGTTGTTCGGGGTGCGGCGGCGTGTGGGTGACACCGGGCTGACGGAAGCCAGGATCGAGGTCACGCTGCTTGAACCGCAGGCGGACGGGACATGGTCGGCGCTGGTCAAGCCGCTGAAGAAACTGCGCGGGGGCGAAGAGGTGGAGTTTTCCTCGGACCTGACGGCCACCCTTGAGGGGCGCAGCGACGGGCAGGCGCTGTTGCGGTTCAACCTGACGGGCGGTGATTTCGACACGGCGCTGGCCGAGGCGGGGGCGATGCCCTTGCCGCCCTACATCGCGGCCAAACGACCGGCGGACGCGCAGGACAAGGAAGATTACCAGACCATCTGGGCGCGCAATTCCGGCGCGGTGGCCGCACCAACCGCATCACTGCATTTCGACGAGGCGCTGGTTGCGGCGTTGCAGGCGCGCGGTGTCGGGATGAGCTTTGTCACGCTGCATGTCGGCGCGGGTACGTTCCTTCCGGTCAAGGTCGAGGATGTCACGACCCACAAGATGCACGCCGAATGGGGCCGGGTGTCCGAGGCCGCTGCAGCCGAGATCGCCGCCACCAAGGCGGCGGGCGGGCGGGTGATCCCGGTGGGGACCACGGCGTTGCGTCTGATCGAAAGTGCGGCGCGCGGCGGGTCGATCAAGCCTTGGGAGGGCGACACCGACATCTTTATCTATCCCGGTTTCACGTTCCAGGTGGCGGACGGGCTGATGACCAATTTCCACCTGCCCAAATCAACCCTGATGATGCTGGTTTCGGCGCTGATGGGGCAGGACCGGGTGAAAGAGATCTACGCCCACGCCATCGCCAACCGCTATCGGTTCTTCTCGTACGGGGACAGTTCGCTGCTCATCCCGTAGGGTCGTGGCCATCTGCGCCGAATCGCAGGTGAAAAGGTCGCTCATGTGATTGCGGTTGCGGTTCTGCTGAACTCGCGGGGGGGGCAATCGACTCGGTCGCGACGGCCAAACACCAAGGGAATGCGAAATGTTAACTGTGATCCGAACATCCTGGCCGCTGCTGTTGGGCATGCTCCTGTTGATGTTGGGCAATGGGTTGCAGGGCTCTTTGCTGGGTGTGCGCGGGTCGACCCTTGGGTTCTCGCCGTTTCAGATGTCGATGGTGATGTCGGCCTATTTCGCAGGCTTCCTGATCGCGTCACGGGTGACACCGGACATGATCCGCCGGGTCGGCCATGTGCGGGTCTTCGCGGCGCTTGGATCGCTGGTATCTGCGGCGTTGCTGCTGTTTCCGACCTTTCAGGAGCCGATTCCGTGGATTCTGGGTCGGGTGGTGATCGGGTTCTGCTTTTGTGGTGTCTATGTGACGGCGGAAAGCTGGCTTAACAATTCGGCGACCAATGAAAACCGCGGGCAGGCGCTGTCTGCGTACATGATTGTGCAGATGCTGGGCATCATCATCGCGCAGGGTTTGCTGGTTGTGCCGGATCCGTCGGGGTATCTGTTGTTCGTGATCCCCTCGGTTCTGGTTTCGATCTCGTTCGCGCCGATTCTTCTGTCGATTTCTCCGACACCCGCGTTCGAAAGCACCAAGCGGATGACGCTGGTCGAGCTTTACAACACGTCGCCGCTTGGCTGCGTCGGGATGTTCCTGATGGGAAGCGTCTTTGCGGCGCAGTTCGGTATGGCGGCGGTCTATGCCACACAGGCCGGGCTGGGCATTGGCCAGATCCCGTTGTTCACGGCGGCGTTCTATGTGGGGGCCTTGTTGTTCCAGTATCCGGTGGGCTGGTTGTCGGATCGCTTTGACCGGCGCGTGCTGATTGGCCTGTCGGCGTTGATTGCCGGGCTGGCATCATTGATGGGCATGATCCTTGGCAGCAATTTCTATATCCTGCTGGCCGCCGCGTTCCTGATCGGTGGCCTGTCGAACCCGCTCTATTCGCTGCTGATCGCCTACACGAACGACTTTTTGCAACATGAGGACATGGCGGCCGCGTCGGCCGGGCTGTTGTTCGTCAACGGGGTGGGGGCCATCACGGGTCCGCTGATCATTGGTTACGCGATGCAGGTGTTCGGACCTCCGGGATATTTCATTCTTCTTGCCGTCGTGCTGCTCGCGCTGACGGGGTATGCGGTCTATCGCATGACGCAACGCCCGGCGCCGTCTTCCGAAGACACCAGCGCCTACCAGCGCATGATGCCGACGGCATCGCCGGTGACGGTCGAGATCGCTTCGGAATGGGCGATCGAGACGGCCGAGGCGGAAGCCGAAGTTCTGGCCGCCAAGGAAGACAAGGCCCAGACCGATGCGGATTGATACGGGCAAGTGTGAACGAATTGCATCATGTGTCGGCAGTGACATGAAAAGTGACTATTTTACGGGTTGCTTGTTGCATAATCTCTGCGAGTTATTCGAAGACGACGCGTAAGATCGGGAGAAAGCCATGATCACGCCTGAAGACGTTCTGAGTTTCTGGCTGGATGAGATCGGGCCAAGTGGATGGTACAAGGCCGAAGATGCGCTTGATCAGGAAATCCGTGATCGCTTCGAGGCCGGATGGAGCGGCGCAATGGAGGGGCGGCACGCGCTGTGGCTGACCTATGCCAGCGGGTCTTTGGCCTATATCATCCTGCTGGACCAGTTCCCCCGCAACATGTTCCGTGGCTCGGCCAAGGCGTTTTCGTCTGACCGGTTTGCGCTTGCTGCCGCCAAGCAGGCGATCGGCAAGAATTGGGACATGAAGATCGACGAACCGGCACGGCAATTCTTCTACATGCCGCTGATGCATTCCGAAAACCTGTGTGATCAGGATCGCTGCGTGCGCCTGATGCTGAACCGGATGCCGCAAGAGGGGGCGGGCAACCTGCTGCACGCCCGTGCGCATCGCGAGGTGATCCGCAAGTTTGGTCGCTTCCCCTATCGCAACGACGCGCTGGGCCGCCATTCGACGCAGAACGAGCTCAGCTATGTCGATGGCGGTGGCTATGGGTTTACTGTGGAAGAGTTGAAGAAGGCGGGCTGACCATGCCGCCCTTGCCGGCGGTGTACCTATATTTGTGTCTAGGGGGGCAAACGTGTCAGGGCCAACCCGGTCTTCTTGTCAGCGGGTTTTCAGCGCACCTGAAACCGCCGCCATGTGCGAGGTGCGTGAATGACAGGATCGCCGCGCGCCCTGATGCCGGATTACCTGAGATTGATCGCGCTTTTCGGGATCGTCGTGGTGAATGTCCAGTTCATCGGGTTCTCGTTGGTGAACGGGTTCGATACCCCGATTGCGCAATCAACGGCTGAATTTGTGACTTTGTGGCTGGTCGACGGGTTGGCGCTCTACAAGAGCTACGCGCTTTTTTCGGTCATGTTCGGTGTCGGTCTTGGCTTTCTGATGCAATCGGCAGAGCGCAACCGGATTGCCTTTGGAACGCTTTATCGCAATCGGATGATCGGGCTTGGCCTTCTGGGGGTCGCGCATGGCTGCCTGTTTTTTCCGGGTGATATCCTGTTCGTCTATTCCGTCATGGGGTCGATCCTTTATCTGTTGCGGAATTGGGACGCCCGGCGACTTGTAAAGGTCGGTGCGGTGCTGGTGGTTGTCCAAAGCGTTGCCTCTGCGACGCTTGTGACATCGCAGGGGGAAACCCCCGGCGACATCGTGGCACTGGAACGCGAGGTCATGATAACAGGCAGCTTTTTCGCTGTCATCTGGTTCAGAACCATCGCATTCGTCATCATGTCCCCGTTTCTGGTGTTCTTTCAGGGGATTGCGGCGTTGGGGTGGTTCTGTCTGGGGCTGGCGGCGGTGAAATCGGGCATGATCGACCAAGCGGAGCATCGGCTTTGGGCGCGCGCCCGGCGGTGGTGTCTTGGCCCCGGTCTTGCCACAAGTTTGCTTGCGTCGTGGATGTTGCATGCGCAGGGCATGACGTCCGCGTCGGCGCTGATCTTGATTGCGGCACCCATTTCGACGCTTGGGTACCTCGGCGTGATCGCTGCGATGTCCCGACCGCCGGGGCCGGTCATGCAGCGTGTTTTGGCAGCCGGAGGATCGAGCCTGAGCATTTATCTTGGCCAGTCGATCATCCTGTCGACGCTGTTTTCGGGCTACGGTTTTGGTCTTTGGGAAGAGGTGTCACGCCCGGTGGTCGTGTTGATGGCGGTGGGCGTGACAGGTCTTCTGATCGGTGCCTTGTCGATCTGGCGCACGGCCTTCCGGCTTGGGCCGTTCGAATGGCTGCTGCGGCGGATCACCTATGCGGGGCAAGAAAAATCATCACCCGCATAGGCCAGAGTCGGCTGTGCCTTACTTTGAAGCGGTAAAAATCTTGTCGATGTTGCTGCCCAAAGCGGCGTTGAATTCGGCGTCCGATTGCTGTTTCGACAGACCTTCGGCCAGTGCGCGCGAAAAGCTGGCGATCATGTTGGGGTTGCGGGACAGACGGTCGCAGGCGTCGTCCGTGCTGTAACCACCCGACAAGGCGACCACGCGCAAGACGTTGGGGTGGCCTGCCAGATCGGCGTATAATCCGTCTTCGGTCGGGATGGTCAGCTTCAGCAACACGTTCGTTTCGCTGTCCAAGGCATTGAGATGAGACAGGATTTCTTCGTGCAGGATATCCTCGGCCTCGGCTTTGGTGGGGCTGTTGATGTCCACTTCGGGTTCCAGGATCGGCACCAGACCGGCTGCGACGACGGTCTTTCCGACCTCGAATTGTTGCGCCACCACGGCCTTGATGCCTGTCGCGTCGGCTTCGTGGATGACCGACCGTTCCTTTGTGCCGAACACACCCATCGCCTTGGCATCCGCCAGCAGTGCCTCAAGCCCCGGCATGGGCTTCATCATCTGTGCGCCGTTCGCCTTGTCCTCAAGTCCCTTGTCGATCTTCAGAAACGGCACCACGCCGCGCGTTTCCCAAAGATAGGTGGGCACCGGCACGCCATCGACGGTGTCGCGCATGGTGCGTTCGAAAAGGATCGCGCCCAGCACCTTGTCCGAGGTGAAATCCGGCGCGGTCATGATGCGGCAGCGCATGTCATGGATCAGGGCAAACATCGCGGCGTCGCCATTATAGGCGTCTTCCTCGATGCCGTATTGGCGCAACGCCTTGGGGGTTGACCCTCCGCTTTGGTCCAACGCGGCGATAAATCCTGCGCCGGTTTTGATGCGATCTGCCATTGCGGTGTCGGTCATGTCGTGTCCCCAAGGTTGAATGGTGTGGTTTCGGTTGTCCTAGATCAGCCTTTGTCGAAAAGATAGCGCCTTGCCAGTCGGTTAGCGCTAACTTTGCGCCGATGACGGTTCATCTGTGTCCGGTGTGCGTCGGGGCTGGGCGTTCAGCCATATCCCATCGCGTGCGCGCACCGTCAGATGGGCCACCGGTTGCGGTGTCTTGCCCGCCACGGGCGTCATCTTGACCACGCGCAGGAGCAGCGACAACAGCAGCGGTCCCTCGGCCATCGCAAACCCCGCACCGGGACAGACACGGGGACCAGCGCTGAACGGCATGTAGGCATCGCGCGCCGATTGGCGTGCCTGTTCGGTTTGCCAGCGCGCCGGGTCGAACATATCGGGATTGTCCCAAAGCCGGGTGTGCCGGTGCAGGTGCCACGGGCTGAGCACCAGTTGCGCGGCTTTGGGAATGGCGCGTTTGCGGAATGTCTCTGCCTGCGTGGTTTCACGCACCATCATCGGGACGGGGGGATACAGCCGCAGGGTTTCACGGAACACGTCGCGGCTGGTGGTCAGGCGTCTGACCTCTGTCGCGTCGGTCACTGCGGCGGCTTCCTGCGCGATCCGGTCTTGCCAGTCGGGGAAGGCGGCGCAGAGGTAAAGCGCCCAGCCGAGGGCGCTGGCGCTGGTTTCGTGCCCGGCAAGAAAGAAGATGGCGACCTGATCGACCATCTCATCGGTGGTAAAACATGCGCCGGTCTCGGGATCGGGTGTTGTCATGATCCGGGTCGCCAGATCGTCTGGCGCGGTGCCGGTCTGGATGGCCTCCATCCGGTCGGTGACCAGTCGGGTGATAAGATGACGAATGCGTGTGGCGGCGCGTTTTGTCTCGGCCTTGTGAAAGCGGGGCATCCAGCGGGGCAAGGGCACGAAAGCGGCAAGGTTCAGGATCGGCTGGCTGCGTTGGTAGGCGCGGAATTCGTGAAACACCTCGCTTGCAGTGGCGTCTTCGATGGGGATGGAAAACAAAGTGCGAAAGATCACGTCGGCGGCGGCGTGGCTGGCGATTTCCTCAACCTCGACCTCTGTGCCATCGCCGATCTGGCCCAGCACGCGGGCGGCCATCGCCTGACCGGCCTCCCACATTGCCGGGAGGGACTGTGCCAGTCGGCCACGTTCAAACGCGGGGTCGATGATGCGGCGTTGGCGTTCCCATGTGGGACCGTTGGTCAGGAACACCGACTCCCCCAAGAGCGGGCGCAACCCTTCTCCGATCCGGTTGGATTTGGGGAAATCGCGGGGCCGGTCACGCAGGATGGTTTGAACGAGCGTGGGATCGTTGGCGAGGTAGGATTGGAAGAACGGCGTGCGAAACTCGGCCATCCACGCGGTATAAAGCCGGTCCGGCTGGGCCGACAGGATGTCCTTTCGGAACAGCCGCATATACCGCCACAGCGACACGCGGTCGGGCCGGGATGTCGGTTTGGGTGGGATCACGGTTTCACAGAGGTGTATTTCGACACCGCCACGTCGATCCGGCTTTTCGAGGGCGGACGGTTGGCATAGCGCTGGCCCAGGGTGATCGGACCTGCGGTGATCTTGAAGTAATCGTAGTCAAGCGGCCGATCAAACGCGCACAGATACTGGAAATGCAGGCGAAAGAACTTGCGGCGCAGCTTGTTCCAGGTTTCCTCCGACAATGTCCGCGAGAACTGCGCCGAAAAGACCAATGGCCATTGCTTGTCGCGGGTGGCGACACCGGACACGCCGACCGGATCGCAAAGCGCAAAGGAACAGCCGTCGCCGGGCGCGGTCACATCGACCCAGACAATTTCATCGCGTTCGGACAGGAATTGCAGATCGGCGCGCAATTGCCAGGCGTCCGGCAGGAAAGACACCATCGGGATCACATGGCCAAGGCTCAGGAAGGACAGGGCGGGACGTGCGGACAGGTTCGGGGTGTCGCGCAGGATGTCGGCGAGGATCGACACGGCAAGATGCGCGCCCGAGGAATGACCCACCACCAGCACCTCGTCATAATCCTGCAACAGCGCGGTGGCGATGATGCCGCGAAACGTATCCATGCGGGTCTGCAATTCGGGTGGGGTGGCGCCGTTATGGCTGGCCGAATAAGCGTAGTCGTGCATCAGGTAATAGGCATAGATGCGGCGGTCCTTCGATTTGAACCAGCGCAGGATCAGAACGACGATGGCAAAGAATGGCGTCCAGTAAAGCAGGGATGTGCCCCAGCGCAGGATCGCCCCGTCACCGATGGCCCAAAGGGTTGCCGCCTGAAACAGCGTGCTTAGAATCCAGCCTGCCAGATGTGCGGCCAGCAAAGCGGCCAGCAGTTGCAGGATCAGAACGCCAATCGGGTAAAGTGCTGCGATCAGCGGGCCTTTGGGAAGCACGGCCAAACGGCGCAGCGTCCCCGAGGCGATATAGGTCCAGCTGGTGCGGAGCAGTTGCCAATAGGTCGCGGGGATGCTGTTGGACATGCTGTTGCGCACGATGTCGGACCAGAGAAGCACCTCGAAATCCGCCATCACACGCGTGTCGTCGATCAGCCCGGAGGCGTGCCAGCCATAGGGACCATCGCTGTCGGCGGCTTCGACATGCAGGCCGTAGTCGGAAATTTCGGCCTGTTTCGCGCCTTCGCTGCGGTACAGCTCGCGGTACCGGCGGGCCGGGAAGGGGTCGTATCCGGGGATGTAGAACACCTTGCGGCGACGGACTCGGGTGGGCGCGGCTGACATGACGGGCTGCTCTGGTTTTTGTGGAACTGTAGCAGTGTCACGGAAATGCGCCAAATATTTGATGATTGCGGGGAAATGCGGCCTAGATGATCCTGTGACCCAAGACCACGAGGACCATCATGATCGACATTCTGAACGCTGTTGCCGCCTTGCTGACCATTGCCCTTGGTGCCTTCGGGATGCTGGCCCCGCGCTATACCGCCGGGGTTCTGGACCTGCACACCGGGGAAACCACAATGGGGCTGTCCGAATTGCGGGCCTCTGCGGGTGGGATGTTTGTCATCGTCGGGGCGGCCTGCCTGTGGCTGAATGCGCCCTGGGCCTATGCGATGATGGGGTTTGTCTATCTTGGGGCGGGTGCCGGGCGGGCGCTGTCGCTTGTCCTTGATAAACCGCCTTTTCCAAAGGCCCATCTGTATTTCCTGTTCGAAGCGGTTTTTGCCGCGTGGCTGCTGATCGTCAACCTGCCGGCCGCTCAGGGCATATCCCAATAACGGCGACGGTCCTGCCAGATCTTTTCGCCGATCCGGCAATCGGTCGGGTCCAGCGGGACGGACTGGGCAAGGATCACCTGTTCGGGGTCGGGACGGGACACCATTTCCAGCACCAGCTTGCGCTGCACCGCTTCGGCGAAATCGTCCCAGTCGAAAACCGGGATCACAAAGGCACCGGGACCGCCGATCACGCAGGACTGGTAATAGATGTCGAGGTTTTCAAGATGCCACGAGCTGTCTATGCCTTCGCGGGTCAACAGCGGCAGACCGTTGATCGTGATGCCCTTGGCCAGCACGGCATCGCGCGCGACCGTGACTGTGCGGCCCTGATTGTTCGGGCCGTCGCCTGAAATGTCGATGACGCGGCGCAGACCCTTGTAGATGTTGGTTTCAATAAGCCGCGATCCAAAGATCAACGCCTCGGAAATCGAGGTGCGGCGCAAAGACGGCTCAAACCGCGATGTCAGGATCTCGGCAAAGGCGTCCAGATCGGCGCGGGTCTGAAGCACGCGCCAGTCGATCACCACCTCCTGCGTGCCGGCCCATTCGACATAGGTCACGGCGACGGTTTGCAGCAATCCCGATTGCAGCGCAGCAAACACCGCGTCCGAGCGCAGCGCCTCTGCATATCCGCGTCTTTGGATTTCAAGTTCGCCCGGCGTCATGGAGCGGGACACGTCCACCAACAGCACGAGTTCAAGATCGACCTCGATCTCTTGCGCGGCGGTGGGGCGGGCGACAAGCAGGCTGAGCGCGGTCAGCAGGGCGAGTACGGGTTTCATCTGGACAGGATGCCCAACGGGTGCGGGCAGGTCCAATCACAACTTCGACCCGCCCTGTTCTTTGGCTGATTTTGTGCTGCGCCTGCCCGATGTGCGGGCAGTCCCAAACCGCGCCCTGGCCGGGCAAGTCGGCGCGATCCGACTGTTTTTGCCGATCTTTACCGAGATCGTGCATGTGTTGCACATGCCCCTTGAAATCAGCGGGCAAAAGCCCGATATTCAAACTGTCTTCGCAAGAAGGCTATGGACATAAACGCGCGTTCAATAAGCGGCTCGGACCCGGGGGCGGTACCCGGCGGCTCCACCAGACACCTGTCATTTGCAGGATCATGGGGCCGAAACAGGATCGACGAACGTCTAAACACGTTAGCTTTGTCCCGGTGAGATACCACCGTTATCGGTTCGCAAAGTATAGTTGCAAATGACAACAATGCTCCGGTAGCACTCGCCGCGTAAGCGGTTGGTAATATCGAAATCTAAGCCCTTGCGCCTAGCAGCGTAAGGCGGGGTTCGCAGGCACCTGGCAACAGAAGCCTGCACTTTCCCTCTTCATGACTGGCTTGGACCGCATCGCGCCTAACGCGTGAAATCCGTGATTACGGCTGTTCCGGGTGCGGTTGGCCCGTGCATCGCCGCCAATTCTGCGCTGGCCCCCGACAGGGACACCTCGCGTGCGACCATCGGGCGGATGTCGACCTGGCCCCGTTCGATCAGGTCAAGAAGCGTTGAATATTTCCACGCAGGCATCCCGCGTGTTCCGAAGAAGGACAGCTGTTTGCTGTAGATACCGCGCATGTTCACCTGCATCATGCCAGAGGGTCCGGCGGGCATGCCGACCTGAACGTGGCGGCCCAGCGTGCGCAGGCAATCAATCGACGCGTTGGTGGTCGCTTCGATTCCCAACGCCTCGATCGAGACATGCGCACCGCCGCGTGTGATGTCGTGAATGGCCGCGGCCACATCGGTGTCCAATGCGTTGACGGCCGCATCCGCGCCAAGACCCTTGGCATGGTCCAGCTTGTCCTGGACCACATCGACCACGACAACCTGCGCCCCCAGCGTCTTGGCCAGCAGCAGCGTTGCCAGCCCGATCCCCCCGGTGCCATGCACGGCGACCCATTCCCCGGCCCGCAGATTGGCGCGGTCGGTCAAAGCGTGCCACGCCGTCGTGACGCGGCAGCCAAGACCTGCGGCAAGCGCCGGTGTCATGCTGTCGGGCAAGGGGACAAGGTTGTGGTCAAACGGCACGGCGACCAGTTCGGCGTAAGCCCCCTGTGTGCCAAAGCCCGGCACGATCTGATGCGCACAGGTGTTGGACACACCGGTGTGACAGGCCGGGCAACTGCCGCAAGACAGGATGAAAGGCGCGATCAGGCGATCCCCGATCCTGTGCGTGGCCAAGGGACCGGCGGCGACCACGGTGCCGCAATATTCATGGCCCAGAATGTCGCCCGGATTGACCTTGGGATGTTCACCCGTCCAGCCGTGGAAATCCGACCGGCAAACGCCGCAGGCCGCCACCTCGAGCACCACGCCAGTGTCGGGGCAGGCCGGGTCGGTGACGGTTTCCATGACGAGGTCCTGATTGAAGTCGCGAATAACAGCGGCGCGCATGGCATGTCCTTGTGGTGGTGTGTCGGTCTGGCCCCCGGGCAAGTGCCGGGGCGATCCTCGTGCGGTCAGTAAGATCAAAAAGTCACCGCTGCTCCAAGATGTAAACCTCAAGCGACGTGCGTTTTGTCGGGCGACTGCCTGGCTCACTCTTTACTTGACCTGATCGTGTGTCAGCGCATCATGGAGGGGAATGTTACTGCGCGCCCTGTTCATATGCCTATGCCTGTCCCAGCCCGCGCAGGCGTGCCGTACCGCGTTGGTTCTCGCGATGGACGTGTCAAATTCCGTTGATCCGGGCGAATTTCGCTTGCGGGTCGATGGGCTCGCTGCGGCGTTGCGCGATCCCGAGATTGCCGAAATCCTTGTGCGTGACCAGGTTGCACTTAGCGTGCTTCAGTGGTCTGGAGTTGATGCACAGGAGGTCAGCCTTGACTGGACACAGATGCTCAGCCCCAGCCATGTGCAGCTTTTCGCCAATGCTGTTCAGCGCCTGCCGCGTGCATTTGTGATGTCGAACACCGCACCAGCCGAGGCAATGGCGCGTGCGCTTGGTCATTTCGACAGCGCGCCGGACTGCGCGCGTCGGGTGATCGACATGTCGGGGGATGGCACACCAAACGCGGGTGGCGAAGTGAACCGTATCCGCCGCACCGCCGAACGGGCAGGGGTGACGGTCAATGGGCTGGCCATAGAGGGTCTGGGCCGGGCGATCACCAATTTCTATCTGCGCAATGTCATCACCGCAGACGGATTTGTCGAAACGGCGCGCGGGCATCGCGATTACGCCCGTGCGATCCGGCGAAAGATCCTGCGGGAAATCAGTTCTGTTTTCGGGTGACGGGTTTTGCGCGACTTTGCTGTACGGGTGGCCTTTTGTTTTCGATTTAATGCAATATGATCGACGCAGACTCGGGGGATATCCGCCATGACGACTGGCATCAATTATGGAAGCCTGATGCATCAGGCCATGCGCGGCTTGATCCGCACCGTTCTTGAGGACGTTCAGAAGGACGGTCTGCCCGGAGAACACCACTTCTTCATCACCTTCGACACCGGACACCCGGATGTGGAAATCGCGGACTGGCTGTCGGACCGCTATCCCGGCGAAATGACCGTTGTCATGCAGCATTGGTTCGACAAGCTTGAAGTGACGGAAGACGGGTTTGCCGTGACGCTCAACTTCGGGGATGCGCCAGAGCGGCTTTATATTCCGTTCGACGCGGTACTGACCTTTGTGGACCCGTCGGTTGAATTCGGTCTGCGGTTTGAAAGCACCGACGGCGAAGACGAAGAAGAGGGCAGTCTGGTGCCCGCGCCACGATCCGTGGACGACAAGAAAGACAGTGCCGAGCGTCCCGCGCCCGAAGCGCCGAAAAGTGGGCGCAAGGATGCGGACGTCGTGAGCCTCGATACCTTCCGCAAGTAACCCCTGCGCCAGTTTGACAATTGCTCCGGGCGGCGGTTGCCGCTAAACGGCATACAACCGCATACCGAGGAGGCCATCATGGCGCAAACCCGCACAGAATCCGACAGTTTTGGCCCGCTTGAGGTGCCGTCCGACAAGTATTGGGGCGCGCAGACGCAGCGCTCGATCATGAATTTCCCGATTGGCTGGGAAAAGCAGCCCATCGCCATCGTGCGTGCGCTGGGCGTGATCAAGAAGGCCTGCGCGCAGGCAAACAAGGCGTCGGGCGATCTCGACCCACGGCTGGCGGATGCGATCATTCAGGCGGCAGGCGAGGTGATCGAGGGCGCATTCGACGACAACTTCCCGCTGGTTGTCTGGCAGACCGGATCGGGCACCCAGTCGAACATGAACGCCAACGAGGTCATCGCAAACCGCGCGATCGAGATTCTGGGCGGCACCATCGGATCGAAAGACCCGGTGCATCCGAACGACCATTGCAACATGGGCCAATCGTCGAACGACACCTTCCCGACGGCGATGCATATCGCAAGCGCCATGATGGTGCGCGACGTGCTGTTGCCGGGGCTGGAAAAGCTGGCGGCGGGACTTGAGCAAAAATCCGAAGAATTCAAGGACATTATCAAGATTGGCCGAACACACACCCAGGACGCGACACCGCTGACGCTGGGTCAGGAGTTTTCCGGCTACGCACATCAGATCCGTCAGGGCATCGCGCGGGTGAACCTGTGCTTGCCGGGGATTTATGAACTGGCGCAGGGTGGCACGGCGGTCGGCACCGGTCTCAACACCAAGAAGGGCTGGGGCGAAACCGTTGCGGCGCATATGGCCGACATCACCGGCCTGCCGTTTGTGACAGCCCCCAACAAATTCGAGGCACTGGCCGCGCATGACGCGATGGTGTTCATGTCGGGTGCCTTGGCGACAGTCGCCGGGTCTTGCTACAAGATCGCCAGTGACATCCGCTTCCTTGGATCTGGCCCCCGGTCCGGTCTGGGAGAGCTGATCCTGCCCGAGAATGAACCGGGATCGTCGATCATGCCGGGCAAGGTCAACCCGACACAGGCCGAGGCGCTGACACAGGTGGCGGCGCATGTGATGGGCAACGATGCCGCGATCAAGTTCGCGGGCTCGCAAGGGCATTTCGAACTGAACGTCTACAACCCGATGATGAGCTACAACCTGTTGCAATCCATGCAATTGCTGGGCGACGCGGCCGACAGCTTTACCGAGCGGATGCTTCTGGGAATCGAAGCCAATGAACCGCGCATCGACAAGCTGATGAAGGAATCTTTGATGTTGGTGACGGCGCTGGCACCGACGATTGGTTATGACAACGCAACCAAGGTGGCCAAGACCGCGCACAAGAACGGCACAACGCTCAAGGAAGAGGCGATTGCGCTGGGTTTCGTCGATGCAGAAACCTTTGATCGGGTGGTGCGCCCCGAGGACATGATCGGTCCCAAGGGGTAGGCTTTCGAAATGGCTTCCAAGGCCGCGTCAAAGGGCCTTGGTTCGCGCCAGAGGATGTCTTACACATCCTGCCATGAGCAAAGTCACCAACCTCACCCAGTTTCGCAAGGCCAGGACACGCGATGAAAAGCGTGTCAGGGCTGATGAAAACGCGGTGAAGTTCGGGCGCACCAAGGCGCAACGGGATCTGGAGAAAGCGCGCGCGGACAAGGCGCGGCGCGATCTGGACGGCAAATCCACCACATGAGCGGGCGCCCGGTCAAACGGTCGCTGACCCTGCGCGGACATCGCACCAGCGTATCTTTGGAGGATGCCTTCTGGAAGGCGTTTCGCGAGATCGCGGTGGAAAAGGGAATGCCGATCAATGCGTTGGCGGCACAGATTGATGAAGCACGCGAGATGGAAGTCGGGTTGGCCTCGGCCATTCGGGTGTTTGTTCTGGAACACTACAGAAGCAGGTGATGGATGTCCCCACCCGGCATGTCACAGGGTGGGGAATGTCTGGCCTCAATAGGCCCGGCGGTTGATCGCCACTGTGCCCAGCATCATGTCGGTGAGGCCCTGGCCGCGTTCCGTAAGGAACATCATCGCAATCGAGATCAGCTGCAGCGGGAAGATCGACATCGACACGGTGTATCCCAGCGTGTGCATGAACGCTTGGGAAAAGTCGAAATATTCACCGCGTCTGTCGCGGAATTCGATGGACATGAGGCGCATGCCCCATGTGGCCGACCGGTTGGTGATGGTGGCGACGCGATAGATAAAACCCACCACGAAGAACAAGAGCGGCAGGAACCACAGCGCGATAAACAGGGTCATCACGACAATCGGCACCACCAGGGCCAGGATCAGCGCCGCGTCGATCACCCAGGCCAGACCGCGCTTGATGGTGAC
>NZ_JBHYFV010000040.1:0-36147 GCF_051859345.1 Marivita sp. | reverse complement strand
TTCAAAGGACAGCCCATAGAGCAGCAAAACTGGACGTGACACAAACGGTCGGCGTTCAGTTTTCGTCGAACCGTCAGCTTGTTGGTGGATGTAAGCGATCCACTGCCCCTTTGATCTTCGATAGATCGTGTCGGCCGTCTCCGCGAGTTCTTGGGCATAGCTGTACCAATACTCCGGAGCCGCCTTCTCAACGAATTGTTTTTCAAAATTGGCCATGCTGTACACTTGGGGTGACCTCTAAAGCAGAACAAGCCAGAAGTTATGCTTTAAATAAAAGCTTTCAGAGTTGGAGCCTGGCTACCAATGATCCTCGGAGGTGACCGCGTGCAAAAAACACGAATTTTGCACGCGTCAGTGGGCACTTTGATTTCAGGCACTTAACGCGTGCATAAGTTGCGTGCAAAAATTGCCATTCCATTCTCCCTTAGAAGAAGATGAATACCAAGTTTTTACGCCTGTTGTTGAGCACTGCTCAAACTGAAACAAAGTGCTCTAACTTTTGACGCTTGGTAAGCGCCAAATCCTCTTGGCGCTGTCGAAGAGCTCGCAAGATCGCTCTTTGATCTTTGCTTCGCTCCAACTGCCCTGTTCACAAAGGCGTTTGTTCAGATAAAGTACGCTGTGCTTTTCCAAAGCTTCCCTCTTGCCACCATCGGGATCGTCCACGACAACCCAAGCCTTATTTGATTGCGCAGGGTTTAGCTTCTCGTTGAGTAATGACAGGTTACCGATCGTGTGGATCAGCTCATCTCTGTGAAGGGCCTCCTCGACTTCTGAAGTCTCGCCAGGTAACGGCCAATGTGCCTGCCATTTCTGGGGCATCACATGCTCGACAGTCAGGTTCTTCGGGACTTCCTTGGTTTCGGCGAAGTCGCCACGGAGCGCCGCTTCCATCGCTTCGAGGATCAAGCGCAAACGCGGACGCGTTAGATTCTCGTAGAGCGGGTTATTGACCCACGCCTTCCTGAACTCGTCATCACTCGGCCACCTGTCGAACTCGGCCGTTCGACTAAGCAAGTTATCCCGGATTCTTTGAGGTATCTGATCTAGTGCCCCCTCAACTTCACCAATGAGATCAACGAACAAGCGGTTATATCCGCGCGTACTAAGACGGCAGGCCATCCGCCGGACAAGGAAAGATTCCATATCCGATAGCACTTCTGTCAGCAGATCGACGCGTGCATCAAGCACATCGAAGAGCTTGAGCAAGAATGGATAGGCCGTGCCAATATCCATGATTTTCAGACGATCAAGAAAGGTCTGGATACGGGGTTCTTCATGCCCCTTGTCGATCCCACGGTAAATTTCACCATATTTCTTTATAATCTTGATCCGTTCCTCCGGCGATCCGGCATTCGGTCCGAGCGCAAAATCGCGGTATGCGGCGTAAAGATGAGCAGCAGATACGTCGTCACCGGTCAACAACGTGACGGCATGCTGAAGGAATATCTCGATCCGCGCGCGCCGAGCGTGACCGCGACCGATCTCCGCTCGCCAGAACGGCGCATCCTTATCAAAAGCCTGCCAGTATTTCTGGTAAGCCTTCTCCGCTTCGCCGCCGTTGTCCTGGATTTCACTGAGGAGCGAGTTCTTAACGAGATCAGCTGATAAAAGCGGTGTGCCCCGTGCGTTCAATGTCTCGAAAATCAGCTGCGCGTCATCCTTTTCGTCGAGGTCAATGACCACCAGCCGCACATTATCCCGCACGGCGCTGTAAAGGGTCGGAATCTTCTTGTCCTTTTCTGCGCCCTCATTCTCACTGAGCCATTCGGAAATGGCATCATGAAAGAAAAGATAGCCATCTGGAATGTTGCGACCTAAAGACTTTGCGTCTGACCTCATACCATAGGCCTTTAGAAGAGCCACGCGGTCAGCACTTTCCATCACCGTCTGATAGTCGTACCTATCAGCATTCGTGGGCCAAATCTTGTAGCCCTCATAGTCTTCGGTGCTCAACGGGTGCTGATTGCGAATGAGCTTGCCGATTGCCTTATGATAGCGACTATCCACCTCAAGCTTCACGACATCCTCGAAAGCGCGCAGCAAAAGCTGCAACGTTGTCAGCCGTTGCTGTCCATCGATCAGAAGACGGGTTTCAATTTGTCCTGGGGGTACAGATGGCCGGTCTTGCACCGACGCACCCAAGAAGTGCGAGCGGGGCTGTTTCCCGCTCAGCAGGTCTTCCGAAAGGCGTCGTAAATCCTCCCATAGCGGCTGCCACTGTTCATCCTGCTTCCAGACGTACGGCCGCTGATACAGCGGAACACGATATAGCACGTCCTTCTCGAAAAGATGCTGGATTGCCAATGTCCCGACCTGCATAGCGCACTCTCCATTTTTAGATCAATTTAACACTATGGACGATGGCCTGGACTTAACAGCCGACTTCCGTTGACTGTCAGGTTGGCCCACTTCTCCAGTTCGCGCAAAGCACCACGAAGACAAACTTTTACGCAATTTGATCAAGGTTCTTGTGCAGAAATCTTGATTTGTGCACGCCTATCAGGCAATCGGGACCCGGTGTTTTCAAGGTGCTCGCCACCGTTACTCACGCATCTTCCCGCAAATACGTCACATAAAACCCCTTCGCCATCCGATGCTCCTGCAACCGGTCCCCGAACGAAAACCCACCCGACTTGACTGGCGCTTGGAAGATGTCGAGCCCGCGATCCAGCACGATCTTCCAGCCCGTATCCGTGACAATGTCGCGCGCATGGGCGGTGCCGGATGTATCGAACGTCCAGGTGAAGTCCACGCCTGAGCCAAGACACGCTGTGCTGATCGCCTCCAGAAACTCGCGCTGCTGGGCAACATTGCCATCGTCTGGCCCTGTCACGAGATGCACCGCTACCTGGTCCTCCGGGGCTTTCCGTCGAATGACCATTTCGACAAACTCCATCATGTTGCGGGCTTGGTAGTAGAACCGGATGTAGGGGTCGGTAACCACGATGCGCTGGGCACCGTCGGTGTAGGGTCCAAACAGAATGTCGTAGCTGATGCCCTTTCGGTTTTCGGCATAGACCTTGTGGCCTTCATCGGGTTGCGCGGTTTTCGGTTCTTGAAGAGTGCCTGTCGCTTTGTCTTGCGGTGCAGAGGCATCTCGTTCTGGTGCAACCCCCTGCCCCGGCTCTGCCGCGGCATCATCCGCGTTCTGCTCTTTCGGGTCGAGCGCCGACTTGAGATGATAGAACTGTGGGAACTCTTCTTCCTCAACTGCCGTCACCGCACGCTTCGCGCCGTCAGAACCGATATAGTGGAAATCCACGTCCGGATAGGTGCTGTCGATCCGTGTCAGCTGATCCTTAACTCGCTTGCGGCTTTCCATGGCCAAGCGCAGCAGGTCCTCGACATCGGCTTCCGTTTCACCGCCGTCAGGGAAGAGCAGTTTCATGTAGCCAGACAAGGTCTTAAAGATCGCGTCCCGATCCCGCGTTGAGATTTGCTGGCTGACCTTGAAGAAGGCATCCCCCCGGTTGGAGAAGTCTTCCGAGCGCAGATGCCGCAGGATTTCCGCAAGATAGTCGACGATGAAACCGTAACCGGACGTGAACATCTCGCTTCGGATGACGTCAACCTCCCAGCCCGGCAGATAGGCATGCAATCGGTCGATGAACGCAGAGTCGTGGAACTGCGCCGGTAGCGCCTCGAATAGATCGCTGTTTTTCAGCATGAAGGGCACGTTGTGATCTGTGTTGCCGACGAAGGCAAAGCTCGCTTCCGCGCCCATTGGACTGACGCCGCGCGAGAAGGTCTTATTGGCCATGTAGTTCTTCATGATGTCGACCAGCGCCTTGTTCGCCTTCTTTTCACGCCCGGCAAATTCATCGAAGGCGACGACATCCCAGTAACCCACGAGACCGATGCGGCCGTTGGAGTTGTTTACGAAAAGCTTTGGTACCGAAACCTCCCCCCCGGAGATCAGCTGACCATGGGGTGAGAACTCAGAATAGATGTGGGATTTACCAGTCCCCTTCGGCCCTAGTTCGATGATGTTGTAATTGCGCTCGACGAACGGGATCAGCCGCATCAGCTGCAACAGCTTGCTTCGATGGCCGAAGGCGTCCGGATTGAAACCGATGCTCTGCATTAGGATGTCGATCCATTCCTCGGTGCTGAACGCGGCCCGCGCCGCCTTGAAACCTTCGTAGTCCACCTTGGCGATCTGGATCGGCTTGATGGCTTCCAGGATCCATGGCGAGATGCGTGCATCGTCTGAGAACTCGTATTGCACATCGACGATGCACCAGACCCCTTTTGTTGGATGTCACTGAGAACTGACCCAGCATTGTCACCGAGATCTGACCCGCCCGGTCGTTATGTTTGCTAATTCATGATGGGGTCAATGCTGTTGGCTCCTTCCGTTTCTTTTTCGCCGTCTCGGAGCTGGCCTTGAAGCGGTAGCTGTCATTGCCAGTTTCGAGGATGTGACAGCGATGGGTGAGGCGATCGAGCAGCGCCGTTGTTATCTTGGCGTCACCGAAGACGCTCGCCCACTCGCTGAAGCTCAGGTTGGTGGTGATTACGACGCTGGTGCGCTCGTATAGTTTGCTGAGAAGATGGAACAGCAGCGCACCGCCCGAGGCACTGAACTGCAGGTAGCCGAGCTCGTCGAGGATCACCAATTCGGTCTTCACCAGCGCCTCGGCGATCTTCCCTGCTTTGCCTTGTGCCTTTTCCTGCTCAAGCGCATTCACCAGTTCCACGGTCGAGAAGAAGCGCACCCGCTTGCGATGATGCTCGATGGCCTGGATGCCCAAGGCCGTCGCAACGTGGCTTTTTCCGGTGCCGGGGCCACCAATCAGGACCACGTTCTCGGCCGCGTCCATGAACTCGCATCGATGCAGCTGGCGCACGAGGGCTTCGTTGACCTCGCTGACGGCGAAGTCGAAGCCGGACAGGTCCTTGTAGGCCGGGAAGCGCGCCGCCTTCATGTGATACGCGATCGAGCGCACCTCGCGCTCGGCCATTTCAGCCTTGAGCAGTTGCGACAGGATCGGCATGGCGGCCTCGAACGCAGGGGCACCTTGTTCCATAAGGTCATGCACGGCCTGCGCCATGCGTCATGCTGAAAGCACGCCTTTGGAGTGACCATCTTCAGGCTGCGCAGCATGATGACAATGGCGGCTCCGGCGGGATCATGACGCATGGCGTTTGCCTCCCCGCAATCCGTCGTAGCGTGCAACGTTGGCCTCAGGCTCCTTCTTCAGGGCGAGACTTGAAGGCGGCGTCACATCGGGCTGGTCAGTTGGTGTGCCATCCACCAGCCTATGGAGCAGGTTCAGCACATGGGTCTTGGTCGGCACGCCCGCCTCCAGCGCCATTTCCACGGCGCACAGCACGTCCTGCTCGTCATGATGCAGCACTAAGGACAGGATCTCGACCATCTCGCGATCGCCGCTCGCTGCCCGGCAGCGCATGCTTGCATGCGCGAGAGGGGGCTTGCGCAGCATCTGCTCTTGCAATTGACGGAACGCCTCTGGCATCTCGACGAAGGGCGCGCCGTTACGAAGCGCGCCAGGCTTGCGCTGAACCACGGCGAGATAATGTCGCCAGTCATAGATGACGCGGCCAGGTTGCCGGTGTGACCGCTCGATGATGCGCTGATGCTCGCAGACCATGTGCCCTTCGGCCGTCACGCCAAAGGCGTGCTTTCAGCACGGCACCAGCCGTTCAGGGTAGACGTACAGGCTGACCGGGCGGTTTGCGAAGCTGGCAGGCACAGAGTAGCGATTGCGGTCGAAGGTGATCAGGCACGTGGGCGACACGCGCTTGCTCTGCTCGACAAAGCCATCGAAGGCTGTGGGCAAGGGCATCAGTGCGGGTTTCTCGGCTTCCCAGGCATCGGCGATGCTGCCGGGCAGGCTGCCATGCGCAGTCTCGGACCAAAGAACCTTGCACCGCTCCTCAAGCCAAATATTCAGCGCATCGAGATCCGGAAAGGCCGGCATCACCTGCCAGAGCCGGTGGCGGGCATCGCGGACGTTCTTCTCGACCTGGCCTTTTTCCCAGCCGGCGGCTGGATTGCAGAAGTCGGGCTCAAAAACGTAGTGGCTGGTCATGGCCATGAAGCGCGCATTCACGTCGCGCTTCTTGCCAACGCCCACACGGTCGACAGCCGTCCGCATGTTGTCGTAGATCCCGCGGCCCGGCACGCCCTCGAAGACCCGGAACGCGTGCCAGTGCGCATCGAACAACATCTCATGCGTCTGGAGCAGATACGCTCTGACCAGAAACGCTCGACTGTGCGACAGCTTGATGTGAGCCACCTGCAACTTGATGCGCTCGCCGCCGACATGGGCCCAGTCCTCGCTCCAGTCGAACTGGAACGCCTCGCCCGGCTGGAACACCAACGGCACGAATGTCCCGCGATCCGTCGTCAGCTGCGCGCGTTGCCGGTCTCCTTTCCAGATCCGCACGAAGGCTGCGACCCGCTCATACGAGCCGTCATAGCCAAGCTGAACCAGATCAGCGTGCATCTGCTTGGCGGTGCGCCGGTCCTTGCGCGACTTGCGCTGCTCCGTCACCAGCCAGCCTGACAGCTTCTCTGCATACGGGTCCAGCTTGCTCGGTCGCGCCGGTGTCTGAAACTGGGGCTCAACGATCCCCACTCGAAGATACTTCTTGATGGTGTTGCGAGACAGCCCGGTCCGCCGTGCAATCTCGCGGATGGGCATCTTATCCCGCAAAGCCCAACGTCGAATGACGCTCAAAAATCCCATGTCGATCACTCCAATATCCCCTGACAAATCCCGTCAGGGGCAAGATTCCACATGGGTCAAATCTCAGTGACACTTTCGACCGCTGCTGGGTCAGTTCTCAGTGACATCCAACACCGCCAAGCCCAAAAGACATGCGGTACGGATCTTTTTCTTTGTTCACCATTGCACCTCTTGGCCCAAGGCCCCGAACACTTCTTGCGCATCCAAGAGAACGATGTGCTGTTCCTGCGCACGGCGCGCCGATGGATCGGCATCAAGCCCCAGACGCCGAAGCGCATAGTAAAGCATGCATCGCCGCACCGTGAGCTGGGCTGAACCGCCGTCCATGCCTTAGTCTAGGGCAATGACCTTCTGTTGGTTTTCCGAAAGCGCCGGGTTTGGCGCGACGGTGAGCGTGAGGTCCGTGGTCCAGTCCACATCGGCAGCGTCGCCCAGATCGGCTGCAAGCATTCGGCCAAGCACAAAATCCTTGAAGTCCCGGTCCCGCAGACAGAACGCCCGGCAATGCCAACGGAACCCATCATGTGCCAGCGCATGCGGTGCAATACTGCGCTCAGAAGGATCCGGTGACGACATCGATTGGTATGTGATCGTCAGCGCCCTGCCCTGTTCGATTGCATGCAGAACAGAGCGGGTGATCTCCGGTTTGGCGCCACGCGCCGGGATCGGAGGCGCCAGCATGTCAGGGACGTAAACTTCCCAGTCCGGAAAATGTACAGGAAAACCGGCAGATATGGCCAATAGCTTGGAAAGATGCGCGCTGGGCGAAAGGTCGGCGTAGTGCGCTGAGAACATAGGACCCAAGACATAGGTCCTTGCAGATTTGTCGTAGGTCAAATGCTCGGGAAACGCATTGATGTAGCTGTTGATGTCCTGCGATGCCTGAGTGCGCGCGATCCCAAACGTATCAATCAGGTCGGCAAGCCCGATTTGTCCGTGCCAGAAGAGACGATGTTCGATGAACTCACGCCGCCGCTCAATTTGCCATTTAATCTTGCTGTCAGAGGAATCGCCGCCCACGCCACCTTGTAACATTCAGAAACTGAAATGGTATTGAAAATGGACGCAGTGATACAATTTAAGCGTGCGCAATCCAAGCCGAGGCACCACTCGAAGCTTTTCAACACCAACGTTCTTGCGCTACGTTTAAATCGGCGGTGTCAGCTTCTATGCTCGCATACAATGTGTCGAAACCAGAACCAGTTTCCGGAACCGAGCGCCGCCACCCAATCATCGACAATAGCCGATATGTCATTCGCAAATTTCAATGAAGGGTGCCTTTCCTCGATCTCGTCAGGTTGGCGCGCGGACGTCAACCCCGTGAGATGGGACATCGCATGAGCTTTGGCTGTTGGGGACAACGGCTGCCATCATCCAATTGTTCGAGAGACCAATTTTCCTATAACATCAAAGTGACGAAACGGGGCTGACGCGGTGAATATGCTGGACACAACCGATAGTGCGAGTTCGCAGACAGGTTGGCTGGATGCATATGATTTGACGCGGAAGCAGCGGATCTTCGTCCTTGCGTACCTTGAAGAGTTGAATGCGACAGATGCAGCGCGCCGCGCTGGGTACGCGCACCCAAATACGCAAGGCCCTCGTTTGTTGGTAAATGTTGGTATTTCCGCAGCAATCGACTTCGGGCTGCAGAGACTTGAAGACACGCTGATGATCCGGGCAGAGGATGTCAGGCGTCACTGGTGGATGATTGCCACCGCAGATGCGCGGGATTTGGTGGCCATCATCAAGACGTGTTGCAGGTATTGCTACGGCCTCAAACATGAATATCAGTGGCGCACCGAACGCGAGTATCGGGACGCGCGAAATGCCGCGGTCCTGAAGAGATTTCGCAAAGCGCGGCAGATGGATTGCACGGATTTCGATCAATTCGACCATCCGAGCCTGCCTAGCTCCGCCGGTGGCTTTGGATACAAGGCAATTAACGCACCAAACCCTGAATGTCCGGAATGTGAGGGCTTAGGCGTTCCGACCGTGCAACTCGCTGATACACGGGAATTACCGGCTAAAGCTGCACTTCTCTATGACGGTGTTCGGCAGGGTGCTAACGGACCTGTCATACAAATGCAAAACCGGTCTGTAGCATTGTATCAACTCGCCAGGGCGATGGGGCTCATCAATTAACAGACAAAAAACGCTAAGAGGTGCGATAAATAGCTTTCCCATGCCTTCGAACTCTTTTCGACGGGGTTATTATCACTCTTGGCGGTCGAAATGGGTCTGTCAGATAGAAGCCGCCGCCAAGCCATCAAAAGCATGTGTAGGTCCCACAACACTGTGCTTCGCAGACCAACGGACGCAGTTCATAGGTTTGACTAATCCCAATCAGGTCTTCGATACTCGACATGTGATGGTCGCTGGGATCTAAACTAAATGTCGTGTCACTCTTTGCTCAATCGGGGTCGCAATGAGACTGAGACCAGCGTCTTTTGCCGGCAAGACCCTACACCAAACGGAACCAAAAGGCCCAAGCCATCCGATATCGATCCAGTCCGAGCTGAGTGGTTCCCGGACGTCGGATTGCATCTTCTCAAATCATTTGGCAACTGGCTATTCTCAACTCGTTTGGGTTCATTCGAGGCGCGGTTGCGGAAACAAAAGGTCATAGTGCACGCGCCGAATAGGCGGCGCAGCACCACCACCCCACCCCCCCTTTAGGGTGGGGTGGTGGTGGCGCATCTGGATCACTGCTATTTGCGCCACCCTGCGCCACTACTGTTTTTGGGGTGGTGGCGAACATCATTCTGTTGCCCATTCGCCCACCTCCAATGTCACGACACGCTTGCGTTGCGCGCCGGGTTTCTCGCCCTTCACCAGCGCCCCGTTACTCAGCCATGTTTCGATAATCCGCTTGATTCGTTTGCGGTCGGACTTGGCGTCCAAGCCAAGAATTTCAGCCATTACGTCACCGGCCCAGCCCTCTTTGACTTGATCTGAATAGCGCAACCCCTTGCCGTCGATCGCATGTTGCACTGCCATGAGGTCCTTGACGGTCACACCGTCGAAGGTATCCGGCCATGTCCAAACCTCAACCACCCCGACGCTATCGCCGTTGGTCAGTTCAACCGATGCCATGCGACGCCAGATACGATCGCCGACGGGTGCGAGGTTGGCTTTATCACGGATAACCGCAAAGTACGTGGCGGGATCATCGAGAACCCCAGCCTTCTCTTTGTGTTCGTTGCTCATCTTGTTCAGGACACGTCCAGACCGAGCCGCCGCCAGTAGAGCCGACGCACCGCGCCCGCTTTCGGTTGTCGCTTCCTCGCCATTGGTCTTGCGGGTGTGGTGAACCAGTTCGATCGCGCAGTTACACTGATCGGCCAGACGCACCCATTCTTTGACCACCAAGTCGATCGCGCCGTTGTCGTTCTCAGATACTTGATGCGACGAAACAAACGGGTCGATCACCAGCACATCTATGCCACGTGCATTGATCTCATCCGCAAGAGCGTCCAGTTCTTGCTTGATGATCTGGACGCCCTCGCGGGTTTGGATCGCGGTAGTCAGAGGGCGTTCCCGACCCGTGTCCACATAGAGGCGACCCACAATTTCATCGGGGCTGACGTTGTGGTGTTGCATTGCCGCATAGATACGACGATTCATCTCGTCTCGCGGGTCCTCCAAATTGTAGAGCCAGATCTTCAGGTTCGGTGCGGTCCAGTCGCCCAGCAATTCCCGTCCGGACGCCATTGCCAGCGCCTCGCAGATCGTAAGAGACGATTTACCGACGCCGCCGGGTGCGACTGTCACGGATACTTGTTTGCGGATCAGGTGCTGTCCGTAGACCCACGGACGGGGTGGAATTGCCGACGGATCACGCCATACAAATTCAGTTGGCAACCAATCTGAACGTTGTCGCGGGAACTGGGTGCGATGTTCAACAAAAAGCTCTGCGAGGTGGGCAAAATTAGACGCCATTGGCTTCCACCCAGTTCATGAGATCTTGAATGAAGTCAGACTTCGCGCGGACAGACATGGAGAAAAAGCACACGGCTGCGTAGTCTTGCAGTTCCTCGGGCTCTGCGAAGTCGCTCCAAAACACTGCCTCGTCTTGAAAATTCAAAAGCGGTGGGATGGGTGGCCCAGCTCCATCTGGAATTGCTGCAAGAGCGACATTGATTGCTTCACCACGTTCAAGCGACTTGAGAGCCATGAATGCCAATGCAGCCCGTTCACGGGAAGTCAGGCGCACCTGAAGGAGGAATCCAAATTTGAACCACGCAGCATTGGACCCTAAGGTCAGCGCAAAGCCGAATGCGCGAGCAATTTTCTTGTGGTTCCGCTTTGCGAAAAGCGACATTGCGCTTTTCGATTTTTTCTGTTTTTGTCTTGTTCCTGTGACGTCTTGCTTGGCATCCAGTTTCGCCCCGATCGCGCGTCCAGGCGCGGTTGGGGCTTCAATCATCTTTCTCATTGCTTTGTCTCCTTCTTCAGGAGATCAACTTTGTCGAGTTTGGATTGGCCTTCGGACTTGGAGGGACCTGCGATCGTGTCAGGCTCTGGCGCATCGGGACGTTCCTTGGCAAGCCTCTCGATCGCCGCTGCAATCTCGGACAGCTTCCAACGCGTGATTGAACCAATTCGGATGGGCTGCGGCATCGTCCCGTCTGCAACGCGGCGCCACCACGTTGCCTTGGATACGCCGATGATGGCGGCCGCCTCTATGTCTCTGAGCAGGCGATCAGTTGCGACAGGAAGAACCGAACACATTTCGTCAAACGACTTGTCACTCTCAAGGAGGTCAGAAACCTCAAAAGGTTCAACACACGTGTTCGCACACACCGCTGCACCGCTCGCGTATAGCTGAAATAATTTTTTTTTCACTTTTCAGTCTCCTTGCTCTACCAGACAGGAGACTCACAGACGTGGCCTGAGACTGCATCGGACTTGAAAAAGAAAAATTAGTCCGACGTGTTTTCGGGACGGACAGACGTGAGAGATTTTGTGAGGATCTCTGCCAGAAAATCAGGGCGCGCAACTTCTTCGCGCTTCTTCCAAATCTTCTCAATTGCGAAGTAGCTCATTGCCTGTCCATTTTTTTCTAACGCGAGGGCAACAATATCGCATCCACTTCTCACGTCGTTTGTAGCCGAGCTACGCGTCGGTGCTATTCCTATCGCCTTCAGCTGCTCAATCTGACCGACTATTATAGTATTGCGGTGGATGTCCCTGAAAGCAGACGGTCCGCGTTTGCTCTTGGGCACCTCGATCATCCCCGCAAGAAACTGCGTTTGAAATTTCTTGAGCGTCGGTGACATAGAAGCGTAACCGAGAGCAGCTAGCGTTCGAAGAGCATCAAAAACGACTGGATCATCAAGACCATATTCAATCGCTGCTTTGATGGTTTCTTCATTTGGCGGCAGCGGTTCGAAGAGTTCCTGCAGGGCTAAACTTCCTTTCAAAATCAGAGCCATAGGAGAGTTGAGGGCTCGTCTATCAAATAACTGCTTTTCGAGGACATCTGTGACGTTTGCCAAAACCTCTTCAAAGGTGAAGGCGTTCTGCTTCCTGTTCCATTCCCGGTCATTCGCACGATGGACGGCGCTTTCAAACAAGGAGAGAAATTTCTTGGTCTCCTCCGGCAGATCGCGATTTTCTGGATCTTGCTCATCGCCCATATCCGCAGTCACAATTTTGCCCATCCACTACTCCAACTTCTGATTGGAAACGCTCTGAGTGATTCCTGAATAAAATTTGAGACGGTGTGAGACGCGCTGTAAACCCCGCAAAGGCTTAGAAATCTGGTCAGCACCTTATGGACGATCACGTAGCGCTAAGTGGCAAAGCAAGGCGACGGAAGAATAGTGTATCCCGAAGTGTATCCCGAACCGAAATATGTGTAATATAAATTAATAAAATCAGACACTTGGCTGAATTTAGTGGCGGACAGGAAGGGATTCGAACCCTCGAGACGGTCACCCGCCTACGCACTTTCCAGGCGCGCGCCTTCGACCACTCGGCCACCTGTCCGAGGCGGTGTTTAGAAGAAAGCGCTGGGGGGATGCAAGGGTGATTGTTGAGATAGATCATAACTCTGCGTCACTGCGACCACATACGTCGTGCGACAAGCAGGTAAAGGCTGGCGATCACCACCTCGATCGTGGCCGCTGCAAGGATGGCCGGACGGGCCGTGCCGCTGGTCCAAGCATGAACGCCCGTCGCGGCCACGCCCAGAAAAGCCAGGCCGCTGATCAGGCACAGCGACGTCAGAAACGGTCCGCGCTCCAAAGTACGGGCGAGGATCAACACCACGCCCAAAGCAAGAACGGCCGGGGAAAACCGGCGCGCGGGAAAATCCATTCCGGGATCATAAGACGTGGCATAAAGTCCGAGATAGCTTTGCGGGTCGAGCAACAGCACAGCCCCGACAAGGATCAGGAAAAGCCCCGTTCCCGGAAACAGCCAACGGTGCATCATTCATCCAGCGCGATAGTGACACGCCGGTTCTGTTTGCCCTTGTTTTCAATCTTTCCGAAGACAACCCGCCCGATCTCACCGGTGCGGGCCACATGGGTGCCGCCACAAGGTTGCAGGTCGACCTGATCCAGGCCGTCTCCGATGCGCACAAGGCGAATCCTGCCGCTGCCGCGCGGCGGCTGGACCGACATGGTTTTGACAAGGGACGGGTTCGCTTCCAGGTCTGCATCGGTGATCAAGCTTTCGCTGACCACAAGATCCCGGTCGATGAGGCGGTTCAGTTCGTCCTCAAGCGCATCGCGGTCTTCCGGCGGCTCCGGCATCATGAAATCGAGCCGCCCGCGCCCTGCCCCGATGGAGCCACCGGTCACCGGCAAGGGAATCACCACCGACAGCAAATGCAGCGCGGTGTGAATCCGCATGTGCTTGTGGCGACGCTCCCAATCCAGACGCTGAACGACATGCGCGCCCACAGGGGGCAGTCGCGCCGGTTCTGCGGGCACCAGTACGCTTTCGCCCGCCCCGCCTTTGACAGTGGTGGCGATGGCAAGGGTCTGGCCGTCCCAGTCGATCCAGCCGCTGTCTCCGGGCTGCCCGCCGCCGGTGGGATAGAACAGCGCCTGATCCAGAACGATCCCGCCTTCTTCGGTGTGGGACATCACCCGCGCGGCCAGATCGCGTGCGTAGGGATCGGTGCGGTAGACGGGATCGGACAGGTCGGTCACTGCTGTGGCTCCTCTGGATCAGTGTCGGGCGCGGCCCTGTACGCCCCCGGGATGGCTTCGGGATTGCGCAGCCAGATGTCGCGCTGCGCAAAGGGAATCTCGATCCCCTCTTTCTTGAACGCTTCGGCAATCTGGTGGTTCACCTCGGTACGCACCACAAGGATCTGGGTCACATCGTAAAGGATCATCCGCACATCGAAATCAAGTGAGTCCGCTCCGAACCCCTTGAAATGCACAAAAGGCTCCGGATTCATCAGGACCATCTCGTGATTTCGGGCGATCTTGTAAAGCACCTCTTCGACTTTACGGGTGTCTGTCCCGTAGGCAACGCCGACGTCGACAACCAACCGGCCAAGGGTGTTGCCCCGGGTGTAGTTGGTCACCGAATTGGACACGAGGTCAGCATTCGGCACAATCACTTCGGTCCGGTCGAAGGTCTCGATCCGGGTTGACCGCACCGAGATGTCGCGCACGGTCCCGTGCTGGCCGTTCACCTCGATCCAGTCACCTTCCGAGATCGGGCGTTCGATCAACAGGATGATGCCCGACACGAAGTTCTGCACAATGTTCTGCAGGCCGAAACCGATCCCGACCGACAGCGCACCGGCAACAAAGGCAAGCGCCGTGAGGTCAATCCCGGCGGCGGTGATCGCGATGATGGCAGAGAGGAAAACCCCGGTATACCCGATTCCGGATACAATCGCCGTTTGCCCCCCCTTGTCGAGCCGCGTCTTGGGCAGGACCGATCCGCGCAACCCGCCCTGCAACAGCCGCGTGAGCACATAGCCAACCATGAACACAGCCGCGAAAGTCAGGAAATCCGTGGGGGATATCCGCGTTTCTCCAAAGGAAAACCCGGCCTGAAAGCGCGCCCAAAGCTCTGTCATGTCCGCGATACGGGCGCCCCAGATCAAGGCAAGGACCGGCAATGCCACCAATGTCAGAAAGCTCCCCGACACCACCGGCAACAGGCTCTGGCTCTGGTCGAGTTCCTTTCCCGTGATCAGGTGATAGACGTCGCGGATCAACCGCTGGAAGATCAGAAGGATCGTGAACAATCCCAATGTCTTGATTGTCGGGAAAATCATCGCTTCCGCGATGTTGAAATAGCCGATCCCCGACAACAGCGGGCCCACGACACCGACCACCATCGCGGCCTGCCCGATCAGACGGGCCAGTCGCGATGGGAAGGTCAGATTTGCACCTTCATCGTCCGCGTCAAACCCGGACCCGTCTTGCGGCCCTGTCTTGCGCAGGATCTGGCCCAGACGAAACAGGATAAGGCCGCAAAGCAGATGAATGACAAAACCAACGACAGTTTCGACGCCGATATCCCATTCCCCCAGTTCGACGAGGTAGGAAACAAACGCATTCAGCGCCAGTAACCAGGACAGCGAATTAACGTAATATCGCGCTTCGGTACGATGTTTCTGGGACAGGGCGAACGTGGCCACGTCATCATCCGACGAAAAGGATTCAGCTGCCAGCCAGCGCGAAAACAGCACCACGAACAGGATTGCGGGCAAAGCAATGACGATCGACAGGCTGCGCTCGCTGAACAGATCGCTGACATTGATTGCAACGACGAACAGGAAAAATGCGCCGCAAACCGGAACCGCTACGCGCAGGAGTCCCAGAAGAACGCTCCAGACCCCGGTGCCGCGGCGGGTTTTCTGACGCAGCCAATTGCCCAGACGGTCAATGAATGTTGGGGCGCGGAATACAAACAGAAACGCCACCGCGATCAACAGCAGCGTCGCAGGCAGTTTATCCATCACGGATTGGCGGACGTCCGGTTTGTTCCAGTTTTCCCTGACCTCCATTCCGATTTCGCGGAACGGAACGATCATCTTGGTTATTGTCGGCCCCCAAAGTCGCGGATCAAGCGGGTTGGCATTGCGCTGTAAAAGCCTCTCGGTCTCTCGTGACCGGATGGTCTCGTCTATGGCCATGATCAGGGCATTGGCGCGGTTATACGCTTCTTCCGCCCGGAAAAGCGGCTCGCGCACCTGTGCAATCTGCCGTTGAAGCTCTTGTCTGCGCTGCACCAGACCGTCTGGCTCGGCCCCATCTTCCGGCGGGGTCCCCAACGCATCCAGCTGCGATTGCAGCGTTGCCAGCCGGGGATCACCTGCATTTTGCTGCGACAGCAAACGATCGCGGAACATCGCCAACTCAGAGCGCAGTTCCTCGAGCGTTTCAGTTGGAGTCTCATCGGACTCAATGGCCGCTTCGGCTTCTTGCGCCGCTTCGTTCCACAGCGTGTAATCTACGGTCTCTGTCTGCGCACCTGCCGAACCTGCGATGAGCAGGGCAAACAGAAGTGCCGCCCGAAGCGCCGCAAACAGCTGCGTCATTGGTCTTCGAACACTTTCGGAATATCCTGCGGCGCGGCCTCCATCCAGTCTGGAACGGGCAGACCCTTTTCACGCAGGAAAGCCGGGTTGAACAGCTTGGTCTGATACCGCGTGCCATAGTCGCACAGGATCGTCACGATGGTATGGCCCGGACCCAGATCCTTTGCCAGACGTATCGCGCCAGCAAGGTTGATTCCGGAAGACCCACCAAGGCACAGGCCTTCGTCGGCCAGCAGATCAAACACCAGTGGCAACGCCTCTTCATCCGGGATCTGGTATGCGAAATCCGGTTTGAACCCTTCGAGGTTCGCCGTCACACGCCCCTGCCCGATCCCTTCGGTGATCGACCCACCTTCGGATTTGAATTCGCCGGTGGTGTAGTAGGAATACAGCGCCGCACCCATCGGGTCGGCCAAGCCGATCTTGACGCCCTTGGGCTGCAGAACCTCTGCCACACCGGCCAGAGTACCACCCGATCCCACCGCACAGATGAAGCCGTCGACCTTGCCATCGGTCTGATCCCAGATTTCAGGACCAGTGGTCTCGACATGCGCCTGACGGTTCGCCACGTTGTCGAACTGGTTTGCCCAGATCACACCTTCATTGCTGCGCCGCGCCATTTCTTCGGCCAGACGCCCGGAATAACGAACGTAATTGTTCGGGTTTTTATACGGAGCTGCGGGCACTTCGACCAATTCGGCCCCAGCAAGCCGCAGCATGTCCTTCTTCTCCTGGCTTTGCGTTTCCGGAATGACGATCACCGTCTTGAATCCCATCGACGCACCCACCAGAGCAAGCCCGATGCCGGTATTGCCCGCCGTGCCTTCGACAATTGTTCCGCCAGGCTTGAGCAAGCCCTTCGCAATGGCGTCCCTGATGATGAAAAGCGCCGCACGGTCCTTGACCGACTGGCCGGGATTCAGGAACTCGGCCTTTCCCAAAATCGTGCATCCCGTCAGATCGCTTGCCTTGCGCAGCTTGATCAAAGGAGTGTTGCCGACCGCCTCGGCCAGATCGCCTGCAAAATGCATGGTTCCCCCGTCAGATATGTTCTGTCCGGGTTTAGGCCCGCTGCACCGGGAACTCAAGCAGAGGCGCGCAATCGGCTGCGTTCTGCCGCAAGCCAATACAACATCATGATCAACGGTCCCGCATTGATCTCGCCTGTTTGGACCAGTGCCATCGCGGCGTCGAATGACATCACATGGCTGCGGATGTCTTCATGCTCCGAGGCCAATCCGCCTCTTGATGCAGTAAATTCGGAAAGGTCCACAACGCCTAGAAAACAATGAAAGAATTCCGTTGAGTACCCCGGCGACGCGTAGACCCGCACCATCGGCTCCAACGGACCAAGCTGCAATCCGGACTCCTCGACCGCCTCGCGCCGCGCCGTATCGGCGGGATCTTCACCTGCATCAACCAGCCCGGCAATCGGCTCGAACACCCACGGGTTGGGATCGTCCCGCCAAAGTGGACCGAACCGCAACTGTTCGATCAGCAGGATGTGATCGGTTTTCGGATCATACGGAAGGACCAAAGCCGCATCAAACGCCAGAAAAGCCTCCCGGTTGATACTGGGACTGCGGGCTCCGTCAAACCTTTGGTGATCGAACTGAAACTCGGCCAATTCAAAGAACCCGCGAAACCCCTCATCGCGGGCGTGAATCGTCACATCATTGGACCTTGGCGCGTAGCGCAAGGTCGATGGCGCCGGAGTGCGTCGCGCCATCATCCGCGCCCAATGTCGGGCCATCAGGAACGGGCGCAGATTGGCGGCGGTCTCGGCATCATACCGCGCCCGGCGCGCCATGACGTCCCGCGCTGCGCCCACGGCCATTTCCCCCCAACCTTGAACCCAATCGTCCAGGACCCAATCCGCACCGCGCGTCTGATTGGACGCCATCGGGTAAAAACACACAGCCCTTTCGCGCGCGCCTTCGACTTCGACAGACACTTCGCTCAGGTGGTAGGAAAACGCGCCTTCATAATAGCTTAGACGCGCCTCTTCATCTTCTGTCACACACCTCAGAAGGACACCCTGCGCTTGAAACCCCGGCGCTTTCTCGATCATCGGGTAGGCTTCGTCCTTGACCCAGGACACACGATGACCCGGCAGAACAGCCCGGTCCAGCCGTTGGCCCAGACCCTCTGCACCAACATTTAGCACCGCTTCCAAAAGCGGGCGATAGCACAGCGTTCCGTAAAAGAATAAAGAGGTCAACGCGGATTATTTCCAATGCCGCGCGGCGTATTCCGCAAAATACCCGGTCAGCAATGCGCCGACCAGAAACGCCGCGATCATCATGGGATTGATAAGGATCGCGCCATATTCGATGCCGATCTCGAAAATCGCCGAAAACGCTTCCACCGGACCATCAAAGCGACGCTTCATCGACAGCTGGAACATTTCGAGGCAGGAATGGAAAAACACGGACCAGAAGATCAGCGCGGCAACCCCGGTCAGACCATTGGCAATGGCGTCCTTGGTGCCACGCCCCGCCCGCGTGCCAACGACGATCCACCCGACAAACGCTCCGATGGCGGCATTGAATTCGGAGAACCGCCCGAAATTCGTGATGTCCGGCAAAAGTGTTTTCACCAGTTCCGACGCCAAATACCCAAAAACTGCCAGACAAAGTGCTGCGACGGCTTTTGCGGCGGTTGGCATATCAGGTTGGTCTCGTAATGGTGATCTGAGTTACGTCACAGTTTCCGCTATGAAAAGTTGCCGCGCAAGAGGTCAGGTAAAAATTCCACATCCGGCGGAACCGCTCATCAAACCCCATGCTCGCAACCTGATCCCACTTTTCGTTGAAACGTTCATGCCAGCGGCGCAGCGTCTGGCTGTAGCTTTCACCAAACTCGATTGAGCGCGCCACGCTAAGGCCCGCCGCCTCAATCTCGGCGCGCAACACGCCGGGGCTGGGCAGCATGCCGCCGGGAAAGATGTATTTCTGAATGAAATCAACACCGCGATTGTAAATCTCCCAGCGTGACTCTTCGACCGTGATGATCTGAAGCGTCGCATGTTTGCCGGGCTTCAGGCAATTCTTGACGGATTGAAAATATGTGGGCCAGTATTTCTGCCCCACCGCCTCGAACATCTCGATCGACGCGATCCCATCATATTGCCCGGTTTCGTCGCGGTAATCCTGCAGCTTGAAAGTCACACGATCCGACAAACCCGCCTTTGCAATCCGATCCACAGCATACTTGTACTGCTCTTCGCTGATCGTCAGACCGGTCACCCTGAGTCCCCGTTCCTTGGCCGCGTATTCGGCAAATCCCCCCCAGCCACAGCCGATTTCAAGCACATGATCGCCGGGTTGCGCCCCCATCTGGTCCACCATGCTCTTGTACTTGGCGACCTGCGCCTTTTCGGTGCTTTCCTGACCGGTCACGAACAACGCCGAGGAATAGGTCATCGTATCATCCAGCCAGAGCCCATAGAAATCATTGCCCAGATCGTAGTGATAGCTGATGTTCTTGCGCGCCTGACGTTTCGAATTCGACTGGAGCCAGAACCGCAGCTGTTCGAACCAGCGCACAAAGCTCATGCCCGGAAAGCTGTCATAGACATCGTTGTTGTCGCCATGCGCGAAATCCATGAAGGCCTGAAGATCAGGCGTGCTCCACCAGCCTTCGAGATAGGCATCGCTGAACCCCAGATCACCGTCCCGGATCAGCCGCGCAAAAAGGTCGTCGTTGTGGACATGCACTTCGGCCACAGGCCCCGGCTCCGTGCCTTCGGCGCGAAAGCAACGTCCATCGGGAAGAACAAAATCCACCCGCCCTTTGCGAAGCCTGTCCGCCATCGCAAAGACCTGCCCGAAATATCGCGGCAGGTTGGGCTGGTTTTCGGTCGAAGTCAGGATCATTCACGCCATCCGTTGTCAGTCTTATGAAATACCTAGCCATAGCCCCAACGGGCAGGCAAGTGTTAACCCAAGGTAGCTTCGCCCCGCCAAAGGCAAGGCAGCAATGACGTTAAGTTGCGGAATTCGTTCATTTTGCAGCACAGGGCTCTGTCAGCCCAGGCGGCGCCTAGAAGGATCGGTTCTCGTAGGCAGACAGCGCCCGCTTGCGCCCCTCATCCGGTGGCACGATGGGATCGGGATATGTGTCCGACGACGACATCGACCAGCTGCGCGGGATCGCGTCAAAATAAGCAAGCGCATCCCTGTGCGGGTTTGCGTACTCCTCCGCGATCCAGCGGCTGACGTAGTCGCGGTCCTTGTCGAACTTATCAAGCTGCGTCACCGGGTTGAACACCCGGAAATACGGCGTCGCATCCGGGCCGGACCCGGCAGACCATTGCCACCCCATCGCGTTCGACGCCGGATCCCAGTCGATCAGGCAGTCCTCGAACCATGCCATTCCGATTTTCCAATGGCACATCAGATGCTTGGTCAGGTAACTTGCCACGATCATCCGCCCGCGGTTGTGCATCCGCCCGGTGACGTACATCTCGCGCAGCGCCGCATCGACAAACCGGATGCCGGTGCGTCCCCGCTTCCACGCCTTGACCTCGGCACGGCGTTCATCCTCGTTCCACGGAAACGCCGCCCAGTCCTCGCGCCAGTTGTCGCTCAGGATACGCGGCGTGTGCCACATCAAATGATAGGCGAACTCGCGCCAGACAAGTTCTTTCAGGAATGTCTCGGCTCCCGCCTTGCCCTCCTGCATCGCACGCTGCCCCGCATGCCAGCATTGCGCCGGACTGATTTCGCCCAAGGCAAGGTTCTCGGACAGGTTCGATGTTCCGTCGATCCCCGGAATGTCCCGCGTGGTGTCATAATCCGCGACCTTTGAGGCCATGAACGCCCCAAGTCGCGATTGCGCCGCCTGCTCTCCAAGCTGCACAAACGGGCGCACCACGTCCGCCCCGCGGTTCATGGCAGCGCCCAGCGCCCAATCCTCAAGCGCCTCGCTGTCCGGCCAGGTGTCCGGCGCAGGCAGGGAAGACGGCGCAGGTAGCGGCTCACCAACCGCGCGATCCCGGACCGATTTCCAGAACGGAGTGTAGACCTTGTAGTAATCGCCCTGCTTGGTCTCGACCGTCCAGGGTTCGAACATCAGATGCCCGGCAAAGCTCTTGGCGACAACGCCCGCATCTTTCAGCGCCGCTTTGACTTCCTTGTCCCGCGCCACCGACTTTGGATCATAGGCCCGCTGCCAGTAAACCGTTCCCGCGCCGGTCTCTTGCACCAATGCCGGGATCACCTCGCGTGCATCACCCGAACGCAGGATCAGCCGGCTGTCCTTGCCCTCGAGTGCCTCGGCATGACACTCAAGCCCCAACCCGAACCGCCATTTTGGCGCAGCGCCCAGATCATCCACAAGATCATCGCGCACAAACACCGGGATTACCGGCCCACCCCTCGCGGCCGCCGCTGCCAGCGCCGCATGATCGCTGAGCCGCAAATCCCTGCGGATCCATACCAGTGTCGGTGATGTCATCGCCCTGCCCCTTGATGCCGTGTTTCGGCTCGACCTAAGCGCGCCGCGCCAAAGGTCAAACGCACGTTCTGGCTTCTCTGGTTCCAAAATATCTCGGGGGAGATCGCTTTGGCGGACAGAGGGCAAAGCCCCCTTACAGCACCGCGTCCAGCGCCGCGATGACCTTGCTCACCTCGGCCTGCGACGTGTAATGCACAAAGCTCAGCCGCAGCACACCCTTGTCCATGTCCACACCCATCGCCTCAAGCGCGCGCACGGCATAGAAATCGCCGCCCCCGCACATGATGCCATGCCCCGCCAGGTCTGCGGCAACCTCTTCGCCGGGCCGGTTGAGCGCCAGCGCAACCGTCGGTGCGCGCAGGGATGCATCGGACGGCCCGATCAGGCGCACCGAATTGCGGTCCTTCACGGCGTCCAGCAAAGGCTGCAACAACCTGACCTCATGCGCCCGCATCAGGTCATGCGCCCCGGTCGCGGACACGCCATGATGCGCGCCCAACGACTCCATGTAATCCGCCATCCCCGCACAGGCCGCGACTTGCGCGTGATCCGGCCCGGCGGGTGTAAAGCGTTTGTAAAGGGTGTCCGCGTTGAAATAGTGCCCCTGGTTGGGCAGCGTCTGCCCCAAATGCCGGCGCATCACCATGATCCCCTGATGTGGGCCGTAGGTTTTATAACTGGAAAACAGGTAGATATCGGGGCCCATCTCGCCGACATTGGCAAATCCATGTGGCGCATAGCTGACCCCATCGACACAGACAAACGCCCCCGCCGCATGGCAAAGCGCGGTGATTTCCAGCACCGGATTGATCTCTCCGACAACGTTGGAGCAATGCGGAAAGCAGACCAGCCGCACCCTGTCATCCAGCAGATTTTGCAGATCGTCCGTATCCAGATGCCCGGTTTCGGGATTCACCCGCCATTCGCGCACCTCGATCCCCTCATCCGCCAGCCGCCGCCATGGTCCCGTGTTGGCCTCATGGTCCTGATTGGTGACGATGATCGCCTCGCCAGGTGACATGAACTGGCGAAACGCCTGTGCCAGAACATAGGTGTTCTGCGTCGTCGACGGGCCAAAGCTGACCTCGTCGGTCTCGACACCCAACAGGGCCGCCAGGCGCAACCGCGCCTCGTCCATCTCTTCCCCACCCAGCCGCGATGCATCGTAGGGTGCATAGGGCTGAACCTTGCGCTCGTGGTAGAACCGCGTCAGCCGGTCGATCACCGGCGCGCAGGTATAAGACCCACCCGCATTCTCGAAAAACGCCATTCCCTCCAATGAAGGTTCGGAAAAGGCCGGAAAGTGCGACCGCACAAAATCTATATCAAGCATACATGTCTCCCTTGCGCGGCATATGAACCGCGACGAACCGACAGCGTCAAGGCCACCCACGAAAAAGGCCCCGGACACACGTCCGGGGCCTTTCGCAGTCACGGCGTCACATTCAGGTGTTTGCACGTTCGGACGAAAGCCCTTTCCAGATCGCCACACACATGAGCAGCAGCACGATCGTGAACGGCAAACCGGTCGAGATCACCATGGCCTGCAACGATCCAAGACCACCACCGATCAAGAGCGCGATCGCCACCAGCCCTTCGAAGGTGCACCAGAACACACGCTGCGGCACGGGTGCATCGACCTTGCCACCCGCCGTGATCGTATCGATCACTAGGCTGCCGGAATCCGATGACGTGACGAAGAACACGATGACCAGCACGATGCCAAGGGTCGACGTGATCGAGGCCAGCGGCAGGCTGTCCAGCATGGCAAACAGCGACAGTTCCGGTATGTAGGCGTCGATCACATTTGCCTTGACCGCGCTTGCGTCGAGGTTGGAGATCATGTCGTTGATCGCCGTGCCGCCAAAGACAGCCATCCAGAAGACGCAGACCAGCGACGGGATGATCAGAACGCAGGTGATGAACTCCCGCACCGAGCGGCCGCGCGAAACACGGGCGATGAACATGCCGACAAAGGGTGACCAGCTGATCCACCACGCCCAGTAGAATGCGGTCCAACCTTCGCGGTAGCCGTCATCTTCACGGCCGAACGGGTTGGAGAGCGGCACGATCTCTCGTGCGTAGGCCACAAGCGTGTTGCCAAAATCGGTAAAGATACCAACGGCACCTGCAGTGAACAACACGAAGAACATGAGCAGAATTGCCAAGACCATGTTGATCTCGGACAAAACCTTCACCCCGCCGTCAAGACCCCGCACTACCGAAATCAGCGCAAAGAGGGTGATAAGGACAATCAGGACAACCTGAACCGTCACGTTGCTGGGAATGCCGTAGACAAACTCCAGACCGGCATTTGCCTGTTGCGCCCCCAGACCAAGCGAGGTCGCAAGGCCAAACAGCGTCGCAAACACCGCAACGATGTCGATGACGTGTCCCCACCAGCCCCAGACTCGTTCCCCCAGGATCGGGTAAAAGGCCGACCGGATCGAAAGCGGCAGACCCTTGTTATAGCTGAACAGCGCCAGAGCGAGCGCGACAATCGCATAGATCGCCCATGGATGCAGCGCCCAGTGATAAGACGTCGCGGCAAGCGCCATGCGCTTGGCTTCCGCCACATTGGCCTCGATCAGCGCTCCATCCTCGGTGAACGGGCGGACCGTACCCAACGGCTCGTCCCCCCAAGGTGTACCAAAGTAATACGCCGGTTCAAGAACACCGAAAAACATCAGCCCAATGCCCATGCCAGCGGCAAAAAGCATCGCAAACCAACCCGGGTAGCCGTAATCCGGCGTCGCATCCGCACCCCCCAGCCGGATCGAGCCAAAAGGCGACACGATCAGAACAAGGCAGAAGATGACGAAGATATTCGCCGACGTCAGGAAAAACCAGTCAAACGTCGAAGTGAGAGCAGGCCGCAGCCAGCCAAAGAAATCAGCCGCCTGTGTCGGAGCCACAAGCGCATAAAGAACGAAGACGATCACGGTCAGCCCCGAGATCATGAAGACCGGGTTGTGAATGTCCAAGCCAAAGGGTCCGACCTGAGTTTCGATATTGTCCTGACCGATCTGGTAATCGGTCTGGATGATATCGGATGCCCCCTCAGGTTCCGGTATCCCTACATTGTTGTTTTCGTCGGTCATTGACCGCCTCCTTGTTATTTTGTTGTCTTCTGGTGGCGGCTCAGCGCACCAGCATTACCGAGACGTCCGAGTGCTCCGCCAACTTGCCCCCATTGGACGGCCAGATGTAGTCGAGCACATCCGGAATATGGCTTTGCATGACGACCAGATCGGCACCGGTTGCCTTGACCGCCCGCATCAGCGCGTCGTCGACATCCGCCGTGGGATCATGGGCGACCTCGGTATGGGTCGCGATGTCGATCCCGCGGGAACTGCCCTGACTTGCGGCGAAGTCTGCAAGTTTCGTCTCGAATTCCTTGGGGTTGTGCGCGACCTTTGATGGTGTGGTCGACGTAACACCCACATAGACCACAGTCGCGCCGTAATGCTTGGCCAAGTCTGCGGCGCAACTCAATGCCCGATCCAGCCTGTCGTGATGTGCCAGATCGACCGGCACCATGATTTTGTCGAACACGTTTGTCCCTCCTGCTTGGTCTGCCAGCCCCTCGAATCGGGCTGGTCCGCGATGCCGGGTGCAAACGGGCGTTCCCCGCGTTACCGTTGTTCAACCCGACACCCATTGCCGCAATAATCCTGCGCAATATCGCAAGCCTAAACAGAACCGCCGCCCCAATGCAAATTGAAGCGGCGGTTAATGTCGCTTTTACGACATCCCTTTCGCCAAAAGTTCCCTAGGAAAAGGGCGGTTTTCGGCGCTTACTGTTCTACATGTGTCGTTTTCTGACGCTCTCCCATGGGCCCGTCGGTTCTTCAGCCATTCGCGACATCCACCACGACGCGTCCCTTGACCTGCCCCTTGAGGATGTCCGCGCCAAGCCCCGGAAGGTCCGCCAGCGTCGCCGGTGTCACCATCGCCTCAAGCTTGTCCATCGGCAAATCCTGCGCAATCCGCTGCCAGGCACGCACGCGGTTGTCATAAGGCTGCATCACGGAATCGATGCCCAACAGGTTCACCCCGCGCAGCAGAAACGGGATCACCGTTGCCGGCAGGGTCGCTCCTCCCGCCAGACCCACGGCAGCAACCGACGCGCCGTATTCCATCTGTCCCAACACCCGGGCCAACATCGCGCCGCCCACCGCATCGACACAACCACCCCAGCTTTCGCTTTCCAGCGGCCGCTTGACGGTCTCGTTGATCTCTTCGCGCGCCACGATCTGCGTCGCGCCCAGCGATTCCAGGTACTCCGCCTGTTCCGGCCGCCCGGTCACCGCCGCCACCTTGTGCCCCAGATTGGCAAGGATCGCAGTCGCCACCGACCCGACACCGCCAGCCGCCCCGGTCACCAGAACCGGACCCGGCTTGATGCCGTGATCCTCCAGCGCCATCACCGCAAGCATCGCCGTGAACCCGGCGGTGCCAACCGCCATTGCAGCCCGCGTGTCCAGCCCCTCGGGCAGCGGCACCAGCCAATCGGCCTTCACGCGCACCTTCTGAGAATACCCGCCCCAATGCGCCTCACCGACGCGCCAGCCGGTCAGGACAACCTTGTCGCCCGGTTTGTAACGGTCGTCATCCGACGCCTCGACCGTCCCGGAAAAGTCGATGCCAGGCACATGCGGATACTTGCGAACAAGCCCGCCACCCGGCCCGATGCACAGACCATCCTTGTAGTTCACCGTCGAATACTCGACCGCCACGGTGACCTCGGCTTGCGGCAGGTCGTCAAGACCGATCTCTTCGACCGCCGCCGATGTGTTGCCGCTCTCCTCGTCCTTGCGAACCATCAATGCCTTGAACATGCCTTGCTCCTTTTCATCTTGCCAAAAACTCCGGGGAGTGTGAGGGGCTGGCCCCTCACTCCCCAAGTCGAAACGCGCTCAGACCCAGAAGGTCTCCCAAACCTGCGCCGCACGCACCTCGCTCGGCAGCACGACATCCAGATCGGTGGCCTCATCCCAATGGGTCATCCGCACCATGCCGATGGCCACGTTGGTGCCGAAATCCGGCGACCACGCCGCGCTGGTCACTTGTCCCACCTGAACATCACCCGCCATCAATGGCCACGGCCTGTCGCAGACCGGAACCCGGTCACCGTGAATCTCGATCGCCCGGATCTGCCGGATCGGCCCCTCCTGCGCAACCCGCAGCAGCGCATCGCGCCCGACGCAGCCGATGGCGGTCTGGGTGTTGCAGAACTTGCCCAGCCCGCATTCATGCGGCGTGTTGTTGTCGGTCATGTCATTGCCATAGCTCAGCAAACCACCCTCGATCCGTTCGATCAGGTTGGGACAGCCCGCATGCACATCCAGATCGCGCCCCGCCTCCATCAGCGCATTCCAGAGCGGCATGCCCAGATCGCCGCCCTCGACATAGATCTCGAACCCGCCCTGCCGCGAATAGCCCGACCGTGCCACCGCAAATGACACGCCCTGGAAGTCCAGCATCCGGAAGCGGAAAAACCGGATGTCGCGCACCTGATCGCCAAACACCCGCGCCATCAGATCATCCGCCTTCGGCCCCTGCACCGCCAGCGGCGACACGTCCGGCTCGTCCACCAACACATCGAGCCGGAACCCGTAGGCCAGCCCCTTGACCCAATAGAGCAGATCGCTGTCGGCAATGGAAATCCACCAGCGGTCCTCGGCCAGCTTGACCGCCACCGGATCGTTGAGCATGCCGCCGGTCTCATCGACGATGGGCACATAATAACATTGCCCCGGCAACATCGACCGCAGATCGCGCGGCGTCAGCATCTGCATCAACCGCCCCGCGTCAGGCCCGCGCAGCTCGACCTGCCGCTCGCAGGCCACGTCCCAGATTTGCACCGCCTCCTTGAGATGGCGGTAATCCTCTTCCACCGACCGGAACACCGTCGGCAGAAGCATGTGATTATAGACCGTGAATGCCTTGACCCCGGCCGCCTCGACGCCATCGGAAAACGGGGTGCGCCGCAACCGGCGCGAGGGAGAAATCAAAGCCAAGTACATACCTCGTGCACAAGAAAACGGGATGGCGGGCGGGGCGACGTGCTTGCACAAGCGCCGTCCGACAGGACCGGACTCAGAGCCACGGCCCATCGTCCGGCATGAACGCCAGATCGGTCACCGGAGCCTCAACCCCGGCAGCGGTCAGCATCGCGTGGATTTGGCCGCGATGATGGGTCTGGTGGTTGAAGACATGCGTGATGCACAGGTCCAGCGGTTTCGAAACCTCGCGCCCCATCACGCCGGAATACCAGCTCAGGTCGCCCTTCAGGTCCACCGCCTTGAGGTGCTCCGCCCAGTGCAGGATACGCGCATCAACACGATACCGCTCCCCGGCCCAGGCCGCCGCCGTGGGCTGAAGATCGACGCTTTCGATGATCCCGCCGGCCGGAGGCCCTGACCCCTCGAACCGCGACAGCCAGATCTGATCGCCCCAGAGCAGGTGATTGGCCGTGCCCAGAAGCGACTTGAAGAACGCCTTGCGATTCTTGCGCAGCTCGGCATCGGACAGCCCGTCAAAGGCCATTCGCAATTGCTTGTTCTGCCACGCATTATATCGCGCCATCGTCACGCAATAGTCCGGGAAAACCATCATCTTACTTGGGTCCGTGCCAGTCGATCTGGCAGATCTCGGCGCTGCGGCCGTCGAAATCCCAGACCCGGCCAAAGGCCCGCACCTTGCCCTTGGTGGCGGTCGCAACGGTGATGTCCGGACCCATCCAGTATTGCGTGTTGGTGATCACCAGATCCTTGTCCGGATCGCTGCCGCCGACCGGATGCACGATCCCCTGGATCTTGCGCCCGACGGTGATATGCCGCGTCTTGCCCTCGGTCTCATAGGTCACCGGCTGACGTTCGGCGCCGAGGAATTCACCGACAAGGATCTGGAACAGGCCCGTCGTGCCCTTGGCCGCGCCGCTGAACACCTTGACCAGCGCATCGAAGGTCGGATCATCCGCGCGCTCATCGACGAACAGCGCCACTTTCCAGTTGCCCCGGCTCATCATGCCCGGAATCTCGATCAGCAGCCCGATGTTCAGCCCCGACAGGTCCAGATCGCCATAATGGCCGGAATCAATCCGCACGCCGCCCCATGTCTGGCAATGACCTTCGGTGGGCGGGTGCTTGCCAAGGCTGACCACGCAGGGGCAGAACACCGTGCAGTTGCAGTTGAGGATCAGCTCCCCCTTGATGGCCCAGGGCTGAATTTCCGGCCCGCGCCGGTCAGCCGCCGGATGGCGATTGTCCAGCTTTTCCGCCACGTCGATACGATCACTCATGTCTCATCTCCCTCAAGATCCCCAAAGCGCCACACCCAGGCCCGTCCCGATCAGGACGATACCCAAGGGCCGAGTGACAAACGCCCCGGCGCGCAGTTTTTCCAATGTCATCACCAGCGTCGCCAACCCCATAAAGCCCAGCGACATCACACCGCCGACAAAGCCCAACAGCATCAGCGCCCAGCAACAGCCAAGGCACACCGCGCCCAACCGCAGCCCGTTGCGCCATGCGCCTTCGTCCCAATGCGCCATGAAAAAGGTCAGCGGCATCCGGCACTTGGCCAGGCACGCCTCTTTCAACGCGCTGAACTGATAGGCCCCCGCCAGCACCAGCAACGCCCCCGACAAAAGCGCCGACCGACTATCCCCAAAGGCGCTGACCCAACCCAAGGTGAACAGCCCGATCTGCAACCCTGCCGCGATGGCCGAGAAGCCCAGCCAGACCACCAGATACCCCGCCAGCAGCGCGCCAAGGTCGGTCTGGGTCGATTGCCCAAGCTCGTCATAGGTCGCCAGCGCGGGCAGCGCGGTCGGCGCCATCATCGCGCCAGACATCAGTCCCCACATGACCCACAGGCGCAGGAACCCTGCCGCATCGGGGGTAGTCGTGCAGAACGCTTCCCAGAAGTCACCACCAAAGATCCGCGCCACGTCACGCAGATCGGGCGGCACCGCCATCAGCGCCAGGACCAGCCAGCACAACAGGACCAGACCGTACAAAGCCAGCCAATGCGGCGCGCTCATCTGTCTGATCCGGTCTGCCAACATGCAATTTTCCCCTCTGCCCCACGACTCGGGGCTTGCCAAAATAATTGTCAGACAATTAAATGCCTGACAAATGAAAAGTGCAACGCCAGAAAAAAGCCTGTCCGCCCAGATCGCGGACGCCATCCGCAGCGCGATTGTCGATGGACGGCTCCTGGTGGGCGACCGCCTGCCCTCCGAGGCAGAACTGTCCGACCAGCACGGCGTGTCCCGCGCCACCGTGCGCGAGGCGCTGAAACGGCTGGCCGCGCAATCGCTGATCCGCACCGAACGCGGCGCATTCGGCGGGGCGTTCATCAACCACCTGTCCTACGACGCCGCCCGCGCGCAGCAGGTGACGACCTCAACCCTGCTTCTGGGCATGAACGCGATCAGCTTTCAGGTCGCCTGCGAGGCGCGCTACGCGCTGGAACGCAGTTGCACCGCACTGGCCGCCGAACGGCGCACCGAGGCGCTGCTGGCCACCATGCGGTCCGAGATCACAACCCAATCCGCCCCCGACCTGTCGGACGAGTCGTTCTGCGCCTCTGACGTGGCGTTTCACCGCGCGCTTGTGGATTGCGCGGGCAACGAGGTGCTGAGCTATCACCTTGCTGGCAGCGTCGAGGCGATGCAGCCCCTGATGAACATGATCACCTTCACCGCGCGCAGCCGGGCCGAAATCATCGACCTGCACCGCTCCATCGTCGCCGGGTTGGAAAGCCGCGATGTGGCGTCGATCGACCGGGCGCTTGCGACGCTCGAAGCCTACACGATCACGCTGGGTCAATCCGTGCTCAAAGCCCGCGCGACGCGCTGAACCCTTCAAGGGTTTCCGTCATTCCTTCGAAGGAATGAGCCGCTTTACCCCAGAAGCGCAAGTCCCGGAAAGGTTTCGAGCAGCCAGAAGGCAAAAGATGTGAACGCCCCGGTCACAAGCGCCAGCCCGACGATCACCAGCAACCCACCCATCGCAAGTTCGATCTTGCGCATGTGCTTCTTGATGCGGTTCATCAGCCCCATCGCACGGGTCAGGAACATCGCCGCCAGCAGGAATGGAATGCCCAGCCCGGCGGCATAGACCGCCAACAAGACCGTGCCCCGCGCCACCGACGCCTCTGACGCCGCCATCGACAGGATCGCGCCAAGCTGCGGCCCGATGCAGGGGGTCCAGCCAAAGGCAAAGGCCAGACCCAGCACATAGGCGCCAAACGCCGATCCGCCTTGCTGGCCGGACTCGAGCCGCGCTTCCTGATCCAGAAACGGAATGCGGAACACGCCAAGGAAATGAAGACCGAAGATGATCACAACCACCCCCGACGCCTGCGCAAGTTGCGTCTGGTATTGCAGGAACAACGACCCGAAAGCGGATGCGGTAAAGCCGAGCAGGATAAAGATCGTCGACAGGCCCAGAACAAAGAACAGCGCCGCCAAGACGCCTTTGCGACGGCCTTCGCCACCGGCCTCGATATCGGCCACACTGACGCCCGACATATAGGCTAGGTAAGGCGGCACAATGGGCAGCACACACGGGCTGAGGAACGACAACGCCCCGGCCATCAGGGCGATGCTCATGGCGGGAAACAGCGCCGCATCTATGATCTGGTATTCCAACATGATCTCGACATAGGCCAAGCCATTGTCCCTGTCACGCGACGCAGGGTCACATGATCGTGCCATTGCAGTGGACAGCCCTCGCGCACGCGCCTAAATCCACACTCATGAATGAAGAACTGGATGCCACAGGGCTGCTCTGCCCGCTACCTGTCCTCAAGGCGCGCAAGCGTCTTCTGGGGTTAACGACGGGCACCGAATTGCGGGTTCTGACGGATGATCCCGCCGCCATTGTCGACATGCCGCATTTCTGCGCAGAGGCGGGCCACACGCTTGTCAGCAGCGAAACAAGCGGCGATGCGATGCTCTGGGTGATCCGAAAGGCCTGAACGCACACCGCCCCCGTGTTGGACACGAGGGCGGCCTGTCTTGTTGTGAGGCAGGGTCAGCGGCCCAGTGACCACCATCCCTTGCGTTTTTTCTTGGTTGTATCATCGGCAGCGGACTCTGCCCCGGCCCCAACCGGTTCCGGGTCGCTCTGCGACACCACCTCGGGTTCAGGCTCTGGCGTCGCTTCAGGTTCCGGCGCGCTTGTCTGGGCAGGCTCGGGTTGCGGCGTGACCACCTCCGGGACAGGCGCGATCTCGGCTGTCGGAACGACCTCTGCCGCTACCGGTGCCGCATCCTCACTCTCCACAGGTTTCTTGGCGCGCGACCGTTTGGCCGGTGCCTTGGCCTTGGGCGCGTCTGCGACAGCCTCAGCCGTCTCCACGCTCACCTCTGCAGGCTCGGCCTTCTTGCGGCTCCGCGTGCGTGGCTTTTTCTTCGGGGCTTCTTCGGCACCCGCCTCAGCCACACCTTCAGCTTCAGCCGGTGCGTCCGTTTCCGGCTGCTCTGCCTTCTTGCTTCGCGCAGGGGCCTTTCGGCTGCGGGTCGTCTTGGGGGGCGTTGCATCCTCGGCAGCGACCTCAGCTGACTCGTCTGCGGGTTTTTTCGACCGCGACCGTGTCCGTTTGGGCTTTGCCTTGGTTTCTTCGGCAGGCACATCCGCCACGTCTGTCACAGCTTCAGCGGCGACAGGTTCGGCCGGAGTGGACTCGTCGGATGACTCGTCCTCGTCCGTTGTATCAGAACCATTCTCGCCATCGTCCTGACGATCCCGGTTGCGATTGCGACCACGTCCACCGCGGCGCGACCGGCGGCGGCGTTTCTTGGGCTTGTCGTCGTCTTCGGACGCCGAAGGTGTGGCCGTCTCCGTCTCCGTCTCGGCCTGCTCCTGGTCGAGATCTTCGTCGTCTTCGTCCTCTGCCGCGTCTTCATCCACCTGATCCATAAGCGAGGTATCAACCGAAACGACAGATGCCGTTGGCTCTGGAACGACGCGGGTGGCGGTCTTGAATTTCTCGATTGTGAAATCCGGGCTGATCAGATGCACATCGCCTTCGATCCGCACCGACAGGCCATAGCGGGCCTCGATCTGTGCGACATGTTCGCGCTTCTGGTTCATCAGGAAGTTGGCGATAGAGACGGGGCAGCGCACAAGAACTTCGCGCGAACGACGGCGTACGCCCTCTTCCTCGATCTGGCGCAACACCTGCAGCGCCATGTTGTCATCCGACCGGATCAACCCGGTGCCATGACAGCTTGGGCAGGGTTGTGTCGTCGCCTCGATCATACCGGGGCGCAGACGCTGACGCGACATTTCCATCAGGCCAAAGCCGGAAATCCGCCCCACCTGGATGCGGGCGCGGTCGTTCTTGAGCTTGTCCTTGATGCGCTTCTCGACGGCGGCGTTGTTTCTACGCTCGTCCATGTCGATGAAGTCGATCACGATCAGACCGGCCAGATCGCGCAGACGCAACTGACGCGCCACTTCTTCCGCCGCTTCAAGGTTGGTCTTGAGCGCCGTTTCCTCGATCGAGCCTTCCTTGGTGGCCCGACCCGAGTTCACGTCGATGGCCACCAGCGCCTCGGTCACACCGATCACGATATAGCCGCCCGATTTGAGCTGCACCGTCGGATTGAACATGCCCGAGAGATACGATTCCACCTGATGACGCGCGAAAAGCGGCATCTGGTCGGCGTAATGCTTCACGTTCTTGGCGTGGGACGGCATGATCATTTTCATGAAGTCCTTGGCGATGCGGTAGCCGCGTTCGCCCTCGACCAGAACCTCGTCGATGTCACGGTTGTACAGATCACGGATCGACCGTTTGATCAGGTCGCCTTCTTCGTAGATCTTCGCGGGCGCGATGGATTTCAGCGTCAGTTCACGGATCTGTTCCCAGAGGCGCTGAAGATATTCATAATCGCGCTTGATCTCGGTCTTGGTGCGCTTTGCCCCTGCCGTGCGGATGATAAGACCGGCGCCCTGCGGCACGTCGATCTCGTTGGCAATCTCTTTCAGCTTCTTGCGGTCGGGTGCATTGGTGATCTTGCGGCTGATGCCGCCACCGCGCGCGGTGTTGGGCATAAGCACGCAATAGCGCCCCGCCAGAGACAGGTAGGTGGTCAGTGCCGCACCCTTGTTTCCGCGCTCTTCCTTTACAACCTGCACCAGAAGGATCTGACGCACCTTGATGACTTCTTGAATCTTGTACCGCTTCGGACGCGGCTTGCGGCGCGGGCGGATGTCTTCCTGCGTGTCGTCATCAGCCACGGATTCGATGTTTTCATCGCGATCCGCAGGCTGAGACTTGGCGTCGTCGTTATCTTCGTCGTCAAGATCGGTGTCTGACAGATCGGCCTCGTCCGGTTCTTCCACCGGCGTCTCTGCAACGGTTTCCATCGGCGACAGACCTTCGGCATCGTCGCCGTCATCCGTCAGGTCAATCGTCTCCATCCCCGAGATTTCGTCCGAAACGTCCTTGGTCGCAACGGCATCATCGCCTTCAGCCTTGGCTGCACGCGACCGGTTGCGGCCACGGCCCCGGCGCGACTTGGGCTTTTCGTCCTCGTCTTCGCGCTTGGCCAACGATTCCGCAAACGCGCGCTCTTCTTCCATGAGCGCTTCGCGATCCGCGACCGGGATCTGGTAATAATCGGGATGGATTTCCGAAAACGCCAGGAACCCGTGGCGATTGCCGCCATAATCCACAAACGCCGCCTGAAGCGACGGTTCGACCCGGGTTACTTTTGCAAGATAGATGTTGCCGGCAAGCTGGCGTTTGTTTTCGGATTCAAAGTCAAATTCCTCAACCTTGTGTCCGTCGACCACCACAACGCGGGTTTCCTCCGCGTGGGTGGCATCGATAAGCATTTTATTGGGCATAAATTCCGTGCGCACAACCGCCGCAGTCCCCTCCTTTCACAAAGGGGCCGGGATCGGGTGTGTCTTGTCATGGCGTGAGAGTGCGCAGCGGCTGGCCGGGGTGAAATGCCCCGTTGCTCTAGCCTCATATCCTGCGCGCGTTTCATCGCGTTTCTTCTCCGACGCATGTCACAAGGGTGACTGCATCCGTTGCGAACCTGATGTTCGGTAAAACCTCAGGTATTTGTAGAAGGCCTTGCGGCCATATCAGCCTGCTCTGAACTCAGGACACTTTGCCGATGCTCAGAACAGCGAAACTCTTGCGCCCGAATACCGTGAGACGGATTGGGCTACCAACTACAATAAGGGCAGAGCGGTCCAATGCACAATGGGCAATCTTGCCTTTTCTGATCTGACCGGACGCCTTAAGTGTCTTGTGGTGCCCAAAATGACGGAAAGAGACCCCCATGAGCAAAAGCCTCAAACGCGTGCGCGCCGCCCTCGAAGCCGCTGGCCTTCCCATTGATATCCGCGATGTCGGTCAGGCGCGCACCGCACAAGAGGCTGCTGACAGTGTCGGCTGTCACCTTGATCAGATCACCAAATCCATCATTTTCCGCGCCGAGAACAGCGGCGACGCAGTTCTGTTTCTCACCGCAGGCGGCAACCGGGTGGATGCCGACAAGGCCTCTGCCTGCGCCGGAGAACCGTTGGGCAAAGCCGACGCGACCCTGATCCGGGCGCAAACCGGGTTCGCCATTGGCGGTGTGGCCCCCATCGGCCATCTGAACCCGATCCGCGCCTGGCTGGACCCACGATTGCTTGAATTTGACACCGTCTGGGCCGCAGCAGGCACCCCGCGACATGTTTTCCCTCTGAATCCGGCCGAACTTCCAAAAATCGCATTCGCGCAAACGTCTGATTTTACATCATAAAAAAAGTAAATGTAAAAAACATTCACATTTTCTCTTGCAAAAGCCGCCGACAATTCCGATCTGTTCAATGTGAAAGACATTCACATCACACAAACAACGGAGTTGATAATGAGCACGATCGCCGCCCCCGCTTCTCTTCCGGCCCGCATGGGTTGGTTTTCCCGCGCCGAGGCGTGGTTGGACAACAAAGGCAAAGGCGCCTGGATCGCCGCAATGGTTCTGGGCTTCATCTTTTTCTGGCCAATCGGCCTCGCCCTTCTTGCCTACATGATCTGGAGCAAACGCATGTTCAACAAATCCTGCAACCGCAGCCGCCATATGTCGCCCAAGTTCACCGCGATGCGTTCGTCCGGCAACACGGCCTTTGACGCCTACAAAAATGAAACCCTGCGCCGCCTCGAAGAAGAGCAGGAAAACTTCGAAGCCTTCCTCGGACGTCTGCGCGAAGCAAAAGACAAGGCCGAATTCGACCAGTTCATGGACGACCGTGCCAAAACCGCCAAGGAAGAACGCGAAAGCGAAGACGCCTGATCTTTGAAAATGATGCCAGTGGCCCCATATCGGGGCCACGTTTGCCCTAATCCGAAAGTGATGGTTCCCCACGATGTACGCTTCTGACACCTATCCCAACCTGCCCGACCCGATGGTTCAGCCCG
>NZ_JBHYFV010000039.1:0-36240 GCF_051859345.1 Marivita sp. | reverse complement strand
CGGCCTGCGCTTCGCCATCCGCGAAGGTGGCCGCACCGTCGGTTCCGGCGTCGTGTCCAAAATCGTCGCGTAAGCGGTGGATCAGACAGTCCAGCCATGATTTACGGAAGGGCCATCCATTCGGATGGCCCTTCTGCTTTTGCGGGTTTGGGTGTATGTGCAGATCTGCAACCGATGGAGGGCGACGTGACACCACCCCTGATCTGACCAGACCTGTTCCGAAACCAGATCACGAGGTATGTCCATGCCCGGACCCTTTGCCGACCCGACCACGCCAAATCCCGTGCTGCTGCCTGATGGCCGCGTGCATGACGGCACCGTTTTCCTCAAAGCTGTCATAGATCATCCGCGGATCAGCGTGGGTGACTACAGCTATGCGTCCGCACATCATCCGCCAGACGACTGGGCGACACATCTGGCACCTTATCTTTATCCCATGTCGCCCGAACGATTGGAGATCGGGCGCTTCTGTCAGATCGCCAGCGGGGTACAGTTCATCACCGCCTCGGCCAATCATCGGCTGGACGGGATATCGAGCTTTCCGTTCATGATTTTTGGTGGGGGCGATCCGGTTGGGCGTCCCAGCATGCCTGATCCGGGACCGGATACATGGATTGGCCATGATGTCTGGATTGGAACCGGCGCACTGATCCTGCCCGGAGCGCGGATTGGAAATGGGGTCATCGTGGGCGCCGGGGCCGTGGTGTCGGGAAACGTCCCGTCCTATTCGGTGGTTGCGGGAAACCGGGCGAAAATCCTGCGTCGCCGTTTCAACGAACAGACCATTGCACGGCTGGAGCGGGTGGCGTGGTGGAACTGGTCCATCGGGAAAATCCTGTCTGCCGAAGCCGCGATTTGCGGTGCGGATGTTGATGCGCTGGAAGCGTGCTGAGCATCTCTTGTGACCTCCGGGACCGGAGCCGACGGTTTGGCGGCGTCTATCGGTGCTTCGCGCAAACGCAAGGGTCGGTCGGGCACCAAGCGTCAGAGAGGAAAATTTGTCCGGCGGACCGCGTTCTTGGCCTTGATTTCGCCAATGGGTTGGAATACCCGTCACGTCGGCGATAGGGGTATAGCTCAGTTGGTAGAGCGACGGTCTCCAAAACCGTAGGTCCCGGGTTCGAGTCCCTGTGCCCCTGCCAATCAATTCAATGCCTTGGGTGATTGAATTGTCGCTTCGTGGTCCCACGATTTTGCAAACCGCCGAAACTCCGGACCAAGAGCTTGCCCCCCCCCGACTGATGGTGCATCCCGATATTGGGTAGGGAAGCGCGCATTAGGGGGCAAATACGTCGCGTGCGCCGAATTGCAGCCCATCCGTGCCGCGCGTCACATAGCCTCGGATGTATAGATGTCGAAACCCAGGGCGACGCGCTGTGCCCCGGCGTCGGCCCCGGCCGTCTTGGCCTTGATGAGGGTGTTGATCGTCTCGCGGGCGAAAGCCTCCATCGGGTGTGAGAGGACCATCTTCAATGTGCCGTCGATCAATGCGGCGCGTATTTCGTCAAAAAGCTCATAGCCGACCGCACCGAAATCGTCCCGTTTCGGTGTGTCACGCAAAGCGGCAAGCGCGCCTGTGATGCCGCCCCCCGAGACGAACAGGCCGCAGAGGTCAGGGTTTTCCCTCAATAGAGATTCGGTCAGTTCATCTTTGGTGGAAGCCATCAGGTCGTCATCATTGGTGGGTTCTCTTCGCCCTGGTCTTTTGGTTCGCAGCAAAGGCGGGTGCGGATGTGACGGTTGTCGAAGGTGCAAAGCGTCTTCTTCAACGGGCTGTACCTAAGCAGATCGCGGCCTTTTCCGAATACAAGGCGGATGTCGATGCGGGTGGCTACCCCGCTGCCGCACATACGGTGCCTATCGAGGATGACGAATTCGACGCTTTCCTGAACAGGGTTCAAGGCAGATGGTGCGGCGCGGCGTTGTCGGATACGGAATCGGAGAGCAGCGTTCCCACACGCCGTTATTGCAGCGGCAGAAGGTGGCGCATTGTCCGTTCTTGATGCCGCGCGCACAATCGCGGCTGAAGGACGGTCGATTTCCAGCAAGATACCGGGTCGCTGACCCCATTTTTGAAGGTACAGTGAAATGATGAAAGTAGGACTTCTCGGCGCGGGACGGATCGCGGGTGTTCATGCCAAGGCGATCACGTCGCACCCCAAGAGCACGCTTGTGGCTGTGTCGGATTACCTGCCGGAGGCGGCGCAAAAGCTGGCCACGCAATATGGCGCAGAGATCCGTACAACCGAAGAGATCATCGCGGATCCGGGCATCGACGCGGTGCTGATCGCCACTTCGACCGACACCCATTGTGACCTGATCGAAGCTGCCACTGCGGCGGGTAAGGGTGTGCTTTGTGAAAAGCCGGTTGATCTGAGCCTCGAGCGCGCGCGGGTCTGTCAGGAAAGTGCCGCCAGGAACGGCAAGCCCGTGATGATCGGTTTCAACCGCCGGTTCGATCCGAATTTCGGCGCGTTGAAGACGGCGCTGGAGGCGGGTGAGATCGGCAAGGCAGAGCTATTGTCGATCACGTCCTTTGACCCCGCGCCGCCACCTGTCGCCTATATCAAGGTGTCGGGCGGGTTGTTTCGTGACATGATGATCCATGATTTCGACATGGCGAATTTCCTGATGGGCACCGCGCCGGTGTCGGTTCTGGCGGTCGCGTCCTCGATTGTAGACCCGCAGATCGGGGCTGCCGGCGACGTTGATACCGCCGTCGTCACGCTGACCTATGCCGATGGCCGGATCGCAGTCATCAAGAATTCGCGCCGCGCGGTCTATGGCTATGACCAGCGGGTCGAGGTCTTGGGTTCGGACGGTTTGCTTCAGGCGCAGAACATGCTGGAAAACACGGTGGTGAAATCGACCACCCAAGGCGTCATGGGGGCAAAGCCGACTTATTTCTTTCTTGAACGCTACATGCCCGCCTATACCGCCGAATGGACAGCCTTTGTCGAGGCCGTGACGGAAGGTGGGCCAGTACCTGTGTCGCTTGACGACGGCGTGGCCGCGCTTGCCATGGCCGAAGCGGCGACACGCTCTGCCAAGTCCGGGCAGTCGGTGAGACTGGCCGATGTCTGACACTCTGGACCTGATCACGATTGGACGCTCATCTGTCGACCTATATGGTGCGCAGGTCGGCGGGCGGCTCGAAGATATGGGGTCGTTCGACAAGTATATTGGCGGGTCGCCCACCAATATCGCTTGTGGCACAGCGCGGCTGGGGTTGAAATCGGCGGTGATCACCGGAGTCGGTGACGAACACATGGGCCGCTTCATCCGCGAACAGTTGCAGCGCGAGGGCGTCAACACCGATCCCGAGAGGCTGACCGCGCTCGTCTTGCTGGGCATTCGCGATTCCGAGCAGTTTCCGCTGATCTTCTACCGCGAGAACTGTGCCGATATGGGCCTGACGGTGGATGACATCGACCCCGATTTCATCCGCCGCGCGCGGGCTGTTGTCGCCACCGGCACACACCTGAGCAACCCGCAGGTTGAAGCGGCCACGCTCAAGGCGCTGAACATCGCGCGCGACGCGGGCATCCAGACCGCGCTAGACATCGACTATCTGTGCGACAACCGGATCGGGCGCTCGGCCCTTCATCGCGCCAGCGGCACGGGTCTCTGGATCGGGCGGCCCACCGAACTGCCCGGATCGCGCCCCATCGCATTCGAGCCGGAACTGGGTGAAGATCTGGGTGGTCTGCGCGAATGGGCGCGCGAGAACGTGGTCAAGCTGCTGGTCTTCTGCCACCCTGACGACGACGACAAGACCGCCAAGATGCAAATCGCGCGGGTCAAGCGGATGTTCACCGCCGCGCGGCGCAACAATCTGGAATTCCTGCTGGAAATCATTCCGTCCAAGGTTGGTCCGGTGGATGATGACACATCCTCAACGCTGATCCAGACCTTTTATGACGCGGGTGTTCATCCTGACTGGTGGAAGCTGGAACCGTTCAAGACAGAGGCGGCCTGGGCCAATGCTGCCGATGTGATCACGCGCAACGATTCGCGCACGCGAGGTATCGTGGTGCTGGGTCTGGATGCCCCGCAAAAGGCGCTTGCCGCGAGCTTTGCGCTGGCGGCAAGACAGCCATTGGTGAAGGGTTTCGCGGTAGGCCGCACGATCTTTGGTGATGCGGCCCGCGCCTGGATGAAAGGCGAAATGACCGATACCGAGGCGGTGGCGCAAATGACTGAACGCTATTGGGAACTTTGCAAACTTTGGGATAATGCCCGTAGCATTGCCCAAGAGGAGGCCACATGAGCAAGAAGACCATTCGACTGACCGCAGCGCAAGCGATGGTGAAATACATCGCGGCTCAGAAAAACGAAGACGGTGAAACGATCATCGCAGGATGCTGGGCGATCTTCGGACATGGCAACGTGGCCGGGTTGGGTGAGGCGCTGTATCACGCGCGGGACGATCTAGCGACCTGGCGCGGACACAATGAACAGACGATGGCCCATTGCGCCATCGCCTACGCAAAGCAACTGGGCCGCAAACGCGCGATGATGGTGTCGTCCTCCATTGGGCCGGGGGCGACGAACATGGTTACGGCGGCGGCGCTTGCCCATGCGAACCGCTTGCCGGTCTTGCTGGTGCCAGGTGATGTGTTTGCAAATCGCGGGCCTGACCCGGTGTTGCAGCAGATCGAGGATTTCGGAGATGGCACGGTCAGCGCCAATGATGCCTTCCGCCCGGTGACGCGTTATTTCGACCGGATCAGCCGCCCCGAGCATCTGCTGACAGCCTTGCCGCGTGCGTTTCGCGTGATGACCGACCCCGCCGATTGCGGCCCGGTCTGTCTGGCGTTCTGCCAGGATGTGCAGGCCGAGGCGTTTGACTATCCGATCAGCTTTTTCGAACCCAAAATCTGGGCGCAGCGCCGCATTCGTCCCGATCTGGATGAGCTTGCGGCGATGGCAGACGCCGTCAGGGCCGCCAAGCGTCCGGTGATCGTTGCGGGCGGCGGCGTGCATTATTCGGGGGCCACGGATGCGCTGCGCGCCTTTGCCGAAGCACACAATATTCCCGTGACCGAGACGCAGGCCGGCAAATCCGCGCTGCCGTGGGATCATCCGCTGAACCTTGGCCCTATCGGTGTGACCGGGGGCGCACCTGCCAATGCGATCTGTGCCGAGGCCGACCTGGTGCTTGGCGTCGGCACGCGGTTTCAGGATTTCACAACCGGCAGTTGGGGGCTGTTTGCCCATCCAGACCGCAAGATCGCCTGCCTGAACGTCGCGGCCTATGATGCAGCCAAGCACAACGCTCTGCCGCTTGTCAGTGATGCCCGTGTGGGTCTGGACGAATTGTCGACCGCGCTGGCGGACCACAAGGCCGCTGCTGGCGTGGACGGGCTGAAGGTGGATTGGTTCGCGGCGGTGGATCCGCTGACCGATGCGCCGGATGGAAATGAACTGCCGACGGATATGCAGGTCATCGGTGCTGTGCAACGCAGCGCGACAGACGACACCGTGGTGATGTGCGCCGCCGGGACCATGCCGGGAGAGTTGCACAAGCTGTGGAAAGCGACGCGGCCCATGTCCTATCACATGGAATACGGCTTTTCCTGCATGGGGTACGAGATCGCAGGAGCCATGGGCATCAAGATGGCCCAGCCCGCGCGCGACGTGATCTGTTTCACCGGCGATGGCACCTACATGATGGCCAATTCGGAAATGGCGACGGCGGCGATGATGGGGATTTCGTTCACGGTCGTCGTGACCGACAATCGCGGCTATGGCTGCATCAACCGGCTGCAAATGGGCACCGGTGGGGCCGAGTTCAACAATTTGCTGGATCACACGATCCATGATCGGCCCAGCAACATTGATTTTGCGGCACATGCCGGTGCGATGGGTGCGACAAGCGTCAAGGTGTCATCCATCGCGGACCTGCAAGACGCGCTTGCAAAACGCTCGGACATCAAGGGGCCTTATGTTGTGGTCATCGACACCGACCCTTATCCGTCCACCGAACCCGGCGGGACGTGGTGGGATGTCGGTGTCCCCGAGGTATCCCAGCGGGCCGAGGTGAACGCGGCGCGCGCGACATATGAAGCCAGCAAGACAAAGCAAAGGGCCGACTGATGGCTGTGAAGATAGGTATTTCGCTGATCGCCTGGCAAAATGACGACCTGCCCGATCTCACGGCGGATTTCACCACCGAAGGCGCAATGGAGGATGCGGGACGCATTGGATACCAGGGCGTCGAACGGGGGCGCCGGATGCCTTCTGATACGCCAGGTTTGCGCGCGTATCTGGACCGTTATGGTGTCAGTTTGTGCGGCGGCTGGTGTTCAGGCAATCTGATGCGTGGCTCTCTGGACGAGGAAAAATCCGCGATCCGCAAGCAGGTCGAACAATTCTCCGCCCTTGGCGCACCCTGCATCGTCTATGCCGAATGCTCCAACACCGTTCAGGGAGAGATTGGTACACCGGTCAGCCAGCGCCCGAAACTTGATCGTGACGACGTGCTGGCCTACGCCGCCAGGCTGACCGATCTGGCCAAGTGGTCGCAAGAGGAAGGCGTGACCCTGTCTTATCACCATCACATGGGGTCGATGATCCAGGATGCCGAGGATATCGACTGGCTGATGGAAGGATCGGGCCCGGAGGTTACGTTGCTTTTCGACACGGGTCATCTCTTGATGGCGGGTGCGGATCCTTTGGCCGTTCTGAAGAAATGGGGCGACCGGGTGCATCATGTTCACTTCAAGGACGTCCGTCCCGAGGTTTTGAATTGGGTGCGCGCAAGTGATCGCAGCTTTCTGGACGGCGTCCGGGAGGGTGTGTTTTCTGTGCCCGGCGACCCGCAGGGCATCATCGACTTTCAGGCGATCACGGATCAGTTGAAAGTCATGGACTACGATGGCTGGATCGTTGTCGAAGCCGAACAAGATCCGGCGAAGGCCCCGCCATTCGCGTATTCCAAGATGGGGTATGATCACATCATCAACATTTGCGGCCGCTCCGGCCTGACCATCCAGACATGAGGCCCGATATGCCCGATCTTCTCAGGAAACCTTTTGGCACCCGAGGCAAGGTCCATCAGATCACCCCTGAAAGCGCAGGCTGGCGCTATGTCGGGTTTTCGCTGTATCGGCTCAGGGCAGGCGATACCGCTGCCGAGATGACAGGCGACCGGGAGGTCGTTCTGGTGATGGTCGAAGGCAAGGCGCAGATCACTGGCGCCGGGCAGGATTGGGGTGTGCTGGGTGACCGGATGAATGTGTTCGAGAAGACGCCGCCGCATTGCCTTTACCTGCCGAACGGAACCGAATGGCACGCCACGGCCAAGACGGATTGTGTCGTCGCGGTTTGTACCGCGCCCGGCAAGGGGGAACATGACGCACGTCGGATCGGGCCCGACGGGATCACCCTGACAGAGCGGGGCAAGGGCACGAACACACGCCATATCAACAATATCGCGATGGAGACCGAAGATTATTGCGACAGCCTTCTGGTGACCGAAGTGTTTACGCCAGCGGGCCATTGGTCGTCCTACCCGAGCCACCGCCACGACGAAGATGATTACCCGCGCATCACCTATCTGGAAGAGACCTATTACCACCGCCTGAACCCGGCCTCCGGCTTTGGCATCCAGCGCGTCTATACCGACGACGGGCAGCTTGACGAGACCATGGCGGTGTCGGACGGCGATGTGGTTTGTGTCCCGCGTGGGCACCACCCCTGCGGCGCGCCTTACGGGTTCGAGATGTATTACCTCAACGTCATGGCAGGCCCGTTGCGCAAATGGCGCTTTGTCCCCGCCCCCGAGGTCGAATGGATCATGGAGCGTGACGCCTGATCACCCTGGGTCCACATGTGGCCTTGCGGGATGTCTCGGTGAACACCTTGTCCTTGACCCGCGAAAAAGCGCTAGAAAACGTCGGTGACCCCCGGAATGTCGACCGTTCCGAACACGCGGCCGGATGGCGATCCGGTTGGCGAGCCTCCGGGCGGTTCTTCGCTGACACCCAGGGTCAGGACACCACGCACCTCTGCGATGGTTGGGGGCATTGGCAAGCGCACACTGTCGCCATCCGGCCATAGACCAACCGAGATCGCAGGTTCGCCTTCGCCATGCGCCCAGACCTGTAGAATGCGCCCTTCAGGCGCCGTTCCTTCGGTTTTTGTCATGATCACTTCGTTGGTGGTTTTGTCGACAACCGCAATCACACGGAAGTCACCGGCTTCGGCGACGATTTCGGCGGTATAAAGCGGACCGTCCGTTCCCGTCTGATCCCCAAAATCAGCGATGAAAAAGATGGCCAGAGCCAGCAGGCACACCGCGCTGGCGGCTTGCCAGAGCCATGTCTTTTGCCAGAAGCGCACAGGTGCAGGTTCCGGAAACAACCGTGCAAGCAGTTGGCGTTTTGCCGATGCGCTGGGCGTTTCAGGAGCGATCTCGTCAGCCAGTTCCGCAAACCGGATTTCCCAGGCGGTGACAGCCTGCATAAAGGCATCGTCCGCTGCAATACGCCGCCGTGCGTCGGCCTGTTCTTCGCCGGTCAGCAGGCCCAGGGCATATTCCGCAGCCAACAGGTTGTCGTCGTCATGAACGTCGTCTTCGGTCATCGCAACAAACACTCCCTTAATGCGGCAAGACCCCTGCGCAGCCAGGTCCGCATCGTGTTGAGCGGTACATCGAATTGGTTTGAAAGGTCCTGGTAGGTCTTGCCTTGCAGATACGCACCGGTGATTGCGGCGCGGCGGTCTGTTTCCAGTTCGTCAAGGCATTGGATGATGCGCTTGGTTTCGGAAGCAGCAACAGAGGATTGCTCGGGGGACGGACCCGGTGCCGCAATGCGTTCATTGAAGTCGGCAATATCGCTTTCGGTCTTTCGCATGCGCAGCCTGTCTATCGCCGTGTTGCGCGCAATCGTGATCAGCCAGGTCATCGGGGAATGGCCTGTCGACTGATACCGGTCGGCGTTCTTCCAGACCTTGACATAGGCGTCTTGCATTGCATCCTCGGCGGCCGCGCGTTCATTCAAGACACGCAGGCATACGGCGAATAGTTTCCCGGACGTCGCATCATAGAGCTGTGAAAAAGCGTCCCGATTGCCCAACGCGATGCGGGAAACCATGTCTTCGATGTCTTGTCGTCTGTCAGTTTGCATCAACCTGTTGCTTTCGTGAGGCGACGTTTCGTCCAGAATGTAGTTTTCCCTGCCTATCGGCAAACAGCTTTCTGCAACCACCTTCTGGCTGACAAAAATTTCGGTGCAACTGAAACTTCGATCTATGTGATTTCGTGAGTTTGGACAACCGCAACGCATGGCATGTGCCGACCCTCGGACGGGCAGGGACGAAGATGATTGGTTTTTCGCACCCCGTCCAGTTCTGTCCTGGGACTCCGATCCTTCGAAGAAAGAAAACGGAAAGTATCCGCTAAATCCACCCATTCAAATCCAAAGGTCTGAAAATGAGAAAGTTGATCCTGTCGAGCGTCATCCCTGTCCTGTTCAGCGCAATCGCTGCGCAAGGGCATGAAGTCTGGATCGAACCCGTTGAATGGGAAGCCCGGCAACAGGCTGAAATCAGGGCAAATATCTACAATGGTGAGCAATTTGACGGATTTGCACTGTCGTGGAATGAAAAATCGAATGTCCGCGCCGAAGCATGGAGCGATGGGCAAGTCACCAAACTCGGGGGGCGACTTGGCGATCGTCCGGCATTGGCGACATCCGGACAAGAGGATGGTTTGCTCACTCTTTTATATCAATCGACCTACCGCACGGTCGACTATGATTCCTACGAGAAATTCGCGTCTTTTGTGAACGAAAAAGGCCACGATTGGGTGCTTGACCAACACGCCGAACGCAAACTGTCCAACACGGCCATCAAGGAAGCCTATTCCCGATTTGCCAAAAGCCTTGTCTCGACCGGAGATGGGCAGGGCGCAGATGCGTTTCGGGGTATGGAACTTGAACTGGTGGCCTTGACCAATCCTTATGCGCGACCCCTATTGGACAAAATGTCGGTGCGGCTTTTCTATCAAGAGTCCGTCTTGCCGGAAAACCGGATCACAGTCTTTGAACGCGCGCCTGACGGATCGGTGTCGACCATTCTCTTGCAATCCGATCAGAACGGAGAGGCAGATTTTACCGTAAAGCCGGGGGCAACCTATCTTGTCGATGCGGTTGTCCTGCGGGAACCGACCCGCGATCTGGTGATCGAGACCCGCGGTGCGGTCTGGGAATCGCTTTGGGCGTCGCTGACTTTTCAGGTGCCTGACGCTCAGTAAAGTCCGTTGATCTCGAGCGGCAGGCGATTGACCTTGCGCTCTTTCAAAAGACTGCGCGGGGGTTCCGATGCATCGGCGTTGCGCACACGCTGATACTGCCGGTTGGCGACGGATTGAGCCTTTTTCTGGCTGTCGATGACCGTGGGCCGCAGGAACACAAACAGCGTGCGTCGCGTCATATCCTTGGAGCGAGACCGGAACAGGCCACCGATGATCGGCGCGTCGCCCAACCCCGGTACCTTGCCGTTGCTGGCGCGGTTGTCGTCGGTGATGAGCCCGCCCAGAACGATGGTGCCGCCATCCTGCGCCTGCACCGTCGTTTCGATCACGCGCCGGTTGGTGATCAGATCCGCCGCGCCTTCGACATTGGCGTTCACGAGGCTCGACACTTCCTGCGCAATGTCCAGACGCACGATGCCGTTCGACGTCACGCGCGGCAGCACCTGCATGGTGATGCCCACGTCACGCCGTTCGATGGTGGTAAAGGGCGTGGCAGTGTTGCCATCGGTGGCAAAGGATCCGGTGCGGAACGGCACGTTCTGACCCACCACGATGGTCGCCGGTTTGTTGTCGGTTGTGGTGATCGACGGCGTCGACAGCAGGTTGGCCTGCGTCGATTGCGACAGAGCCTGAATGAGGATGCCGAAATTGTCCGCCGATCCACCGATGGTCAGACCACTGGCCAGACCCGCGGCCTGACTGACCCCAAGCGCCGCCAGCACATTGCCAAGCGACGGACCGCCATTGCCAAACGAGGTCGCCGCGATACCCCGGTCCGGCAGGTTGTCGGCAATACCAAGCTGAACCCCAAGACGTTCCGCCACATCGCCACTGACCTCGACAATCGCCGCTTCGATCATCACTTGTGCCGGGCGCTGATCCAGCGCCGCGATCAGGCTGACTGCTTCTTGTATCTGTTCCGACGTACCCCGGATCACAACCGCATTGGTCTGGGTCGATGCCTGCACCGACACTTCGGGGGCGGGGCCGGTCGGGACTTCCGGGGCCTCTCCGTCAACGGCTTCGGCCACCGGGTTGACGATGTCCGTCCCGCCCTGAAGGGTGTTGGCGACAATCTCGGCCACCACTTCGGCATCGGCGAATTTCAGCTCGTACAGGTGCGTGCGTTTCTGAACCTGGGGGTTGGACCGGGGGGCAACATCCAGATCCTGCGCCAATTGCCGGATCTGGCTGATGTCGCGTTCGGTGCCACGCACAAGGATCACGTTCGATGCCGCATCGACCGAGATCTTCGCCCCGGTGCCCGAAGACCCCAGAACCTCGGTCATGGCGGCGGCGACGGCATCGGCCTCGGCAAAGGAAAAGCGGATCACCTCGGTGCGTTGTTCGGCAGGGGTGTCGAAGGTGCGCGCAATGGCAATGATGCGATCCACATTGGCCTGCGTATCGGTGATGATGATGGCATTCGGATCGGACAACGCCTCGATATAGCCGGTCTGCGCCACCAGCGGACGCAACACGCGCACCGCTTCGGCAGAGGGCAGGCGATCCAGTGGAACCAGCTTGGTGATGACATCCTGTTCTCCGGCGCGTCCGGTGATCGGTTGACCGCCTGCCTTTGCCAGCGCCTCGGTCTCGGGGACAACTTCCCAGATCACACCTGCATCGACCGCCACAAAGCCGCGTACCCGCAACATCGACTGGAACAGTTGCCACACACCTGATTGCGTCAGCGGTTTGGCGGAAATCACCGTCACTTCGCCGTTCAACCCCGGATTGATGACCAAAGTGCGCTCGGTGATCTCGGACACCTGTTCGGCCAGCACTGCGATATCGGTGTTGCGCAGGTTGATGACGAACTCGGCGTCGGAATCATCCAGAACCCGCGCCTGCGCCACGGCAAGGACCGGAAGACACACCGCTATCAGCATCGCGAGGATGGAAAGTCTGCGCATGCTGCTCCCTCCTGCGCCCGTCATCTTAGCGGGAAGGTCAGCAACAGTGACTGGCCCTCCCGAACAACTTCAAGGCGCGCTATGCCTGCTGCGGCCACGTCATCGTAAAGTTGGCGGTCCTTGTCCAAGTCTCCGATGGATTGACCGTTCAGGCTGGTTATCACATCGCCGGGACGTAGCCCAGCCAAAGTCACGCCGATATTCGGATCGGGTTTGATCCTGTATCCGTTTTCCACCAACTCGACGCCCACCGTGTCCATCGCCGCCTGTGGATTGCGCCCGATCCGGTCGCGCCAGAGATTGATATAGTCGTCCGTCGTTTCGGGGGGTGGTCCGTCGCGCAGGTCGATCGACCCCTGTCCCGGCACAATCGACGCCGCCAGTCTGGCAAACGGATCGTTGGTTGTATCGGCGTCCGCGTCGGCGATCTGGTCCGCTGTCCCGGTGCCGTTCTCGATCCCCTCGAACCCGACAATCACCAGTTCATCGCCGGATTTCAGCGTGATCGTGTCGGTCCCGACCTCGACAAGTTCTGCCGACTGGATCGTCTCTCCGACGCGGTACACGTCCACGCTGCCGCCCGCCTGCACAAACGCCCGCGACCGGGTCGGGTCCGGGTCCACAAGCACACCGCGCAGGGTGATGTTGAGGGTGGAACGGTCTCCGGTCGGGGCTTGCGGCGCGTCGGATACTGGCTGTCCGAACGGGGCAAGCGCGATGATGGACTCGATGTCGGTCGGGACTGCGGGCGCATCGCTGGCGACCGGGGTCGCGATTTCTTGCGGCAGCACATTTGTGTGCCCGCCCATGTGCCAGACCAGTTGCAACGACGCCCAGATCACGGACGCCAAGAGCATCAAGATCGCCAGCCCGACAAGTAACCACACCCGCGCCGCCGTCATTGCGATGCCCCTTCAAGGGCAAGATAGCCGGTCAAGGCGACCAGCGACGCATCCGGCCCCGCCGCCGCATCCGCAACGCGGGCTGTGACCGCGCTCAACCCGGACCCCGGCAATTCTTGCGTGCGAAGCTCGGCCCGCCAGTCGACGCCCAGTGCTTGGGTCCATTGCGGCTCGAGCGGCAGGTTCAGGGACGCCGCCGTCAGCGCGTTTTCCGCCACCCAGCGGGCGACAACCCGGTCCTCAAGCCCCCGCGTTCCGGCGGCATGACGTTCGACCCCCGCAAGCAGCGTCATCGACCCCACCGCCAGAACGGCGAGCGCAACCAGTGTTTCGATCAGGGTAAACCCGGCCTGCGCATCACGGCGCTTGGTGGGAAAACGACCCGTCATGGCGCGCCTGTCGTTAACTGTGCCACGATGCCATCAAACACCACCGCTTGCCGTGCTGTGCCTGCGCTCAGGGTCAGTTCCAGAACACCAGCCTCTGGCGGAAGCAGGTCGGGCGTGACACGCAGTCTTCCCTGCCGCGCGCCATCCGCATCGGTCAGAACCGCATCGCGGTCCAGAAGGTGATCTTCGGACAAGGGCGCGCCGTTGGCATCGTTCCATCCATCGTCTGTCCATTCGTCAAATCCATAACCCTGGGTCGTCCAGTCCAGCCGGAAGTGACGCCCTTCGATCAGGCTTCGCTCAGCCGCAAGGTTAAGCCGCGCCGCCAGCAGGTTGGCCTCTTGTGTCACTGTGCGACCCTGTCCCGCGCCCGGCAAGGCAAGCGTCACCACACCGGCGCTGACAGCGATCAGGCTCAGCACGACCAGCATCTCGATCAGGGTCACACCGCTGTCGCCGGACCGGGACTTAACCATTGGCGGCCTGTACGTCACCAAACATGATGTCCGCATCCACACCGTCTCCACCGGGCTGTCCATCCGCGCCAAGGCTGATCAGGTCAAAGCGGCCGGACTGACCGGGAAAGCGATAGACATAGTCCGCGCCCCAGGGGTCTTTGGGCATCACGCTCAGATACCCGTCCGAGGCCCAGTTCACCGGTTCGGGCGGAACTGAAGGCCGGTTGACCAAGGCTTCAAGCCCCTGCGCGGTACTGGGATAGGTGCGGTTGTCGAGACGGTAGATTTCCAGCGCGCCGGCAATCGACTGCAAGTCGCTTTGCGCGACGGTGGCGCGCGCCTGATCCGGGCGACCGATCACATTGGGAACAACCATCGCGGCCACAACGGCAATGATGACCAGCACCACCATCATTTCGATCAGGGTCACACCCGCCTGCGGATCGCGGGCATGACGCCGCCGAAGCGCGCGCAATTTGTTGAAGACCATGAAACTTTTCTCCTGCTTCAGCCGTATCTTTACTATGGTTGCCACCACGATACCGGAAAAAGCCGATGCCTTCCTGACCAGACCTACAACATGACCGCGCCCCGTGAAAAGCGAAAAAACGCAATTATCTCAAAAACTTGAACCTGACCGCCCCACTTCGGAGGCGGGTGATAAAGGCGTGGCGGACATGGGCTTTGATTTGCTGCCCGATGGGCTGGACGAGCAGGTTGTGGTCATTCCGGCCGAATATGTGGCGCTTCATGTGGTGGATCTTCCAATCCGGTCCGCCAGACAACAGCGCGAGGCGCTTCCCTTTGCGTTGGAAGAGGTGGTCGGCCGCCCGCTGGACCAGACGCATTTCGTGATCCTTGATCGCTTGCCGGATGGGCAGGTTCTTGCAGCCGCCGTTGACCGCGCGGTGATGGATCGGGTTCTGGCAGCGGAGCCGGACCGGAGTGTCATTCCGGAACACATGCTGCTGCCTGCCGACCCGCAGGAGGGTGGCATTATGGTCTGGCGTGCGTTTCGACAGGGCGACCGCGTGCTGGTGCGGGCCTCGGACGGGCCCGGCTTTGTCACGCAGGCCTCCATGCTGGCGCATCTCTGGCAGGCATCGGGCACGCCACGGGTGGTCAGTTTCGGCGCTGCTTTGCCTGACGAGGTGACTTGGACAGATCAGTCAGCCGAAGGTATGCCAGAGGCTGTCACTCTGGGAAAATACGATCTGCGACAGGGGGACTATCGTCCCTCTCTCGGGTTGCAGCGGCCTTTGCGTTGGCTCGCGGCAAGTGTCGCGCTGGCCGTCTTTGCGCATCTGGCGCTGGCAATGGCGGACCTGCGCGCTCAGACGACGATTGCTGACGCATTGCGCGGAGAGGCGTCAGCGGTTCTGGCCGATCGCATTCCAGATGCCTCTGTCGATGCCAGCCCGGCGCTGATACAGCGCCAGATCGCGGCACAATCGCAACCGCAGGCCGGATCGTCCTTCCTGCCCCTGATGAACCGGGTGTCTCAGGCATGGCTGCGCGATGGCGCGCCGGTGCAGATCAGGCAACTGAGCTGGTCCGAAGACGCCCTGCGGCTGGTGGTCGAAGCGCCCGATCTCGAAGCATTGCAACGCGCCGAAGCCAGCCTTGCGGCGCAGGATCTGACGGTCTCAAGCGGGTCCGCAACTGCCGATGCCGGCTCGGCGCGGGCCGAACTGATGGTGCGGCCATGACGGCGTTGTCCCGCCTTACCCTGCGCGAGAAAGGACTGCTGGCTGGGGGCGGCGTGGTGTTGGTGGTTCTTGGGCTGTGGATGTATGTCTGGCAGCCGTTGATTGAACAGCGGGCGGATCAGAACGACCGCATCGCCCGGTATCTGTCGCTGATCGACATTGCGCGCGAAGCCCCCGGAACCGTACAGAAACCGGTCGCTGCCTGTACGGATGGCGCCGCCCTTGGACCGCGTATCACCAATAGCGCTGAAACCGCCGGTATCCCCTTGACGCGGCTTGACCCCGAAGGCGCGCGGCTGCGCATCACCGTGTCAAGCGCAGGGTACGCTGACGCGATGCTTTGGATCGCTAAACTTGAGGCAACCGCCTGCGCGCGCGCCCTGTCAGTGGAAATGTCGCGGCTGACCGAACCGGGACAGGTTTCGTTGCGGATGACCTTGGAGGATGCAGGATGACCGTGTCCCATCTCAGCTACAGCTTTGCCAAGGCGCAGGGTGTCCTGCTCCATATGCCCGATAGTGCTGCAATGCCGATTTGCCGCCATCTGGCAGAGGCGCAGCTTCCCGCCTTGATCGAGGCGCAGCGGGTGGCGGGGCGGTTGATTACATTCGAAACTATCGACCCCGCAACTTTCGACGCTGCCCTCTCCGCCGCCTATCGCGACTCTGCCTCCGAGGCGGCGCAAATGGCCAATGACGACCGCGACGATCTGAGCGCACTGGCAGAAACGGCGGCGTCGGTCGATGACCTGCTGGACCAGAAAGACGATGCCCCCGTCGTGCGCCTGATCAACGCGCTGCTTCTGGAGGCGGTCAAGGATGGCGCGTCGGATATCCATATCGAGGTCGAGGAAAAGCGCCTTGTCGTGCGGTTCCGCATCGACGGTGTGTTGCGCGAAGTGCTTGAACCGCGCCGGTCGCTGGCCAGTCAATTGTCCAGCCGCCTCAAGGTGATGGGCAAGCTCGACATCGCCGAAAAGCGCCTGCCGCAGGACGGCCGGGTCAGTTTGCGCGTCGGCAGTTACGAGCTTGACGTGCGGATCTCGACGCTGCCGTCGCAATTTGGTGAACGGGTGGTTCTGCGTCTGCTCGACCGGGGACAAACCCAGCTTGGGATTGCGCATCTGGGCCTGTCGGAAACCGACCGCGAGACCTTTAACCGGATCATCACCGCGCCCGAAGGCTTGGTTCTTGTCACCGGACCAACCGGGTCGGGCAAGACCACCTCGCTTTACGCAGCGCTTCATGCGCTCAACGACCGGCAGCGCAATATCCTGACGGTCGAGGATCCGATCGAATATTCGATGGACGGGGTGGGGCAGATTCAGGTCAACGCCAAGACCGAAATGACCTTTGCCCGTGGTCTGCGCGCGATCCTGCGGCAAGACCCGGATGTCATCATGGTGGGCGAGATCCGCGATGGTGAAACCGCCCGCATCGCGGTCGAAAGTGCGATGACCGGGCATCTGGTCCTGTCGACGCTGCACACCAATACCGCCATTGGCGCGGTGTCGCGACTGATCGACATGGGGGTCGAACGGTTCCTTCTCGCCCCGATGGTGCGTGGGCTGATGGCGCAGCGTCTGGTGCGCAAGCTGTGTCAGACCTGCCGCACGCCGCATTCCCTGACCGATGCGGACGAAGCCCTGCTGTCGGGGGCTTTGCCCGCTGGAACGCAGGTGTTCGAGGCCAAGGGCTGTGAAGACTGTGGCGGCACCGGCTATCGCGGGCGTTTGCCGATCTACGAAATCGTCGCGGCCACAACGGTACTTCAGGCGATGATCCATGACGGTGCGTCCGAGGCCGCGTTGACGGCAGAGGCGCGCAAGACCTCACGCAGCATCCTTCAGGACGGTGTCGCCAAGATCAGCGATGGTCTGACCACGGTGTCCGAAGTCGCGCGCGCGGTGCGCGAAGACAGCCTGACCGGGGATCGCTGACATGCCCGCGTTTACCTATCGCGCCGTCGATCCGACCGGGAAAAAGACCAAGGGTCTGCTGGACGCCGCCAGCGAAGCTGCCGTTCGCGCCGATTTGCGCAAACGCAACCTGCTGCCTTTGTCGGTCGAGGCGACGCAACAATCTGTGGGTTTAGGGGGCGCACCCCGGTCGCATCGGCTGAGCCTCAAGAAACAGGTTCTCGTCACCCGCCAGCTTGCCACGCTTGTCGGGGCGCAGGTGCGGATCGAGGATGCAATCCGGATCGTGGCCGAGCAACTCACCGGCGCGCGTGACACATCGCTCTTGCTCGACTTGCGCGGGGCGATCATCGACGGGCGCAGCTTTGCCGATGCTCTGGATACCATGCCCGCGGGGTTCGACGAATATTTCCGCGCCTCGGTTCGGGCCGGGGAAAGCGCGGGCAAGCTCGCACAGGTGTTGGAGCATCTTGCAACCCATATCGAGGATCGCGCCCGCAACCGGCAAACTTTGCAACTGGCGTTGATCTATCCCGCGTTGCTTGCGCTGGTGTCGCTGGGTGTGATCGTGGCGCTGCTGACCTTCGTGGTGCCCGACATCGTGCGGGTGTTCACCGCGCGCGGTGCGGAACTGCCCGGCCTGACGCGGGCGCTGATCGCCGTGTCGGACTGGATGCAGCGCTGGGGGATAACTGCTGCAATAGCGATTACGCTGACCCTTGCCGCGTTGGTGGCGCTGTTGCGGGTGCCCGAGATCCGGCTGACCTGGGACACATGGCTGACCCAAGCGCCGCTTTTCCGCCATCTGGTGTTGCGCCTGAACGCGGCGCAGTTTTCCGGCACGCTGGCGACCCTTGTGCAATCCGGCGTGCCTCTGGCCGATGCCTTGCAGGCGGCGGCGGGCACGGTGCCGAACCGATTTGTCCGGTCCCGCGTGGCCGAGATCACCCGCAATGTTCAGGACGGTGCCGCGCTTTCCAAGTCGGTGCAGGCGGCGCAGGTGTTTCCGCCCATGCTTGTCGCGATGATCGCCAGCGGCGAGGCGGGGGGCACGCTGGGCGATAGCCTTGACCGCGCGGCGCGCGATCAGGCGGCATCACTCAAGGCGACCGTGACGACCATCGTGGCGCTGGTGGAACCGGCGGTTTTGCTCATCATGGGGGGAATTGTCATGCTTCTGGTCATGTCGATCCTGATGCCGATTGTGGGGCTGAATGCGCTTGCGGGGTGATCAGAACGGCAGTTGCAGGTTGATCGGACCGCCGCGCGGCAGTTGCGGAAACACGTCCGCTGCTTCGGGCCGGATGGCAATGTCGATCACCCGGTCACGGCGCAAGCGCAGATCGGCCATCGGTGGGGTCTCATTGGCACTTAACGTGGCCACGGCATCCCTGCCGTCCGAGCCAAGCCGCAGGTTTAGCGGCGGCACAGCCAATTCGCGCCCGTCCTTGCGGCAGGTGCCCTTAGGCGTCGCCACCTCACCCGTCGCGCTGGCGCGGGTCCAGCTCCAGGCAAAGCCGACATCCGTGATCCGTGCCGTCATATCGCAGGTCCACGCCCCCGGCACCAATTGCGCCAATCCCGGTCCCGCACGACCGTCCGCACCGTCCAGCCTGATCCCGGTCGGTCCGGACAGCAGGGTGGCGTTGATCCGCGTATCCGGGCCTGTCAGGGTGACAGGGGTCGCCAGATGAAGCAGACCAAGACCGGTGGTCCAGTCAAGCTGATAGCCACCTTCCAGATCCGCGCGCCCTTCGCGCAGCGACCCGTAGACAGCGACGACAGATGGACCAAGATTCAGGTTCCGTGTCAGAACGGTTACCGGCATCATAAGGGCGCAGAGGCCCACCAGTGAAACAAGGATCAAAGATGTCAGACCGACGCCCAGCGCCAGACGCCCCAAGCCGCGAAACAGCGACCGGCCTGTCCCGCCGACGGCTGTTGACCGGGATTTCGGCCGCATCCGTTTTGTCAATGTCGTCGGCATGTGGGCAACTCTCCTTGCCAGGCGGATCGGCGCGCCGCGACGGCCCGTCCCGGTCGGCACTGATGCTGCCGTTGTCGGGGGCATCGGCCGAGTTAGGCCAGACATTGCAAAGCGCCGCAACCCTTGGCGGAGGGCCGGGCATCGGGATCGAGATTGTGGACAGCGGATCCACGCCGGAAACCGCCGTTGCCGCCGCAAAACGTGCGGTGGACGGCGGGGCCGAGATGATCGTCGGGCCGGTTTTTGGCGCTCAGGCCAGCGCGGTGGGCACGGCCGTGCGTGTGCCGGTTGTGACCTTGTCCAACGACGAAGGCCTTGCCGGGGGAGGGACCTATATCTTTGGCGTCACCGCCGCGCAATCGGCGCAGGCAATCCTGTCCATCGCTGCCCAGCGCAATCTGCGCACCATCGTCACGGTTGTGCCACCCGGCGCGTTCGGCGCGCAATCGGCGCAGGCGGCGGCCACGGTCGGGACAGCACTTGGCCTGACCATGCGCCCGGCGGTGGTGCAGGCCAGCGCGGGTGGGTTGGTCGATGCACTGCGCGCGGACGGGGCTTTGCCAGATGCGGTCTACTTGCCAGTGGCGGATGGCACATTGGAGCCCTTCGCAGACGCGTTGCGCGGTCAGGGCGTGCAGCTTTTGGGATCGACGCAATGGTCGGCTCTTGATCTGTCGGGCCGACCGGCCTTTCGCGATGCGTGGTTTGCCGCGCCTGACCCGCTGCGCTTTGCCGCCTTTGATGATGCGTTCATGCAAGCCACCGGCAGGCCCGGCGGGATCATCAGCGGGTTGGCTTTTGACGGGGTGGAATTGCTGCGCATCCTTGGGCAGGCACGCGCCTTGTCCGCGCGTGGACTGACCCGCGACGAAGGTTTTACCGGCGTGCTTGGCCCCTACCGCTTTCAGCGGTCGGGCCTGTGCGAACGCGGTCTGGGCGTCCTGCGCGTCGGAGCCGGTGAGTTCAGCCTGATCGGCAGCACCTCGGTATGACCCTGGACCGGCACGGCGAGGCGGGTGTGACCCTGATCGAAGTGCTGGTGTCGCTGGCCATTTTCGCGGTGATCGGGATTGCCGGTCTGACCGTTCTGGACACTGTTGCGCGAACCGGCGAACGGACCGATGGGCGGCTTGAAAGGCTGGCCGAGATCGACCGCGCCTTTCTGGTGATCCGGCGGGATCTGGCGCAGATCAGTGGGCTGGACACACAATTGAACGAAGAGGGGTTGGCCTTTCGGCGGCGGGACGCGGACGGGTCATTTGCTGTGCGCTATTTTTCCGAAGATGTCGACCTGAACCGCCAAATCCGCCGGACCGACCCGACAGGGATGGATCAGCTTTTACTCACGGGTGTGCGGGATATGCGCTGGCGTTTGCTGGACGCATCCAAGCGCTGGACACCTCTTTGGCCCCCTGAAGGTATCTCGGTGCCGCAGCGCCCGCTGGCGGCCGAACTGTCGCTTGAGGTGACGCGCGACGGGATGGACTTGCCGCAATCGGTCACACGCATCTTCCCATTGCCCGCAGGTCAGGGACGATGAGCCCGCGCGAGGGTGAAAGCGGTGTGGTTCTGGTCAACGTGCTTGTGGTTCTGGCCATCGCGGGCGGGCTGATGCTGTTGCTGGTCAACAGCCAGGACGTCGCGCTGGACCGGGTGTCGCGCAGCGCCGATGCCGCGATCGTGGAGCAGATTGCGATGGGGGCCGAAGCGTCGGTGATCGACGCGCTTCGCCGCGATCTGGACGACGCGCCCGATGCGGATCACCTGAACGAACCTTGGGCGCAAAGTGTGATTCAGGACGAGGTTGCGTTGCCCACCGGCAAGTTTTCGGTCCGGATCACCGATCAGCAAGCCATGTTCAACATCAATCAACTGGCTGCCGTCACTGCGGGAACGCAGGACTTTGCCCGCCGCCTGATGATTGCACTGGATCAGCCGCCCGAAATTGCGGCGCAGATCGGTCGTGTGCTGGGGGCCGTTGGTCAGGTTCAGGACATTCAGGCGCTGACACGTTTCGGCATTCCGCAAGAGGCGATTGACGCCATGTCGCCTTATGTGACGGCGCTGCCCGTCGACGGCACGATCAACCTCAATTCCGTCGATCCGTTTCTGTTGGCGATCATGGTACAGAACACCAGCCACGCGCAACAGCTTGTCCGTATCCGCGAAAGGCAGGGGTCGCTGTCGCGCGCGGCGTTGCGCAATGCGGGTATCCTGCGACCGCAGAACAGCGGATTCACATCAAACGTGTACCGCATCTATATCCTTGCCGAGGCGGGGCGTGCCCGTATCCGGATGCAGACTCTGGTCGTTCGCAGGAACGACCTTGGAGTAAAGGCAGTCGATATCCTTGAACGGCGCTTTGAGCACGACCACCCCGACCCCGACCCCGAAACGTAAAACGGCCCCCCGATTTCGGGAGGCCGTCTGTTTTTTCCGAAGGTCAATCTTTACGGATTGAACGGATCAGCGGTCATATCCACCGCGATGTCGATGCTTTGGGCATCTACCGGTTCGTCATTCGGGTCAGCGTTGAACATTGCGCGGAAGGCGCTGCCGAAAGAGTCGATCCCGTTGGCTTGATCGCCACCCGAGTCCGACCCGTCGCATGCGGCAACCAGCAAGGCTCCTGCAAGACCAGCGATCAGTTTGGGTTTCAGTTGCATGGTCATCCCTTCTTAGTTGGTTGCGCCGGGCAGCGGCGTGTTCAGATACGGAAAGGCGTTCTGAAGTTCTGCTGCCGAGATCGGGGCGCCGTCGATGAACGGTGCATTGCCAACGGGCGCATCTTCGGGCGCACAAAGGCCAAGGTTGATCAGGTCGCTTTCGCTGTCTTCAACAGCACCGTCGATTCCCAACTCGGCCCCAAGCGGAACCGGGTGGCACAGGGCCCCCATCACGACGCGCAGGGCGATATCAACCGTGTCATCCCCTGGACGACGTCCGTTCGGGAAACCGGCAAGGTCTTCCGCCACAACACCGTAGGGGTGCTGCGCGTCACGCGGCGTGACCGGGATGCCGGTGTTGAGACGCAGCATTTCGGACGGCGTCACCGTTGCAAGCTGGTTCACACCCGGAAAGCCGGTCAGGAACGCCGTCACGAGATCCTGCCGCGGCAAGTTCGACGGGGCGATGTTGTCCGTTGCGCCAAGCGCATCGCGGAACAGGATGTCGACCAGCGCCGGCAGGGTCGGATTGGTCACATAGGTGGCCAATGCGCCGTCCTGTGTCGGTTCTGCCGCGTTGAACAGATCCTTGTCAGGCAGACCGATCACCACTTCGTTCACCAGCGGGTTCGACAGGCGGGATTGCTGCACATAAGCACCGCCATAGACCGAGGTCGCGCCATAGGTGGGCGACGGGTCTTCGACTTCGCCCTGCGGCAGGCTTGCCGTGGTCCAGGCGCCGATGACGCCATTGCCGTCACCCGTCACACAGGAAATCGGCACTTCCAGCGCCAGCGATGTCACGTTGAACTGTCCGACCAGATCGTCATTGGCGCGGACGTTGTCGATGGAGCCCTCCAGCGGCACAAGGTTCACAAGGTCGAAGATCTCGCCAAGATTGACGGCAAAGGCTTCTTCGCGCTGGCCGACAAAGACCTTACCGCCGGTGTCACATCCGGGGATCGTGACATCGTGGATCAGGTCGTTGGCATAGCTTTCATAATTTGGAATCGTCTTGGTGCCGATGTAGTCGAGCGGCTTGGCAAACGAGGTGCTGCCGCCTGCGCCAGTGACCGATGCACGCTCTCCGGAGCGGCGATCACCCGTGATCTGTGTGAGCGTGTAGCTTTCGATCTCGTTCAGCGGATCGCTTGCGGCGCCGGTGATCGGGCCAGCGGTGCGCAGCGGAATGGCCACGGTCGCATCGCCGATCTGAAGCGCGATGCCCTGACCATCCATCGCCAGTTCGTTGTTGAAGTCGAACTGGAAGGTGATGTCCTCGATGGCATCGCCGTCATTGTCGACATGAATTTCATAGATCGCGTCGGGATCCATGGTGAAGTAGTTCGGGCCACCATAGGGCGCCTGCAACGGAATGTAGTTCGCAATGAACGTCACATAGCCTTCGCGGCCCGGTTCATAGCTGCGGAACATATAGAAATCCGTCGCGTCAACCTTTGGTTGTTCGGTGATCCCCGGCGCTTCGCGATGCGACGACGCGGTTGCCGTGGTGGCAACAAGTGCGGCGGCACTGACGCCCATCGCTAGTCTTGCGGTTTTCTTCGAAATAGACATCCGTTTCTCCCTATTGACGTGTTTGCCGGGCAGGCCCGGCGATCAGTAACAATGGTGATGATTTTTTGCGTTACCGACGTAGTCACGGAGGCGTGCCGGAGATAGTTTCACCCAAGCGGGTTTTTTTTGCCGCGGCGCAACGGGAGCCGTCATGCCGGATGTACTGATCACGGTTGCCTTGACCGCAGTTCTGCTGCGTCTGTCCTGGATCGACCTGCATAGTTTCCGGCTTCCCGATACCTGGACACTGCCATTGATCGCCTCTGGACTCTTGCTTGCCGCAACGGGGGGCGGAGTTCCGGTCTTGGCGTCCTTGATCGGGGGGGGCGTGGCCTTTGGGGCCTTCTGGGCGATTGGGTCACTTTATTACAATCGAACCGGGCAAGAGGGTTTGGGGCTTGGTGATGCCAAGCTTTTTGCAGCTTGTGGAACCTGGTTGGGATACGGTGCGCTGCCTTATGTCTTGTTGATCGGTGCCGGGGGCGCGCTGCTGTTTGCCGGTCTCTCCCAACGTGATGTGCGGCGAAGGATCGCGTTTGGGCCCTGGTTGGCCTTGGGATTCTGGCTGACCTGGATTGCCGTCAAATTCACGGGCATTGCTTGAACAACCACCTGTGGCGTCAGGGGACTGGCGGATTGGGGGTGCAGGAAGCGGGGTGGACCGTATCCTTGCCACTTACTGTGAGCCAAGCATACGAAAGGGCCGCCAAAAGGCGACCCTTTTATCAGTATCTCAACAGCTTAGCTGTCGATGAGTGCCTGAATCTCGCTTGTCTTCTCGCCACGGGACATGTCGCTGTAGACATAGCTGAGGGCAAGTGCCAGTTCGCCGTCAGACAGGCGGGACAGGTCAGCTTCGGGAACATAGCTTTGCAGCATGCTCGCTTGACCGGCCGAGACCATCGCCATCGTTTCTTCATCCATTTCATCGCCGCGCAGGATGGTCTGAACGCGATCGGTGATAACGGAGTTGGATTCACCGCCATAGGTCACGGCAAGTGCTGCTTCGGCCTGGGACTGGGTGATCACACCAAAATCGGCGTCCGGAGCGTATTGCTGTAGACGTGCCATTTCAGCTTCGCTGATCATCGCGATGCCCATGTCGATGTTGTCCTCGGTGCCAAGAGCGCGGAGTTTCGCGGTCTTTTCGCCGTTGGACATGCCGGATGTCACGATACCATACGCGATGTCGAAATCGCTGTCGGTATAGCCTGACGTGTCGATACCGGAGTTAAATCCTGCGACTTGCTCCTTCTGTGCTTCAGTGGCAGCAAAGCCTGCGGTGCCGAGGGTCGTTGCGAGTGCGGTTGCAATCATCATGCGTTTCATTTCAAGTTCCTTTCTCTTAACGAACACTTCGTACTTGTCTCTAGTGCGGGTGGCATGGTGCGCCGCCCGCTCTGATGGGGAAACTGGCTGTGGCGGTCTTCGTTCCTGAAAAACGCTGAAAAAGCAGACACATCATTGTGAGAGATGGCGTGGGAACTTAACACATGAACGGCTGTTCACGCGTTCATGTTTAATTGCGCAGATTGGACCTTTATTAAGCACCTCGCTTGAATTAGGGACGCAGCTTCGCTAAGTGCGGAACAGCAAAAACGCAAAGTGAGACCGTACCCATGGCAACGACCAATCCGCTTCAGTTCATTCAGCAGGTTCGGGCCGAAGTATCGAAGATCGTCTGGCCCACCCGGCGTGAGGTCCTGTTGACCACGGTTATGGTGTTTATCATGGCGGCGCTGACGGCCGTTTTCTTTGCCCTGGTCGATATCTTGATCCGCAGCGGGCTTCAGGGTCTGCTGAACATCTTCGGCTAAGGCCGGTCTGCACTTGAAAAGGGCAGGCTAAGGCGGTAACCCACCGCTCGAACGGAATGAGGCGTGCATCGATTCGAGTTGCACGCCGCTTTTTTATTCCCGAGCGGGCAGGGTGACATGTCTGCCAACAGAAATCAGACGGCGTCTTAGCCGCACGGACAAAAAGGTTTGTGACCAGATGGCGAAGCGGTGGTACTCGGTCAGTGTTCTTTCGAATTTCGAGAAGAAAATCGCGGAGCAGATCCTTCAGGCAGTCGAAGAGCAGGGCCTTCAGGACCAGATCGAAGAAGTGATGGTCCCGACTGAGGAAGTGATTGAAATCCGTCGCGGCAAGAAAGTGACGGCAGAGCGTCGATTCATGCCGGGGTATGTTCTGGTGCGGATGGAAATGTCGGATCAGGGCTATCACCTGATCAACTCGATCAACCGCGTCACAGGGTTTCTGGGGCCGCAGGGCCGCCCGATGCCGATGCGCGATGCCGAAGTGCAGGCCATTCTGGGCCGCGTTGCCGAAGGTGAAGATGCGCCGCGCACTCTCATTCACTTTGAGATCGGCGAGAAGGTCAAGGTCAATGACGGTCCGTTCGAGGATTTCGATGGCATGATCGAAGAAGTCGACGACGACAACCAGCGCCTGAAGGTGTCGGTGGTGATCTTTGGCCGGGAAACCCCGGTCGAACTGGAATACACGCAAGTTACGAAGCAATCGTGATCTGAGTGGAGGCGGGGCAACCCGCCAAGCAAGCGTGGGAGGCGAGCGGCACGCGTGTCGCGGACCGGACCACACAACATCGTTGGCTGTGACACGCGTGTTGCAGCCGTTGGAAAAGGAGAGGCCACATGGCCAAGAAACTCGTCGGCAAGATGAAGCTGCAGATTCCTGCAGGTCAAGCCAACCCAAGCCCCCCCGTGGGCCCTGCGCTGGGTCAGCGCGGCATCAACATCATGGAATTCTGCAAGGCGTTCAACGCCAAGACGCAGGACATGGAGCAGGGCGCACCGTGCCCGACCGAGATTGTCTATTACCAGGACAAATCCTTCACCATGGAAATCAAGACGCCACCCGCGTCCTACTACCTCAAGAAGGCCGCTGGCCTGAAGCCGGTGGGCAAGCGAAATCGTCCGCGTGGTGCCGAACTTCCGGGTCGCGAGACCATCGCGACCGTGACCGTCGGTCAGGTGCGCGAGATCGCGGAAGCCAAGATGAAAGACCTCAACGCGAATGACGTTGAAGGTGCAATGAAGATTATCCTGGGCTCGGCGAAGTCCATGGGCATCGAGGTGAAGTAAGATGGCGAAACTTGGAAAACGCACCCGCACTGCCCGTGAAGCCTTTGCTGGCAAAGAAAACCTGAGTGTCAAAGAGGCCGTTGCCCTGATCAAGAGCAGCGCCAACTCGAAATTCGACGAGACGCTCGAGATTGCGATGAACCTCGGTGTTGACCCGCGTCACGCAGACCAGATGGTCCGCGGTGTGGTCGGTCTGCCGAACGGCACAGGCAAAACCGTCCGTGTTGCGGTGTTCGCGCGTGGCCCCAAGGCGGATGAAGCCCTGGCTGCCGGTGCAGACATTGTTGGCGCGGAAGACCTGATGGAAACCGTTCAGGGCGGCACCATCGAGTTCGATCGCTGCATTGCCACACCTGACATGATGCCGATCGTCGGCCGTCTGGGCAAGGTACTTGGTCCGCGCAACCTGATGCCGAACCCCAAGGTTGGCACCGTCACCATGGACGTCAAGCAGGCTGTCGAAGACGCCAAGGGCGGCCAGGTACAGTTCAAGGCTGAAAAGGCCGGTGTTGTACACGCGGGTGTCGGCAAGATCTCGTTCGATGAAGGCAAGCTGGTCGAGAACGTCAAAGCGTTCGTCGATGCCGTTGCCAAGGCCAAGCCGACAGGTTCCAAGGGCACTTACATGAAGAAGATCGCGTTGTCTTCGACCATGGGTCCGGGCGTGTCGATTTCGGTGGACGACGCAGCTGGTCACTGACCCTGCAAAGTTAGTTAAGACGGCGGCGCTCTTCGGGGCGCCGTTTTCGTTTGGAGGTGTCGATAACGCCTTCTGCGATCAAGGTATCGGCACGCCCGGACCATATTTCGGGCGCTTTCTGCGATCAGAATGCAAAGCGGTTCGGATCTTCAGGGGACGTGACATGTCGATCACGAAAGAAATGCCGCGCGCTCATTGGGGTCTTGTGGCCTTTTGTTTCGGGGTGTTCGCGCTCTTGTCAGCGGCGATCCTGACATCGGGCTTGATGACACCCGAACCCGAGATGAGCATTGGCACCACGATTGGTGAGATCGCAATGGATATCCGCAACGCCGCAACCGGCAACGCTACGAAGGCCATGACGCCGCAGGACACATTCGACACAACCTGGTTTCTGATGTTCGTGACACCGATCCTTGCGGCGCTGGCTGCCGTGATCGGGGGCATCAGCCTGTTTCGCCATGAACCCGCTGCGCTGTCAAAGATGGGGATAGCCATGGGGATCGGCGCGTTTGTCATGCAATACGCGTTCTGGTTGGCGCTCTTGATCTGCGGCACCGTGTTGTTGATCTCGATTGTCTCGAACATGGGCGGCATATTTGGCGAATAGGTCACCGGAATGTGATGAGAGCCGTTCCCGGCTTGTTTCACACGACGGGGCTGGCCATGTCATGAACCATTGGAAATCCTGCTAACAGCGTGTTCTTGCAGACGATGCAGGTGTCTGTGCGGGCTTCGGCAAAAGAACTGTTTTGCGTTTTTTGTCAGCTGTGGTACCGTTTGCCCCTGACATTTTCACGGATCCACAAGGATTTGCCGACCAGAGGGCTTGGCAAATCCTCATGGCCGTATTATCCCCTGCCTTGCATCAGAGCGCGTGATTCGTCCCGCGCTCTTTTGTATTACGTCCGAGACGGTGGGTTGCGACATGGGTCGCAATAATTCCTGCCCGAGGCGGGAACAGACCGACATGCCAAGGCTCAATCCGTTGAGCGCTGGGCGGGTTTGGGACCGCACAACAGCGGACCAAAACCGCCGGAGCGATCCGGTACCACTGAGCCGGGGGGTTCGCCCCCCAAACTGGAGTAAACCTGTGGATAGAGCCCAAAAAGAGAAAGTGGTCGATGAACTCGGCCAGATCTTCGAAAGCTCTGGCGTCGTTGTGGTAGCCCACTACGAAGGTCTCACAGTTGCCGAGATGCAGGATCTACGCGCACGCGCACGCGCTGGTGGTAGTTCCGTACGTGTCGCCAAGAACCGTCTGGCCAAGATTGCCCTTGATGGAAAGCCCTGCGAAAGCATCGCCGACTATCTGACAGGCATGACTGTCCTCACCTATTCCGAAGACCCTGTGGCAGCCGCCAAAGTGTCCGAGGACTTTGCCAAGGAGAACAAGAAGTTCGAAATCCTTGGTGGGGCCATGGGCGAGAACGCACTTGACCGGGCCGGCGTGGAAGCCGTGTCGAAGATGCCGTCGCGCGAGGAGCTTATTGCTACCATCGCTGGCATGATCGGCGCACCTGCCTCCAACATCGCCGGTGCAATTGGCGCACCTGCATCGAATATCGCGTCCATTCTCTCGACCATCGAAGAGAAAGCGGCGTAAGGCATCTGGGAAACATCGTGGGGTTGAAACCTCGACGTTGGAACACATTTAGATAGGAAAGTCACAATGGCTGATCTGAAAAAACTGGCAGAAGAGATCGTTGGTCTGACGCTTCTCGAAGCACAAGAACTGAAAACAATCCTCAAAGACGAGTACGGCATCGAGCCCGCAGCTGGCGGCGCAGTGATGATGGCGGGTCCGGCAGACGCCGGCGGCGCGGCAGCTGCTGAAGAGCAGACCGAGTTCGACGTCATCCTGAAGTCGGCAGGCGCCTCCAAGATCAACGTGATCAAGGAAGTTCGCGGCATCACCGGTCTGGGCCTGAAAGAAGCCAAGGACTTGGTCGAAGCTGGCGGCAAAGCTGTCAAAGAGCAGGTTTCCAAGGACGAAGCCGAAGACATCAAAGCCAAGCTGGAAGCAGCTGGCGCCGAAGTCGAGCTCAAGTAATCCGAACCGGGGCAACCCGGAGTTGGACTATTGCAAGGCTGGGTATGGAGATTTCCATGCTCAGCCAAGCCTGTCTTAGAGAAGCCCTTTTGCATCAGGGGCTTTTCTTAGACAGGACCCAAGGATCGGGAGGCGCGCGGTGGGACGCGGGCCATGAATTGATCGGGTTCTTGTCGTCTCTATTGGGCAGACCGCCGGGGCCCGACGGCGTGACGCGCAGCTGAGAATGAAAAGGTGATATCGACCATGGCGCAAAGCTTTATTGGCCAGAAACGTCTTCGTAAATACTACGGTAAAATTCGCGAGGTTCTGGAGATGCCGAACCTCATCGAGGTTCAGAAATCCTCCTACGATCTCTTTTTGAAATCCGGCGATCAGCCTGCTCCGCTTGACGGCGAGGGTATCAAGGGCGTGTTCCAATCGGTTTTCCCGATCAAGGATTTCAACGAAACCAGCGTGCTGGAATTCGTGAGCTACGAGCTGGAAAAGCCGAAATACGATGTCGAGGAATGTCAGCAACGTGACATGACCTACGCGGCACCGCTCAAGGTGAAGCTGCGTCTGATCGTGTTTGATATCGACGAAGACACTGGCGCGAAGTCGGTCAAGGACATCAAGGAACAAGACGTGTTCATGGGCGACATGCCCCTGATGACGCCGAACGGCACATTTGTCGTGAACGGCACCGAGCGCGTGATCGTGTCCCAGATGCACCGCTCGCCGGGCGTGTTCTTTGATCACGACAAGGGCAAGACGCACAGCTCGGGCAAGCTGCTGTTCGCGTGCCGAATCATTCCCTATCGCGGTTCGTGGCTGGATTTTGAATTCGATGCCAAGGACCTTGTGTTCGCCCGCATCGACCGTCGCCGCAAACTGCCGGTGACAACGCTTCTTTATGCGCTTGGTCTTGACCAGGAAAGCATCATGGACGCGTATTTCAACACCGTGACCTATACGCTGCGCAAGGGTGAAGGCTGGGCAACCAAGTTCTTCCCGGAGCGGGTGCGCGCGACGCGTCCGACCTATGACCTTGTTGACGCCGCCACTGGAGAAGTGTTTGCCGAAGCTGGCAAAAAAGTGACCCCGCGGGCCGTCAAACAGATCATCGACGAAGGCAGGATCACAGAGCTTTTGCTCCCGTTCGACCAGATTGTCGGCAAGTTCGTATCCAAGGACATCATCAACGAAGACACTGGCGCGATTTATGTCGAAGCCGGGGACGAGCTGACCTGGACCGTCGACAAGGACGGTGCTGTCACAGGTGGGACGCTCAAGGAACTGGTTGATGCCGGTGTGACCGAAATCCCGGTCCTTGACATCGATAACGTCACCTACGGGCCGTACATGCGCAACACGATGGCGAACGACAAGAACATGAACCGCGAAACCGCGCTCATGGATATCTATCGCGTCATGCGTCCGGGCGAACCGCCCACCGTCGAAGCCGCGTCTGCGCTGTTCGACACGTTGTTCTTCGACAGCGAACGCTATGACCTGTCGGCTGTTGGCCGCGTGAAGATGAACATGCGTCTTGCGCTCGACAAGCCGGACACCCAGCGCACGCTGGATCGCGAAGACATCGTGGCCTGTGTCAAGGCGCTGGTGGAATTGCGCGACGGTCGTGGTGACATCGACGACATCGACCACCTCGGCAACCGTCGTGTGCGGTCGGTCGGCGAGTTGATGGAAAACCAGTACCGCGTTGGCTTGCTTCGCATGGAGCGGGCAATCAAGGAACGCATGTCCTCGGTCGAGATCGACACCGTCATGCCGCAGGATCTGATCAACGCCAAACCGGCGGCCGCCGCGGTGCGCGAATTCTTCGGCTCCAGCCAGCTGTCGCAGTTCATGGACCAGACCAACCCGCTATCCGAAGTGACGCACAAGCGTCGCCTTTCCGCGCTTGGGCCGGGCGGTCTGACCCGCGAACGGGCAGGTTTTGAGGTCCGCGACGTTCACGCGACGCATTATGGTCGGATGTGCCCGATTGAAACGCCGGAAGGCCCGAACATCGGTCTGATCAACTCGCTGGCCACCTTTGCCCGTGTGAACAAGTACGGCTTCATCGAAACGCCGTATCGCCGGGTCGAAAACGGCCGCGTGACGGATGATGTGCAGTACATGTCCGCGACCGAGGAGCAGCGTCATACCGTGGCGCAGGCCAACGCGACTCTGGACGAAAACGGCCAGTTCGTGAACGAGTTCGTCAACACCCGCCAGTCGGGGGAATACACCCTTGCGCCCAACGAAAGCGTCGATCTGATTGACGTTTCGCCCAAGCAGCTGGTGTCGGTTGCGGCCTCGCTCATTCCGTTCCTCGAAAACGATGACGCCAACCGCGCCCTCATGGGCTCGAACATGCAGCGTCAGGCGGTGCCGACGCTCCGCTCCGAAGCGCCGCTGATCGGCACCGGGATCGAAGGCGTTGTCGCCCGCGACTCCGGCGCTGCGATCATGGCAAAACGCGCCGGGATCATCGACCAGGTCGACGCGACCCGTATCGTTGTGCGGGCGACCGAAGACCTCGAGCTGGGCGATGCGGGTGTGGACATCTACCGTCTGCGCAAGTTCCAGCGTTCGAACCAGAACACCTGCATCAACCAGCGTCCGCTGGTGAATGTGGGCGACACTGTGGGCAAGGGCGAGGTGATCGCCGATGGCCCGTCGACCGATCTGGGTGAACTGGCCCTGGGCAAGAACGTGATCGTCGCGTTCATGCCGTGGAACGGTTACAACTACGAGGACTCGATCCTGATTTCCGAGCGGATCGCGCGGGATGACGTGTTCACCTCTATCCATATCGAAGAATTCGAAGTCGCCGCGCGTGACACGAAACTCGGGCCGGAAGAGATCACACGCGACATTCCGAACGTTGGCGAAGAAGCGCTGCGCAACCTCGACGAGGCGGGCATCGTGTACATCGGCGCGGATGTGGAGCCGGGCGATATTCTGGTCGGCAAGATCACACCGAAGGGCGAAAGCCCGATGACGCCGGAAGAGAAACTCCTCCGCGCCATCTTTGGTGAAAAAGCATCTGACGTGCGCGACACCTCGCTGCGGGTCAAGCCGGGTGATTTCGGCACCGTTGTCGAGGTGCGCGTCTTCAACCGTCATGGCGTCGAGAAAGACGAACGTGCGTTGCAGATCGAGCGGGAAGAGGTCGAACGTCTGGCTCGTGACCGGGACGACGAACTCGCCATTCTGGATCGCAACATCTACGCCCGTCTGAAAGACATGATCTTTGGCAAGATGGCCGTGAAAGGCCCGAAAGGCATCAAGCCGAACAGCCAGATCACCGAAGAGCTGCTGGACAGCCTGACCCGTGGTCAGTGGTGGCAGCTGGCGCTCGAAGACGAGGACGATGCCAAGATCGTCGAAGCCCTGAACGAGCAGTATGAGGCGCAAAAGCGCGCTTTGGATGCCCGTTTCGAGGATAAGGTCGAAAAGGTCCGTCGTGGCGACGATCTGCCTCCGGGTGTGATGAAGATGGTCAAGGTGTTCGTCGCGGTGAAGCGCAAGCTGCAACCGGGCGACAAGATGGCTGGCCGTCACGGCAACAAAGGTGTGATTTCGAAAGTGGTTCCGATGGAGGACATGCCGTTCCTCGCGGACGGAACCCCGGTCGATTTCTGTCTGAACCCGCTGGGCGTGCCGTCGCGTATGAACGTTGGTCAGATCCTGGAAACCCACATGGGTTGGGCCGCACGCGGTCTGGGCATCAAGATCGACGATGCATTGCAGGATTACCGCCGTTCCGGCGACCTGACCCCGGTGCGTGAAGCGATGCGCATCGCCTATGGCGACGATGTCTATGATGAAGGCATCAAGGACATGGACGAGGCACAGCTGTTGACCGCTGCGGGCAATGTCACCCACGGTGTTCCGATCGCAACGCCGGTCTTTGACGGTGCGAAAGAGGCAGACGTGAACGACTCGTTGATCCGTGCCGGTTTTGACACCTCAGGTCAGTCGATCCTGTTCGATGGTCGCTCGGGCGAGCAGTTCTCGCGGTCGGTGACCGTGGGTGTGAAATACCTGCTCAAGCTGCACCACCTTGTGGACGACAAGATCCACGCGCGGTCTACCGGGCCGTACTCGTTGGTCACACAGCAGCCGCTGGGTGGTAAGGCGCAGTTCGGGGGTCAGCGTTTCGGGGAAATGGAAGTCTGGGCGCTTGAGGCGTACGGCGCGGCCTACACCCTGCAGGAAATGCTCACCGTCAAGTCGGACGACGTCGCGGGCCGGACCAAGGTCTATGAAAGCATCGTCAAGGGCGAGGACAATTTCGAAGCGGGCATTCCCGAGAGCTTTAACGTTCTCGTCAAGGAAGTGCGCGGCCTCGGCCTGAATATGGAACTCCTGGATGCGGAGGATGAGGAATAAGCGAACCTTTCGCACCGGGCACCAGTCTCTTCAAAGAGACTGGTGACTTTCTTCGAAGAAAGTCGCGCCCGGCTTCATCCCCCACGCCCTTATCTTTGAGGTAATTCAATGAACCAGGAACTGACGAACAACCCGTTCAACCCCGTCGCCCCGCAAAAGGTGTTTGACGAGATCAAGGTCTCGCTCGCATCGCCCGAGCGGATCCTGTCGTGGTCTTTCGGTGAGATCAAGAAGCCCGAAACCATCAACTACCGCACGTTCAAGCCCGAGCGTGACGGTCTCTTCTGCGCGCGTATCTTTGGCCCGATCAAGGATTACGAATGCCTGTGCGGCAAATACAAGCGCATGAAGTATCGCGGCGTTGTCTGCGAGAAATGCGGTGTGGAAGTCACGCTGCAGAAGGTCCGCCGTGAACGTATGGGCCATATCGAACTGGCCGCTCCCTGTGCCCATATCTGGTTCCTCAAGTCGCTGCCGTCGCGCATCGGCCTGATGCTGGACATGACGCTGCGCGATCTGGAGCGGATTCTCTACTTCGAAAACTACGTCGTGATCGAGCCGGGTCTGACCGACCTGACCTACGGCCAGTTGATGACCGAAGAAGAGTTCATGGACGCGCAGGATGCCTATGGCATGGACGCGTTCACCGCCAATATCGGTGCCGAAGCGATCCGTGAAATGCTCGCCAATATCGACCTCGAAGCCGAGGCCGATCAGCTGCGCGCGGATCTCAAGGAAGCGACCGGCGAATTGAAACCGAAGAAGATCATCAAGCGCCTCAAGGTGGTTGAGTCCTTCCTCGAATCCGGCAACCGCCCGGAATGGATGGTTCTGACGGTGATCCCGGTGATCCCACCGGAACTGCGTCCGCTGGTGCCACTGGATGGCGGTCGTTTTGCGACCTCCGACCTCAACGACCTTTACCGCCGTGTGATCAACCGGAACAACCGTCTGAAGCGACTGATCGAACTGCGTGCGCCGGACATCATCGTCCGCAACGAAAAGCGGATGCTGCAGGAATCGGTCGATGCGCTGTTCGACAACGGTCGCCGCGGCCGCGTCATCACCGGCGCCAACAAGCGTCCGCTGAAGTCGCTGTCCGACATGCTGAAAGGCAAGCAGGGCCGCTTCCGTCAGAACCTTCTGGGCAAGCGCGTCGACTTCTCGGGTCGTTCGGTCATTGTGACGGGTCCGGAACTCAAACTGCACCAGTGCGGTCTGCCCAAGAAGATGGCACTCGAACTGTTCAAGCCGTTCATCTATTCGCGGCTTGAAGCGAAGGGTCTGTCGTCGACCGTCAAACAAGCCAAGAAATTGGTCGAGAAAGAGCGTCCCGAGGTTTGGGATATCCTGGACGAGGTGATCCGCGAACACCCGGTTCTGCTCAACCGCGCGCCGACGCTGCACCGTCTGGGCATCCAGGCGTTTGAACCGATCCTGATCGAAGGCAAGGCAATCCAGCTTCACCCGCTGGTCTGTTCGGCCTTCAACGCCGATTTCGACGGTGACCAGATGGCGGTTCACGTTCCGCTGAGCCTTGAGGCCCAGCTGGAAGCCCGTGTCTTGATGATGTCGACGAACAACGTTCTGTCGCCGGCCAACGGCGCACCGATCATCGTTCCGTCGCAGGATATGATCCTTGGTCTGTATTACACCTCCATCGCCCGTGATGGCATGAAGGGTGAAGGCATGATCTTCGGCTCGATCGAAGAAGTCGAGCATGCGCTCAATGCCGGGGAAGTGCATCTGCACGCCAAGATTCAGTGCCGGGTCAAGCAGATCGACAACGAAGGCAACGAGATCACCAAGCGGTACGAATCCACACCGGGACGCGTGCGTCTGGGGGCGCTGCTGCCGATGAACGCGAAAGCGCCGTTCGATCTTGTCAACACGCTGCTGCGCAAGAAAGACGTGCAGAAAGTCATCGACACGGTTTATCGCTATTGCGGTCAGAAGGAGTCGGTCATCTTCTGTGACCAGATCATGACCATGGGCTTCAAGGAAGCGTTCAAGGCCGGCATTTCGTTCGGCAAGGACGACATGGTGATCCCGGAAACCAAGTGGCCGATCGTGGAAGAAACCCGCGATCAGGTGAAGGATTTCGAACAGCAGTACATGGACGGCCTGATCACCCAGGGCGAAAAGTACAACAAGGTTGTCGATGCCTGGTCGAAGTGTAACGACAAGGTCACCGAAGCCATGATGGCCACCATTTC
>NZ_JBHYFV010000038.1:0-37552 GCF_051859345.1 Marivita sp. | reverse complement strand
CTCTCCTGCTTCTGCAAAACCGGCAGAGAACATCACAAAGCTCTTCACGCCGGCTGCCAGTCCGTCATCCACCGCGGCCTCGACCCGCGAGGCCGGAACGGCGAGGATCACCTGATCCACCTGCTCTGGAATCGCCATGACCGAGGGGTAAGCCGTCATACCCTGCACCGTGTCTCGCGTCGGGTTCACCGGATGGATCGTAACCTGCGAACCCGCTTCCCGCATGTAGCGCAGCGGCCGTCCTCCAATCTTGTAGGGATCGTCCGAGGCGCCAACCAGCGCGATGGCTCGGGGTTTGAACATGGCCGTGAGGCCCTCTGCCGTCGCGGCAGGCATCGAGGTGTCCATCAGGGTCATGCGGTAGTGTCCTTTTCGGAAGGCGTTTGGATGAGCACGCGCCCGATGCTGGCGTAGTGGCGGCGCATTTCGGCAGAAGTGCCCAACCAGGGCACCAGCGCCAACACGCGTTTGATATGCGGGGCGAGCGGGCTTTCCTCGGTGATCCCCATTGCGCCGAACATCTGGATGGCGCCTTTTGCCATGTCCATCGCGGTGTCATTCACCCGCGCCCGGGCCCGACAGGCAGCTCGGTCAAGATCATCAGGCGCAAGTCCGGCAGCCGCCCGCGCGATCGCCGCGTCAAGCACCGCACGCGAGACAAGCGCCTGCCCGTAAAGATCAACTACCTTGTGCTGGAGCGCCTGAAAATGCCCAAGGCTTTGACCAAATTGCTGGCGCGTGCGCAGGTGTTCCAGCGTCAGATCCAGCATCACATCGATATGGGCCAAAAGTTCAGCGGCAATCACCAACCGAGTCTCGGCCAGCACCTGTCGCAGAGCCGTGTCCAGTGCCGCGCCATCGGCAAGGTGTTCACCGGATAGGCCGTCCAATTTCAGGGTAGCAAGTCGAGTACCATCCACCCGGGTTTCCATGGTCGCATCCGCGGCTTCGAAGGGAAGAGCAAAAAGTGTCCCGTCGGCAACAACCAGACAGGTCTTGGCCAAATGCACATGACGGGCCGTGCCGGTCGGTCGTCCATCGCGAAACGTGATGTCCCCCGTATGGACCAGCGACACCAACCAACCGTCTTCACCCAAATGCCGCGCAACTGGGCTTTCAGGCGCAACCAGTGCCAAGAGCCGCGCCGCAAGATAGGTCGCACTGACCGGCTCTGCCCGGCCAATGCGCGCCAGCCCACCCGCGATAATCGCCGCGGCATCGGGGCCAAAGCCAAGGCCGCCAACGGACTCGGGCAAGGAGCATTGCAGCCACCCCTGTGCGTGCAACGCGTCCACATGGTTGTCCGCCAGAGGCCCGCGCCCATATGCCGCCACGCTGTCCGTCAGCATCTGGGCCATATCTTTGTCAAGTACGTTCATTTCGCCGTCTCCAGGCCCAAACCCAGCACCCGCCGCGCCAGAATGTTGCGATGGATCTCGTTCGCGCCGGAAAAGATCGCCGGAGCGCGGCTTTCAAACCAGGTAAAGGTTGGCGCGGGCTTGCCCGGAGTGGGCGTGACATCGACAACTCCACCTTGCCCCGCCGCTTCCAACGTCCATTCCGCGATCTTCTGAAAGCTCTCGGTTGAAAATATCTTCAGGGCGGACACTTCGGTGCCCACGTGGCCCTCGGTGCTGACCAGATCGGCAAAGCTGCGATACAGGTCCTGCCCGTCCAGCGTATCAAACTCTGCCTGCACAAGCCGGTCCTGCCACAGCCCGTCATCGCCCAACCCCACGGCGTCGATCACCGCGTTCAGCTCTCCCAGTGCCTTCATCGAACGGCGCGGCGAGCCTGCCCAGATGCGCTCGAACCCGAGCAACGAACGCGCGACCTGCCAGCCGTCATCACGTTTGCCCAGAATGCAATCGGTGCTGATCGTTACGTCGTCAAAGAAGACCTCGCAAAAATCATCCTCACCCCCGAGGTTGCGGATTGGTCGCACTGTGATGCCGAGGGTCTGCATGTCGACCAGAACAAAGGTGATCCCGTGCTGTTTAGGTCCATCCGAAGTGGTGCGTACAAGGCAAAAGCAATGTGTGGCGTGATGTGCGGAAGTGGTCCAGATCTTCTGACCATTGATCGTCAGCCGCGTGCCATCGATCTGCCCGGCGCAGCGCAAACTGGCCAGATCCGACCCCGCGCCCGGCTCTGAATAGCCCTGACACCAAATCTGTTCGCCTGCCGCGATCTTTGGAAGGTATTCGGCCTTCTGTGTCTCGGTGCCAAAGGCAATCAGCGCCGGACCAAGGTTGCGCACGCCACTGTCGTGCAGCCAAGGCGTCCCAGCCGCCTCCATCTCATCAATGTAGACTAGGTGCCGCTCCGGCGTCAGCGCCATTCCACCCAGTTCTGAAGGCCATCCGGGCGCAATCAGACCCGCATTCCAAAGCGCCCGATACCATGGCATCGTCTGGTCCGGCGGCATCCGCAGCCGCACGTTTCGAAGCTCGGAGGGGCAATTTTCAGCAATGAAATCGCGCAATATGGTGCGAAACTCGGCTTCTGCCATCGCATTCCAATCCCGAGCCATCATGCCCCCACCATGTAGTCCGGCGCTGCATGCCCCTCGCCGACAAGGCAGCGTCCGGCATCCAGGACGGTCACATCCCGCGCCGCGACTCTTGCTCGGAATCGGCACATGCCATCCTCATGCCAAATCTCAAATCGGATCGTTTCACCCGGAAACACGGGCCGCGAGAACCGTGCCTCAATCGAGCGAAGCTGGGTCTCGTCATAATCGAGCACTCCCTCAAGCATCGCCCGCGCAGCCAGACCCCAGGTGCACAGCCCGTGCAAGATCGGCCGGTCGAACCCGGCCTTTTTCGCGTGGTCAGGGTCAATGTGCAGCGGGTTGCGGTCCTTGTTCAGCCGGTAGAGCACCGCAGCCTCTGGCCGGGTATCAATGTCCACAACGACATCGGGTGCGTGGTCGGGCAGCGCCTCGGAGACCGGTGCCGATCCGAAATCGCGTCCAAAACCACCATCGCCGCGGCAAAAAGTGCTGTGCAGAATACTGGCAACCGCATTGCCGCTGGTGCGGTCAAACATGGTACGCGCCACATGAATCAGCGCGCCCTTGTCCCCCTTGTCCTGAACCGCCTGAACCCGCGCGTTGGCCACCAGATCACCTTCGGGCGGCAAGGGCTGATGCAAGAAGACCCTCTGTTCTCCATGCACCGCCTTGCTCAGCGTTACCCCAAGTTCCGGTGCAGCCGTCCAGCGCCCCGGATGGCAAAGGATCGCAGCAAAGCTCGGCACTGCGACCAGATCCTTTTCGTACACATAACGAAGTTGCGCCCTATCCACCGGATCTTGTCCGAACCCAAGTGTGGCGGCATAAAGCATCGTCTGGTCCGCGCCATAGCGCTGTTCCAGCGGCGGAAATTCCCAGGCTTCGAGCGCGTCAATATTCAGCATTGGCTCAGATCGCCTCCCAACTGAACACGTCCCGGGTGCGTTCCGCCGGGGTCATGCTGGATCGGAAGGCACCGGGCAGCGTTGTTGACAGCTTTTCCACGGTCCAGCCATCATTTCTATGCAATGTTCGGATTGGACGCGGCTGATCATAGAGGTAAACTTCGTTGCCCCGCGCCCCGAAGATCTGGCCGGTGATGTCCTTTGCTCCGTCGCAGCACAGAAAGGCCGCCAGCGGCGCGATCTGGTCGGGCCGGGTGGTTGTGCGGCGCTTCTCCATCTCTTTCTCCTGCTCCTCAGGTGTGCGCCCCGGAACACTTTCGATCATGCGGCTGAAAGCATGGGGCGCGATGCAGTTCGAGCGCACACCAAAGCGTGCCATGTCGAGCGAAATCCCGCGCGACAGGCCAACGATCCCCATCTTCGCGGCGGCATAATTGGCTTGCCCGACAGAGCCGATCAACGCCGCAGTCGATGTCATGAACACCAGCGCCCCGCTCTCCTGTGCACGAAAGTGCGGCGCACAAGCATTGGCGATGTTGAACGCACCGAAAAGATGGACACGCAGCACCCGCTCAAAATCCTCGGGCATCATCTTGTCCCGCACTCAACCGCCACTCCAACGGCGCACGACCGCCAAACGGGCATGTCAGGCGCGGATGCCAGACAGCACGCGCCGCATCGGGGCTCCATTGGTAGGCAAACTTGCCATCGCGGGCATAGGTTTCCCAAACGGCACGGGGCGATTTCAGTATCTCGTTCATGTGTCCTCCGGTAGCCGCCGCCCGGAGGGCGAGAGGCTGTTCCCTTTGACCGATCATGGCCCCGCCGTTGGTGGGGTCACAACTCGGAAACTGTCACTCTTGCCTAATCAACGGTTAGTCTAATTGCCGATCCAGAAACGCGATCAGCGCCGCATCGAAGCCATCGGGGTTCTCGATGTTCACCGCATGCCCGCCGTCGATATCAACGATCTCCATCTGCGGCCACGCCTCAGCCAATTCGTTGCGGCACTCCTGAAAGGCCTTCTCGTGTCGCCCGTTGATGAGCAAGGTCGCCACTGCCGGCCCTGCCCTCCGCCCATAGAACGACAGCGCAGGCGAGGTCAGACCGATAAGCCGCAAATAGGTCTCGATGTCTATCGCGTCGGCTTCGCGCGCGAGAACCGCCTTGATCACTTCGGGAAACCGTTTGGCGTGGCGCGGGTGGAACACCTCCTGCCCCATCGCGTCTCGCCCCCCTTCGCGAATGCGGGCAATCCGTTGCGCGCGCATTTCTGTCTCCGCCGCGCCGTAGGCATCCCGAAAAGTGGTCCGGGAATTGGTAAATACTTGTGCCGCCACCCGCTCAGGGTGGGTCATCGCGTAGTATAGAGTAACCCCCGCTCCAAAGCTCTGCCCGCAAAGGCACCAGCGTACCGCACCCAACTCTTGCCGGATCCGCTCCAGCTCGGCCACCAGCGCTTCCGGCGTGGCCTCTGCATCCTTGGCAATCGGCGGCGATGCGCCGTGGCCAGGCAGATCTACAAGGATCAACGGCAATCTCTTGGCCAAGGCCGCACGATTCAAATCCCATATCCTGCGGCTCGCAAACATCCCGTGCAGGAGCACCAGCGGCACTGCGGCCCCGGGCTCTCCTACGATCTCATAATACATCTGCGGCATCTGCCCTCCCTCAACGGTCTCGCCGCAAGGTAGTTCAAGCTAAAGTCCTGTTCGACCGGCGCGAAAGTCATGTGACGCAAACCTCCGGTCAGCCCCGCGATGCCCTTGCGGCCCCCCTGCTTCGCTTGAAAAACTCGCGCGACTCATCCGAAGTGTCGAGCAGCCAGTCAATAAAATGCCGGGTCTTGGTTGAAACTGATTTCATCGTTGGCCAGATCACATGAAAAGCCGCGCCAGTTGTCACCGGCTTTCGGAACGGGCGAATTAACTGCTCTGCCTCCAATTCGCGCGACAATAAATCCACCTGGCCCAACGCAAGGCCAAAACCATGCCGCGCCGCGCTATAGACAAGCAGCGAGCTGTCAAACTCCTGCCCACTCGAATGGTCAATCTCCACACCCGCTTCTGCCGACCAGATTTCCCATTCCTTGCGACGGTACTTTGCGTGCAGCAATTCAGCGCTGGCCAAATTCTCCGGGTCGGCGAACCAGTTGCGATCCTGAGCATATCCTGGGCTGCACACGACATCGACCGTCTCGTCAAAAAGCTTGCGGCACTTGGCGTCGCGCCATGTCCCGTGCCCAAGCTGGATTGCCACGTCCAGATGAGTGCTCCGAAAGTCGAGCGGCTCAACAGTGGTGTCGAGCCTAAAGCGATATTCCGGATAAAGGGTCTGAAACTCACGCAGCCGCGGAAGCAACCAGTGCTGGGCAAAGGTCGGGTAGATCCTTAACTTTATGGTGTTTTCGCTCTCTTCCGTCAGCACACCATGCGTCGCCTGCTCCAATTGCTCGAACAGAACGCTGATCTCCTGCCCAAGGCTTCTGCCCACATCCGTCAGCTTCACTGAACGTGCCCCGCGTACAAAGAGCTTGACCCCCAGGTAGTCTTCCAGCGTCGATATCTGACGACTGATTGCCACTTGGCTCACTCCCATATGGCGGGCGGCAGACGTAAAGGTTTTGTGTTGCGAGGCGATCGCGAAGGCGCGAAGCGGGTTAAGCGGAAGGTCTCGATAGCGCCGATCCATAAGCAGATGTTTCCCTTGTCCGACCAGAATGGCGGTGTTTTCCCTAATCTGGATGTTTAAACTGTCCGCAAGTTAATGTGAATTGGATGCTCTCCAGATGGATTTCCGCCTGACCGACGAACAGCAGATGTTCTACGATACCGTCCGCCGCTTTGCGTTGGCAGAACTGGCGGATGGTGCTGCCACAAGAGCCAATCAGGATGCCTATCCGTGGGATGTCGCCGAAAAATTCGCCCAGATGGGTCTGCTGGGCATCACAATCCCAGAAGCCGATGGCGGCGTCGGCGGTGGTCTGGTCAATGCCATCCTCGCAATTCAGGCCGTAGCCGAGGTTTGCCCGCGTTCAGGGGACGTGATCCAAGCCGCAAATTTCGGCCCCGTTCGCACATTCGCCGAGTTCGCTACACCAGACCAGAAACAACGCTTTCTCGGCAAGGTTCTCGCAGGCAAGTCTCTGATCTCGCTTGGAATGACCGAACCCGAAGCGGGCTCTGCCGTAACCGACCTGCGCACCTCGGCGACGCCGGATGGTGAAGGTTACCGTGTGAACGGGACCAAGATTTTCGGCACCCACTCTTCGGAAGCCGAGGTTTTTCTTGTCTACCTGCGCTACGGTCCCGGCGTCGGCGGTATCGGCTCGGTGTTGATTGAGCGCGATACACCCGGATTCACCATCGGCAAGCCTTCTACCTTTATGAACGGCGAGACCTGGTCGCAGCTCTATTTCGACAATGTCTTTGTTCCTCGTGAAAATGTCCTGATCGGCAAGGGCGGCTTCAAGAAACAGATCGCAGGCTTTAACGTTGAGCGGCTTGGCAACTCCGCCCGCGCTCTTGCAGTGGGTCGGCACGCCTTTAACCTCGCCCGCGACCACGCAGCGCAGCGTCACCAGTTCGGTCGTGCGCTTTGCGAATTCCAAGGCCTGCAATGGAAGTTCTCTGAAATGGCCGTCAAATTGGAAGCAGCCGGACTTATGCTGATGCGCGCCGCCGTAAATGGCGAAAACACATTACCATCGGCGCAAGAGACTGCGATGGCCAAACTGGCCTGCAACGAGGCCGGGTTTTTTGCCGCCAACGAAGCGGTACAGATTCTCGGCGGTCTCGGCTTCTCCGAAGAAAGCACCGCGCAATATGCGCTTCGCCGCACCCGCGGCTGGATGATCGCGGGTGGCTCTATCGAGATCCTGAAGAACCGCATCGCCGAAGGTATTTTTGATCGTCGGTTTTCCCAACGTGCGGAACAGCAGATGGCCGCCGAATGATGGGACGCCCGGACACGGACTATCTGTCGGCCCTGACCGCGCCGCGATCCGTCGCGCTGGTCGGCGCGTCGTCGAACTCGAAAAAGCTCACCGCGCGCCCGCTGACCTTTCTGCGTCACCACGGCTATGCCGGGCGCATCTTTCCGGTCAACCCCGGCAGTTCCGAGGTCATGGGTCTGCCCGCCGCGCCATCGGTTCGCGACATTACCGAGCCGATCGAGCACGCCTATATAATGCTTGACGCAGAGCCCGCACTTGCCGCGTTGCAGGACTGCGCCGACAAGGGCGTCGCGGTGGTTTCGATGCTGGCCGACGGTTTTGCCGAAGCGGGTCCTGAAGGCCTTGCCAGACAGGAACGCGCAGAGAAGATCGCCCGCGAGGCCGGTATGTTGTTGATCGGCCCCAATTCCACCGGCACCGTCTCTACCACCTCTGGCTTTGCCTGTACCACCAACGCCGCTTTCGCCACCGCCAAGCTGATCCGCGGTCATACTGCCGTCCTGTCCCAGAGTGGCAGTGTCATCGGCACCCTGTTGTCTCGGGGACAGGAGCGCGGCCATGGCTTTTCCACGCTCGTTTCCCTTGGCAACGAGGCCCGCTGCACCGTGGGTGATCTTGGCAGCCTTTTGTTGGACGATCCAGAAACCCAAGCCTTCCAGCTTTTTCTTGAAACCATCCGCGATGCCGAAGCACTCGAGGCCTTTGCCCAAGGCGCGGTCGCACGTGGCAAGCCCGTTATCGCCTACATGATCGGTGCTTCCGAAGAAGGTCGCCAACTCGCTGTTTCTCACACCGGAGCATTGACTGGCGGGCGCGCCGCGGTCTCGGCATTCCTGCGCGAGATCGGAATATACGAGACCCAGCAATTCGAAACGTTGATCGAGGCCCCGGGCGCGCTCTCTGGCGCTCGCCTGTCGGCAAACCGTCCTCGCCGCGCGACTGTGGTTTCCACCACCGGAGGCGGTGGCGCGATGGTTGTCGACCAGCTCTCTACCCGAGGTGTCGAAATCGGCGCACTCAGCCACGACGCCCGCAGCGATCTATCAGACCAAGGCATTCCTCTTGGTCACGGGAAACTTGTCGATGTCACTCTTGCCGGTACGCAATACGACACCATGAAAACGGTGATCGACCGGCTGATCCGCGACCCCGAGACCGGCGTGCTTGTTGTTGCGGTCGGCTCTTCGGCGCAATTCAACCCAGAACTGGCGGTCGCGCCGATCATCGACGCCGTGCGAGAAGCCCCCAAAAACGCGGCACCGGTTATCGGCTTTCCCCTGCCCCACGCGCCGGAAAGCCTCGAATTACTGGAGTCTGCTGGTATCCCGAACTTCCGCACTCTCGAAACCTGCGCCGAAACCATCGCGCTCTTGCTGCGCCCGCCCCCGGCCCCGCGCCAGTCCGCCGAACCTTTGCCCCAAACAGTTGCCGCACGGCTTAAAACCCTCCCCGCCGGGGTCCAGTCCGAAGCGACATCAGGCGTGCTTTTCGAGGCTCTTGGCCTTACGTGCCCCGCGATGTGCGTCTTTGGTCCCGAGGAGGAACTGCCCGAGGAACTTGACCTCAGATTCCCGGTCGTGGCCAAACTCGACTCGCCTGACCTGCCACACAAGAGCGAGGCCGGCGCCGTGATCGTCGGGCTGAACAACCGAGCTGACGTAATCGCTGCCATCGTACAGATGAAATCCGACGCCGAAGCCTATGCTCCCGGCTACCGTCTTTCGTCGGTTCTCGTACAGGAAATGCGTCCCGGCCTTGGCGAGGCAATCATCGGTCTCACCCGCGATCCGCTTGTCGGTCCGGTCATCACTGTGGGCGCTGGCGGTGTGATGGCCGAGATTTACCGCGACACAGCCGTCCGTCGCGCGCCCGTCACGCTTGCCGCCGCGCGAGAGATGATAAGCGAGATCAAGGGGTTCGCCCTGCTTCGCGGTTATCGCGGCAATCCGCCGGGCGATCTCGAGGCCTTGGCCCATGCAGTCACGACCTTTTCCCGATTGGCTTTTGAACTGCGCATTGAAGAAGCAGAGATAAACCCTATCGCGATTTTGGCCTCCGGCAGCGGGGTGATGATGCTGGATGCCTTGATCCGCTTGAACGAGGATCCGTCAACTTGAAAACATTACCGTCGCTTGTCTGCCTTTATGCGGCGTCTGGCGCGGCGGGCCTCATCGGCGCAATGCTCGGGCTGCCCCTTCCCTGGATGATCGGACCCTTGATCATGTCCGGCGTGCTGACAGCAAGCGGTACTCTTAATGTGCGCGTGCCGATCAAGACCCGTCCATTTGGCCAGATCACAGTCGCCACCTTCGTCGGCGCACATTTCACCCCGGCTGCATTTCACTCGCTGCTCCAAACCGCGCCGCTCCTTATTGCCGTAAGTCTCTTTACGCTCGTGGCCTCTCTTCTGGTCGCCATTGTCCAGCGCCGACTATTCGGCACCGATGGCGTCACAGCCTTTCTCTCGGTTGTGCCGACCTCGCCGGTCGAGGCAGGTGTGCTGGCCGAAAACCACGGCATTTCACCGGCGCCGGTGATCTTTGCCCAAACCATGCGAATCGCTCTTGTCGTCACGGCTTTTCCGCTGATGCTGTACGTTGCGGGCGATGCCCCGGTTTCCGTCACTCCACCAGAGGTGGATCATGGATTTGTTGCCTTCTGTGTCACTCTGGCAGGGGCGGTCGCCGGGCCTTTCCTGTTCAAGACGCTGCGCCTCAACAACCCGTTTTTCCTTGGACCGCTGTTCATGGCTGCAGCACTTTCCGCCCTTGGCCAACCCGTGTTTGACATTCCCCAGCCAGTCCTTGCTCTGGCGCAGGTTGTCCTTGGCACATGGCTCGGCTCCTGCTTCACCCGCGAAACATTTACCGAACGCAAAAGCCTCGTTAGTTCGGTCATCGTGACCTCTGCCATGTTGCTTGCCCTCTGCGTCCTTGGTGCCTATGTCGCCAGCCGCGTCATGGGTGGAAATTTTCCGACGATGGTGCTTGGTTTCGCGCCCGGTGGCACGACAGAGATGGCTCTGACTGCAGGCATTCTTGGGCAGGACGTGGCCTTGGTCACTGCCATGCACCTCGCCCGCATCTTTTTCATCATGCCCAACCTTCAATGGCTGACCCGGCTGACAAGTCGGCTTGGTAAAGAACGCAACGACGCCTGAACCTCCGTCAAGTCATTCAAGGAGACATCCCATGCCCCGTGCCTATGAAGGCCTCAAGGTCATTGACGCCACTCACGTTCTGGCGGGCCCTTTTGCGGCCTACCAACTCGCCGTACTCGGTGCAGATGTCATAAAGATCGACCGCCCGGATGATCCGGATCAGGTGCGCCAGCAGGGTCCGGACCGAGAACTGAACGCGGCCAACATGGGCACCACCTACCTTGCGCAAGGCGCCAACAAGCGGTCTGTTGCGCTTGATCTCAAGACGGACGGTGGCCAGGAGGCACTGCGCGCGTTGCTCAAGGATGCGGATGTTTTCGTCCAGAACTACCGCCCCGGCGCGCTTGACGCTTTGGGACTCGGCTATGAGGACGTAGCGCGCTTCAACCCAGGCCTTGTCTACTGTTCGGTTTCCGCGTTCGGGCATAAGGGACCGCGCGCCGAAGAAACCGGCTATGACAACGTGTTCCAGGCGATCTCTGGCCTGATGTCGCTCACCGGCACACCCGAGTCTGCGCCGTTGAAAACTGGATCACCCGTGGTCGATTACGCAACCGGTTACATGACCGCCTTCGCCATCGCCTCTGCCTTGTTCCAGCGCACGCAAACAGGTCGCGGCCAGCACATCGATCTGGCCATGTTCGACGCCACGCTCATGCTGATGAGCACACATATCGCCGCCTATTCCGTCGCCGGGAAAATTCCCAAACCGGAGGGCAACCGCTTTGCCCTGGCAGGCATCGGCGCCTACGACACGGCCGATGGCATCCTGATGCTCGGGGCTGCCAACATGCGTCAGCAAAAACGCCTGTGGGAGGCGTTGGAGCGGCCTGACATGGTCAAGGCGACCAATGCCGAAAGAATCGAGAGCCATTCTGCCGAGGAAGAAGTTCTAAAGGAAATCTTCCTCAGCCGCACAGCTTCGGAATGGCAGGATTTTCTGCGCGACCATCGGGTGCCGGCCGGCAGGGTTCGTACCATGGAAGAAGCCCTTGCCGATCCTCAGCTTGCCGCACGCGGCGTGCTGCAAAGCACACGGGCGCCACTTGGTCGCGAAGGCCAGCACAATGTGCCTGTCGCGCCATTTCTGATGTCGGACGGCAATCCAGAAATTGACCGACCGGCACCCTACATCGGTGAGCATACCGACGAAGTTCTCGCGCAGGCTGGATTCACCCAGGATCAGATAGACGCACTGTGCGTGTCCGGCGCTGCATCAAGAAGCATCGACCGCTGAGGCGCAAACAAATCAATAATGCATCTCGTGATCAGAAGTTTGAATTGATGCGGTGTGGTGCAAGAGCACCCAACTCAGGCGATGAGTAACTATCAGTCGTCGGGACCGGTATTGCCGGAAAGAGGTTGCAGCTGCGGGGCGCAGGAGCTGAAGAGTAACGATTTTCAGATAGTCCCCAACCCGAACTCAAATTCCTGAATGCCTGCAGAGCCTGCACTGTTGCGTTATCGGTAGCAATTCTGGAAAATGCTAACGACTTGGCAAATGTCGCGATATACCCGTCAGCAATGGAAAATTTCAGGTTCGAAACACAAGAGCGTTTGGGCGATACGATTGGCGAAGTCGCTTATCGGCGTATCCGTTCGCATATCGTAAACGGGCAGCTTTTGCCTGACAGCAAACTGAAGCTGGAACGCATGAAAGACGTATATGGTGCCAGCGTAACCACCCTCCGGGAGATCCTGAATCGACTGGCGGTCGAGGAACTGGTCACGGCAGAAGGCCAGCGGGGCTTTCGCGTTGCGGCGGCCAGCGGAGCAGAGTTTCGGGAACTCGCGGCGCTTCGCACGCTTCTTGAAACCCATGCCCTACGAGCGTCTATCATGCAGGGCGATATCGAATGGGAAGCATCGGTTGTAGCCGCACATTACAAGCTGTCGGTCGCCGAGCGGCGCCTTGTGGCCTCCCAGAACAATGGAGTGGACAAATGGGTCTCCTGCGACTGGGGGTTTCACCACGCAACCATCGCGGCCTGTGGCCAGCCGGTACTCATGAAAACCCACGCGTCGATTTTCGATAGGTTTGCGCGTTATCACATGCTGGTGATGAATTTTCGCGGTCAGGGCGTCGTTGACGACCACACCAGCCTGCGCAATCTGGTGATCGCGCGCGATGCGGATGCCGCCGTTGCACTCTTGACGCAGCACATACAAAGCGGGTTTGATCACGTCATGGCCACCGGGTGTTTCGAATGAAACGGCGGGTTTAATCCTCCTGCGAAGACCGGAACGCGGGTCCATCAGGATGGTTGGTCACAAATCCGGGTCCGCCATTATTCATGTGGCATCTTCAGAGGTGGCGATGTGTGCCAATGCATATTGGCCAAAAATGATCTCGCTTGACACGCCCAGCCCGCGAAGAAAATCCGTATCCAAGTGCGACATCGCTACGCGCTGGAACTGAGCAGGATCGTGTGCAGTAACCAGAATCAGCCAAGGCATGGGCTGGTCTGCTCCGCGCAAAAATTGTTCGCGGGTCATTGGGGGTCGCGCGACAGGGCGCAACAATAGCGCACTGACCATTTCAGGCATGGCCACAATGTCGGGAAGCACATCGCAGGAAAGCTTCTCGACCAAAGTCGCGTCGCCCTTGTCGGCTGTGAAACGCACCGCCAATGCCGCCGATCCCAACCCAAGACCATGGCTTGCTATGATATCACAGAAGCCGCGCGTCATGCCGCGAAACCGCGGCATCATTTCGCGAGTCCACGGTGTCGGATCATTCAGCCGTTCAAGGTAAGCATCTGATGTGCTGACATCGACATCGGTCACGTCATAGGTCACCAAATAACGTGGCGCTCCTGAAGTCGCGATCCAACGCGTGGCGCGAAGAAAGCCCGGAACCAAGAGCCGTTCACGGAAATGTTGATTGCTGTGCCAGTCATCATGATCAGCGGTATCGCCTTCAAAGTCGTAGAAGAGGACCATCATCGCGTCGCTTGAAAGTGCCATCCTGCTAATCCTGATTTCCCGCCCATTTCATGCAAATGCAACACAAACTTTTCTCACCTTGGCATGTCCATTCGGTTTTGAAGAACGATGATGAAGCTGATTTTCTGTTGGTATCAAACCGACGCTCTGGCGAGCTCTGCCAGCTTGCGAATTGCAAAGTCATAGCCTCGAATACCAAATCCCTCGATCTTTGCGGTCGCGGCCTTGGACACATAAGACAGATGGCGAAATTCGTCGCGGCGGAACAGTGGAGAGATGTGGACTTCGATTATGGGTTCATCATAGATCAGCAAACTGTCCAGAATTGCGATTGACGTCGATGTGAAGCCCGCCGGGTTGATCAGCAGACCCGCAGTTTTTCCACGAGCTTGTTTGATCCATCCCATGATCTCGGCCTCACTGTCGCTTTGGCGAAAGTCTATGTCTACGTCTTCTTCCTTTCCGATGCGGCGGCACAGTGCTTCGACATCAGCCAGGGTATCGTGGCCATAGACTTCGGGCTGGCGGGTGCCCAGCATATCAAGGTTCGGGCCGTTTATGATCAGGATCGTTTTCGTCATGAAAGCTCCGGTATGTGTCAGCCTTTGTACCCGTACAGTCGTGGTAGCCACAGCACGAGGTCAGGCACATAGGTAATAATCGCAAGACCTGCGATCATGATGGCGAGGAAAGGCAAAAGATGGCGGATCGTGTCGCGGATCGGCGATCGGGTGATGGATGTCACCACAAAGAGCAGCAATCCATAGGGTGGGGTGGCCAGCCCGATCATCGTATTGACCACAACGATCACACCAAAATGGACTGGATCGACACCGAGAGCGACGGCTGTTGGAAGGAATATCGGGACGATAACCAGCAGGATGGCGTTCGCCTCAAGCAGGCACCCCAGCAGCAAGAGCAACACGTTCACCATCAGCAGGAATGTCACGAGAGTCAGTTCTCGGTCACCAAGTGCGTCGCGTATGACGTTAGGCACCTGCTCGACGGTAACCACGTAATTGAACGCCAGGGCACCCGCGATAAGGAACCCGACGCTGGCTGTGGAGCGGGCACTATTGCGAACAGTCTGATAGGCCGTGCGCAACGACACGGAGCGATAAAATACCGTGGACACAAGGAAGGCATAGAGTGCGGCAAGGGCGGCGGCTTCTGTCGGCGTCGTGACTCCGCCATAGATGCCTACCAACAGGATCACAGGCATCAGCAGCGCCGGAATGGCACGCAGCGTGATACGCGGGAGATCGCGCAAAGGCACGGGATCGTCCACTGGATAATCGTGAATGCGCGCCTGCCACGCGTTCATCACCATCAACAGAACACCAAGTATCAGGCCCGGCACAACGCCTGCCAGGAAAAGAAACCCGATCGAGGTATCCGACACCAGAGCAAACAGCACCATTGGAATCGACGGTGGGATGATCGGGCCGATGATGGCCGAAGCTGCTGTGATTGCACCGGCATAGGCACCCGGATATTTGCCGTCTTTCGTCATCAGATTAATGATGATCCGCCCCATGCCGACAGCATCGGCGATCGCCGAACCGGACATGCCCGAAAAGATCAGCGAGGATACCACGTTGACATGCCCAAGCCCACCGCGGAACCGTCCGACCAAAGCGCGGCAAAAGTCCAACAGCCTGTCTGACAGCGAACCGACATTCATCAGGTCTGCGGCAAAAATGAACAGCGGAATGGCCAACAAAACGTAAGAGCCGTATAGCCCGGTCAGCATCTGTTCAAAGGCAATGGACATGTCCTGACCCTGCAACAGCAAGTAAAACACGGACGATGCCAGCATGGCGTGCCCAATCGGCAAACCGATTACTGCGGTCATGATGATGGCTGCGACGCAGACCCCGAATTCCCAACTCATTTTGTAGGATCCTTGCGTACGACCGCATCGACACCTGCTTCGGGCGCGTCGCGTCCTGTAGCGGCAGTCCAGAACACCCAGACATAGCGCAGGATCGACATGACCGAAAACACCAGGGCAATCGAATAGACCCAATTGAACCGAATATCGAGATACGAGGTTTTCTGAATTTTCATGAAGGTCACGAAATCCCACAAGGCGGGCAGCGACCATGCATAAATACCTACCAAAAAGACCGAAAACACCACGCGAAAGACCCGACGCATTTCTGGCGAAACGCTCCCGTAGAGGATGTCAAACCGGATCTCGTCTTCTTCCCGGGCAGAAACGGATTGTCCCCATAGCAAGATCCAAAGCCAGGCGATCACACAGACTTCGACCGTCCATCCAACAGGGCTGTTCATGACATACCGCATGAAGACCTGAATGATGAAGCTAAGGAACATCGCCGCGAGCAGGATCGCCGGCACCGCGTCGACCAGCGTGCGCGCCAAGTTCGAGACACGGGCAAAGTTCATCGGTTCTTCCGCCAGGTTGAGTGGCCAGCTTGGGCGGGCCACTCATTGCCGAAACGCGGATGGCACTTATTCAGACAGGGCATTGATCGCGTCGATCATGCCGTCAGGCCAACTCTGTGCAAACTCGGATTCGAGGTATTTCTGCTGAGCATAGTCCCTGAATGCAATCCGGTCAGGTTCGTAGACCTTCAGCCCTTCGTCCTTGAAGAACTGCACAAGTTCCGCCTCGCGGTCGAGATGGCGCTGCGTGCTCTTTTCGATGGCTGTATCCACTGCCGATTGCAAAGCTTCCTGTTGTTCGGCTGTAAATCCAGCCCACAACTCTGAACTGATCGCCAACACGTCAAAACCAACCAAGTGGCCGGTCAGAACGATCTGACTCGTCACCTCGTAGAACTTCATGTTGTAATCATTTGGAAGTGGGTTGTCCTGACCGTCGATCGCACCGGTTTGAAGTGCGGTATAGACTTCTGCATAGGCAAGCGGGGTCGGGTTCGCACCGATGGACTCGCCAAGGAACTGCCACGCATCACCGCCCGGCATCCGCAGCGTCACACCGTTCAGATCCTCTGGCTTCATGACCTCCATTTCGGGGGCGAGGTTCACCTGCCGCGTTCCAAAATAGACTGGTGCGAGCACATGGATACCGGCGTCTTCCGTCATCTGTAGAAGTTGCGCGCCGACATCGCTTTCAAAGGTTGCCTTCAGGTGGTCAGCGTCGCTGAAAAGGTAGGCCGAGGTCACGATGGACCATTCTGGGATTTGCTCGGCGATGCTTTGCGGAGCAATCAGCCCCATTTCGAGATTGCCACGCTGGATCGAGGTGAGTTCTGTACCCTGATTGACGAGCGTCGCACCGTTGAACACCTGCATGTCGAAGTGATCCGATACCGCTTCGGCAATCTCGGCGAATGCCTCCGCGCGGATGTCGTTCTCGGACACGACCGAGCTGAGGCGGAGGATAGGCTTGTCCTGTGCGTACGCTGAACCGGCAAAGCCCGTAAGAGCCGTGGTTGCAGCGATTGTGGCCGCGATAGCGGTCCGGCGGGTAACGTATGTCATTGGTCTCCTCCCTTATGACGACTGACTAGGCTGGCCAGTCTTCTGATAACTTTTATAGTGCAAAAACACAAATATCCTACATTAATTGTTTTAACGGTTGATACGACAAGTAACAGGTGTTCGGTCCTCATGCGCGTCATCATCTCTTGTTCAATATCAAACCAATAAAACAAGATCTGTGCGGCCAGACTAAGTGTCCAGCCGCAGCAAAGTGCTTAGGACAGATGGGTTCATCAAAGATCGTTGATCGCTTCCAGCATGCCCTCTGGCCAGCTGTCGGACAGTGGCGAGTTCAGATACTGCTCTTGTGCATAGGACTGGAAAGCTCCCAAGTCGGGCTCATAGACAGTTAGCCCTTCGCCCTCAAAGAACGCAACGAGCTCGGCTTCCTGGTCAAGATACTGCTGATCGGACCACGCGGTTGCCTTGTCGGCAGCGGCCTGCATCGTGGCTTTCTGTTCGTCGCTCAGTTCATCCCAGACCTGCGAGGACACCAGAAGTATGCCGAAACCGACATTGTGGCCAGTCAGGACGATTTGGTCCGTCACTTCATGGAACTTCATCTGGCGGTTATTGGGCAAAGGGTTGTCCTGGCCGTCCACAACGCCGGACTGCAGCGCGGTGTAAAGCTCGGTATAGGGAATCGGCACAGGGTTTGCGCCCAGAGATTTGCCAAGGAATTGCCAGCTTTCACCGCCCGGCATGCGCAACTTGACTCCTGACAGATCGGCGGGGGTCTTGTATTCGGCATCTCCCTTCAGGTTCAGGTGACGGGTGCCGTAGTAAAATGTGCCAAGCATCTCGACGCCAAGCTCTTCACGGGCAAGAGCCTTCAGTTGCTCACCGACTTCACTGTCGAAGATCGCCTTGAGGTGGGCCTGATCCCGCACGATGTAGGCAGCGCCCAGAATGTCGAACGCGGGTACCTGCTGCGCCAGGTCCGAGGGCGGAAGGCCCGCCATCTGGATGTTGCCGCGCTGCAGGCCGACCAACTCGGTGCCCTGCTTCATCAGCGTGGCTCCGAAATAGGGCTGGAAGGCGAAATCATCGCCCAGCTCATTGGCGAAAATCTCTGTCATCGCCTTGGACCGTGGCACTTCTGCCGGGTTCACATCCGAAAAGATCAATTCGACCTGTGCAGAGGCAGTGCCAGCGATGGAGATCGTTGCCACGGCGGCAGCGATCAGGTTGCGTAGACTTTTGTAGTTCATGGTTTCCTCCCTGGAGAAACGTCAGAGTGCAAATAGGTTTTCCGCCACGCCCTGCCCCGCACCTTCGATGGCGAAGACGGATCCGGCCAAAGGCTCGGCCGCCAGTTGCTCATCCGAGAGGAACTTGAAGGCAGTTGTGACGAAAAGTGTCTTCAGATCCCGCCCGCCGAAACAGAGGCAGGTGGGATTTGTGACCGGCAGAGCGATCTGCCGGTCCAGACGGCCGTCGGGCGCGTAGCGCACCACCTGGCCGCCCGCGAAGAAGGCCTGCCAAAGACAGCCATCGGCATCCACACACGACCCGTCGGGGCGGATGCCACTGCTGCTGTAATCGGCCAGAACCTCGCGGTTGGTGATCTCCCGGCCGGTCTCATCGAGACCAAGCCGCCAGGTCACATGCCGGCGGGTATCCGTGAAATACATGCTGCGCCCGTCAGGCGCGAAGGCGATGCCGTTGGCGACAATTACATCGTCGAGCATCCGAGTCATGGTTCCGTCGGGATCAACACGATACAGTCCACCCAGACCCTGGCTGAGCCCATTGTCCATGGTTCCGATCCAGAGGCTGCCATTGGCATCGACACGCCCGTCGTTCAGCCGCGTGGCCGGCATCACTTCATCCGGCGTTGTGGCAAAAGGCAGCCAGTTGTTGGCTTGTGGAGCGCGGTGAAACAGTTGCAGATCGCGTGCCGCAAGCAGGCCTCCCGACCGTGTCATGGCGATGGAGCCCAGATAGGTGCCTGGATGCGCTTCGGACTCGGTCGCGCCGCTTTTGGGATCAAGCTGCCACAAAGTTGGCTGCTCGATGTCGATCCACCACAGAAGCCCGCGTGTAGCGTCCCAGAGGGGTGTCTCGCCAAGCCGGGCGTTCACTTTCTGGACCAGTTCCACGTTGCAGTTAGACATTACGTTTCCTGTTTTTGACCTCTGGGCCGGGCTTGGAACTGTCATACGCGGGGCATTCCGGACGGTCGCGACAGGCGCCGCTGAGCGGCGATGCGGAAAGGTGCATTGGCGGCTCCATAGCCGGTGTAGCCATCCTTGCGCTGGCAAATCTCCAGGTAAATCCCATCCCCGACCGAACGAGTGTAGACTTGGAAGAAAGACCCGGAGGCGTCCTCGTCGTAGAGGATGTGATCGGCCTTCAGCCGGTCTGTGAAGTCAGGTGACAGCGACAATCGCGCGGTAAGGTCGTCATAGTAGTTCTCGGGCATCGGCAGCGGCTCGAACCCGCATTCGCGCATCTTCGCAACGCAAACAAAGATGTCATCGGTGGCAAAAGCCACATGCTGCACGGAAGACCCGAAACTGTCGGCAATGAAACGTCCGGCGAAGGTGCGATGAGTTTCGGCCCCGTTCAGCGTAACGCGCAGCGCCGCGTCGGGGCTTTCGATCGCCTGGCTGCGCACCAGCCCGCCGGGATCGACCACATCAACCGTGGCCTGCTTGTTTGTCTCGAAAAGCGACAGATAGAAAAGCGACCAGGTCAGCATCTCTTCGTAGTTCATCGTCTGGCCGATATGGTCGATGCGAGTCAGCCCGGCTTCATGGGTGGCACCGCCCTCCGCGGGCTCGAACTCGATCTCCCAGACCTTGCCGAGATCTGAGCTTCGGTCGATGAAATGAAGCAGACCCGAACCAACCCCACGGATGGCTGGGATCTGCATTTCTCCCGGTCCGACAGACTGGCTGAAGGGCGTGGCTCCCAGAGCGCGGGCGCGGGACACCGTATCCTCGGCGCTGTCCACCAGCACACCCACATCACAGATGTTCAACCCATGTGCGATATGCGCGGTGTGGGCAAAGCCATCCTGGTCGGTATTCAGGACGATGCGGATCGCGCCTTGCTGCCAGACCTCGACTTGTTTCGAGATATGCTTGCCCGCCCGGCGAAATCCCAGCGAACCAAGCAGCTTGCGCAACCCTTCGGCTTCGGCTTCCGAAGCTGCGAATTCCACGAAGGCGACGCCTTCAGACGTCACGCGGGGCGGAATATCGGGCAGGTCGACATGCAACTCGGGCTCAGCGCGCCTGACCTGATCCATTAGGTAGATGAGTGAGCGGTGTCCGTCCCGCGCGATGGCCTTGGGGCTGCCACCGCGGAACTGGTCGTTGAAAACCTCGAGGCTGATCGGTCCTGCGTAGCCGGTGGCAGCCACGGCGCGCATGAAGCCGGTCACGTCCAGATCGCCCTGACCCGGCATGTTGCGGCGGTGGCGTGACCAGTAAAGCAGATCCATCTCGATCATCGGCGCATCGGCAAGTTGGACAAAGAAGATCTTGTCCCCCGGAATGGCGCGGATCGAATTCGGATCCAGTTTGCGCCCCAGCGTATGGAAACTGTCGACAACCAGCCCGATATTCGGATGGTTCGCACGGCGCACCACCTCCCATGCATCGCGGTGGTCCCAGACATGACGCCCCCAGGCCAGCGCTTCATAGCCAACGCGCAGGTTGCGGGTCGCGGCACGCTCTCCCAATTCGGCGAAATCCTGCGACATGCGATCGATACCGCCAAGGGCTTTGGAATGAACGGAAGAACAGACCAGAACGAGGTCTGTGCCCAACTCCTGCATCAGATCGAACTTGCGCTCCATACGCTCGAATGCGCGGCCCCTATCGGGTACAGGCAGGCCTTCAAAATCGCGGAACGGCTGAAACAGAGAGATCTCCAGTCCGTGGTCCCGCACCATCGCGCCGACCTCACGCGGAGAGGCATCGAAGGTGATGAAATCCTGCTCAAAGATTTCGATGCCGTCAAAACCCGCCGCCGCGATGGCGGCGAGCTTTTCCCGAAGGTCCCCTGCAATGCAGACTGTGGCAATCGAGGTTTTCATGGCGCTTTAACCTCCGTAGCCCAGCAGACGCGGCAGCCAGAGCACGAAATCCGGCACGAAGGTGATCACGCCAAGCGCCACGAAAAGCGCGAAGAGGAACGGTAACAGGTCGCGAATGATGCGGCCGAGGGGCTGTTTGGTGATTGACGAGACGATGAACAACAACAACCCGTAAGGCGGCGTGATCAAGCCCAGCATCGCGTTCACCACACAGACCACACCGAAGTGGACAAGGTCAATGCCAAGCGCCTGCGCGGTCGGGATGAAGATCGGCACGATGATCAGCAGAATGGCGCCTGATTCCAGGATACAGCCCAGAGCGATGAAGAGAATGTTGATCGCGATCAGGAACCCAACTGGCCCCAGGTCATACTGGGCCAAGAACACGGCTAGCTGATCCGGCACGTTTTCCCGCGTGATGACATACTGGAAGGTCAGCGCACCGGCGATCAGGATACCAACCGTGGCGGTTGATCGGGCCGAGGCCAGCAATGTCTCGAAGAATTGCCCCGCAGTGACCGAACGATAAAGCACGACCGAAATGGACAGCGCATAAAAGGCCGCCACGGCAGCGGCTTCGGTCGGGGTCATGATGCCGCCGTAGATCCCGCCCAGCAGGATCACCGGCAGCAGCAGTGCAGGGATGGCGCGGAAGGTGACGCCCGGCATGTCGCGCAGCGGTATCGCCTCGTCCACATCGAACCCGCGACGGTGGGCGATGATCAAGTTCATGGTCATCAGCACCACCCCCATCAGCAGGCCGGGCATCATGCCAGCGGCAAAGAGGTAGCCAACCGACTGGTCCGACACGAGCGCATAAAGAACCATCGGGATCGACGGCGGGATGATCGGGCCAATGGTCGCCGACGCTGCGGTGATCGCGGCGGCGTAGGACTTGGTATACTTCCCGTCCTTGGTCATCATGTTGATGATGATCTTGCCCATGCCGACCGCATCGGCCACGGCCGAGCCGGACATGCCCGAAAAGATCAGTGAAGACACCACATTGACGTGACCCAGCCCGCCCTTGAATCGTCCGACCAAGGCCTGACTGAAACGCAGCAGCCGGTCCGCCAGTGAGCCGATATTCATGATATCGGCGGCAAGAATGAACAGTGGAATCGCCAGTAGCGTGTAGCTGTTGAACAAGCCTTGAAGCAGGGTTTCCGCTGCGATCGAGGGATCGAAACCCCGCATGATCAGGTAGACGGAAGACCCGCAGATCATCGCCAGTCCCATCGACAGGCCGCCGAAGGCAAGAAAGGCGATCAGGACAATCGAGACTGTAAAGGGATCACTCATAGTCATGTGTCCCAGCAGTTTTGGGCGTTTCGAATGACGGACCAGTGCCGGTGATCCCGCGCCAAATGGAAATGCCGCAGCGGACGACAACGGAAAGTGCAAAGGGGACGTAAATCGCGAAGACATAGTCGAAGCGGATCTTCATGTACGAGGTCTTCTCGATCGACATGAAGTCGATGTATCCCCAGACTTGCGGCAGCGTCCAAAGGAAGATGCCGGCGCAGATCGTCCCGGTGATGACGTCCAGCGCGCGACGCCCCCAGCTGGGTAGCGCCGCATAGATAATGTCCAGCCGGATCACGTCGCTTTCGCGCACCACAAAAGCATAGCCAAAGAGAATTCCCCAGAGCCAGGCAATCGAGACGAACTCGACCGTCCAGCCCAGTGGAAGGTTCAGCAGATAGCGGAACACGATCTGGATCAGGAAGCTCACGAACAGCGACCCGAGGATCAGCCCGAGGATGACCTCGGCGCCGCGTTCACCCCATCCGGCGAGTGTCTTCAAACGCTCCATTCCAAACCTGTTACCCTTGCCTTGCACGGCGTGTCAGTTCAGAGGTTCGGCGGCATTGTCCCGCCGGTAACCCTGTTGCATGGTTCAAAGCCCGTTGATGCCGTCAAGCACACCATCCGGCCATAGCTCGGAAAACCGCGAGTTCTGGAAGACCTCCAGCACATGGGTGCGGAAGGCTTCCTTGTCCGGCTCGTAAACCTCCAGGCCTTCGCCCTTGAAGAAATCGACCAGCTGAGACTCCTGGCTGATCGTGTCGGCATCCATCGCATCCTGGAACGAAATCGCGCATTCCTGCACCTTGGCCTGCTGCGCCTCATCCAAGCTGTCCCACTTGGATTCGGACATGGAGAAGACGTTCGAGGCGATCAGGTGACCTGTCAGGATGATCTGGTCCGTCACTTCGTGGAACTTCATCTGCTTGTTTGCCGTCAACGGGTTGTCCTGGCCGTCGATGGCACCGGTCTGCAACGCGGTGTAGACTTCGGTGAAAGCCAGTGGCGTCGGGTTGGCACCAAGAGCCTCGCCAACGAATTGCCAACCCTCACCGCCGGGCATGCGCAGCTTGATACCGTCGAGGTCAGCGGGTGTCATGACCTTGCGGTCGCCGCGAATGTTGACGTGGCGGGTGCCGATATAGGGCCAGGCCAGCACCTTGATGCCGGTGGCGTCTTCCATCTCGTCGATCAGGCTGTCCAGCACGTCACTGTTGAAGGTCGCGCGCATGTGCTCGTAGTCGCGCCACAGGTAGGCCGTGCCCAGGATCGAGGTAGAAGGCACCTGATTGTAGAAATCAAAGATCGCCAGGTTCGCCATGTCGAGGTTGGCACGTTGCATGGCGGTCAGCTCGGTGCCCTGCTTGAACAGCGTCGCGCCGAAATACGGGGAAAACTCGAACCCCTCGCCCAGACAGTCGCCGAAGTTCTCCCTCAGAAGGGTCGAGCGGCGGTCACTTTCTTGCACGGTATCCGAATAGATGATCTCGACCGTTTCGGCCGAGACCGCACTGGCGCTCATTCCGGCCGCCAGGGCCAAAACCAGCGCGCTTGCGGTTCCTTTGTGTATGATACTCATGCGTTCCTCCCTATTACGCATCAAAAGAGGACGGCGAACCGCCCTCATGTGAAGGATTCGAATGCCTCGCGCATCCGATCCACGTCTGGTTCACAACCTGTGAAAAGCTTGAAGGCTCGAACAGCCTGGTAAAGTGCCATTCCCGATCCGGGCAGCACAGCACAGCCCTTGGCGCGCGCGGTGGCCAGAAGCTCTGTCTCCAACGGGAAATAGACGATGTCAGCAACCCAATGTTCCGGGCGGATCGCCTCTTCTGGCAATGGCAATCCGGGCATCTTCTCCATCCCCACAGGGCTGGCGTTGATGATGCCTTGGGCCTGATTGGCAGCCTTGTCTACATCTGTGACAACTTCAGCCCTATGCGGGCCGTAATGTTCGTCCAGCAGGGCCACCAACTCGACCGCAACCTGATCATTCACATCACGAACCGCAAGGCGCGTTACACCTGCATCCAGCAGCGCATGCGCAACGGCACCACCTGCCCCACCGGCGCCCAGCAGGAGCACCCGATCGCGCGGAGCGCCCGGCAGCCCTTGACGCAGGCTTTCGCTGAATCCCCAATGATCAGTGTTGTGACCCGAACGGCGTCCGTCGCGTAGCACAACTGTATTCACCGCACCCACATTGCGGGCCGCTTGCGAGAGTTCATCCATGAGCGGCAGCACCGCGCGCTTGTAAGGATAAGTCACGTTCAGACCATCAAAACCCTCGGCTTCCAGCAACGCCAGGATCTCGGCAGGCTCCTTGGGAAGCTTGCGCACCTGAGAATCGACCAGATGATATTCGTAGGAAAGCCCCGCCGACTTGGCTGCCGCAACATGCATGCGCGGCGTCCGCGTCCCCGCGATACCACTTCCAAGAAGTCCGATTTTCAAGGCGCGGGCCGGGCTTTCGCCTGCCATCGCCACCATTGTGTTGGTCACTGCGGTTCTCCTCCCAGGCGCCGCATCCCTTGACGAGACAATGGACTAGGTGGTTAATTCAGTCAACACTATGTTCGTCACGGTTAAAAATGGTCCTGTAGCATGGGAGGATTACCTTGGTTTCCCGCAGGCAGGCCAATAGGTTACAAGCGGGTAGAACCGGGTGAGAGAGGACGCAAAACATGGGAGAGACGGGCGAGAGAGGCAAGTCCGGAGAATCGCAGCGCGGGGGGTGGAAGCAGAATCCGGATGCTGTGCGCGACAACATTCTTCAGGCCGCCCGAGAAGTCTTCGCCCGCCACGGGCTTTCGGGCGCCCGCATCGACGAAATCGCCCGGCGCACCCGCACGTCGAAACGGATGATCTATTACTACTTCTCCGACAAGGAGACACTGTATCAAGCCGTCCTGGAAGATGCCTACACCCGTATGCGCCACGAAGAAGACGCGCTGGATCTCGGCAAACTCCATCCCGTCGCGGCACTTCGGGAGTTGGCTGAATTTACATTCGAACACCACCGCCACGACACTGATTTCGTTCGCCTGGTGATGATCGAGAACATTCACGACGGCGAGCACATGTCCCGGATCAAATCGATCTCGGGGCAAAACAGTTCGGCCATCTCTCTGTTGGAAGACATCTACGAACGCGGCGTCGATATGGGGCTGTTCCGCCGGGGGCTCTCGGCACCTGAACTGCATTGGCACATCTCGGCGGCTTCGGTCTTCAACGTCTCCAACCGCGCGACCTTCTCGCACATTTTCGGAGACGACATTTTTACGGAACGGGGCCAGCAAAAGCTGCGCCGCCAAGTTGGAGACATGATCCTGGGTATCGCAATGAAACCGGGCCTGTCCGCCGAAACCGATATGCCACGCGCAAGAGAGGAAGCACGCATGATCAATCCAGATATTTTCCCGTTCCTGGAGGTGTGGGACGCGAAATGGGCCACGCTAGTGCCCGAGGCCACGGCCGCCGACCGCCGAGTGCATTTCGAAAGTATCGCTCGCGACATGCGCCTGCCCACACCACCTGAGGTCGAAACGGACGAGGAACACTGGATCGATAGCGACGGCGGTCCCGTGCGCGTGCGTATCTTCCGCCATGCCTCGGGCGGCAGTCAGCCCGCGCTGATCTACATGCATGGCGGCGCCTGGATGCAGGGCAGCCCCGAGACACATTGGGACATTACCGCCCGGATTGCCGCCTGGAACAAGCAAACGGTGATTTCGGTCGACTATGCACTTGCCCCGGAACACCCCTTCCCCGCAGGCTACTTGCAGATCCTTGCCGTAACCCGCTGGGCACATGAAAAGGCCGCCGAACTCGGCATTGATCCCACCCGCATCGCGATCGGCGGCGACAGTGCCGGAGGCAATCTGGCCGCCGCCGTCGCGCTGACAGCCCGCGATGAGGGGATTCCCCTTGCCGGACAGCTTTTGATTTACCCGGCCTGCGACTTTGACCGGTCACGCCCCTCCTACACCGAAAACGCAGAGGGGCCTCTGCTGAAGGTTGCTGCGATGGCGGCAACAAACGCGCTCTATTGTGCGGATGTCGAGCAACTCAACACCGATCCCCGCGTCTCGCCCCTGGCCGCAGAAAGCCATGCCGGCTTGCCGCCTGCCTATGTGGCCGTGGCGCAGAACGACCCGCTACGCGATTCCGGCAATGCCTATGCCGAGGCCATGATAAATGCTGGTGTCCCAGTCACGAGAGAACCAGGCGAGGGCCTCATACACGGTTACCTGCGCTCAATGGAGTACTGCCCCGAGGCGGAAACCCGGCTAAGAGAAATGGCAGCGTGGCTCGACAAGACCGTAAATCAGGCTCAGGCCACATGACCTGATGACGTCTTGCCACTAGTTTTTCTGGTCAACGTCACCAGAAGTACAACAATGCGGCAGGCGCGGCCGTTGAGCCGGATCAGGACAGTGATCGATAACGTGCGAAGCACTTAGGTGTTCAGTCCCGGCATCTGGTGGATCGGGCTTCAGATGACTCGATTTGGCACTGACGACCACGTTTGCCCCCGGTTGGGGTTTCCAGACCATCTCAGGATAAAACCATATCGAAAGTGAACCGCGTTGCTTCAGCGCGGTGTTGTACGAAGGCCAGTTCCTGGTCTTGAACTTCGTAGGGGAGTAACTGCTCATGCCCCTCAGCGATCACGCTGGATTCACACAGTGGATCCCTGACCCGTTTTGTACAACAATGCCGGTTAACCCGCCTTGCGGAAAAAAACGGCCGTTTATGGCGGCGGTGACTGGTGGTTCATGTCTGCTTGCATTGACCAATGAATAAACTGACGCCGACAAAAGCCGCCTGTTTTCCAATGTCGCAATAGCCAGCTCCACGGCAGAGCGCATAGGTCACAGAATTCTCGCGACTGCGCTATTCCTATACCCCGATCTTACCAAGCCTCAGAGTTTCCAAAACTGTCTCACCGGTTTTGGACACATGCTGGTGCATAATTTCACTGGCCGCATCTTGGTCATCGGATTTGAATGCATCGATCAGCGCCTCGTGTGCGGCCATCGCATTGTCCAACCGAGACTGCGAAAATCGTGGTGCAAGATAGCGGCCTCTTTGTGACCTGTTGGTCAACGCCGTATAAGTTGATTTTAGAACATCATGGCGCGCAAATTCGATCAAGTTGCGATGGAAGGTATAGTCGTTCTGAAAACAGCCTTCCCGGTCCTCCGCGCGGTAGCAAGCAATCATGCGGTTGTGGAGATCGACTGTTTGCTGACGCTCGACCTCCGTCATGCGTTTCATCGCCAGACGCACGCCAAGTGCTTCCAATGGCGCAAGAAGGTCGAAAATTTCTTCGATGTCCAACAGGCTGATCTCAGACACCATAGCTCCCTTGTGGGGTTGAATGGTAACCAGGCCCTCAAGCTCAAGGAGCTTCATGGCCTCACGCAGGGGTGTCCGAGATATACCGAGTGATTCGCACAATGCGATCTCATTCAGGCGCTCCAGCGGTTTCAGGTCACCGCCCACAATTTGATCACGGAGAACCCCCGCAACCTGGGAATGGAGGGGAAGTCTTTGAATTTGATCAATTTTGGTCATTTCCGCCGTGATTCCTCCAAATTTCTGAACTGCTTGTTTTCTGCTCACATTGCATGAATTGCGCGCGCAGAAGCTCGGTTTTTTTCATGTTCGCAAAATGCAGAGTTGATTGCTATGACAATTGTGTAATCATATTGCATGCAATTCTACGATCACTGAAAGGAATGTAAGTATGAGACGAATGATAGGCAATCTTGCCTTTGGTGTTGCTGTGGCACTTGCCGGAGCAGCAAGCGCTGATACATCGGCGCGGATCCTGACGCAGATCCTGCCCACCGCCAAGCAATATCCGAACGAAGCTGCGGCCATCGAAGCGCTGAACAACAGCGGCTTTACAGTTCAATACAACAACTATGAAGGCCTGGGGCTGAGCACTGCGGATGGTCTTCGCCTTGTGTCCGACAACACGTTCAATGTTGTCTCCGTCCAAATCGGGACGGCAGCACGCGATGATGCTTTTTTTGAAGGGCTGGACCTCATCGGTGTTTCAACTGATATGGAGAGCCTGAAAGCCGCTGTTGATGCCTATCGTACGCCATTTGATGAACGCTTGGCAGACCGGTTCGATGCAAAAGTGCTGGCACTTTGGCCGTTTGGTCCGCAGGTGTTCTACTGCAATGCAGACGTGGCGAGCGTCGACGATCTGGCATCACTGAAAATCCGCAGCTTCACTCCATCGATGTCAGCTCTGCTAGAATCCTTAGGAGCAAGCCCGGTGACACTGAACTTTGGTGAGGTTTACCCCGCGCTTCAGCGTGGCGTGGCCGACTGTGGCGTCACCTCGCCCACGTCGGGCAACTCTGGCAATTGGCCAGAAGTCACAACCCACCAGATCCCGCTGTCGGTATCGGGGTCTGTGCAGGGTATTTTCGCCAACCTGGGTTGGTGGAACAGCCTCACTGCCGAAGAACAGGCGACCGTTTCAGCGGCCTATGCAGAGCTTGAAGAGGCGCAGTGGGCGCTTGCCAGCACCATCAACGACGACGCGATCACCTGCAACACGGGCGGCGCAAGCTGCAGCGAACACAACGCTTTTTCGATGGAACTTGTCGACGTGACTGCCGCCGACCTTGAACGCGTCAAAGCCGCGGCGACCGATGTCGTCCTTCCGGACTGGGCCGCGCGTTGCGAAGCGACGTATCCCGGATGTGTCGATATCTGGAACGACACCGTCGGTGCCGCTCGTGGCATTACTGCCGTTCTCAACTAAGCGAACAAGATAGGTGAAGAAATGAGACTGGAAGAACGTATCGCGCGGCCCATCGCACTTGCTGCGGGGTACGTTCTCTTGGCGCAAGCTATTGTTACTGCAATTGAAATCGTGTCGCGCAAGATCTTCAATCATTCACTGCAGGGGGTGGATGAACTGGGGGGCTATGCGTTGGCGATCACTGCGACAATTGGCTTTGGTTATGCCGTGATCACACACGCACACACGCGCATTGATCTGGTGATCAAACGCCTGCCCGGCGCCGCCTTGGCAGGCCTGCATATGTTGGCCGCACTTGTGATGCTTGGCGTCGCCTCCGGCATGCTATGGTTCGGGATCAGAACGTTACGGCAGTCTATTCGCCTAGGGTCAACGGCGACAACGCCGCTGCAAACACCACTTTGGATTCCACAGACCCTTTGGGTCATTGGGCTCGTGCTGTTCGTCGTTCTTTCATTTGTTGTTGTCTTCCGCTGTGCGGTCTTGCTGGCGCGCGGAGACACACGCGGCATCGATGCCGAAATGAAGGCGCAATCGTCCGAACAACAGGAACTGGATGCCGCTGGTATCTCGATTGATCCGACCCGAAAGGACAAATGATGGTCAGTATCGGCGTTATCGCATTCGGCTTTTTATGCGTTCTGGGCCTTCTTATGATTGGCCTGCACGTCGCAGCCGTTATGGTTGTCACCGCCCTGATTGGTGTTGTCTGGGGAATTGGCCCCATGATGCTGAACTCCGTCGGCAACCTGATGTGGGGCAAGATGAATAGCTTTGTTCTGACAGCCATCCCACTCTATATTCTAATGGGCGAAATCCTCGTAAAATCACAGATCGCCGAGCGCATGTACCGTTCGCTCACCGATTGGGTGCAATGGTTGCCAGGCAAGCTTTTGCATTCCAACATCGCTGCGTCCACGATGTTTTCGGCGATCTCGGGGTCTTCGGTGGCCACCGCAGCCACGATCAGCACTGTCGCTTTGCCAACTTTTCGAGAGCAACGATACGATGAACGCTGGGTTGCGGGCTCCATCGCTAGTGGCGCGACGCTTGGCATCCTGATCCCGCCCTCTATCAATTTTATCATCTATGGTGCCATAACCGATACCTCCATTGGCGATCTGTTTCTGGCCGGTATTATTCCGGGTCTAATGTTGGCTTTGTCGTTCTTTGTCATTATCGCGATCAGCGCCGCCATTTGGCCTGCAATCACGGGATCGGCCCAAGGCGTCACCATTGACCGGGCGGGTCGCTGGTCCCGGCTGATAGACCTGATCGGTCCGTCGGTGATTTTCGTCACGATCATTGGCAGCATTTACGGTGGCTGGGCCACGCCAACCGAAGCCGCAGCTGTTGGTGTTGTCGCCTCATTGGGCCTTGCGGCATATTACGGCAAGCTCAACTTCACGATGCTGCATGACAGCCTGTTGGCGACCGTACGGATTACGGCGATGATCCTGCTGGTGCTGGTCGGCGCATTCTTCCTCAACTTTTCAATGGGCGTACTGGGAATTCCCGATCAGGTCGCAGGCTTTATCACCTCTCTAGAGGTGCAGCCCATCACGTTGATCCTTTATTTGGTGCTTCTTTATCTTATCTTGGGCTGCTTTCTTGACGCGCTTGCCATGATGATCACAACAATCCCCGTACTGTTCCCCGTTGTCGTCGCAATCGGATATGATCCGGTCTGGTTCGGCGTCTTTCTTGTCATCATGTGTGAGTTGGCCCTGCTGACGCCGCCAGTCGGCATGAACCTCTATATCGTGCAAGGCGTCCGCAATCGTGGCAGCATTGTCGAGGTCATTCAGGGTGTGTTGCCATTCTTTGTTGGTATTCTTTCGCTGGTTGTATTGATCACTGTCTGGCCCGAAATTGTTACTTGGCTGCCCAACTCCCTTCGGTAAAGGTAAAATGTTGGCCGAAAGCCGTTCTGTGCATCCGCTGAAAAGACTGGCTCAATAGAATATTGCGCCAATACTCATGTGTTAGAGAAACCGGCGGACCGTCCGTCTTTGCCTTTCAAACAGGAGCGGTCGTTGGCGCAGATGCAGTGAGGGCGCACTGTGTCCGCTCTGCCGACCTTCACCCTTCGAAAATGCTGCGGGACGACGCGAAGACCTTGTTGAGGCAGTTGCAGGGTGGCCACTACTCTTCAAGCGTCCTGCCGAAACACTGCCTAGGAACGCGGGCTGCTGTCCTTGACCCTAGGCTGACCGTCTAGAATGTGGCCGCTTGACCACCATGTTTTGCCCACTCTCGGGTGCCCACATCGATCCGATCAAATGGCCGCTGCTTGGTGTCGAGGATCCTGCTGGACGGAACGCGGGACTGCATCTTGAGATTGAGCGCGCTTGTGCGATGTGCTGCAGAGTGCTCTCAAATAAGGGTCAAAGGCAAATTGACTTCAAGGACTGCCGCGTTACGCGGCGACGTTCATCTGCAAGATACAATGTTCCGCGATCTGTGAGCGGGTCGTGATCCAAACGCCTTCCTCAAGAACGCAAAGCGCTGCAATCTTATCTATGGCCCAAGCGGCAGCGGGGCGGCCGTAGCAATGCCCGTGCGCGAAAATGTCAAGAATAATGGTCTCTGCGGGCGCAGACTTAATACCGTCGAGCGCCTCGGCGAACAGGTCTACGAACTGGCCCGGCGTGCGTCCGAACCGCATGGCGTGTGACAGGTCGTTGAACTCCACCGACATTGGAATCGCGAGGATCTCGCCCTCTGGGAAACGCTGCATGTAGGGGAGGTCTTGGTCCAGTGCGTCGCCATGCCACCGGTAACCTGCGCGGACCAGCCGCTGCTGGCTTTCAATCGTCGAGGTTACGCGCGGGCTAACCCAACCATATGGGCGCACGCCCGTCGCCGCTTCGATGAGGGCTGTGCTGCGGTCGATGGAGTCGCTGTCCTGATCAGGTGTCAGTGTCGGCCCAAGCAAGTCCTGCGCGTAGGAATGGGCAACAACGTCGTGGCCCGCCTGCGCGATCGCCTTTACCATTTGCGGCTGATGTTCAGCTACCTTGCCCGAGGTCAGAACGCTGCCAGAAATCCCGTGTCGTTCAAGAATGTCCAGAAGCCGCCGGCTGCCGACGGCGGCATTGTAGCGGCCGTATGAGTCGGCATTCGGGTCGAATATACCGTCAGCAAGAACATTGCCCATCGGCCCGACGCCCGACGCAACGCCGTCTGACCACATCTCGTAGGCGACGTTGAACACTACAGCGATCCGCTTGCCTTCTGGCCAGCAAAAACCGGAAGGCATCAGACCTATTTCCAAAGCATGTCCTTCGTCTGACATTGTCTTCCCTTCACACAGTTTCTTCCGACATTTCCCGACTAGAACGCTGTCTTGGGCATGTTGACGCCCGATTGCGCACCGATCAAGCCTTTTGGATACACTGTGCACATGTCTAGGCATGGCGTTGCAGCATGAAACCGATCGCTCCAATGACCAGCCGCGTCAGACTGTGCAGCACGATTGTCAGCCGCCGTCAGCTCCTCGGTCTCGAAGAGTCTCGTCTGGCTCACAGAGGCAGCCTTGTTGGCGACGGCCCGACCCACGACGACCTGTCGGATCGACCCCGAGCGAGCGCCAGATGTTCCACATCATCTGGCTATCTGAGGTGTGAAATCGACAAGTTAATTGGGAAATACCGGCATAAACAGTCAGCGGGAAGCTTGAACGATCTCGATTTCTGCAGCATGCAGCGACTGCGCTTGTCTACAGAACATCCCACGGGCTACATTGTTCACGGAGAAACAAACCATGACCAAGGATTTGCTCAGCGAGGAAGAGACGGTCGCAAGCGCGATTGAACTCGATATCATTTTTGGGCGTCTCGGACCGGGTGAACGTCTTCGTGAAGAGACCATCGCCCGCGACAAAAACGCATCACGCCATCATGTACGATCGGCGCTGATGATCCTTGAACGTTCAGGAATTGTCACGCGGGAGCGCAACAAAGGCGCTCATGTGCGCGCCTATTCTGCCGACCAAGTCCGTCAACTCTACGATGTGCGCGAAATGCTGACGCGGCAAGCTGCGCTCAAAATCAAGCTGCCCGCAAGCGCCGACGATATTGCGATGGTGCAGACGTTGCAGGACGATTACGAGTCCGCGATCGAGCGTCACTCGTTATCTGGTATTCACGCAACGAACGACGCTTTTCACGTGGGATTGTTCGCGTTGTGCAATAATCCGTATCTTGTCGATCTGCTGAAGCGCTCAATGGATATGACTTATGTCATCCGAGCAGCAGACATGAGCAACACCGAACGACTGCTTGCAGCAAGGGACGAACATAGGGCCATGATCAACCTCTTGCGCGGCAGTGATTCTTGGGCGCTTTCCGAACTCTGCGTTCAACACTTGCGACCCAGCGCAAAGCACTACCTTACTCTACTTGAGGCCGAGGAGGTTGAGGCTCCGAAAACGCATAGGCCTGCTCGATCAATTCGAGAGTCTTGAGGTTATCCTCAACCTGTTTGCGGAAAGTTGCTGGATCGCCTTTGAGTACCGCGTCCAGGAAATGAGCAATCATGCCGTAATAAGACGCAGAGTAATCTGCGACCAGGTCGACCTGTTCCTCCTTCACGATGCGATTGCCGGAAAGCAGTCTCAGCTGATCCTTGAACAGAGTAATACCGCCCAAAGTCCCTTGGATGTGCAGTTCATCCTGAAGGCCGCCCGGAGCGCCGTGCGTCCGAAAATCCCCGATGACCGACACTGCCGCACCGTTCGCCGAGAACAAAAGACTAGCCCGGTCCTCTCCGCGCACAACGGCCGAATCTGTTCCTGATACGGCTCCCAGCAACGTCATATCCCCCAAGACCGAGCGCAAGGCATCGACATGGTGAATCATGACCTCCATCAGCAACATCCGGTCGAGATCGGCGAGCATTGGCTGGCGTTGCAGCGCTGGAAACTGGCCGTCGGAATTCTGTATCATCCCCGAGGTCCGCGCCAGCATCAGAACCTGCCGGACACTTCCGATACGGCCCTCTTCGATCCAGTTACGCATCTTTAGGTAGTGAGGACGGTACCGCCAGTTCTCGTGCACCATCAGGCGGACGTCAGGCGCCAGTTCGTCGACCAAATCGCGCGCCTCCTGCAGTGTTGGCGCGAGCGGTTTCTGACAGATAACCGCAAGCCCCTTGCGCGCTGCAAGCCGGATCGAATTGGTATGGTGTTGACGCGGGTTGGCCACATCAACGGCGTCGACATCGACCGAGGCCAGCATTTCTGCTTCAGAGGCAAATTTCTGTGGGACACCCCATCGGTTTGCGCGTTCTGCCAAGACTTTGGTGTCAGGGTCGGCGATCGCCTCTACCGCCACGGCATTTCCCATTTCACGATAGGCGGCGAGGTGATGCTCGGTGACCCAGCCGGCCCCTACAAGCGCGATCCTGATAGGTCTCATTGACAACAATCCTTCTTCTATATTCGGCAAAAATACGGTATTATAGGAAATAAGGGAAGATTTAGTTCATTTTTGTTGACAAACTTGAAGCGCTTGCCCAGTTTTGAGATAATGGAAAGATGAAGGATCCCTAACATGCAATGCACAGGATTATGGCCGCGAGCAGCGACTCCGTTCGACGCTGACTTGCGCGTCGACACGCCCGCCCTGTTGCATCATTGTCGTTCATTGCTGGCAAACGACGCCAACAGTATCGCACCACTGAGGATCACAAGCGAGGCCAACAGTCATACCCTGAATGAACGTCTTGCAATTCTGGATGCGCCGCTCGACGGGGGTATCCCAGCGGAAAAGATCATGCTTGGTACGGGCACCTGTGCAGTCGGCGACGTTGTTGCCTTAAGTGCCAAGGCCTCGAACGACAGCTGCACCGCTGTGTTGCTGCGGCCTCCGTACTTTTGCAAGGCTGTACGCGGTGAACGCTATGGCAGGCCAGGCTGGGCCCGAAAGCGTCCACCCCTGACGCAGATGTCAGTGAACGCTGGCCTGGCTCATGCCGATCCGTTCATGTCTGAAACGACGGCAACATGAACGAAGACAGAAAAATGGGATTCGCCAGTAGGCTGACGGCCTACGGCGACGACGGATTTGCCCAGTTCCTGCGGAACAGTTTTCTGATGGCCAAGGGTTTCGGCCCTGATGCACTGGACAAACCCGTGGTAGCGATCTGCGATACTGGCTCGGACTTCAATCCCTGTCACGCTACCTCGCCCCAACTTGTCGAGGCAATTTCGCGTGGCGTCATGATGGCCGGCGGGTTGCCAATGGTCTTTCCGACCATCTCGTTGCACGAGAGCTTTGCCCACCCAACTTCGATGTTCCTGCGCAATCTCATGTCAATGGACACGGAGGAGATGCTCAAGGCGCTACCGCTGGACTCCTCGGTCCTGATAGGCGGCTGTGACAAGACAATTCCGGCCCAACTCATGGGTGCAATCAGCGCCAACGTTCCCACATTGTCAGTCGCCGTCGGCCCAATGCTGACCGGCTCTCACCAAGGCGAACGGCTGGGCGCCTGCACCGATTGTCGTCGACTTTGGGTGGAACACCGCGCCGGATCAATGACCACAGACGAACTGCATGCGGCACAGACGCAACTCATGGCGTCACAGGGCACCTGCATGGTAATGGGAACCGCCAGCACGATGGCTTGCCTGTCGGAGGTGCTTGGCTTCATGCTTCCTGGCGGTGCGAGCATTCCGGCCGTGCATTCCGAACGCCTTCGCCACGCCGAGCAATCCGGCCGTCGCGCGGTCGAAATGGCCAGGAAAGGCGCGCCCAAACCGCAAGACATCGTGACAGAGGCAAGCCTTCGCAATGCCTGCACAGTGCTACAAGCACTCGGCGGATCAACCAATGCTACGATACATCTTGCAGCTATGGCGGGCCGGCTGGGGCTTAGGTTGGATCTTGACGAACTGGACGCACTCGGACGGCGCACGCCGATCTTGGCCGACCTGAAACCAGTCGGTCGGCTTTACATGCAGGATTTTCACGCAGCTGGCGGGCTTCCCGCATTGTTGCGTGAACTTGCCGCCGCAAACCTGTTCGATACCAAGACACCTGCTGCCGACGGCCGAACATGGGAAGACGTGTTGGATGACTGGCCAGCGTGGTGCGACACAGAGGTCATCCGCAATCGAAACCGGCCCGTGACAGAGGGCGGTGCAATTGCCGTACTGCGTGGCAGCCTGGTCCCCGGAGGAGCAATCATAAAGCAAGCAGCGATGTCGAAGGACCTGAAGGCGCACGAGGGACCGGCGCTGGTTTTCGACGGGCTCGCGGATCTGGACGCGCGCATTGATCACCCCGATCTGGAGGTCACAGAGAACCACGTTCTGGTCTTGCGTAATATTGGGCCGGTGGGCGCTCCTGGAATGCCCGAAGCTGGTCTGATCCCGATTCCGCGAAAGCTCGCAAGAACCGGTGTGCGCGACATGGTTCGGATTTCGGATGCGCGGATGTCTGGCACAGCCTATGGCGCAGTGGTCCTTCACGCTTCGCCCGAGGCGGCCGTCGGCGGTCCACTGGCGCTGGTTCGTGATGGAGATAGAATACGTCTCAATGTCGAAGAGCGGACTCTCGATCTACTCGTGGACGATGCCGAGCTGGATCGCCGCCGCGCCGATTGGGTGGCACCGGAACCGCCCCGCCGAGGCTATGCTCGGTTGTTCGCCGACACGGTCCAGCAGGCCGAATTTGGCTGCGACTTCGCTTTCTTAACCTATGAGCCCGACGATGGAAAACCCGGGTCACCTCTTGGTGGAATCAACACTGAAGGCCTTGTCTGACCGTCTTGCTAAAGCTGGCATCCATCAGTCGCGCGTCGACTTTAGGGAAATCTCAAGAACCTCGCGCCTTGAGCGGCGTGGGATAGACTGGTGAGGACGCAACAGGATCCCACCGAAGCAAGAAATGCTGGGCCCCGGGGCGCGTCCACCTTTGCAATTCTAGATCCAACCCCTGGCTTCTGCGTTGACGTAATGCAGGATTAGCCCAGCGACCGTGCCGCGTGCCGGGCAAGCTGCCCCGAAAGTGTAGTTCCATTTGTAGCGTGTATCGCGAGGCGCGCGTGGTCGGTTGAAGGCCGATTGTTGGAACGACCATGAGGCCTGGCAGAAACGCGTCGAGCGCTTGACCAATTTTAGGGCTCCGCGAGGGGCAGATCAGCCGGCAAATCCTTCAGCCGCCGATGTCGCCATCCGTGACGTCGGCGTGAATGCAAACCACAGTCTGTGTGCTGATGCCTGGAGGTGCCGGATACAAGCCTCCCGCCGGGATCACTTCGCTGAACGCTTTGAATCGAAACATCGCTTTCAGGTGATCAGTGCTTTTTCGAACTCACGACTATCCCTCGCGAATTTTCCAGTTTCAGGATAGTTGCGCCATACAGATTGAGGCAGAATCCAATTAAAGGCTATGTAACACCCAGATCCACAAGCGCTTCGGAATCCGGCTGTGACCTCACGGT
>NZ_JBHYFV010000037.1:0-40134 GCF_051859345.1 Marivita sp. | reverse complement strand
TCCCGACCAATGTACAGGCGCGCCGTTGCGAGTAGCTCTTCTCCTTGATGGCCCAGTCCACAGCCTTCCTCCTTGAACCGGGCCTCAGAAGTTTTTTCCGAGCATCTCTTTCAGTGTCGCCACGTCCATCATCTGCTCGGCCAGCATCTTCTTCAGCTTCGCGTTCTCGGCTTCCAGCGCCTTAAGCCGCTTGGCGTCTGCAACCTCCATGCCGCCGTACTTGCGCCGCCAGTTGTAAAACGTCGCATCGCTAATCCCGTGCTTACGACACAATACAGGCGCACCCATGCCTGCCTGATGCTCCTTCAGAATGCCAATGATCTGCACTTCGCTGAAACGGCTTCTCTTCATCGTCTGTCTCCTCAGTTGGAGAACAGGCTAACCTCAAACCGAGGACATTTCAGGGGAGCAGGTCAACAGCTTCAGCGCAACCTTCACGTCGTTTGTCACCAGATCGACACCGGTCTTTTCTTTGACGCCATCTGCAAGGTTAAGAATGATTCCTCCAAGAACAAGAGGAGGTGGCACCAAGATACTGGTTCGAATGCGTTTAGCCATCTTCGCCACGGATGCAAGCGCCTCGGCACGCGAGCTTGAGAACAGGACAAGATCGTAACTTTCCTCAGACAGCGCGCGTACGACCGTATCTTCCTTTGGGCCAAACAGAATTCGGACGGATGCACCGAACCGCCGCAACTGCGACGTGGCGACATGCGGACCCAATGTGTGGCTGTCGTTGCCCTGCAAAAGCATCAGGATATTCGTTCCATCTTTTGCGCTGTCGCGTGCTCTTGTCACCCAGGGCGGCGCAAGCAGTGTGAGAAGACCTTGCAGGCGCGCCGTTGCGATCGTGACCTTAGCAAAACCGATATCGTCATCGCACCACATCTGCCCCAATTCACATGCGGCCTGGGGAATGTAGACATCGACAATCTGATCGGTGCTGATCCGGCAGTCCTTCAATTCTTCAAGCAAAGCCTCGGAATCGAACGAGCCTGACTTCAGCGCCGCATCAACAAGTTTCTGGACCACGCTGCTGCGGATCGTCTGCACGCCTTCTTCACCTTTATCACTGAGGACGGACAGGACTGCGGATGCCAATGAAGAAATATCCAGACGACTTTCTTCAGAGGACGTGCGATCGTCGGAATGGTCGTTTGCCATGTCAAAACCCCGTAGCCGATCCTGATCTACACATGTCAGACTTGTCGGACATCTATAGCATCCGATTCTTGCTTCGCAATGTCAAAGATAATTGACACTCAGAGCCGTTAGGCTTTTCTTTCAAGGCAGTATAGCCCCTATTTTCTCTGAAAAATCGTTATTTCATATGAAAATTCGAGAATCATGGCCTTGTTTCTAACGGCCGCGCGGGCGCAGCGGCGAAGTGTAAGTTTTAGTTGACACTTGGCCTGACCAGCAGCTACTTTTTACAGAACAGGAACGGAATCGAAGACATGGCAGGAACGCATCGCGCCGCTGGAAAACCAGTGTTTCTTTACACAAAGGAACAGCGCGCACGTCGGGACAACAGCGTTTGGACAACGATCCAGGGGGTGCTTGCGCCGCTGCAATTCCTTGCGTTCATTGTCTCTCTGGTTCTGGTGTTGCGGTACCTTCTGACAGGTGCTGGATACGACGAGGCGACCAATTCCATCCTGATCAAGACGGTGTTCCTGCTTACGATCATGGTCACCGGCGCAATCTGGGAAAAGGTTGTCTTTGGCCAGTACCTGTTTGCTCCCGCGTTCTTTTGGGAAGACGTTTTTTCGTTTCTCGTGATCGCGCTGCACCTTGCCTATGTCTGGGCGCTTTGGACCAGCGCGCTGAGTCCGACGGAAGAGATGTTACTCGCTCTGGCTGCGTATGCAGCTTACGTCATCAATGCCGGCCAGTTTCTTTGGAAGCTGCGCGTCGCCCGTCTTCAGGCAAGCGCATCCCCCATGACAGACGAGGCCACGGCATGACCGAACAATTCACACCCCCGCCCTCGCGCGGCTGTTCCGACACACCCGTTCTCAAGCAGCGGGGCCAACACGAAGTGTTCTGTGGCCTGACCGGGATCATCTGGCTGCACCGCAAGATGCAGGACGCATTTTTCCTTGTTGTTGGGTCGCGCACCTGTGCGCATCTTCTGCAATCCGCCGCTGGCGTGATGATCTTTGCCGAACCGCGCTTTGCCACAGCAATCCTCGAGGAAACCGATCTGGCTGGCATGGCCGACGCGCAACAAGAGCTTGACCGTGTCGTGTCGGAGCTGTTGGAACGTCGCCCGGACATCAAGCAACTGTTCCTTGTCGGATCCTGCCCGTCCGAAGTGATCAAGCTGGACCTTGCCAAGGCTGCCGAACGGATGAGCGCGCAGTTTGCCCCGAACGTTCGGGTGCTGAGCTATTCCGGGTCAGGTATTGAAACCACATTTACCCAAGGCGAAGACGCCTGTTTGGCCGCAATGGTGCCGGTTCTGCCGCAAACCGATGCGCGCGAACTGCTTTTGGTCGGTGCCTTGCCGGACGTGGTGGAAGAGCAGGCCGTTGGTTTGCTTGAGGCCATGGGCATCGGCCCGATCCGGGTCTTGCCTGCCTCGCGCGTCAACGATGAATACGGGATCGGTTCGAACACGCTCTATGCGCTGACGCAGCCGTTCCTGACCGACACACACGAGGCGCTTCAACGTCGCGGTGCCAATCATATCGCGGCCCCGTTCCCGTTTGGCGAAGAGGGAACCACCCAATGGCTTCGTGCGATTGCCGATCAGTTCGGAGTGTCGGATGCCAAGTTTGCCGAAGTCACCGACGCCCCTCGCGCCCGTGCGCGGAAAGCCGTTGCGCAAGCGTCAGAAGCGTTGCGTGGTCGGTCGGTGTTCTTCTTTCCCGACAGCCAGTTGGAAATCCCGCTGGCCAGGTTCCTGACCCGCGAATGCGGCATGGAGGCCGTCGAAGTGGGCGCACCCTTCATCCACAAGGTGGTCATGGCAGCTGACCTTGACCTGCTGTCCGAAGGCCCAACCATTGCCGAAGGTCAGGACGTGGACAAGCAGTTGGACCGTTGCCGCGCCGCGCGCCCCGATCTGACGGTCTGTGGCCTTGGCCTTGCCAATCCTCTCGAAGCCGAAGGCCTGACGACCAAATGGGCCATCGAGCTCGTGTTCACACCGGTGCATTTCTACGAACAGGCGGGCGACCTTGCCGGTCTGTTCTCGCGCCCGGTGCGCCGTCGTGACCTGCTCAAGCTGGAGGCGGCGGAGTGAAGCTGACCGTCTGGACATATGAAGGCCCGCCGCATGTCGGCGCGATGCGTGTGGCCACCGGCATGACCGGCCTGCACTATGTGCTGCATGCGCCGCAGGGCGATACCTATGCCGACCTGCTGTTCACCATGATCGAACGGCGCAACCATCGCCCGCCGGTCACCTACACCACGTTTCAGGCCCGCGATCTGGGGGCGGACACCGCGTACCTGTTCAAAGACGCGGCGATGGCAGCCTACGAGCGGTTCAAGCCCGAGGCGATGATCGTCGGCGCGTCCTGCACCGCCGAACTGATCCAGGATGATCCCGGTGGTCTAGCCGAAGCGCTTGGCCTGCCGATCCCGGCGATCCCTCTCGAATTGCCAAGCTACCAGCGCAAGGAAAATTTCGGCGCGGACGAGACGTTTTTCCAGATCGTGCGCCATTTGGCCAAGCCGATGGAAAAGACCGCGCGCGTGACCGCGAACCTGATAGGCCCGACCGGGCTTGGCTTTCGTCATCGTGATGACATCATCGAAGTAACCGGCCTGCTGATGGATATGGGGATCGAGGTGAATGTAACGGCCCCGATGCCTGCTTCCCCGTCCGAGATCGCCAAGATGGGTCAGGCGCATTTCAACGTGCTGATGTATCCCGAAACCGCCGAATCCGCCGCCCGCTACATGGAGCGAGAATTTGGCCAGCCATACACCAAGGTGGTTCCCATCGGTGTCGGCGCGACCCGCGATTTTGTGGCGGAAGTGGCGAAACTGGCCAGTGTAGAGCCTGTTCTGGACGAAAGTCGCCTGCGTCTGCCGTGGTATTCAGCCAGCGTCGACAGCACCTACCTGACTGGCAAGCGCGTGTTCCTGTTTGGCGATGGCACACATGTGGCCGCCTGCGCCCGCATCGCGCGGGACGAGATGGGGTTCGAGGTGGTGGGCATGGGCTGTTACAACCGCGAACAGGCCCGGATGCTGCGCGGAGTTGCCAAGGAATTTGGCATCGAAGCGTTGATCACTGACGATTACCTTGAGGTTGAACGCCGGATCGAGGAATTGGCCCCCGAGATGATCCTGGGCACCCAGATGGAACGCCATATCGGCAAGCGTCTGGGCATTCCCTGCGCGGTCATTTCCGCGCCCGTGCATGTGCAGGATTTCCCGGCCCGCTACAGTCCGCAGATGGGCATCGAAGGCGCAAACGTGATCTTCGACACCTGGGTGCATCCGCTGGTCATGGGGCTTGAGGAGCACCTGCTGACCATGTTCCGTCAGGATTTCGAATTCCACGACGATGCCGGTGCTAGCCATCACGGTCATAAGGCCAAGTTGCGCGAAGTCGGCAAGACAGGGATTGTTTCGGCGGAACCCGCCCAGGCCAATACCGGCCCGGTCGAGATCGTGTGGCTGCCCGCAGCGGAAAAGGAACTGAAGAAAATCCCGTTCTTTGTGCGCGGCAAGGCCAAGCGGAATACGGAAACGTTCGCCTCAGAGCGCGGCGTTCAAGAGATCAGCGTCGACACCCTCTACGAGGCGAAGGCCCACTATGCGCGATAGTTTCAACGAAGCCCGGGCGTATAACATCGCCATCATCACGTTGGACAGCCATTCGGCTGGTCCCGTGGCGCGGGCCTCGCTGAAACTGGCGCAGGATTTCCCCGGTCTGACCGTCACAGTCCACGCAGCCGCCGAATGGGCCGAAACCCCCGAAGCATTGGCAGAGACCAAGCAGGCGATTGCCGACGCTGACATGATCGTCGCGAACCTGCTCTTCCTCGAAGAACACATCGCGCCGATCATGGACGATCTGCAAGCCGCCCGTGACCGGGTGGACGGGATCGTCGGGGTGATCGCGGATGCCCAGATCATCAAATTGACCAAGCTTGGAAAGCTTGACATGAGCAAGCCTGCGTCGGGCATGATGAAGATCCTCAAGTCGCTCAAGCCCAAATCCACCGATTCCGAAGTCGAGAAGGGCGAAAAGCGGATGCAGCAGCTGCGCCGCCTGCCCAAGATGCTCAAGCTTATCCCCGGCAAGGCGCAGGATCTGCGGTCCTGGTTTCTTGTCATGCAGTATTGGCTGGGTGGCTCTGACGACAACATCGAAGCGATGGTGCGTTACCTGCTGGGGAAATATGCCAAGAGCCGGTCTGAATGGCTGGGTGCCGAAGCCGAAGCGCCGATCGAATACCCGGATGTGGCTCTGTACCACCCTGATCTGGCCGATCGGATCACCACCGACCTGGCCGACCTCCCGCGTCCGACCGAGGTAAAGGCGACTGTTGGTCTGCTGCTCATGAGGTCTTATGTGCTGGCCAACGATACAGCGCATTACGATGCGGTTATCCGGACGTTTGAAGCCAAGGGCATTGCCGTCATTCCCTCATTCGCAGCCGGGCTTGATGGCCGTCCCGCGATTGCCGAGTACTTCCGCACCGACCATGGCACAACGATCGATGCAATGGTGTCCCTGACCGGGTTTAGCCTTGTTGGTGGCCCAGCGTATAATGACAGCACAGCGGCGGTCGAAGTTCTCAAGGATCTCGATGTCCCGTACATCGCGGCGCACCCTCTTGAGTTTCAGACCTTGGGCCAATGGGCCACCGGCGAACAGGGTCTTGGCCCGATCGAGACAACCATGCTCATCGCGTTGCCCGAGCTTGACGGCGCAACCTGCCCGACTGTGTTTGGGGGCCGTCATAGCCCGGAAGGTTGCGAAGGGTGTCATCATCGGTGCCCCTGCGACACCCAAAGCAAAGCGATGTCGCCCTGCCGTGAGCGCATCGAGAGCCTTGCGGAAAAGGCTCTGCGTCAAGCGTCCCTGCGCCGGAAGCGGAATGCAGACAAGAACGTGGGCATTGTTCTCTTTGGCTTTCCGCCCAATGCCGGAGCCGTCGGAACAGCAGCCTATCTGAGCGTGTTCGAGTCGCTTTTCAATACGCTTCATGCGATGAAATCCGAAGGTTACGACGTTGAGGTGCCCGAGAGCGTGGCTGCCTTGCGTGCCACCGTTCTGGAAGGCAACGCCAAGCAATATGGCCAGGAGGCCAATGTTGCAGCGCATGTGAGCGCCGATGATATCGTCCGCAATACGCCGCCCTTGAAGGCAATCGAGGCGGTGTGGGGTCCGGCCCCCGGCAAGATCCAGTCCGACGGTCGCGGTGTGTTCGTTCTGGGTGCGCAGCTTGGCAAGGTCTTTGTCGGCGTGCAGCCCACGTTCGGCTACGAAGGCGACCCGATGCGCCTGCTGTTCGAAAAGGGTTTTGCCCCGACACATGCCTTCGTCACTTTCTACCTTTGGATGCGTAATACGTTCAAAGCCGATGTGGTTCTGCATTTCGGAATGCACGGCGCGCTGGAATTCATGCCCGGCAAACAAGCAGGTCTTGGCGCGCGGGACTGGCCTGATCGTCTCATTGGTGAGATGCCGAATGTCTATCTTTACGCCTCCAACAACCCCTCCGAGGCTGCCTTGGCAAAGCGTCGCTCTGGTGCGGTTACGGTTACACATCTGACGCCACCGCTGGCGCAATCCGGTCTTTACAAGAGTCTTCAGGAACTCAAGGACAGCCTGACACGCTGGCGTCTGCTCGGTCCGAAAGACCACGAAAGGGCCGAATTAGAGACGCTTATTGCCGAACAGGCCGAAGCTGTGGATATGGACGGGATTGCACCGGACGCGCTTTGGCTCAAGCTGCTGGAGACCGAAGATGCGCTGATTCCGGATGGCCTGCACATTGTTGGAAAGACATTCAGCGATGATGCGCGTGCTGAATACCTCAAGCTGATCGAAGATGCGGATGAAGAGACCAAGGCAAAGGTCGATCATCTGTTGCAGCAAGAGACCGAACTTGCCGGGCTGATCCGCGCCCTTGATGGCCGCTTTACCCCGCCTGTCCCCGGTGGTGACCTGATCCGGTCCGCTGATGTTCTGCCGACAGGGCGCAATATCCACGCGTTCGATCCATTCCGCATGCCGACCGCATTCGCCTGCCGGGATGGCGCAAAACAGGCGCAACTCTTGCTTGAAACGCACAAGACCCTGCCGCGCACGGTTGCGCTGGTGCTTTGGGGGTCGGACAACATCAAATCCGATGGCGCCCCACTGGCGCAGGCTCTTGCGCTGATTGGTGCAAAGCCGCGTTTTGACAGCTTTGGTCGCTTGTCCGGTGCCGATCTGATCCCGCTCGAAGAACTGGGCCGCCCGCGCATCGACGTGGTGATGACCCTCTCGGGTATCTTCCGCGACCTGTTGCCATTGCAGACTCGCATGTTGGCAGAGGCGGCAAAGAAGGCGGCAGAGGCCGATGAACCTCTGGAGCTCAATTTCATTCGCGCCCATGCGTGGGTCTATGCGCAAGAGAACGGTGTCGATCTTGAAACAGCCGCGCTGCGTGTCTTCTCGAATGCCGAAGGTGCGTACGGGTCGAACGTCAACGCGCTGGTCGACAGTTCTGCGTTTGGCGATGAAGACGAACTGGCCGACGCGTATGAAAAGCGCAAATCCTTCGCATATGGCGTGAATGGCAAAGCGGCGGCGAACCCGGCGCTTTTGCAGGAAACGCTCAAAACCGTCGATGTGGCCTACCAGAACCTTGAATCCGTCGAACTGGGCGTCACCACGGTGGATCACTATTTCGACACGCTTGGCGGTATTTCCCGCGCGGTCAAACGCGCTCGGGGGGGACAAGAGGCTGCGATCTACATCTCGGACACCACACGCGGCAACGGCAAGGTGCGCACGCTTCAGGACCAGGTCGCGCTGGAAACCCGGTCGCGCAGTCTGAACCCCAAATGGTTCGAAGGCATGCTCAAGCACGGGGCCGAAGGTGTGCGCCAGATCGAGGCGCAGGTGACCAACACGATGGGCTGGTCCGCCACCACCGGCAAGGTCGAGCCCTGGGTCTATCAACGCCTGAGCGAGACCTTTGTCCTTGATGACGATATGCGCGCACGTCTGGCCGAACTCAACCCGACCGCATCGAGCCGAATGGCAAACCGCCTGCTTGAAGCGCATGACCGAAACTACTGGCAACCCGATGCCGAAACGTTGGCCGCCTTGCAAGATGCAGCTGACGCTTTGGAAGATCGCCTTGAGGGGATCGCAGCGGAATGACTGCCATCACATTGAACTGGAGGCCCGAATGAGCCCACTTGACGCAAAGATGCCGCCCGCAGCCAAAGCAGCGCTGCGCGAAGCCGCTGGCCTTGACGCGCGGGGTGTGACCTCGCCACCGATCCTCAAGGGGCAGGATGGCGAAGGTTCCGTTCAGGTCCACCAGGACAACAGCATGCGGATCGAAGGTGCCAAGGTGTTTGCCGTCTATGGAAAGGGCGGGATCGGCAAATCAACGACTTCGTCGAACCTGTCCGCCGCATTTTCCAAACTGGGTAAACGCGTGCTGCAGATTGGTTGTGATCCCAAGCATGACAGCACCTTCACGCTGACCGGTCGGTTGCAATCGACGGTGATCGACATTCTCAAAGACGTGGATTTCCACGCCGAAGAGCTGCGCCCCGAGGATTTCGTGGCTGAGGGTTTCAATGGCGTGAAATGTATCGAAGCAGGTGGTCCACCCGCTGGCACCGGCTGTGGTGGGTATGTGGTCGGTCAGACCGTGAAACTGCTCAAGCAGCATCATCTGCTGGAAGACACAGATGTTGTTCTGTTCGACGTTCTGGGCGATGTGGTCTGCGGTGGCTTTGCCGCTCCGCTGCAACATGCAGACCGTGCGGTGATCGTGACCGCAAATGATTTCGACAGCATCTATGCCATGAACCGGATCATTGCCGCCGTGCAGGCCAAGTCGGCCAACTACAAGGTCCGGCTTGCGGGCTGTGTTGCAAACCGGTCCAAGGACACGAACGAGGTTGATCGCTACTGCAACGAGGTCGGCTTCAAGCGCATCGCGCATATGCCTGACTACGACGCCATCCGCCGGTCGCGGCTCAAGAAGAAGACCCTGTTCGAAATGCCGGACGAGGAAGACATCGTCATGGCCCGCAAGGAATATATCCGCCTTGCCGAGACCCTGTTCAATGGCACCGAGGCGATGGCGCCTCAGCCGTTGGAAGACCGTGACATCTTTGAACTTCTGGGATTCGATTGATGAGCTACGATGCCACACGCGATCGGGTCGAACACTATTTCGACCGCACGGCCACCAAGGTCTGGGAGCGTCTGACCTCGGACGCCCCGGTAAGCCGTATTCGCGAAACTGTGCGCAAGGGCCGCGGCCAGATGCGCGCAAAGCTGTTGTCGTCGCTGCCGGGTGACCTGACTGGCCTGCGTGTTCTGGATGCCGGCTGTGGTGCCGGACAGATGACGCATGAGCTGGCGTTGCGTGGTGCGGATGTTGTTGCGGTCGATATTTCACCGACCCTGGTGAAGATCGCGCAAGACCGCCTGCCGCAGCATCTGCAGCACAAGGTCAAGTTCTCCAGCGGCGATATGCTGTCGGCCGATCTGGGTGGGTTCGACCATGTGATCGCGATGGACAGCCTGATCTATTACAGTCAGGCCGACATCCGTTCAGCGCTTGCCAATCTCGGAGAGCGCACACGCGGGTCGGTGGCCTTTACCGTTGCACCCCGCACACCGCTGCTGATGACGATGTGGTACGCGGGCAAGGCGTTTCCACGGTCGGACCGGTCACCGGTGATGATCCCGCATGGGCCGGCGCGCCTGTCAAAAACAGTCTCTGACATTGGCCAACTCAACGATCTGGGCCGCGTCAATTCCGGTTTCTACATCAGCCAGGCCTTGGAGTTCCGTCCATGATCGTGAGCCGCAATCAGGTCAAGTCCCTGGGCATGAGGATGCTGCCGTTTTCGGACGCGGCGTCTGATGATCTGCCTTTGGGCCAACTGTTGCGGCTGGCACTGTTCCAGGTGTCTGTGGGTATGGCGGGAGTCATGCTGCTGGGCACTCTGAACCGCGTGATGATCGTGGAACTGTCGGTTCCCGCCACGCTCGTCGCGATCATGGTGGCGCTTCCGGTCCTCATCGCGCCCTTCCGGGCGTTGCTTGGGTTCAAATCCGACAATTATCGCTCTGCCATCGGCTGGAAGCGGATTCCCTATCTTTGGTTTGGCACCCTTTGGCAGTTTGGTGGCCTGGCCGTGATGCCTGCCTGCCTTCTGGTGCTGGGTGGGGACGTCACGCATGACATTCCCTTCGCGGGCGAGGTGCTGGCGGCACTTGCGTTCATCATGACGGGTCTTGGCATGCACATGACCCAGACTGCGGGTCTTGCCCTTGCTGCGGACCGGGCGACAGATGAAACCCGGCCGCGCGTGGTTGCGCTACTTTATGTGATGTATCTGATCGGGATGGGGTTATCTGCCATTGTGATTGGCTGGCTGCTGAGGGATTTTTCGGGTCTGCTGCTGATCAAGGTTGTTCAGGGCTGTGCCGTGGCGACCGTTGTTCTCAATGTCCTCGCGCTTTGGAAGCAAGAGCGCGTGCGCCCGATGTCCAAAGACGAACGCGAGGCACCGCAACCGTCGTTCAAGGACGCCTGGAACGATCTGACCGCAGGTGGCACCGCGGGTCGCCTTCTTGCTGTGGTGTTTGTGGGAACCATGGCGTTCAACATGCAGGATGTGTTGCTTGAACCATATGGTGGCCAGATCCTTGGCCTGAGCGTTTCGGCGACAACCCTCTTGACGGCCACATGGGCTGCCGGGGCGTTGATCGGTTTTGCGATTGCCGCGCGGGTTTTGTCGCGGGGTGGCAACACCTACCGCATGGCATCTGTTGGACTTCTTGCCGGTGTTGCCGCGTTCAGCATTGTGATCTTCGCCGCCCCGATGCATTCCACCTCGCTGTTTTTCGCTGGCGCGGGACTAATTGGGTTTGGCGGTGGGTATTTCGCCATCTCGACCCTGACCGCCGCGATGACGCTGCCTGCCGAAGGGCTTGCCGGTCGGGGTTTGGCGCTGGGCGCGTGGGGCGCTGCACAGGCCACGGCTGCGGGCCTTTCAACCCTTATCGGTGGCGCCACGCGCGACACGGTCAACGCCATCGCATTGTCTGGTCAATGGGGCGAAGCCCTGAACGATCCGGCGACCGGATATTCGGTCGTTTACCACCTCGAAATCGGGCTTTTGTTTGTGACGCTCATCATACTGGGCCGTCTCGTTAGCCAAAACAGAAGCACGCTCACTTCAAGCATTTCAACCACGTCAAACCAGAAACTGACAGGGCTGGGCCTTGCCGATTTCCCAACCTGACCAAGGCCCATCAAGGAGAATTTAAGATGACCGAAGACTATATCCTTGGAAACCTCGACCTCGCGAGCATCTCGCTCTGGTTGTTTTTCATCTTTTTCGTCGGACTCGTGATCTGGATTCAGCGCGAGAACCAGCGTGAAGGTTATCCGCTGCTGGACGAAGACGGCAGCCAGGCGGATGCGGGAAGCGTGTTCCCGAACCCGTCGGACAAGACCTTCAAACTGCCGCATGGTCGTGGCGAATACACCGTGCCGTCAGGCCAGAATCCGGAGCGGACGGACATTAATGGAAAACTCACCCGCGAGTTCAACAGCGGTGGTTTCCCGTTTGATCCGGCCGGTGATCCGCTTGCGGATGGCGTCGGTCCGGCAAGCTGGGCATCGCGCCGCGACGAGCCAGAACTGGACGGCCACGGGCATCCGAAGATCATCCCGATGTCGGGCAGCGAAAGCTTCCGCGTTTCGGCAGGTCGTGACCCGCGTGGGTTGCCGGTTGTGGCAGGTGATGGGGCCATCGTCGGCAAGATCACCGATATGTGGGTCGACGAGCCGGAACAGCTTGTCCGCTACCTCGAGATGGAACTCGATGCGGAATATGGTGGTGGATCGCGGCTTGTGCCGATCACCTTCACCCGTATCTGGGGCAATCGCGTAAAGGTTCGTTCGATCTTTGGTGAACACTTCGCCGGTGTGCCCAAGCTCGCAGCCGCCCAACAGATCACCAAACTCGAAGAAGACAAGATCAGCGCCTACTACGGTGGTGGCACGCTTTATGCGAGCCAGGATCGTCTTGAGCCGCAACTCTGATCAGCCAGTCAGACGAACAAGGGGAACCACCATGTCACACGATGATTTTCAGGTCGAACCGGTCAAAGGTCTGCCAGAGGCTCCTCCCGAAGGGGAGGTGATCCTCTGGCAAGGCAAACCGGATTGGTGGGCCCTTTCCAAAGAGTCACTGAACCTGCTCTGGGTTGCGGGATACTTTGTGTTCCTTGCGGCCTGGCGGTTTGTGGCTGTGGTGGATCTTATGCCGTTGGGACAGGCAATCTGGGCGTCTGTTCCGTTTCTGATCCTGGGTGGGATCACCTGCGGCTTGCTGGTGATCATCGCTTTTGCGCAAGCGCATTACACGGTTTACACGGTCACCAACCGGCGCGTTGCAATGCGGATCGGTGCTGCGCTGACAGTGACCTTGAACCTGCCCTACACCCAGATCGGGTCCGCAAACCTCGATCTGCGCAAAGGCGGGACAGGCAGCATTGCGTTCGATCTGCTGGGCGACACGCGGATCAGCTATCTTGTCTGCTGGCCGCATGTGCGCCCGTGGCGGGTTTCGCCGACGCAGCCCGCGCTGCGCTGCATCCCCAACGCCGAACGGATTGCCGCAATGATTTCCGAAGCGGCAGAGGCGCGCGTGACCACACCTCAGGTGGAGCGGGCAAGCCGTGTCCCATCTGCCGTGGCCGCAGAATAAGGAGGGATGGTCATGCAAATGCAAACAGCCGACAAAGCCCGCATTCACGCCACCGAGCGTGAACTTGTGCCACGCCTTTTCATCCGCGCGATGTTCGGAATGGTCATGATCTGCCTGATCATGGTCAGCGCCTATCGCTGGATGGGTGGACCGGTACAGTACACTGCGCCAGAATCCCCTGTATTGATCGAAAGGACACTTTTCCTTGAAGGCAATATGAGCGGCTCGGCTAAGGTCTTTGCAGAGGACGGCACGCTTTTTGCAGAATACAGCACCGACGAAGGCGGCTTTATCTCTGGAGTATGGCGTGTCCTGCAACGGGAACGCACCAAGGCTCGGGTCGATCTGGATGGTCCTGTGATCGTTCGGGCGCGTGAAAACAACCGTCTTGAGATCTTTGATCCCAGCACGGGATGGGGGGCTGACCTGATGGGTTTCGGCCACGATAACTCGGCGGCTTTCGCCAGGCTGCTGAACTAACCGAAAGGGAATCGGACAATGGGTCTGTTGACAAAAGATATCGAAAGGGCGCCGTGCACGGTGGAAATCAGCCACTGTTTCGAAAGCCTTCATGCACATGTGCGCTTCAACAACGGCGCGGTGATTTATCCCGGCGACGAGGTGAAAGTTCAGGGGCCGGAAATCATGGCACCGTTCGGCGAAGTGGTCAGCGAAGACCGCGAAGCCATCATATTCCGCGCATCCAAGCTCGAACAGCTTTGGACCCGACTGACCGGTGATTTCGAAGTGATGGAGCTATGTGAATTTTCCTTTTCCGAGGAGGTGACGCTGTGAACATCCAAGCCACGCATTCCGCCGACGCAACAACCGTCGAAGAGGGACTCGCCATTCAGGAAGAGCAGGCGAAGTTCGACAGCAAGGCGGCTACCGAAGTCGCGATGCAGAACACGCTTCTCACACCGCGCTTTTACACCACGGATTTCGATGAGCTGGACGCCATAAATGTCGATGGCATCCGCAACGAGTGGGACCAGTTGATCGCCCAGATGGTTGCGGATCCGAACAAGGGCCACTTCAAGAAGAACGAAGATTGGGACCATGTCGATTGGGAGAACATGGAGCCGGGACTTAAAAAAGAGTTCATCGACTTCCTGATTTCGAGCTGCACCGCCGAGTTCTCGGGTTGCGTTCTTTACAAAGAGATGAAGCGCCGCGGGAACAACAAGGACATCACACAACTGTTCCAACTGATGGCGCGTGACGAGGCCCGGCATGCCGGTTTCATCAACGATGCGCTGCGTGAGGCGGGTGTTGCGGTGAACCTTGGTTTCCTGACGCAGAAGAAGAAATACACTTATTTCCGGCCAAAGTTTATCTACTACGCAACCTACCTGTCGGAAAAGATCGGCTATGCCCGTTATATCACCATTTTCCGGCATCTTCAGGAACACCCTGAACACCGGTTTCACCCGATCTTCAAATGGTTCGAGGAGTGGTGCAATGACGAGTTCAGCCACGGTGAGGCCTTTGCGCTTTTGATGAAGACCGACCCCAAGCTGACCTCGGGCAGGAACGTCTACTGGATCAAGTTCTTCCTGACGGCCGTCTACGCGACGATGTATGTCCGCGATCACCAACGTCCCAAGTTCCACGAGGCGCTGGGCGTCGATCCGGACTGGTACGCGCACGAGGTGTTCACCAAAACCTCGGTGCTGACACAGCAGATTTTCCCGATCACGCTGGATATCGAGCATCCGCGTTGGCAGCCGACGCTGGAAAAACTCCAGCGGGCAAATGTGCAGATCGCAGAAGCCAAAGCGCAGGGTGGTTTGGGTGGAAAGCTCAGGGAATGGGCGGGGTCGGCAAAGGCGGCGATGTGTTTTGTGTCGCTTTATACAATTCCGGCAAACAAACATCAGGTGCCCGAAAGCACACGTTTGGTTCCTGCTTACTAAAGTGGTTTCGCAGCTTCACGGCGGCGACTGTACGCGGGCTTTGCCCCACCCCCAAGGGTAATTGGAACAAGAAGAAGGACAAGCACGCGTGTTGAATGACCCTTGGATCGCAGCCCTTGTGGCGCTTTTTGTCTGGTGGTTTTCCACCGGCGCGATCCTCATGGTCGTAAAGTACGCCGACCGCTATGGCGCGCGGTTTGGACGGACGTTGACGTGGGGCGCATTGCCCGTGTTCTTTGTCGGGGCCTATGGCATCTGGGCCACCGAAGGTCTGGACAGCACGGCGGCCGCCTATCATGCGTTTCTTGCGGCTCTGGCGCTTTGGGCCTGGATCGAGATAGCGTTTCTGACCGGGACGATCACAGGGCCAAACGTGCATGAATGTCGGGCCGACATCCCGGAATGGGAACGCTTTATCCGGGCCTGGGGCACCATCGCGTATCACGAGATGCTGCTGTTCGCGACGCTTGTCGGTCTTTGGCTGTTTACACAGGACGCCGCGAACGCGTTCGGGTTCTGGACATTCGCGGTGCTCTTCTTTGCGCGTGTCTCTGCCAAGTTGAACCTGTTTCTGGGTGTGCCCAAGATCAACACCGAATTCCTGCCGCAGCCGCTTGCGCACCTGCCCAGCCATTTCCGACATGCCAAGATGAACTGGCTGTTCCCGATTTCGGTCAGCGCGCTGACCTTTGCCGTCGCCTGCTGGCTGGAACGCATTTTCTCCGCCACGTCGCCGGGAGATGCGATTGGCTTTTCTCTGTTGGCGGCCATGACCGCGCTCGCGCTGCTCGAGCATTGGTTCATGGTGCTGCCGCTGCCCGACGAAAAACTATGGCGCTGGATGATCCCCGCGCCCAAACCAAAACAACAAGACAAGACGATACGAACGGAGGACGCCCATGGACTTTGACAGCCTGTTCAATGCCCAGCTCGATGCCCTGAAGGAAGAGGGTAACTATAGAATTTTCGCCGAACTGGAGCGCAAGTGTGGGGCTTTTCCAAAGGCCAAGTCACATGATGACGACTGTCCTGACGAAGTGACGGTCTGGTGTTCAAATGACTATCTGGGCATGGGCCAACATCCCAAGGTGATCAAGTCGATGCAGGACGCGGTGGCCGAGAACGGCTGCGGCGCGGGGGGGACACGGAACATTTCCGGCACCAACCACCAGCACAAGCTGCTGGAGAGTGAACTTGCCGATCTGCATGGCAAAGAAGCCGCGCTTCTCTTTACGTCGGGCTATGTTTCCAATTGGGCAGCGCTGTCGACGCTGGGCGCACGTTTGCCGGATGCGGTGATCCTGTCGGACGAGTTGAACCACGCCTCGATGATCGAAGGCATCCGCCATGCGCGGTGCAACAAGGTGATCTGGAAGCACAACAACCCCGAAGATCTGGATCGCAAACTTGCAGCGCTGCCGTCGAATGCGACCAAGATCGTGGCCTTTGAATCTGTCTATTCAATGGACGGCGATATTTGTCCGATGAAAGAGATTGTCGAAGTGGCCGAGAAACACGGCGCGATGACCTATCTCGATGAAGTTCATGCTGTCGGCATGTACGGCCCGCGCGGCGGAGGTGTGTCCGAACGCGAAGGTCTGGCCGATCGGATTACCCTGATCGAAGGCACGCTGGGCAAGGCGTTTGGCGTCATGGGGGGCTATATCACCGGCACCGAGTCAATGTGCGATTTCATAAGGTCTTTTTCGAGTGGGTTCATCTTTACCACTGCCTTGCCGCCCGCCGTCGCTGCCGCTGCGCGCACATCCATCCAGCATCTCAAGCAAAGCGACACCGAACGCCGCAAGCAGCAGGAACAGGTGGCCAAGCTGCGCAAGCGTCTTGACGATCAGGGCATTCCGCATATGGACAATCCGAGCCACATCATCCCGGTGATGATCAAGGATCCTGTCAAATGCCGCATGCTGGCGGATATCCTGATGCAGGATTACGGGATCTATGTTCAGCCGATCAACTATCCCACAGTGCCGAAAGGCACGGAACGCCTGCGCTTTACGCCGGGTCCGCTTCATTCGGACGCAGATATTGAACAGTTGGTTCAGGCGCTCGCAACCCTATGGAAACAATGTGCTATTGCGCACCAGGTTGCTTGACTTTGACAGGGTTGCGGTTACCTCGTCGGGAACTTGAAGGCTTTGCTATTGGTTAACAGGGCAAGATCGCGCTAGCGTGCGTCCGAACACGGAAGAGGAGTTCAAGAATGAAAATCATGATCGCAACTGCGGCTCTGCTGTTGGCGGGGTCCAGTGCAGCGTTGGCACAAGATGCCGAAGCGGGTGAGCGAGAATTCAACAAGTGCAAGTCCTGCCACATGATCGTCGCGGACGATGGCACCGAAATCGTCAAGGGTGGCCGTACTGGTCCGAACCTTTATGGCATCATCGGTCGTCAGGCAGGCACAAATGAAGATTTCCGCTATGGTGATAGCCTTGTGGCGGCGGGTGAAGCCGGTCTCGTCTGGGACGAAGAGCACTTTGTCTCGTATGTTCAGGACCCCAAGGCGTTTCTTGCAGAGTATCTGGACGACAGCGGCGCACGATCCAAGATGTCCTTCCGTCTGCGCAAGGGTATGGAAGACGTCTATGCATACCTCGTGTCGGTTGGTCCTGAATCCGGCTCCTGAGCCAGTTCGAGCGTATTTTGAAAGCAGGGCGCGCTGCCACAGCGCGCCTTTTTCTTTTACTACAGGCCAATACTGTAGTTGACCACACAAACCACCAAGCGCAAAACGTCATCAAAAGTGCAAGGGCAGTTACATGAAGATTGCGATGATCGGGACCGGGTATGTGGGTCTTGTGTCCGGGGTGTGTTTCTCGGATTTCGGCCACAGCGTCGTGTGTGTGGACAAGGATCAGCGCAAGATCGACATGTTGGAACGCGGTGAAGTTCCGATCTATGAACCGGGACTTGATGTGCTCATGGCCAAGAACGTCGAAGCGGGGCGTCTTGAATTCACCCTCGACCTGAACGCCGCCATCGACGGAGCCGACGCCGTTTTCATTGCGGTTGGCACACCGACACGCCGGGGTGATGGGCATGCCGATCTGACTTACGTCATGGCCGCTGCCGAAGAGATCGCCAAGGCGGCGAAAGAGTATGTTGTCATCGTCACGAAATCGACTGTCCCCGTGGGGACAAACCGCAAGGTGCGAGACGTGGTTGCGGCTGCCAACCCGGATCTGGATTTCGATGTGGCGTCAAACCCCGAATTCCTCCGGGAAGGTGCGGCAATTGATGACTTCATGAAACCTGACCGCGTGATTGTGGGTGTTGAAACCGATCGTGCCGCAACTGTCATGTCGGATATTTACCGTCCGCTTTACCTGCGGGATTTCCCGATCGTCACCACGGACCTCGAATCCGCCGAGATGATCAAATACGCCGCCAACGCGTTTCTGGCGACCAAGATCACCTTTATCAACGAAATCGCGGCTCTTTGTGAAAAAGTCGGCGCGGATGTGAAGCAGGTGTCCAAGGGCATGGGCATGGACAATCGCATCGGCAACAAGTTCCTGCACGCAGGGCCGGGTTATGGCGGATCGTGTTTTCCCAAGGACACCAAGGCGCTTGCCCGCATCGGTCAGGATCATGCCAGCCCGATGTATATTACCGAGGCTGTGATTGCGGTGAACGAAGACATCAAGCGACGGATGATCGAAAAATTGCAGGATCTCTGCGATGGATCATTCAATGGCAAGACGATTGCCGTTCTGGGCGTGACCTTTAAACCGAACACGGACGACATGCGCGATGCGCCTTCGTTGACCATCGTGCCTGCGCTGGTCGGGGGGGGTGCCAAGGTGCGTGTCTGTGATCCGCAGGGCCAGCACGAGGGTGAGGCCCTTTTGCCCGGCGTGCAATGGCAGGAAGACCCCTATGAGGCGGTCAAGGATGCTGACCTTTTGGTGTTGCTGACCGAGTGGAACGAATTCCGCGCGTTGGACCTGGCTCAGATTGCTGGCAGCATGGCACACCCGTCCATGGCTGACCTGCGCAACATCTACAACGCGGATGTGGTCAGGGACGCAGGGTTCGTGGCCTATGAAAGCGTCGGCAGGATCGGGTATTCCTGACACGTTCTGATAGTGGTGTTGATTCTGATGTTGCTCAGCTCTCTGGCATGATTTGAGGCGCAAATAAGGCAGGATTGGGGCGGCGTCAGATCACAAACCGGACCGACTGAACGGGATTGTTCGCCGAAAAGGGGGGCAACAGGGGTGAATATGGCAAATAGCTTTCCCCGCCGCCGCATTTCTGACAAATACAAACCTGTTGGGCGGGGGCTCGAACACAGGTGCGTCCATGCGTCAGGTCTCTGACACTGTCCACTCTCTCTTCTTGCTCACTGGCACCGCGTTGCGCGGGAACATGACGCATGTTGATTGCACTGTCGCAGCACAGGGGCTTCGGGTTTAACCACACATCAAGGCACACACGGGGGCGCGAGTGGCAGCTACAACCATTCGACGAGGTGAAGCGCTGTGTGTTGTGTGAGCGTCGGGGGGCGCATCCGAAGCTCCTGATTGCTGAAGGATTGGCTCAGCCAGCGGAATCTTGGCCCAGGATCGTGCGTAAAATGGCCTTTGCATTGTCCGACGCCCAATTTGCATCGCCGCGCATCCGGGCGACTTCGTCACCGTCGGGATTCAGGATCACGGTAATCGGCAAGCCCAGAACGCCCATTTCCCGCGCAAGTGCCGAACCGGGATCACGATGGAGCGGCAGGTTATCGACGCCGATTTCGTCAAAGAAGCTTTTCATGGCCGGCGGCGGGTTCCGACCGGTCGCAAGTGTGACAACTTCGAAATCCTCGCCACCAAATTCGCGCTGAAGGTCCGACAACATCGGCATTTCCTTGCGGCACGGCGCGCACCAGGTGGCCCAGAAATTCAACAGCACCCACTTGCCCTTGTATTGCTCCAGCGACATGGGATCGCCGTCGAAGGTGGTGAACTCAGCTGTTCCCGCGGGTTGCGCTTCGCTGTGGAAAGTCAGCTTTTTCATGTCGCCGTCGCGCATCGCTTCGGCTTTGGCCAGATCGGCCAGCGCCGGGTTTGCAAGCGCAACGAGGCCCGTATAGAGGATGGCGGCAAGCGTTTTCTTCATTTTCCCTCCGAAGGGTGCAAGACATGTCCGACAAAACCTCGAACCAGATGTGGGGTGGCCGTTTCGCCGCCGGTCCCGATGCAATCATGGAGGCGATCAACGCCTCGATCGGGTTCGACAAACGCATGGCGGCACAGGACATCGCCGGGTCGAGGGCTCACGCCGCAATGCTGGCTGCGCAAGGTATCGTAACACCTAGCGATGCGGCGGCGATGCGGGAAGCCTCGCTCACCTTATTGTCAGCGATGGAAACAGTCGCGTTCACCTTTTTGACTGCGCTTGAGGACATTCACATGAATGTCGAGGCGCGGCTGAAAGAAGTAATTGGCGAACCGGCAGGGCGTTTGCACACTGGCCGGTCGCGCAACGATCAGGTGGCCACCGATTTCCGGCTTTGGGTGCGCGATCAGTTGGATGCGGCTTCTTCGGGCCTGACGGCGCTTATCAGCGGGTTGCTGTCTCAGGCCGAAGCGGGAGCCGATTGGGTGATGCCGGGTTTCACGCATTTGCAGACCGCCCAGCCGGTGACATGGGGTCATCACATGATGGCCTATGTCGAGATGTTCGCCCGCGATCTGAGCCGCGTTCAGGACGCGCGCAAGCGGATGAACGAATCACCTTTGGGCGCGGCAGCGTTGGCAGGCACTTCCTTTCCGATTGATCGGGATATGACGGCAGAGGCTTTGGGCTTTGACCGCCCGATGGCCAACAGCCTTGATGCCGTGAGTGACCGGGATTTTGCGTTGGAGTTTCTGAGTGTCGCCAGTATTTCAGCCATGCACCTGAGCCGATTTGCCGAAGAACTGGTGATCTGGTCCTCAGCGCAGTTCCGCTTTGTCACCCTGTCGGATCGGTTCTCAACGGGATCTTCGATCATGCCGCAAAAGAAGAACCCCGATGCGGCGGAACTGATCCGCGCCAAGATCGGGCGCATCTTCGGAGCCAACGTCGCGCTGATGATGGTGATGAAGGGTTTGCCGCTGGCCTATTCCAAGGACATGCAGGAAGACAAGGAACAGGTCTTCGATGCGGCCGACAACTGGATGCTGGCGCTCGCCGCGATGGAGGGCATGGTCAAGGACATGACCGCCAACCGCGCCAATCTCGAGGCGGCTGCCTCTGCCGGGTTTTCCACCGCGACCGATCTTGCGGACTGGCTTGTGCGCACGCTCGACCTACCTTTCCGCGACGCGCATCATGTGACCGGGTCACTGGTCGCCATGGCCGAGAAGAAAGGGTGCGATTTGCCGGATCTGAGCCTTGAGGACATGCAATCCGTTCATGCCGACATCACCTCGGACGTGTTCGCGGTGCTGGGCGTGCATAATTCGGTTGCCAGTCGCACGAGCTATGGTGGAACGTCGCCTGATCGTGTCCGCGAACAGGTCGCGCGTTGGAAAAAGGTGCTGGGATGAAAGCCGTCATGCTGATTGCTGGATTGGCTGTGTTATCTGCCTGCGGTGCAGACGGTCCTCCGATCACGCCATCGGTCAACACGACTGTATCCGTCGGCACCGAAGGCGTACGGACATCGACCGGAGTCAGCGTGCGCTCGGGGCCCGTTACGGTAGGAGCAAGTTTCTGATGTCGCCAATGCGCTGGATTTATCTTGCCCTTGCCGTTTGGGGGGCGATCCACCCGATGTTTTATTTCGTGTCATGGTTTCAGGAAAATGGCTGGTCACTGGGCGCGATGATTGACGCCTGGTATGTGAACGACGCCACCACCGGCCTGACTTGGGATCTGACAATAGCCGCTGTCACTCTGACCATCTGGATCATTGCCGAGGTTGCGGTGCGGCGGAACTGGGTTGCGCTGATCGCCATACCGGCGACCTATTGCATCGGTGTCAGTTGCGGTCTTCCGCTGTACCTGTTCCTGCGTGCGCGTCCGGTCGAGTGAACCATCATGTGACACCTGCCTTTGTGGCACGTGTCGCGTTTGCATATTTGGAAAAAGAAGAAGCAGGAAGGGTGGCGCAGATTACGGCGCTGGGTTACTGCGGCGCGGTCTGGATCGGAGGCGGCTTTGGATCATTTTCTCTATCGTGACGGCGAATTACACGTCGAAGACGTATCGGTTTCCGATATTGCAGCCGCAGTCGGGACGCCGTTTTACCTGTATTCCACCGCAACCCTGACGCGGCATTTCCAACTTTTCGATGACGCGCTCGACGGCATGGATCACTTGGTTTGCTATGCGATGAAAGCGGCTTCGAATCAGGCCATTCTCAAGACTTTGGCGGACCTTGGTGCAGGCATGGATGTGGTGTCGGGCGGAGAGTACGCGCGTGCCAAGGCCGCCGGAGTTCCGGGGGACCGCATTGTTTTCTCGGGTGTCGGGAAAACGCGGTCTGAAATTCGGGCCGCTCTGGAGGGCGGAATCCGCCAGATCAACGTTGAGAGCGAACCGGAATTGCATGTCATCTCCGAGGTTGCGACGGCGATGGGCGTGATCGTGCCGATCACCGTGCGCGTCAATCCGGATGTCGATGCCAAGACCCATGCAAAGATTGCCACCGGGAAATCCGAAAACAAGTTCGGGATTCCGATTGGCAAGGCCCGTTCGGTTTATGCCGAGGCTGCGGCGCTGCCGGGGATCAAGGTGATCGGTATCGACGTGCATATCGGATCCCAATTGACCGATCTGGAACCTTATGAGCTTGCCTATCGCAAAGTGGCAGAGTTGACTGAGCAACTGCGCTCCGATGGGCATACCATCATGCGGCTTGATCTGGGCGGTGGTCTTGGCATTCCTTATGCGCGATCCAATGAGGCCCCGCCGTTGCCGTCAGATTACGGCGCGCTGATCAAACGGACGGTAGGCCATCTGGGCTGCGAGATCGAGATAGAACCAGGTCGTCTGATTGTCGGAAATGCGGGTATTCTGGTCAGTCGCGTGATCTATGTGAAACAGGGCGAGGGGCGGCAGTTCCTGATCCTGGATGGGGCAATGAACGATCTCATCCGCCCGGCGATGTATGACGCGTATCACGACATTGTACCCATCATCGAGCCTTCTCCGGGAGTCGAGCAACAGCCCTATGACATCGTGGGGCCGGTTTGCGAATCCGGGGATACCTTTGCCAAGAATCGCATGATGCCGCCCCTTCAAGCGGGTGACCTTGTGGCGTTCCGATCTGCGGGGGCGTACGGCGCGGTGATGGCCAGCGAATACAACACGCGGCCCCTTGTGCCTGAAGTTTTGGCCAAGGGTGATCAATTCGCCGTCATTCGGCAGCGCCCCGACTTTGACGAAATCATAAACCGAGATACCATTCCCCCATGGCTGTGAGGTATTCCCCTGCAGTCAAGGAGCCGGGAGATCGGAATGACCGCACGCGATGACCTGCCAAACGAGATAAACACGGCCCTGCGTTGGCCGTTGTTCCTGACCCGATTGGGTATGGGGGCCGAAACCATTGTGCGTGCGTTCTGGCCATTCTGGTCGGTGATCTTTGCCGTTCTCGCCTTTCTGATGCTTGGTCTGCAGGATTACCTTCCAGTCGAAGCGGTTTGGACCGTGATCGGGATTTCAGGGCTTGGTGCGCTTTGGGCGTTTGTGCGTGGTGTGCGCCGCTTTTCGTGGCCAACGCAAGCTTCGGCCCTTGCGCGCCTGGATGCGACGCTGCCCGGCAATCCGATCCTGGCCTCCATGGACAGTCAGGCCATTGGCGCGGGTGATGCGGCCTCCTCGACTGTCTGGAAAGCGCACCAGGCGCGAATGGTGGCCCGTCTCAAGAATGCAAGAGCGGCTGAACCCGATCTTCGGGTCGCCAAGGCGGATCCTTTCGCATTGCGCTATGTGGCTGTTCTGGCGTTTCTGGTTGCCGGCGTGTTTGGGTCGGTGCTCAAGGTGCAGACTGTTTCTGCGATGGGCCCAACCGGATCCGATCTGGCGTCAGGCCCTACATGGGAAGGCTGGCTGGAGCCGCCGTATTACACGGGACTGCCGTCGATCTATCTGAATGACATTGATGTGGCTCAGCTTGAAACGCCGCAAGGCAGCCGTGTCACCCTGCGCTTTTACGGCGAGGTGGGCGCGCTGAGTGTGTCCGAGACGGTATCGGGCAGCGTGTCCCCGATCGCCACTCCGGAAGACTTGATCGCAGCATCGACAAATACGGCGCAGGAATTCAATGTTGAGCAATCCGGCCGACTTGAAATTGACGGACCCGGTGGGCGCTCCTGGAATGTTGTGGCAACGCCTGATCGCGCACCCGAGGTCAACCGCGATGGTGAGATCGAGGTCAGCTACGACGGCGAAGCGCAAATCCCGTTTACCGCAAAGGACGATTACGCCGTGGCCAACGGCACCATGCGGATCGAACTTGCGCTGGATGCGGTCAACCGGCGCTATGGCCTGCGGATTGATCCAGAATCCCGCGCGATGATCGAACTGCCCTTGCCGATGCCGATTGCCGGTGATCGGTCGGAATTTACCGAAACGCTTGTCGATAATTTTTCGGAACATCCTTGGGCCAACCTGCCCGTCACGATCAGCCTGAGTGTCGTCGACGAGGCGGACCAGATGGGCGAAGCACCATCCGAAGTGATCGACCTTCCGGGTCGGCGCTTTTTTGATCCGATGGCGGCTGCCATCATTGACCTGCGCAGGTCGCTATTGTGGAACCGGGAGAACGCGGCAGACATCGCGATGCTGATGCGGGCCATTTCGCACCGGCCCGATGACGTTTTCCGTTCAAGTACCGATTTCTTGCGTCTGCGCACCATCATGCGCCGTGTTGAGGCGCTGTCTCAGGTTCAGATGACCGATGACCAACAGGCCGAAATTTCGCAAGCCATGTGGGATCTTGCCTTGCGTCTTGAAGAAGGTGATCTCGAGGATGCGCTCGAACGTTTGCAGCGGGCGCAGGATCGGCTGTCAGAGGCGATGCGCAACGGTGCCTCGGATCAGGAAATTGCCGAACTGATGCAGGAGTTGCGTGAAGCAACGGATGACTACCTGCGTCAATTGTCGCGTCAGGCCCAGCGGGATGCTCAGGAAAACCCTGATCAGGAGATGACCCAGAATCAGAACCAGAACATGATGGAGATGAGCCAGAACGATCTCCAGGAAATGATGGACCGCATTCAGGAGTTGATGGAACAGGGCCGTATGGCCGAAGCGCAGGAAGCGCTCGAACAGCTGCGCCAGATGATGGAAAACATGCAGGTCACCCAAGGGCAGGGCCAACAGGGCCAGTCGCCGGGGGAACAGGCTATGGAAGGTCTGGCGGAAACGCTGCGCGACCAGCAGGGCCTGTCCGATCAGGCGTTCCGCGATCTTCAGGAACAGTTCAATCCGGGGCAGCAGGGACAACAGGGTCAACAGCCGGGCCAACAACAAGGGCAGCAGGGTCAAGGCCAACAGCAGGGTCAGGGACAGCAACCCGGTCAACAGCCGGGCCAAGGCCAGAATGGTGAAGGTCAAAGCCTTGAAGAAAGCCTTGCCGAACGGCAGCGCGCCTTGCGCCAGGAATTGAACCGTCAATCCCAGAACCTGCCCGGTGCTGGCACTGAAGCCGGTGATGCCGCCCGCGAGGCATTGGACCGTGCCGAAGGGGCCATGGAAGGGGCCGAAGAGGCGTTGCGCGGGGATGATCTTGCTGGTGCCATCGACAACCAGTCCGAAGCGATGGAAGCGCTTCGTGAAGGGATGCGCAACCTTGGCGAAGCGATGGCACAACAACAGCAGCAGGGTCAGGGCCAACAGGGCATGGCAGATGGTACAGACCCAGGTCAGCAGCGCGATCCGCTGGGTCGGAACGTCGGATCGAACGGGCAGATCGGGTCAAACGAGAACCTGTTGCAAGGGGAAGATGTCTATCGCCGCGCGCGCGAGTTGCTTGACGAAATCCGTCGCCGCTCGGGTGAGGGAGAACGTCCGGAAGAGGAACTGGAATACCTGGAACGCTTGCTCGACCGATTCTGACCCGGCGCGTTGGCCTCTTCGCTTAATGCGAAAGGTTTCAGGATCCGTCCGGATCGACCTTGCCGCGCAGTGATTTTACGTCGCCGCGAACCTTCTTGGCTTTCAGCCGCCGTTTCTTGGACCCCAGTGTCGGCTTTGTCGGAATGCGGCGTTTCGGCGGTTTGAGGGCTTGGAGGATCATTTCCTTCAACCTGTCCCGCGCGATGTCGCGGTTGCGTGCCTGTGACCGGGTTTCATCCACCTGAAGGATCAGCGCACCTTCCTTGCTCCATCTGCGCCCGGCGATGCGGCGCAGCCGGTTTTTCACCGGACCGGGCAAATTTGGTGATCTTTCGGCCTCGAACCGCAATTCCACGGCACTTGAGACCTTGTTGACATTTTGCCCACCCGGCCCGGAGGCGCGGATGAACTGTTCGGTCAGTTCCCAGTCTTCGATGGTGATGGTGTCAGAAATGAGCAACATAATTCATCACATGGTGTTGAGGGTCTCATGCAAAAAGGGTCGCCACATGGGCGACCCTTCGAGACTTACGGAGGCGGGGTCCGGTTAGGCTCCTCACCAATTCAATGGGCTCTTCACCCAGGGGTTGCCCTAGATGACTGCCTCTCGAACTGTTCCGACACCTCTCTCCAATACCTCTCTCGACACTGGATCACCTCCTTTCAGCTGTTGATAAAACGCAGCTTCAGGGTGACAGGCTTTGCGCAAGGCGCAACCTTTTTCTCATGACAATGCCGAGTTTTCACGAAAACGAAGGACGATGAGTCGAAAAGGTATCAGTGCGACCAACGCAAGCGCGATCTTGACCATCCAGTCTGCCACGGCAAGTGACACCCAAAGCGGTGCAACCGGGCCAGCCCCCAGTAAAGGAAGCATCTCACCTGCCCAAGACACGTCGTTGTCGACTTCGATAAAGGTCAGCGCGCCAGAAAACGCGATTGTGAAAAAGAGCGCGGTATCAATTGTGGCGCCGATCAACGTTGATGCCAGAGGCGCGCGCCACCATGCGCCGCCGCGCATCTTGTCGAAGATCGCAACATCCAAAAGTTGTGCAGTCAGGAACGCGAGACCGGATGCCAGCGCAATCCGGAAGGTCACCAAAGGTCCGAATTCACCCTGAATCTGAGTCCCGACAAGCGAACAGAACACGCCAACAACGAAGCCGGCGAACACGACCTGCCGTGCGGGTCCGGGGCCGTAGAGGCGGTTCATCAAATCGGTGACGAGAAAAGCCAGAGGATAGGTAAAGGCGCCCCAAGTGAGCCAATTCCCGAAAAGGAACTGAACCAGAATGTTAGAGGCCAACACGATGAGGGCCATGGCGATAATGCCAGGAAGATGTGCGCGGGTCATTTCGACTCCCGTTTTGCCAAGGTTGCGGGGACTTGATTCCCGAAAGCCGGGAATAGCGCGACGCTTATAGCGACACCTCGGCACAGACAAGTTAATAGCTGACGGCGTATTCCACGATTTCGGTTTTCTGGAAAAAGTTGAAATTGTCGTCAGACACCATTGTCAGCCGCAAGGATCCGTCCTCGGCCAGCCAGACCGACAGGCCTTCAAGGTTGTCATGCTGACGCGTCCTGCTGGTCAGAAGGGTTTCACCGTCCAAAGCTGCGGTCGTTGCATTGCCGAGATCAAAACGCCGCACGCGACTGGCAAAACCAAAACCGCCAAACCCACGTTCCAGAACATAAAGGCGGTTATCGGGGCCAAAATCGGCCCCCACGGGCAAAAACCCGTTCTTGCGTACGATCGAAAATGGCTGATCCCAGCCCTGCGCGTCACGGTATCGAAAGACGGGAAAGGGAACCTGCAATCCCTCCGACACTTCCGGCAAGGAATAAACCGCTCCGTCAGGCGAGATAGCCAACGCTTCCAGGCCTCGGTTGAGCGGTAGCGCATCAATCGCCGGATAGTCGGGCAGGATCGACCAAGAGCCATCGACCTCTTGCCGGATCACCCGGTTGTCACTTTCCAGCGAGATATAGAGTCGCCCATTTGCATCACGCGCCAAGCCTTCGGTGTCGCGTTGCGAAGGCTTGGCAAACAGGCTGTCGGGGAAATCAAGCGGTGCGATCTCGGTGCTGCGCACGCCGATGATGCGGGTCCCATGCCGGAAAATCGTGCCTTCGATCAGGTGGGCCCGGTCGCTGAGCAGCGTAAAATCCGCGCCATCGGGGGCAAGTATGATCCCGGAATACCCGCCAAACGCTTCTCGTTCTCTCGTCCAGTGATAAGACGAGAGGAAACGGGCGGATGGAGTGTTTCGCGCCAAAGCGGGATCAGTGCTCAATGGTCATCAGTTCGACGACAACACGGCTTCACACTGTGCAGGAAGATCGGCAAGTGTCAGTTCCCGACGTGGACGCGGTGGTGGTGCATTGGGGTCGGGCGGCGGTGGGTTCAGGATGTTGTTCACCCAGGCCTGCGCATCGGCACACCCGTCACCCGCTGGCGGCGCGGCCTGATCGACGCATCCGCGCATCCCGCGCGGGCAACTTAGTCGCACATGGAAGTGATAGTGATGCCCGTACCAGGGTCTGATCTTGCGCAGATAACTGCGGTCACCGGTTTCGGCGTTGCACATGGCGACCTTCGCACCGGGGAACACGAAAATGCGCGCAACACGCGGATCGCTCGCGGCGGCCTTGATGATGTTGTGGTGCGATTTGGTCCATTGGTCATTGGTGAACGCACCGTTGGAGCGGCGCATCGAGATCGACGAGATGTTTTCGCGCTCTGTTTGGGTCAGGTTCAGACGGTCCGGGGTACGCATCCAGATGTCTGCGTCCAACCCGATCTGGTGGCTGGCGTGTCCGGTCAGCATCGGCCCCCCGCGCGGTTGGCTCATGTCGCCGAGATAAAGCCCGGCCCAACCGGGTTCTCTTGCGGCAATGCGTGACAGATCTTGCAGGAAATCAACCGTCTCGGGCAAACCCCAGTTGCGGTTCCGCGACAGGCGCATCGCTTGCCATGTCGGACCTGTCTCGGGCAACTGAACGGCCCCTGCGGCACAGCCCTTGGCATAACTTCCATATGCTGCCGGAGGCTGGCTTGATCCGGTATTCATTCCGCCGAAAAGCTGCTTTGCTTCCCGCGTGCTTAAAACGCCGCTTGAGCGATTGGCCGAAAGCGATGCCGACTCGCTGTTGCGTGGTCCGGTGTCTCCACCACATGCCGCCAGAAGGAAAGCCAGACCGATAAGAAGCGATGCCCGTTTCATGTTGCTGTCCGATGCCCGTTTGGTTTGACCCAGACTAACAACACAAGACCGATCAGGAAAAGCCCTATCACCGGACTGACCCCCAATTGCTGCGACCCGGTGGCGTAGGTGGTGATCCCGATCAGCAGCGGTGCCAAAAAACTGGTCGCTTTGCCTGCAAGGGCATAGAGGCCAAACGCTTCGGTCATCCGCGCCGGGTTGGCTTGTCGCACCATCATGGTCCGGCTGGCGGACTGGATCACACCGCCTGCAGCGCCGATCACGGCACCGATGATATAAAACGCGATATCCGGAAGGGCCGACCCGTCGGGCAAGGGAATTCCGAATATTGCATCGCGCGAGATCAGAACAATCGAAATCGCCACAGCCGTCAGGGCAAGAATACAGGCCACGATCACCGGCTTTGGCCCGAACCGCGAATCCGCCATCCCGCCGATCCACGCTGCAATCGCCCCTGCAATGATCGCCACGATTCCGAAGATGCCGACATTCTGAACGCTCCAGCCGAGCACACCGGCTGCATAAATGCCGCCAAAGGCATACATCCCGTTCAGCGCGTCCCGGTAGAACATTGCCGATCCCAGAAAGGCGAACAAAGACCGCTCCTGTGGCAAGCGGCGCAGGGTCTCGCGCAAGTCCCGCAAGGCCAGCTTGACCGCACCTTTGGGTGCCTTGTGTGCCTTGGGATCACGGACGAACAGGAAAAACGGGATCATGAACACTGCAAACCAGATCGCAACCAAAGGGCCCACAGCACGCGTGCCTTCCCGCTCGGCTGGATCAAGGCCCAATGCAGGCTCCAGTCCGATCAGGGTTCGTCCCGTTTCAGCGTTGTCGGCAAAGAACAACAGCATGATCACAAGCGCGACCAGACCACCTACATAACCAAAGGCCCAGCCATTTCCGGAAATCCGCCCGATCTCTTCCGGGGTTCCAAGGTCAGGCAGCATGGAATTGGTGAACGTTGTGGCAAACTCCATCCCGATCATGCCGATGGCAAAAAAGGTCAGGATCAGGATCAGGCTGAAGTCGCCCGGTGCTGCGAACCACAACCCTCCGGCGCCGACCATGTACATCAACGAAAAGACCCAGATCCATTTGAGGCGATTGCCGCCGGTATCAGCCAGCGCGCCCAGTACCGGTGCCAGAAGCGCGATCACGATTCCGGCAGCCCCGATCCCAAAGCCCCACGCAGATTGTGCGGTTGATCCGTCGCCCACCAGCTCTTTGACGTAAGGAGCAAAGATAAAGGTGATCAGAAGGGTGTTATACGGCTGGCTGGCCCAGTCAAAAAAGAACCAGCCCCAGATCCGTTTGCGCAGAGTGACGTTCACGATACCAATTCCCCCTGCCGTGGTTATGGGTGCGAAATGCGAACGCGACAAGCGGCGTGATGCTTAAACTGCGTCCTGCATCGGTGGCCATGGTCGGGCGTCTTCGGCCTCTAGCCATTTTGACACCCAATCGGGCATTTTGGGGGACGTTGCGTCTGCCATGTTCATCGCCTCGGCAACCTGAGCCGCGCGGACAATTCCATTCTTGTCGGTTACCGCAGCGCGATACACAGCATGATTGGCACATTCGCCGTTTGTCTTCCACATCGACTGTTCAAGGTAAAAAAACCGCTCATCCCAGCATAGCAATCGGCTGCGCATCTCAAAGCGCTCAAAGGCGCGGATGCGACGCCGATACCTGACAACGACGCCCGCCATGGTCATGCCCCATTGCCTTTTGCGAACCACAGCCATCAGCCCGTTGACCTGTGCCAAGGGGATCCGCCCCAGGTCATAAAGCGTCAAAGTACGCCCGTTGTTCAACTCCATCCACATGTCGATGTCCCAGGGCCAGCAAATATGGTGCGAGACATAAGTTCCGCATGGACCTATCTTTGGTGCCTTGCGTGCGCGCCATAGGCTTTTCGCCATTCGGATATACGGATACATCGGACACCTCCTGCTGTTTTCCTACTTGACCTAACGGGGGATCACGTCAACCGCGACCTCGCGGCAACCGCTCTGACTTGTTCTTCCGGGCACTTGCGCCTACCTCTTGGCAAGTCATGGTCAAAGGAAAGCCGTCCGATGCAATCGCTCTACCAGATCCTCATGCTGCTGCTCGATATCGTGTGGTTCTTCATTATCGCCCACGTCATCATGAGCTGGCTGATCAATTTCCAGGTCCTGAACCTGCGTCAGCCCATCGTTGCGCAGATCTGGGACGCGTTGAATCGCATTCTCGAACCGCTCTATTCCCGCCTTCGGCGTATCCTCCCGCCAATGGGCGGGATCGACCTTGCGCCGCTGGTGGCGCTGATCGGTGTCTACATCATCCGGATCGTGCTGGCGAACAACGCAGGCTGGTTCTACAGCTTCTGACCGCACTTAGGCTTGTTCACGCATCCTTAGTATGAGACTGTCAGATTTAGAGCAGATATAGTTAAGAACCTGACAGGTCACCGATGCCGCGCGATATGCCCGACGCAGATGCCATTCTGCGGGATGTCTTTGGATTCGACAGTTTCCGTCCCGGCCAGTCCGAGATCGTGGATGCTGTGACACAGGGTGAAAACGTACTTGCGATCATGCCCACGGGTGGCGGAAAGTCCCTGTGCTTTCAATTGCCAGCGTTGGTGCGCCCTGGGGTAACGGTGGTCATTTCGCCCCTCATCGCCCTGATGCGCGATCAGGTGCGTGGACTGCGCGAAGCGGGTGTCAATGCCGGTGCCCTGACCTCGGCCAATACCGACGAAGAGAACGACGCGGTCTGGGGCATGCTGCATTCCGGCGAACTGAAGCTGCTTTACCTTGCCCCGGAACGCCTTGCCTCGGGTGGCACGCAGCGGATGCTGCAACAGGCGGGTGTGTCTTTGATCGCCGTCGACGAAGCCCATTGCGTCAGCCAGTGGGGTCACGATTTCCGCCCTGATTACCTGCGTATCGGCGAATTGCGGCGCGCGCTGGATGTGCCCTTGGCCGCGTTCACCGCGACCGCGGATGCAGAAACCCAGGATGAAATCGTCGCGCGCCTGTTCGATGGGCAGGCGCCAACAACCTTTCTGCGCGGGTTCGACAGGCCCAACATTCACCTGATGTTCGCCCCCAAGAACAAACCGCGTGATCAAATTCTGCAATTTGCGGCGGCCCGCAAAGACCAGTCGGGCATCATCTATTGCGGCACCCGCGCCAAGACCGAAACGCTGTCGCAGGCTTTGAACGCCGAAGGCCACACCGCCTGTTTCTATCACGGCGGTATGGACCCCGATGCGCGCCGCCAGGTGGAAGCACGTTTTGCCACTGAAGACGGCTTGATCGTTGTCGCCACAGTTGCCTTTGGCATGGGGGTGGACAAGCCGGACATCCGCTGGGTTGCCCATGCCGATCTGCCGAAATCCATCGAAGCCTACTATCAGGAAATCGGTCGCGCCGGTCGCGATGGCGCGCCTGCGGAAACGCTGACTCTCTACGGCTCCGACGACATTCGCCTGCGCCGGTCCCAGATCGACGAAGGCAACGCCCCACCTGAACGCCGCCATGCCGACCACGGTCGCTTGAACGGGTTGCTGGGGTTGGCCGAGGCACAGGAGTGTCGCCGGAAGACGCTGCTTGGATATTTTGGTGAAAACGACATCACCTGTGGCAATTGTGATCTGTGCGATACACCCGCCAAGGTGTTCGACGGCACCGAGGCCGTGCGCAAGGCGCTGTCCGCTGCGCTTCGTACAGGTGAAAGTTTTGGTGCGGGGCATCTCATCGACATTCTGCTCGGCACCAGGACCGAGAAAGTCTTGCAGCGCAGCCATGACGCCCTGCCGACCTTCGGCGTTGGCAAGGATCTCAAACGTGGCGAATGGCAGGCCGTGTTCCGGCAGATGATGGGTTTTGATCTGATGCGCCCTGACTCTGATCGTCACGGTGCCTTGGTGATGACTGAAGCCGCAAGGCCGATCCTGCGCGGCGAAGCGTCGATCAACCTGCGCCGGGACAGCATCGAAGCGGCCAACGAACGTCGCCCGCAAGTGCGCACATTGGTAAGCGATGAAGACGCACCGCTTTTGTCTGCCCTCAAGGCCAAACGCCGCGCTCTTGCCGAGGAACAGTCGGTGCCGGCATACGTCATCTTCCCCGACAAGACGCTGATCGAAATGGCTGAAACGCGGCCCGCCACGCTTGACGACATGGCGCGCATCAACGGGGTCGGTGCCAAGAAACTTGAACGTTATGGCCGCGCCTTCCTCGAAGTGATTGCGGGGGATGTGCCGGACACGCATCCCGCGCGGCGCAGATTGGCAGGAGGCGGGGCAGGCGGGATCTACGACGCTCTGCTCTCGTCTCAGGCGGAACTGGTGCGTGGGGTCTGTGGAACTCTGAAACCGATGTCCTGCGAAGCGGGTCAACTTGCCAAGGTTGCCCAGATCAAACCGCGGGATGAATCCGGGATTGCCCGCATCATCGGGGACCGGCGTGCAGAGCGGTTTGCAGAGTCGTTTCTGGACGTTCTGCGCAACGCGAACTAGATCACCGGGAACCGCGAATTCAATAAAGGTGCTGCCATGCTTGTCGTGATCTCCCCGGCCAAACGTCTTGACTGGTCTGAACGTGACGTGACCTTGACGGAACCGGTGTTTCAGGATGACGCAAACCGGCTTGCCAAGACGGCGCGCAACCTGACCTTGGGGAATCTCAAGTCCCTGATGGACCTCAGCGATGATCTGGCCAAGCTGAACCGCGACCGGTTTCGCGATTTCGACGAAGCGCCCGCCTCGGACGATCTGCGCCCAGCTGCGCTTGCCTTTGCCGGTGACACCTATCAGGGGCTTGAGGCCGATACACTGGACGAGGATGAACTGCGCTGGGCGCAGGATCATTTGCGCATCTTGTCCGGGCTTTACGGCCTGCTGCGCCCCCTGGATGGCATTCAGGCGTATCGCCTCGAGATGGGCAGCCGTCTCAAGACCCGTCGGGGTGCAAACCTGTACGACTATTGGCGCAACCAGATTGCGAAACAATTGAAGGCACAGGCGGCCGAGCTGAACACCGACACGCTCATCAACTGCGCCAGTCAGGAATATTTCGGTGCGGTGCCGCCAAAGGCATTGGGCCTGCGCATCGTGACGCCCGCTTTCATGGAGGACAAGGGCGACGGCAAGACCCCCAAGATCGTCAGCTTTTTTGCCAAGAAAGCGCGGGGCGCGATGGCGCGGTATGTCGTCCAGAAACGTCTGACCGACCCGGAGGCCATTCTGGATTTTGACCTTGGCGGATATACATATCGGGACGATCTGTCAGAGGCGGACAAACCCGTCTTCGTGCGACCCTACGAGGCCAACTGACACCGCGGACAATAATGCTCCAGTTTTTCTAACAACGCGTCCTTGCGCAGGGGTTTGGTCAGATAATCCGTCAATCCCGCTTGCAGGATCATGTCGCGGTCGCCGTCCAGCGCGTGTGCAGTGACGGCGATGATCGGCACATGCGGTCCCTCCCCTTCCATCGAGCGGATGCGGGCGGTGGCCTCTTTTCCGTCCATGCCGGGCATCGAGATATCCATGAAGATGACATCGGGTCGGTCTGTTTCGAATGCGGTTACGGCCTCGTACCCGTCATTCGCAATCGTCAGCGCGATGTCCAGTTTGCCCACCATCTTGCGGAAGACCAATTGGTTGGTTCGGTTGTCCTCGGCCAAAAGCACCTTGGGAAGATCGGTGATATTGGCGGGAATATCTACGTTCGGTGCAGGTTCCGGCGCCTTCGCGCTGGCTTTGATCGCATCAAGAAGCGGTGCGCGTGCATAGGGGCGTTGAACCGTCGTGATATGGTCCAGCCCGGCCTCTGCCACACGTTTCGGATCATGTGAAAGGGATAGGACGGGGCTTGTCGGGGCGACTGCCTTTAATGCTGCGATGGTCTGAGGGAACAACGCGCAGTCGGGTTCCAGGCCAATGATGGTCAGACTGGCCGTTGCGACCATCTCGGCGGTCAGATTTGCCGGATCGGTGCACAGAACCGGCGTGCCTCCCAAGGCTTTGATCTGGTCAACCAGGGGCGTTGTATCCTCCGAGTCTCCTCCGTCTATCACAAGGATTCGTTCCAGTGCGGGATCAAGCCTTGGCACCGGTTCGCGGCATTCCTGATCAAGCGGGAGGGTGATACTGAACCCGAAACTGCTCCCGACGCCCTCGTGCGAGTCGATCCAGATATGTCCACCCATCAACTCGACCAAGCGCTTGGTGATGCTCAGGCCTAGCCCTGTTCCTTCGAATTGGCGGTTTCGATCATCTTCAACCTGATTGAATTCGCCGAACACATGATCAACCTTGTCTGCCGCGATCCCGATGCCAGTGTCTTCGACGACGATGTTCAGTGTGACGTGATCCTTGTCCGCCGCATCGCCGAGGACACGCAGGAGGACGTGTCCTTCCAGCGTGAACTTGACCGCATTGCCCATCAGGTTTGTGACAATCTGGCGGATGCGGCCGGGATCGGCGACAAAGCGGGTGGGCTGCCGGACATCGTAGTCGATCCTGAGCACCAGGCCCTTGGCCCGCGCGCTGGGCTGCATCAGCAAAACGACCTCATGCAGCGTCTGTTCGAGGTCGAACGGTTCAGGGTGCAGGACCAACTTGTCAGCGTCGATCTTGGAGTAATCCAGAACGTCGTTGATGATAACCAGAAGCGCCTCGCCCGAGTGTTTGATCGTTTCGACAAACAGACGCTGTTCGCTGTCCAGATCGGTTTCGGTCAGCAGGTCAGCCATGCCCACAACACCGTTCATCGGTGTTCTGATTTCGTGGCTCATGTTGGCAAGGAACGCCGACTTGGCGCGGTTGGCCGCTTCGGCACGTTCCCGTGCATCGTGCAGTTGTTCTTCGTAACGCACGCTTGCCGTAATGTTCAAAGCGAGGCTCACAACATCCCCTGACGGGCCACGCCGATCAAAAATCCGGACGTGTTCGCCGTTCCAGAGCTGGATCTCCATCGGTTCCGGATCGTCCTGTTGCCAACGGTCTTGCATCCGGGCGCGCCACTCCGCAGGAGATTCATTCCCGATACTGACGATTCCCTCTTCGGTCAGAAGTTGCAGGATACGCGGATAGGTGATGCCGGGTTGCGCCTCCTGAAGGTCGTCAAACACGGCAAGATAAGCGCGGTTGGCGACGATCATGCGGTTGTCGGCGTCAAAGAAGGCGAACCCGTCTTGAATGGTTTCAATCGAATGCCAAAGGCGACGCTCTGCGATCTGGATTTTCTCATGAGCGACGCCCAGTTCGGTTCTCACCCGCTGATTTTCGCCGCGCACCATCGCCACTTCGGCGCGGGTTTCGACAATTTCATTACTCAGCTTCTGGGCATGGGTGCCCAGTTTGCGGTTGGCGGCAAAAAGCTCGGCTTGTTTGAGTTCGAGTAGACGCTCCGCCGCCAGACGCGCGCGGCGTTCCTCGGCCAGCTTGTTGGCGACACTCATCCAGACCTCCGTTTCTTGTGACGGGGACTGTCGGGGATCATGGTGAAGAAGAAATTAACCCGACCGGGTTTCTTCGGTCGGGTTTGAAAGGAAACCCACGAAAAAATCCATGGGCTTCAAGTTATGAACTGCCGTCAGAGCCGTTCGATGGCCAGTGCAATCCCCTGACCACCGCCAATACACATGGTGATCAGCGCTTTCGACCCGCCAATGCGTTCCAGTTCGTAAAGCGCCTTGATCGTGATGAGCGCCCCCGTTGCGCCAACCGGGTGACCCAGCGCAATCGCTCCTCCGTTCGGATTCACCTTTGCGGGATCAATTCCAAGCGCCTTGTTCACGGCAAGCGCCTGTGCGGCAAAGGCTTCATTGCTTTCGATCACGTCAAAATCCGAGATGGAAAGGCCCGTGCGCTTGAGCAGGTTTTCCACCGCTGGCACCGGACCGATGCCCATCACTTCGGGGCGAACGCCTGCATGGGCATAGCCAAGGATACGGGCCTTGGGTTTCAGACCTGCGCTATGGGCAGCAGATGCAGTGGACAAAACCATCGCGGCCGCACCGTCATTGATCCCGGACGCATTGCCTGCTGTTACGGTTCCGTCTTTCTGGAAGACCGTCTTCAAACCGGCAAGCGCGTCCATCGTTGTTGCTTTGGGATGCTCATCCGTGTCGAAAGGAACCATCTCGCGTTTCACTTTGACGTCCACGGGAACGATCTGGCTGGCAAAGCGGCCTTTGCTGATTGCTGCTGCTGCGCGTTCCTGACTGGTCAAGGCGAACGCATCTTGCTGTTCGCGGGTGACATCATGTTCGGCCGCCACGTTTTCCGCAGTGACACCCATGTGGCCTGTACCGAACGGGCAGTTCAGCGCACCCAGCATCATGTCGAGTGTGCGCACGTCACCCATCTTGGCCCCCCAACGCTGGACCGGGATGATGAACGGTGAGCGACTCATGGATTCTGCGCCCCCGGCCAAGGCGAAGTCAGCATCGCCGAGCATCAGTGACTGGATCGCCGAAACAATGGCCTGCGCGCCCGACCCGCAAAGACGGTTCACGTTCATCGCCGGGGTTGTGTCGGGGATGCCCGCCTGCATCGCCGCCACGCGAGACAGGTACATATCGCGCGGTTCGGTGTTGATGACATGGCCAAAGACCACATGGCCGATCTGTCCACCCTCGACGCCAGCGCGTTCTAGTGCGGCCTGGGCGACAATTGCCCCAAGATCAATCGGCGGCGTTGCTGCAAGTGATCCGCCAAATGTTCCGATTGCGGTGCGTGCGCCGTCCAGAAGTACGATATCGTCTGCCATGAGGGTCTCCCTTGTTCTGTTGCGCATAGTATGGGGAAGGTGAGAGACCCTGTCAGCCGCAACGTTCCGTCAGTCCGGGAGCGATTTCGTCGCAAGCTCGGAGCCTTCGATGACTTTCACCTCGCGCTGCGGGAACGGGATTGAAACACCGTGTTCCCGGAACGCATCCCAAAGGGCAAGGTAGACGTTTCCACGGATGTTCGTCAGACCGCCGGTAGGGTCCCTGATCCAGAACCGCAGGATATAGTCCACCGAACTGTCGCCGAAGCCAACAATGTGACAGACTGGCGCCTTGAAGCTAAGCACCCTGTCCACCGACTTTGCAGCCTTTATCGCGATGTCGCGGACCTTGTGTGGATCGTCGCCATAAGCGGTCCCGAAATAGATATCGAGCCGCACAAATTCGTTGGAATGCGACCAGTTCACCACTTGGCCGGTGATCAGGTCTTCGTTCGGGATCAGGTATTCCTTGCCGTCGCGCGTGACGACGCTGACATACCGCGCGCCCAGCGAATTGATCCAGCCGAACGTGTCCCCCAAAGAGATCACGTCACCCGGCTTGATCGATTTGTCGAGCAGGATGATGATGCCGGAAACAAGGTTTGACACAACCTTTTGCAGACCGAAACCAAGGCCGACACCGATGGCACCGGACAGAACCGCAAGACCGGTCAGATCAACTCCGACGATGCGCAGGCCCATGAAGAACGCGGTGCCGAAAAGCGCGACTTGCAGAAACTTGATCGCCAGCACCTGCATCGAGGGTGAAATATCCTCGTTCCGGCGGATCGTGGCGGCTGTGCTGCCGCTGATCAGCCGGGCAAAGGTCAGGAGTGAGGCCAGGATCACCACGGTTTGAATGACCAGCCAGATAGAAAGGCGCGTCTCTCCGATGGTGATCGCCGCGCTGTCCAGCAATGATTGAGTTTGATCAGCCAGCCCGGTGATCGACAGCGTCACCCAGATCCATGCGCCGTAGCGCACGATCCCGCGCATCAGGGCGTTTTTGATCAACCGCGTCGCGAATGCAATCAATAGCCAGGCCATTGCCAGATTTGCGACGATGGCGAGAAGGTAAGACCTTGATGGCCATGTAACTTCGCGCATGACGAAAACCACAATCCAGATCGAGATGACGAAAAGGACCATGCGCAAACGGCGGTGGAAGACGACAAGCGCCCGCATTCGCCATTTGGGCCAGCCCTCGCGCGTGCGCATCCAATCGTGCATCCGGGGTTTGATGATGGCCGCAAGGACATGTGCGGCGACAAAAACCCCAAGCGCGATGAACAGCTGGTAGGCGTTCCAGGGTCGCAGAAGACTGGACAGAAACGCCTCGGCCCAGATGTAGAGGTCAAGAAAAACCTCGGTCAGAGTTTGTTGAGAGACGACATCTGGATCCATTGTGTGCCCGAGCGAACGCGTTGCTTCAGCGTCGCATCGCTGCACTCACAGTGCAACCGCTTACAAGTCTGGGATGGGAAGCGTTAAGGCAATCGGTCCGGTGTCAGTGTCTGCGCCCGCACTGTGTACAGCAAGACCAGCGAAAAGAATCGCGATCAGGCCCAGATGGATGATGTTCAGTTTTGTAAGCATGTTGCCCCTTGATGAGATTGATACGCCGGTGAACCTGCTTTGGATCACTTGGCGTTGAGCCTGCGAAGGCCCATAGGACATGCGCGGCACACTTGCGGGAACATGGTGCGATGATGTAAAGGCCGATCTATGGAAATGGTTTTCGATCTGGACGACCGCGCACGTTTGCGGGAACGGTTTTTCGGTGCGACACACACGGTGCTCGCGCGGCTATCCGCTCGCGCCTGAGCTGATACGACCACACCACCACTTTTGCACAGTTTAAGGGAGAGGACCCATGTCCCCCAAAACGCTCTATGATAAAATCTGGGATGCCCATGTCGCGCATGAAGCCGACGATGGCACCTGTCTTTTGTATATCGACCGGCATCTTGTTCACGAAGTCACCAGCCCTCAGGCATTTGAAGGGTTGCGCATGGCGAACCGGGCCGTCCGTGCCCCGGACAAGACGATTGCCGTGCCGGATCACAACGTTCCGACAACGCCGGGACGTGAAGATCCCAAGAACATGACAGAAGACAGTGCCATTCAAGTTGCGGCGCTTGACAAGAATGCCAAGGATTTCGGCATTCATTACTACCCTGTCTCTGACCTGCGTCAGGGCATCGTTCACATCGTCGG
>NZ_JBHYFV010000036.1:5023-41828 GCF_051859345.1 Marivita sp. | reverse complement strand
GCAACGGCGTCAAGGAGGGCGTCATCGAAGCGATGAAGTTCTTCACCAACGTCAAGACCTACTCCCTCCCTTGGCCGCTGTAGAATGCCTTTGCCTTTCTAAAATTCTGGGCCAGATTTCTCAGCGGGATCATGGACAGCACCGGTCGACGACCTGAGGATACGTCCCTTCTGGATCAACAGGAAGGGCCAAATGCCAACAGGACGTCTGACCATGCGCCGAATACGGGCAAACGACTTCAGAGCAGCCCATTCAAAATAATGCAACAGTCCCGGTAGCGGAGCAGCACCGCGCAACGACAAATCCGAAAATCACCTCGCGCGAGCAAACCTCAAGGTCACGGTGCCAGCCAAGTGCTCTGGGTGGCAGGAGTTTTTTTTCGACACAGATTCCATCATATATATGGACGAATTTGGACTGGTTCGGGTTGCCTAGACACCACATTTGCGTGAGTTGAGCGCGCGCGACACGGCCATAGCCATATAGGTCAAACCAAACCTGAAGCACAAGCGACCCCATTAAATCGACGCTTCAAAGTGCGCCAACTGGTTGAGAAACGCTTCGCAAAAGTCAATGAATTCGCGTGTTTAGCCCAAGGAAAAATTAAAATCTCTTGCAGTTATCCGGCCACTGGAATTTCGTTTCAGCCCCCATAGCGTCAAGAAGACTGTTCACATGGCCAAATGTTTTCATTGACTCTTATTGACCATCGCTAAACCTTTTAGGTGAGCCGCAAGAGCATCGTCCGCCTGCGGCACGCACAGCCCTTGGCGCGGTCAAGACCGCAGCGGGGCGCAGAATCAAGGAGCATCACATGTCTTACAGAAATCTTGCGGCCACCGGCGTATTCGCGCTGTTGATGAGTTCGGGCGCGGTCATGGCGGACACATGGCGCTATGCCTTCGAAGAGGCGCTGGAAGAGGTCCAGGGCAAGTTCGCCCAGAAATTCAAGGAAGAAGTCGAAGCCAATTCCGACCACTCGGTTCAGCTGTTTCCGTTTGGCACGCTTGGCGAATCGGACTCGATCCTCGAGCAGACACAATCCGGCATCCTGCAATTCGTCGATCAATCGCCGGGCTTTACAGGGGCATTGATCCCCGAGGCGCAGGTCTTTTTCGTGCCTTACCTGTTGCCGCAGGACGAGGAAACGTTGGCCACTTTCTTCGAGGAATCCAAGGCCATCAACGAAATGTTCCCGCCACTCTACGCCGAACAGGGGCTGGAGTTGCTGACCATGTTCCCCGAGGGCGAGGTCATGATGACCACGTCGGAGCCTGTCACCGGGCCGGCAGATCTCAACGAGGTCAAGTTCCGCGTGATGACCAACCCGCTGCTGGTGGAAAGCTACAAGTCCTTCGGCGCGACGCCCACGCCCCTTCCTTGGGGCGAGGTCTACGGCGCGCTGCAAACCGGCATCATCCAAGGGCAGGAAAACCCGGCCTTCTTCATCGAATCAACCAAGATGTACGAGGTGACCGATCACATCACCCGCGCGGGTCATAACAACTTCACCACCGCGGTGATGGCCAACAAGGAGTTCTATGACGGGCTCTCGGACGAGGACCGGCAGGTGGTCGACAACGCCATCGACGTCGCCTTCGACTACATCATCGAGTATCAGGACGGGCTGACCGAGGAATCTCTTGCCAAGATAACGGAAGCCAAGCCTTCGATGACGATCACCACGCTGACCGAGGAGCAGCGCCAGCCTTTCGTGGATACGGCAGCTTCCGTCGAGGAGCAGTTTCTCGAGATCGGCGGCGACCAAGCGGAAGCGATCCTGAGCCAACTCAAGGCTGACCTCGAAGCGGTCACCTCCGAGTAAGGGCCCGGACCCGGCGCCGCGTTTTTCTCTGCGGTGCCGGTGCTGGACCGGATCTGGATGTCTGCCTGCCACGGATGGCCGGTATGCGTCCCGAAACCACAATCATTACTCAGGAGCGTGACGATGCGCCCAGAAAAAGAAGACCGCCCGGAGGTGGACCAGGACATCATTGCTGCTGCGCGAACGACAGCCGTCGACAGCGACGATATTGACGATTCCAGTTACGTCTCGAGCCTGCCGGGGATTTTGGGCGTGATCGACGTCGCCATCGCCCGGATCGAGGCGATATTGCTCGCCGTGGGGGTGCTGGCCATGGCCGTCAATACCATGGCAAACGTGGTGGGGCGCTTCGTGCTGGGGCAAAGCCTGTTCTTTTCTGAAGAGGTGAACCGCGCGCTGATCATTCTGATCACCTTTGCGGGCATCTCCTATGCCGCGCGACACGGGCGGCATATCCGCATGTCGGCGTTTTTCGATGCGCTGCCGCCGCCGTTGCGCAAACTGTTGATGATCGTCATCGCCGTCGTGACCTCGGCGGCGATGTTTCTGCTGACATGGTATTCCGTCGATTACCTGCTGGCGCAAATGGGGCGCGGCCGCCTTCTGCCCGCGTTACAGGTGCCGGTCTGGTGGATCATCGTCTGGGCGCCTCTGGGTTTCTTCCTGACCGGGCTGCAATACGCGCTGACGGCAATCAAGAATATTATCGACAAGGATATCTGGCTCTCGACAAGTACACTCGAGGGCTATTCCGACGACGCAGAAGAGGAAGTCTGAACCATGGCCATCGCAATCTTTTCCGTCATGATCGTATTATTGCTGCTGGGCTTCCCGATGATGGTTCCCCTGATCGCAGGGTCCCTCATTGGTTTTGTGGCGCTGTTCGGAGGCTTGGGACAGCTCGACACGATGGTGCAGCAGATCCTCGGCGGCATTCAACCCGCCAGCCTGATCGCGGTGCCGATGTTCATCTTCGCCGCCGACATCATGACGCGCGGGCAATCCGCCAATCGGCTGATCGACCTCGTGATGACCTTCGTGGGCCACCTCAAGGGCGGGCTTGCGGTCTCGACCGCTACGGCTTGCACGCTGTTCGGCGCTGTCTCGGGTTCAACTCAGGCAACGGTGGTTGCCGTTGGCGGTCCGCTGCGTCCGCGAATGCTGAAAGCGGGCTACAAGGACAGTTTCGTGCTGGCGCTGGTAGTCAACTCCTCGGACATCGCCTTCCTGATCCCGCCATCCATCGGCATGATCATCTACGGGGTGGTCTCGGGCACTTCGATCTCTGAACTGTTCATCGCGGGCATCGGGCCAGGCCTGCTGATCCTGTTCATGTTCTCGGTCTATTCCTACATTTATGCGATCCGCAACAACGTGCCCACCGAACCAAAGTCGACATGGAGCGAGCGTGGCAGTGCCATTCAGCGCGCGCTCTGGCCGCTTGGCTTTCCGGTGATCATCGTCGGCGGCATCTATGGCGGGATCTTCTCGCCAACCGAAGCGGCGGCGGCCTGCGTGCTTTACGCGCTGGTGCTGGAAATGGTGGTCTTCCGTGAGATGAGTTTCAACCAGCTGTATTCCACAGCCAAGTCGACCGGGCTGATCACGGCGGTGGTCTTCATCCTCGTGGGTGCCGGGGCTGCCTTTTCTTACGTCATCAGCTTCGCGCAAATCCCACAACAGGTGCTGGGTGCCATCGGAATTGACGAGATGGGGCAGTACGGCGTGCTCTTCACAATTTCGATCGCTTTCTTCGTGGGCTGCATGTTCGTCGACCCGATCGTCGTGATCCTGATCTTGGTTCCGATCTTCGCCCCGGTGGTGCAGGCGGTCGGGCTGGACCCGGTCCTGGTCGGCACCATCATCACCTTGCAGGTGGCCATCGGCAGCGCCACACCGCCCTTTGGCTGCGACATCTTCACTGCCATCGCGGTGTTCAAGCGCCCTTATTCCGAGGTGGTGCGCGGCACGCCGCCCTTCATCATCATGCTGCTCACGGTAGCCGTTCTATTGATCTTCTTCCCACAGATCGCGCTCTTCCTGCGCGACCTGGCATTCAACAAATGAGGAGGCTGCGCGATGTTCAAGAAAATCCTGCTGGCCTATGACGGTTCCAAGGGCGCGGACGCCGCGCTGGAGAAGGCCGCGGCGTTCTGCAAGCTTTCTGGCGGCGAATTGGTCGTGCTGACGGTGTACCGGCATCATTCGCTGCTCGAGGCATCGCTGTCGATGGTCCGCGGTACGGGTGAGCATCTTGGCAAGCCGGATAGCGCGATGCGCGAAGCCGCGCGCGAGGCGGCGGACCACGCAAAGATCCGCGCGCTCGAATTGGGCGTGTCCGAGGTCCATGCCTACATCAAGGGCGGACAGACGGCGCGGACTATTGTGACCTTCGCCTCGGATCGCACCTGCGACCTGATCGTCGTGGGCTCGCGTGGATTGGGTGCGTCGGAAAGTTACATGCTCGGATCGGTCAGCCACAAGGTGACCAGCATCACCTCGATCCCGGTGCTGGTTGTCTGAACCCATGTCGCGAATCCGCCATGTTGCGGACCAAGACCGTTTATCACAAACGTCCCCGGCATCGTTCGGTCCGATGCATACCCGTCCCGATCCAAGAAAGGCTGGACGGGGGTTGTCACGTTAACTGCCCGAGTTTGGAAGTCAGCATGCCGGTCGTTTATCAAGCGACATTTGCTGCGGATTTCCACGCCTCGAATGCTTCTGGCCGATGGTGAGTGCGGAACGTCGGCGGGCTGGCACGGAAAAACGATTGCGGGTCGCGGATTGCATGGGGACGAAGCGCTACAATCCAACCGGTGATCGGAAATCCTGCATCACCCGCTCTCGTTTTCAAAAAGGCAGATGGCTATTTTCTGCGCCCTTGCCGGGGATGGTGCTGACCGGCTGTCCGTCATAAGCTTCGTTCACCATTTCCGAGATTGCGGTGGCGGTCGGAAACCAGGTGCCGGTCGCGCCCCCGGACACAAAGGTCGCGACGTCGTGTTGCTTGTCCTGCGCGAAAGCGCCCGCGCTGAGCGCAATCGTTATCCCGACCGTAGCGGCCGAAATCAGCTTCATGTTGGTCATCTTCTTTTCTCCCGATGGTTTTGGTTGGGTTGGTGGATAAATCCGCGAATGTGGGCTCTCGGTCATGGTACTCGGCGCGCTTTTCGACACCCTGCTCATTCAAAGAAGGTCGCGTTGCGGCCACCGGCCACGATGTCAAAGCGGAAGCCCCGATCAACGTCACGGTCCGGCGTTTCATAAGGTTTGCCAATGTTGCGCTCAAAACCATCGCCCATGAGAACCGCCATCGGATCGGTCGCATTGTTTGGCTCATCCGGAAAATACATCTGGGTGATGAGTCGCGCAGACCCGCCGCTGATCGACAGGTGGATGTGTTTCGGCCGCCAGCGCCCGATGTCGGGGCGCGCGAGATAGGCGCCGGGGCTGATGGTCCAGAACCGGTAACGCCCCTCGTCATTGGTCAGCACACGCCCCATGCCAAAGAAATTCTCGTCCAGCTTCAGGCCCGAGTGATCGTCGATATGCCGGTAGCGCCCGTAGTGGTTGGCGTTCCAGATCTCCAACAGAGCGCCCCGCAGCGGCCGACCGCTTTCGCTGCGCAGCGTGCCGGTGATCTCGATCGCCTCGCCATCGGCGCGGGGCAGGTCCGGGGCGATGCGGGTCAAGTCCCATTCATGCTGACGGGTCACCGCGCGGGCAGGCACCACAGGCGCAAAACTATCGCGTACCGCTTCGGGGATCAGTCGTAGCCGCTGGCGCGGGGTGCGCTGATCAGATGTGTTATCGGTCGGCCCGATGCCGAGTCGTCTTCCGAGGTTGGTCATTCTGGCACCCTCCTTTCAGCTTTCGACGTCGTCGAAGAACGGGGTTTCATTGTCGCCGGCCATGATGATGTCGAAACGATAGATCTCCGCGCCATCTTCGGCGGTGCCGTCACGTCTTGCCATCAGGCGGGGATGGTCTTCGGGCTCCAGCGCTTGCAGCAACGGGTCGGAGTCATTGGCCGGATGTCCGGCAAAGAACAGTTGTGTCACCAACCGGTTGATGCCGTCGGAAAACAGCGTAACCGTAATATTGGGAGCGCGCCCCGGCGTCGGCCCGGGCAGGATGGTGCGGAAAGAATAATCGCCGCCGCGGCTGCGCAACCGGCCATATCCAAAGAACCACGGGTCGATATCGGCGTGGCCCTCGGTCGCGGGTGTACGATAGATGCCCTTGGCATTCGCTTGCCAGAACTCCATCACCACGCCATTGGCCAGATTGCCGTGCCGATCAATGACCCGCCCGCGCAGGATGAGATGTTGACCACTTGCGCCGGCCGCCACGCCGGGGTGGACGCGGGTCAGATCCTCCAGGCTGTCATCGCCGAAATAGATCGGGAAATACGGACCGCAGGTGTCTTCGTTGGTCGGCAGCAGCGCATTGGCTCTTTGTTCTTTGCTCATTCATTTCCTCCATTGAACCTGATGCGTTTTGCATCTAAAACATACACGCACTCCATGGTGAAAGATAATCCCCTCCGATGACTGAATCCGCCAACCATTCCATCTACTTCGTGCCCGGCCTGCAACGTGGGTTGAGGGTGCTTGAAATCCTTGGCGCGGCGGCCGAGCCGATGACGCTGAGTGAGATCGCCCGCAAGATGGAGCTGAGCCGCTCCTCGGCCTTCCGGCTTGTTTATACCCTGCGCCACATGGGCTTTCTCAAGGAGGCTGCTCAGAAGAATACATTCACCCTGGGGGCGCGGGTTCTTAACCTGGGCTTTGCCTATCTTAACCAATTGCCAATCACGAGCATCGCGCGTCCGCACCTTTCGGCGCTGCGGGATGTGACCGGGGTCAGCACACATCTGAGCGTGCTCGAAGGTCAAGACGTGCTGTATCTGGGCAGCCATCAGGCGCGGACCGGGTTTGTGTCCAACATGGTGACGGGGACGCGCACCGACGCCTATGCCTCGGCCATCGGCTGGTGCCTGTTGTCGTCCAAGAGCGATGCGGAGCTTGCGGCGTTCTGCGACGGGTTGGAGATGAAGGCGTTGACTGAACACACCCCGACCAGCTTTGCCAGGCTCAAGGCGCGTGTCGATGAAGTACGCGCCAACGGCTTTATATTTTCGCGCGGCTTTCACGAGCCCGGAGGCTCCAGCGTCGCCGTGCCGGTGCGCGACAACAGCGGAGCTGTGGCGGCGTGTGTCAATATCTCCGGCCCCGACAGCGGCTTTGAATTCGACCGGATCGACAGTTTTTACGTGCCCGAAACCCGGGCCTGCGCGCTGCGTATCTCGCGCGAGTTGGGATATGGTGGACCCGAGTAACATGACGGCTCAGCCGAGCCCAAGGATTGTGCGAGCTTCCGACGGGCAGGCTATTTCGCCGCCGAGGCTGGTGATGATGCTCACGGCTTTTTCCACCAGCTGCGCGTTGGAGCGGCAATGCTCACCCTTGGAGATATAGGCGGTGTCTTCCATGCCGATGCGGCAATGCCCGCCGAGCAGGAAGGCCTGCGCCAGCATCGGAAAGGCCATGCGGCCAATGCCGAAGCCTGCCCATTCGGTACCCTCTGGCAGCTGGCTGGCGAGGAAGGCCATGGTTTCGGGATTGGCGACGGCGCCAAAGCGCACGCCCAGCACCATCTGCACCATCAGCGGCGACTGGATCACGCCGCGATTGATGAAATCCTTGAGCATATGAAGGTCGCCCGAGTCAAAGATCTCCACCTCGGGTTTGACCCCGGCGGCATAGATGCGATCGGCCATGATCTCGAGGTTGTGCGGCGCATTGATGACGCTGGCCTGACCGGACCACATGGTATTGAAATCCAGCGTGCAGATGTCGGGGCGCAGCTCTTCGACATGGGCCACACGTTTCTCCGGCACACAAAGGGTCGACCCCGGTGCGGCCACCTGCGGATTGTCCTGCGACGGCACAAAACGCCCGCCCTCGCCAGTCGTGAGGTTAAGGATGACGTCTTCGTTCTGCTCGCGGATGCGCTCGACCAACTCGCGATAGAGCGCCAGATCCATCGCGCCTTTGGCCGTCTCTGGGTCGCGCACATGCAGATGCAGGATCGCGGCCCCGGCCTTGGCTGCATCCAGCGCCTGTTCGGCGATTTGTTCGGGCGTGATCGGCAGATATGGGCTGATTTCCGGTGTCATCAGATTTCCGGTGATCGCGGCGGTGAGGATGGTCTTGCGCGACATATCAGAGCCCCGGTCTTGCGAGCGCCGCATCGACAGCGGCGGCGAGAAGATCGGCGATCTGTTCGATCTCTTCAGGCGTCGTGATATAGGCTGGGGCCAGCAGGACATGATCGCCGTTCATGCCGTCGGCACAGCCCTGCGCCGGGTAGCACATCAGCCCAAGCTCCAAGGCGGCCGCGCGGATGGCGGGGGCCAGCTCGACAGATGCAGGGAAGGGCGATTTGCTGGTGCGATCCTGCACCAACTCAATGCTCCAGAACAGCCCGCGCCCGCGTATATCGCCAACATTCGGATGCTGGCCGAACCGCGCGGTGAGCGCAGTCCGAAGCTGTTCACCACACAGTCGAACATTCTCCAACAGATTTTCCTCTTCGATCACCTGTTGCACCGCCAGCGCCCCGGCAGTGGCAATCGCATGAGACATATAGGTGTGTCCGTTCCACAAAAGACCGCTGCCATCCTTGATGGCGGTAACGACGTTCTCTGCAGCCATGACGGCGGCGATGGGCGAATAACCCGCTCCCAATCCCTTGGCCAATGTGGTGATGTCGGCGGCGATGCCTTCTTGTTCCAGCGCGAAAAGACTGCCGGTGCGACCCATGCCACACATGACTTCGTCGGCAATCAGCAACACACCGTGTTCGTCGCAAATCTCACGGATGCGCCTGAAATAGCCCTCGGGTGCCGGTTGGGTGCCCAGTGAGGCACCGACCACAGGCTCGGCGACAAAAGCCATGACGGTTTCGGGGCCGAGCGCGCGGATCTGCTCGTCCAGGAGGTTGGCCATGCGCAGGGCAAAATCCGACTCCGATTCACCGTCATGCCGCATCCGGTAGCCATAGGCTGCGTCGATATGGGTGACTTGCATCAACAGCGGCTGGAACGGTGCTCTCCGTCCGGCATGGCCGCCGGTGGCCAGGGCACCCAGGGTGTTGCCATGGTAAGAGGGTGCGCGGGCGATGACCTTGCTGCGGGTCGTCTCACCCCGTTCCATGTAATACTGGCGTGCCAGCTTCAGCGCGGCTTCCATCGCCTCGGAACCGCTGCCAACATACATCACCCGGCCATTCCCGGTGCCCTTTGGGGCGCGGGCAATCAGGAAACTGGCAAGCTCTTCTGCCGGATTATTGGTGAAAAAGCTGGTGTGGGCAAAAGCGACGCCATCGATCTGCGCCTTCAGTGCCGCGCGGACTTTTTCATTGTCGTGCCCGAGGCAGGAGACTGCCGCACCACCACAGGCATCCAGATACCGCTTGCCATTGTGGTCGATGAGATAGCTTCCCTCGCCGGCTACGACTGTGGGCAGGGTTGTGTTCAAAGACCGGTGTAGGAGGTGGGACATGATTCTTGTTACCGTCTTGCATATGGATTAGAGTTTTGTATATTAAACGATAGCGGAAGACTCAAGCAGTTTCCGTTCGAGCAGAGGAAAACGGGAGCATCTGATGCGGGGCGCGATGTCGGGAATACGCGTGATTGAGCTGTCACAAGTTCTCGCGGCACCATTTTGCGGTTACCAGTTTGCCTTGCTGGGCGCCGAGGTCATCAAGGTTGAATTGCCCGACGCGCCCGATTGTGCCCGGGGCCGGGGGCCGCTGCCCGAACTGAACGCCCGAGGAGTCGGGCTGAATTATCAGGTGCAGGGCGGTAACAAGCGGTCGCTGGCGCTGGATATCCGCACCGGGCAGGGGCGCGCGGCATTGCTAAGGCTGATCGAGGGTGCCGATGTCTTTCTGGAAAATTACACAACCGGCACGCTGGAGGCGCTTGGTCTTGGTCATGAGGCGCTCAGCCGGATCAACCCGCGCCTCGTTTACTGTTCAATGACCGGCTACGGTGAGAGCGGTCCGAAGGCGACCACCGGCGCCTATGACAACACCATACAGGCTGCCTCTGGCATCATCGCGCAGAGTGGCGGGCACAAGCCGGGCGTGTCCTTCGTCGATTATGCTGCGGGCTATTCCGCCGCCTTCGCAATCTCGGCGGCGCTTTTGCAGCGCGAACGCACCGGCGCGGGCTGCCATATCAGCGCCTCCATGTTGGAAGTGGCGCTGTCGCTGATGTCCCCGGAGGCGGCCACAAAACAGCTGGCTCCCGAGACTGCCAAACACAAAGAGGCCGGGATCTCTACCTTTGACACTGCCGAGGGGCGGTTGATGCTGGGCGCGTTCAAACCTTCGCAATACCGCAAACTGGGCAGCTGTCTTTCGGGGCTCGGGCATGACGTGCCTCTGCTGTCGGAAATCCATGACTGGCCTGATGCCTGGACGCATGGCGCGGAGCTTCAGGCGGCGTTGCAAGAGATATTCCTCCAGCGCAGTGCCGCCGAATGGCAGGCCATTCTACAGGCCGCCGATGTACCTGCCGAACGGCTGGTGTCATTGGAAGATGCGGTTGCCGCACCGCAGCTTTCCGCGCGCGGATATTTCGCCCCATCGCCCGCAGACCCCTCAGTCACATTACCGCTTGCCGGATTCAAGATGAGCCAGGGCGGTGCCGCACTGCACAGCGCACCGCCGGGGCTGGGACAGGACAGCCGTGCGGTTCTGGCCGGAGCCGGGCTCGGGGAGGCCGAGATTGATGCGCTCTTTGCCGAAGGGATCGCCAAATGATCTACCTGACTGCCGAGCCTGCCTTAACTCTGCCCGAGGAGTATCGCCATCGCGGCGAACCCTCCGCCTGGGCAAAGATGACAAGGCCCGGTCAGCCGATGCATTCCTTTCTGGAGGCGGCCTTCTTCGACGCGGCGCGCAATCTGTGGCTGTCGGATGTGCCTTATGGGCGGGTTTTTCGTATCTCGCCGCAGGGCGATTGGCAGCAAATGCACCGGATCGACGGCGAACTCCACGCCATGCGCATCGCGCCTGATGGACGCCATATCGCGGTGGACTACCGCAACGGGCTGATCGAATTGACCGGGCCGGAACACTTCGACGTTCTCAGCACGGGGTTGCCGAACCAGCCGTTCCTTGGTCTGTCAGATATGTGCTACGGCGCGGATGGTACGTTGTGGTTCACCGATAGTGGCCGCACATCGCTAAGCGACCCGCGCGGGCGGGTCTATTGCCTCACGCCGTCTGGCAATCTGCGGCTGTTGCTTGATTGCGTGCCCTATTCCAACGGTATTTGTCTCTCGCCGGATGGCGCGTGGCTTTATATCGCCGCTACGCGGGCCAATCAGGTCTGGCGTCTTTCCACGCGGTTGCCCGAGACCGGTTTGCCGATGGTCGGCACCTTCCTGCAACTCTCTGGCGGGCTGGGGCCGGATGGGCTTGCCACCAATGCGCGTGGCTGGCTTGCGGTGGCGCAGGCGCAGGCCGGGCGGGCCTATGTGTTTGATGCGCTTGGCGATCCGCTGGCCGAGGTCCGCCTGCCCGACGGGCAATGGACCACCTCGGTCACCTTCCACCCCGACGTGCCCAACCGGCTTTACATTGTCGATGCCCAGACGGGCAGCGTCTTTACCTCTGACATTCCTGACTGATGGATCAAGACCATGCAAAAAGAAGATCTCCACGGCTATGTGCCAGCCATCGCCACGCCCTTCAACGACAAGGGCGAGATCATGGATGATGCTTTTGTCGAGCTGTTCGAATTCCTGATCGGACGTGGCGCGACGACGATCTGCATCGCAGGCGACAACGGCGAAAGCTGGGCGCTTTCAGCGGCGGAGCGGGGCCGCCTGGTGCGGCTGGCCAAAGACATCGCCAAGGGACGCGTCAAGGTGATGATGGGCATTTCGGCCCCGACCATCGACGCTTCGCTGGCCTATGTGAGGGCTGCCGAAGACAATGGCGCCGACGTGCTCTTGTCGATGCCACAAACCTATGTGCTGAAAGCCTCCGAGGCCGAGCTTTATGCCCGTTTCGACAAGGTGACGGCGGCGACGGATCTGCCACTGGTGCTGTATAACTCGCCGCGCCGCATGGGCTTTTCGCTAACCATCGACCAGACCGAGACCCTGCTCAACAGCCATAACATCATCGGCATCAAGGAAAGCCAGCGCGATTTCTTCTATCACACTCATCTGTTGAATCGTCTGGGTGACCGAATGTCAGTGATGACCGGGCCGTGCCACTATATCCTGCCGAACTTCGCTCTGGGGGCAAAAGGCTTCATCGCGACCGGGCCGGAATTCACCGATCTCATGCCCTCGGATATGGCGGCGGTTGGTGCAGGTGCGCCGGATGACAGATGGCGTCAGGCCCACTACCAACTGACCGTGCTTTACGAACTGTTGATGGGCACCGCCACCTGGCCTGCTTCGTTCAAGGCGGCGTTGAACCTGATCGGCCTGCCCGCCGGTGTGCCCCGCGATCCGGTGTTGCCCGCGACGCAGGCGGATATCGACAAGATCAAACGTGCCTTCGATCTGCTTGGCATCAGCTATTCCTGATGCGACTAACCCCTGATCAATCGGGCCTGATCCGGCGGGCCGCGATGGTGAGTTTCACCTTTGATGGCGCGCCGGTTGCGGGGCATGCGGGCGAAAGCCTGACCGTGGCGCTGTTGCGCGCGGGCCATCTGCATTTGCGCGATGCGCCCGAGGACACTGCGCCACGCGGGGCCTTTTGCTGCATGGGTCTGTGTCAGGAATGTGTGGTGCGGATCAACGGTCAGGTGGTGGAAAGCTGTCGCACCCTCGTCGCATCCGGCCTCGCCGTGACCTCGCTGAAAGATCGGGCATGATTGAGCGGAACGATATTGCGGTGATCGGCGCGGGACCGGCGGGGGCGAATGCGGCGCTGATCGCGTCACGCCTTGGGATGACGGTGACCCTCATTGACGAGCAACCCAAACCCGGTGGCCAGGTCTGGCGCGCGAAAAGTGCCGCCATTCTGGATGCTCCCTCCACGCCAGAGAGCGTGGCGGGTGGGCAGCTTCGCCAGCGGATGCAGAGCAGCGCAGTGGCCCATTTGGGCAATACCCGCGTCTGGCAAATCGAGCGCACCGAGGTCGGTTGGGTGCTGCATCTGCTGCACGCGGGGCGGGTCTCGTCGCTGCGCACGCGGGCGCTGGTGATCGCCACCGGCGCGCGCGAGTTTGTGCAGCCGGTGCCGGGATGGACCACGCCGGGTGTGCTGGGCCTGGCCGGAGCAACGGCCCTGTTCAAACAGGACCTGGCGCTGCCGGGCAAGCGCACTGTGGTTTCGGGCACCGGCCCGCTGGTGTTTTTTGTGGCCGCCGAAATCCGCCGTCTGGGCGGCGAGGTGGCTGCCGTGATTACGCCCAACAGTCGTGGCGACTGGCTGCGCGCATTGCCTGCGATGTTGCGGCAGCCTGATCTTCTTGGGCGCGGTGGTCGCTGGGTCGCTGATCTGATGCTTGCCGGGGTGCCGATCCATTGGCGTCATGCGGTAAGCGCGGTTGAGGGGGGCAGTGGCGTGGAAGCCGTGAGCCATCAAAAACTCGACGCCAATTGGTCGCCCAGGGGCGCGGCGCGGCGTGTCGAGGCGGATAGCCTGTGCCTTGGTAACGGGTTGATCCCGGCGATCGAAACAGCACAGATCGTCGGCGTCGGATTGCAGCATTGTCCCGCGTTGGGTGGCTGGGTGCCGCAACGTGGTGAGGATGGCGAAACCGAGGTGCCGGGGCTGTTCCTTTGTGGCGATGGCGCGGGCATACGTGGCGCTACGGCAGCAGAGATAGATGGTCAGCTTGCGGGCCTGCGTGCGGCGCAGCACCTTGGTGCCGACACGCAGTCGGAGCGCGCAGGGCTTCGCCCCGCCTACGTCCGGGCGTCGCGCTTTGGCATGGCGATGACCGCGCTGAGCATTCCGCGCAAAGGACTGGCCAATCTTGCGACCGAAAACACCCTCGTTTGCCGCTGCGAAAGCCTGACACGCGGCGCGATCGCTGCCGAGATCGCGGGCGGTGCGGGCAGCACCAATTCGGTGAAATCCGGCCTGCGGGCGGGTATGGGGCCCTGTGGCGGCAAGTTCTGCCAGACCGCTATTGCCCGCATGATTGCCAGTGCCGAGGGCCGGGTCGAGGCCGATGTGCCACCGCCAACCCCACGCCCGCCGCTGCGCCCCGTGCCCGTTTCGGCGCTGGCGGGCAATTTTGATTATTCTGACCTCCCCATACCGAAGCCGGCACCGCTATGACCCGTGTCTATGACATTGACATTGCCATTGTCGGCGGCGGCATCATGGGCTGCGCCGTTGCACTGCGGGTCTCCGAGGGCGGCATGGTGCCGATTGTGCTTGATCAAGGCGATCTGGGTCAGGGGGCGTCCGGTGTCAACGCGGGCACGCTCAGCCTGCAAATCAAACGCGTCAAACTGATGCCTTATGCGCTGAAGGGCCACCGCGACTGGGAACGCATGGGCGATGCGGTCGGGTTCCACAAGACCGGCGGCTATACGCTGGCCTTTACCCCGCACGAGGCCGTACTGCTGCATGAACGCCAATGCCTGAAGGCCGAAGCGGGCGCGCCGATTGCCTTTGTATCGCCGCAAGAGGTGCACAAGGCCGAACCCAATCTGGCGCAAAAGGTCGTGGCGGCGAGCTATTGCGCCGAGGACGGCTATGCAAATTCCTCTCTGACGGGGCAGTATTATCGCGGGCAGTTGCGCGATCGGGGCATTGCCTATCGCGAACGGTGCCAGGTCACGGCGATTGAACAGAGTGAGGGCTTTGTGCTGCAAACCCCCGATGGCCCGATCCGCGCGCGACGGGTGCTGCTGGCGGCTGGCGCGTGGCTGAAACCGGTGGCGGCGCTCCTGGGCGTCGATCTGCCGGTGCGGGCACGGATCAACACCGTCTCGGTGACCGAGCGGATGCCGCCCGTGGTCTCGACCGTCATCGGCCATGCCACCGGGCTCTTGACCATGAAGCAGAAACCCAATGGGACCGTATTGGTCGGCGGCGGCTGGCAGGGGCGCGGCACCCCGCAGGAGGGGCGCGGCCAGGTCACGGCGGCCAGCGTGCAGCCCAACCTTGCGCTCGCGCAATATGCGCTGCCCGCACTGGCCAAGGCCCGCGTGTTGCGCAGCTGGACCGGGTTCGAGGCCAATGTGCCCGACTTTTTCCCGCTCGCCGGGGCGCTGCCGGGGGTGGAAAACGCCTTTGTCCTGGGCTGCGTGCGTGGCGGCTACACCATCGGCCCCTATATCGGCGGGCTGATGGGTGATTTCATTCTGGGCCGGGAACCCGAACTGCCCCTGTTCGACCCCGCCCGCAACTTCGATGAGGACTCCACATGACCCCGAACCCAACAGACCCCACGCGCCTTGACGGCAAGTTGGCCATCGTCACTGGAGGTGGCAGCGGCATTGGTGAGGCGACCGCAAAGGTCTTTGCAAAGGCCGGTGCAACGGTGGTGGTGACAGGCCGCCAGTTGGGGCCGCTGCAACAGGTGGCGGAAGCCGTCGGCGGACACGCCATTACCTGCGATGTTTCGGATCAGGCGCAGGTCAAGGAGATGTTCGTCCAGGCGCAGGCGATCACCGGCAGGGTCGATGTGCTGCTGAACAACGCCGGTGGGCCGGGGCCGATTGCGCCGGTGGCCGAGGTCGATATGGGCGACTGGGTCGCCTGCATGAACATCAACCTGGTGGGTGCGATGTATTGCCTGCAAGAGGCCGCCCGGATCATGACGGCGCAGAAATCCGGATCGATCATCAACATGTCGTCGCTGATGGGCATTCAGGGTTACCCGATGCGCTCGGCCTATGTGGCGTCGAAATTCGCGATGATCGGTATCACCGAGACCATGGCGCGCGAACTTGGCCCTGTGGGTGTGCGCGTGAATGCGCTGATGCCCGGGGCGGTATCGGGCGCGAACATGGACCGTATCCTTGCCCGCCGCGCCGAGGCCGAGGGCCGCCCGGCCGCAGAGATCGAACGCGAGAACTACACTGATGTGGCGGCGCTGAAACGCTGGGTCGCGCCCGAGGAGGTGGGCCGCGCGGCGCTGTACTACGCCAGCGATCTCAGCTCGGCCATCACCGGCGACAAGATGAAGGTCGATTGCGGGAGGTTCTGAGTACCGCCGCAGGCCAAGAGGAAGCACCATGACCAATTTCCTTTGGACACCGAGCGATGCGCGGATTTCAACCAGCCTGCTTAACAGCTTCATGCAAGAGCATGGGCCGTTCGACGGCTATGACGCGCTTTGGGAGTGGTCGGTGGCGAAACCGGCGGACTTCTGGTCGGCGGTCTGGGATTTTTGTGGCGCTGATTGGCCATGCCGAAGACGGCGCGCGGTCCGAAATAAGCTGGTCTGAGCTCAAATCCGAAGTATCGCGCCTACAACGGGCGCTGCGTGCCGCCGGTGTGTGCAAGGGCGATCGGGTGGCGGGCATCCTGCCCAACATCCCCGAAACCGTTCTGGCGGTCTCCAGCCTTGGCGCGGTTTGGTCAAGCTGCTCGCCGGATTTTCGTGCGCAGACCCTGCTGGACAGGCTGGGACAGATCCGGCCCAAGGTGATCTTTACGGTTCCGGCCTATCACTACAATGGCAAGACCCACCTTTGCCTCGGCAAGCTGCGCGATCTTGAGGGCAAGCTGGACGATTGCAGGCATCTGGCAACCATCCCTAATGCGGGCGAATCCGGAGTGGCTGATGGGGCGGTGACGCTCGAAGCGTTCTGTGCGCCCCATGCACCGGCAGCGCTGGCATTTGAGCCGATGGGTTTTGACGACCCGCTGTTCATCCTGTTTTCGTCAGGCACCACCGGCCTGCCGAAGTGTATCATTCACAAGACCGGCGGCGTGCTTCTGCAACATTTGAAAGAGCACCAGTTACAAGGCGATATTCACCCCGGCGACCGGCTGTTCTACTACACGGCTTGTGGCTGGATGATGTGGAACTGGCAGGCCAGCGCGCTGGCATCGGGGGCGGTGCTGGTGCTGTTCTCAACCGACTCGCCGATCTCGCCGGTCTATGCCGGACAGGCACAGAAACGGCAACTGGACATGGCGGTGGATGTGATCGACGGGGCCGGAACCCAGGTGCGCGGCGGCTCTGGCGAGCTGGGGGCGCGCGGCGCGCATCTGTCGATGCCGCTGGGTTTTCTCAACGATCCCGACCGGGCGCGGTACCGAAGCTCGTATTTCGCGGCCCATGCGGGGCTGTGGACCCAGGGCGATCTGGTCGCGCTGACCGCCGAGGGCGGCATGGTGTTTTATGGCCGGTCGGACGCCACGCTGAACCCCGGTGGCGTGCGGATCGGCACGGCCGAGCTTTACCGCCAGGTCGAGCGCATCTCACCGGGATTGTCGCCCACGGGGCGTCGAGTGTGACACGCAACATCCCCAAGTGGATGAACGACGCCAGCCGAGTACTGTTTGTGTGTCTTGCGCCGGATGCCTTTGACCAGCTTGTCAGCGGCGTCTTTCGATGTTCCGGATTTCTTGTTCATCTTCGCTCCTTGATGGCTGCGATGAACCAGAAATCCTCCCTTACGAAAACCTCAATTCTGTCCCATAGGCGCTGACGTCTGACACTCATTTGGCCGCATTGTTCCGTCCACCCTTCCCACTGTCCTTTTGTGGATCATTATCGGTGCAGCCGCCGTGCAAATGCCTTGGCTACCACACGCCCGCAGAGGTCTTCGAGACCAAGCTGATGGAAATTCAGAACCGACTGGAATAAAATGAGATATTCAGAACTGCACTTCACCGTGAGTTCACAAAAAAGCACCGGCGATGACCTCCTTGCGCACCCTTCTCAAGCACTCCTGAACTTGGCGCTTTCTTGCCAAAGCATCGACCAGCTGCGCCGGCGTTATTCATGAATTGCGACGAATGTCCTTAAGCGCCGCAACGGAACCTTCCGAAAAAAGTCCTTGAATCAATTTGTTAGGATTTCGCCGCCGCTCACGCGCGGATGAGCGGGAACCGGCGACTGCTTTCTCGGCGTCCTGAATACTTCTTAAGCAATTGAAAATAAACGCGGGAACCAGCCTCGTTTGTTGGTGGTTTCCAGATCACTTCATGAAATCAAACGAACAGGTGAAACCATGACCTCGAAGACTTTCCTGACCACAACCGCATTGAGCCTTCTTCTCGCAACCTCCGCTTTCGCGCAAAGCGACAGTACCGCGCCCGCGACAGAAGAGAATCCGGTCATCAACGGCGCAACCGATGACGGCACAATGGCACCCGCCGCCACCGACAACACGATGGCGACGGATGGCATGGCCTCCGACGCGATGGAGGAACCGCAGAGCATCGCAGAGATGACTGTCGGCGAATTCCTCGGCCTCGACGTGGTCTCTGACGTCGGCGAAGATGTCGGTGAAATCGACTATGTGATCGCGGGGGCGTCAGAACCCGAAGCGGTGATCGGCATCGGCGGCTTCCTTGGGCTGGGCGAATACACGGTGGCGCTGCCGCTGAGCGATTTCACATTCAACGCCGAAAATCGGACGTTGATGGTGAACCGGACCGAGGAAGAACTGGAAGCAATGCCGGAATTCGATGAATCCGGCGTCGAGGGTCTGGATGACGATGTGGCGCTTGCCACGCTGATGCAGGACGATACCGGAACGTCCTCATCCACGTCCGACACCAGTGCGACCGGCACCGCAACCGACACGGCCGATGACGCGACATCGACAGACGGCATGGTCGAAGACGGGGCCGCAGATGGTGCCGCAGACAGCACGATGGACGAAGGTGCCGCAGACAGTGACACCATGTCCACGGAAGACACGGCGACCGATGACGCCGGTTCCGAAGAAGATGCTGAAGGCGAAGAAGAGGACGACGACACGTCGAATAACTGATATCGCCAGAAGAACCGGAAAGGGGGTCGCAGAAATGCGGCCCCCTTTTCTTTGCCGGATCACGCAAAGCCCGCCAGGACTGCGATATCCGGGGGCCCCACCCTGTCAGGCCTTGCTCCACACATCGTCCTTGATGACAGGTTTGCTTTGCGCAACCGGTGACATTTCCACTTGGCTGCAACATTCTGAATGTCAGGGCATGTTCTGAACAGGATTGCGACAAATCCCCCCGTCTTGCCGAAAAGAACGGACGTGGCACGCAGAGGGCCGGCGTGCCCCGATCCTGAAAACCACAGTCGGCCAACACTTGCCGACACCAAGGACAGAGCGCTTGCAGTCAACATGCAACCTGTTAGGGGACCGCCGAATAGCGAAGTTCTTGATATACATTCAGAGGTCAACGGGCAGGTCTCAGGCAAGACACAGACACGTCGTCTTCAAAGCGCAGATGGGCGACCCAATTCAGCCGTGGCACGGGCACCGAATACGGAGAACCGACACGGATTGAGTGAGGACCCCGTCTGACCGGAGGCGGGGTGATGTGTGGATTGCGGGTCTTGCACATCTGGCATCAGCACGCAGCGGAAGACACACGCATGGCGACGACACATGGCGGCAACCATTCCCCAAAGGGTCCGGTCACGATCCTTGGATACGCGTATGTTGGCGAAACCCTGATCGCGCGGCCCAACGGGATCGGCGATGCAGATGGGATCGACTATGACACGGCCACATTCCAGTGGTTGCGCGACGGGCAAGTGATCGCGGATGCGACATCGCGGACCTACAGCGTTTCTCTGTCGGATGTCGGGAAACAGCTGAGCATTCGCTACACCTACATGGATTTCGGCGGCACTCTGGAAGTCCTGACCAGCGATCCAGAGCCTGTTGTCCCCGCTGCCGGCACGCCGCTTCCGGAAGACAACGGCCCCTACAATCCCTTGATGATCCTTGGCGATGCGCGTGTTGGTGAAGCCCTGACGGCGCGGCCCAACGCCGTGACCGACACAAACGGGATAGATTATGGCACCGCGTCGTTTCAATGGTTGCGCGATGGCGAGATCATCCAGAACGCGACCGCTCAAAGCTACCATGTGACCGACGCGGATATCGGCGCAGAAATCAGTGTCGTCTACTCTTATGACGATCTGTCAGGGGCCTCCAAGTCCCTGACAAGCAATCCCGAACCGGCTGTCGAGACCCCTGCTCCCGTTGAGCCGGAACCGGCTCCACCCGTAGATGACAGCCTTCTCATCGGGACGTCGGATGCCGATACATTGACAGCGTCGGCCGGTCTGAAACGCATCAGTGGCCAGGAAGACACCGACACCGCGTTTTTCCCCGGGGATCAGTCACATTACACCATCATTCTTGGCCCTGACGGGGTGAGCGTCGCAGATCACCGCACATTCGGGCTGGGTACAATCGCGCTTGATGATGTGGAACTGATTGATTTCGGCACAGAGATCGACGCGTTCTCAGGCCCGATCAACCTTGACCGTTTCAGCAGCCACACCGATCTGGATCGCAGCGATCTGGAAGACATTATCGAGTTGTACATCGCCTATTTCAACCGGGCTCCGGATGCCATCGGTCTGAACTTCTGGGGAACGGCCTTCACCGAGGGGACGTCGCTCGAAGACATGGCGCTGCTTTTTGCGGATCAGGTCGAGACCCGCGAGATCTATACGCAGGATACCTCGAATGACGACTTTGCGGCTCTGGTCTACAACAACGTGCTTGGGCGCACACCAGACCAGGCCGGGCTGGAGTTCTGGGCGCGGGCGCTCGACAGTGAGGCCGTCTCGCGAGACCAGTTCATCCTGAAGGTTCTGCAGGGGGCCAGGTCGGACCTGAAACTGGACAATGGGTACGAGTTCGCAAAACAGCAAATGGCGGACAGGGCGTTCCTGGAAAGCAAGGTCGACCTGGGTGCTCAATTTGCAGTGCATCGCGGCATGTCGGACGTGGACCACGCTTCGGCGGTCATGGCCCTGTTCGATGGCTCACAAAACAGTCTCAACGAGGCTGTGGCAGCAATTGACAGCTACTATCAGGATGCCCTGGACCCGAACACCGGGGAATTCCTGCTGCAGATCATTGGTGTTCTGGACACTCCGTTTGATCTCTAGGTGATCCACGACACCCCGAGAGAACCGGGCTCACCGGGCAGACAGATCAAAGACAAGAAAGCCAGCCGGGAGGAAATCCACCGGCTGGCTTTTGTGTTCAAGCAGGCGCATCGAAACCGATGTCCCTGTGTATGGGGCTAGATCACAAAGGGATCGTCCATGACACCGACCAGCGGCATCAGGAAATCGCCGTTTTCGCCATCTATTGCCGCCGCATAAAGCGCGTCGATCGCATCGACCGTGTCCTGCACACTGGCCGCGCTGCCATCAAATAGCGCCGTGACCTGTGCTGCATCATCGGTGTTGGACATCCCGCGATGCACGGCAAAAAGCGCGCCAAGATCGGTCTTCTGATCCAGGTATGCCCGGTCCGGGCTGCCCTCTTCCACACCGTTCAGCATGGCCAGGATAAACTCGCCGCGCGCGACCTCGCCATCGTTGATCGCGTTGGACCAAAAGCGCAGCCCGTCAATGTCAGGCGCGCGGCCCAGCACGTTCTGATAGACATCCGACACAAACTTGAAGTTGTTCGAATTCTCGGGGTAGATCGCCAGCGTCTCCGGCTGTCCGGCAAACTCTGCGGCAATCTCTTCAAGAGACATGCCATTGGCATTTGCCGTACCCCAGAACGCAAGACCCACGGCATCCGGTGCGCGGTTGAAATAGGCGATATACATCTCGACAAAGCTTTCGAATGCAGCTTCGTCCAGCTGTGTGTGGCCCCCGAACTGACGCAGATCCATCGCTCCGTTGAACACCGCAAGGTCGGTGCCGAAGTCGATCAGTTCGACATTGTCGAGCGCAATTGTTCCCAACCCGCCATCCGTGCGGTCTGTGACTGTCACCCCGTCGGGGCTGAAACTGATGGTGTAGTTGGCCTGATCGCCCGCAAAGAACGCGGTGTCCACACCACCCAGACCGTCGATCCGGTCGAGCGCCGCGGTTGCGGTCAGATCGGTGTCATTCCCCGCCGTGCCTTCAAGCAGGCCACCGGTACGAGGTGTCGATCCCTGGCCCCCCTCATCCACGGGAGATCCAGACGCATCCGGGTCGGGCACCGGGGGTTCCGGCTCGCTGACCACCGTTTCCAATGTGCCGGCGCCATCGACAAAGCTCAATTGGACGCTGAGCGAGGCACCGCGATCATCCTGGGTGATCCTGTAGATCTGACCGGTCGCACCGGGGATCGGCTCTCCGTCCCGCAGCCATTGGAAGGACGCACCGGATTCATCAAACCCGTCTCGGTCGAAAACCGCATCGGTGCGGGCCAGCATATCCGCGCCTTCGACAGGAAAGCCAAGGATCACCAGCTTGCCGATCGGAACGGAATTGACGTGGTCTGCGGGCGGCGGCGTGGGATCGGGCGTTTCGGGCACATCCGGTTCCGACGGGGACTCGTCTACGGGTGGTGGTGTCGTTCCGCCCGGCACCGCGGGTTCAGGTTTGCTCGTGATGGTTTCACGGGTGCCTGCGTTGTCAAGATAGGTCCACTGAACCGAGATCGCGGCACCGCGGTCTGCAGTTGTGACGGCGTAGGTCTGGGATGTCGCCCCCGAGATCGGCTCACCGTCACGCAACCACTGATAGCTTGCGGATCCGAAGTTGATCCCGTCGTCGTCCTTGATGCCATTGGGGCGCGCGGTCAGCGTTTCGCCAACCACCGCGTCTCCAAGAATGGTCAGCGGGCCCACGGGGTCAGAGTTGTTCGGGTTGGAAATACCCGGATCCAGCGGAGACTCACTTCCAGTTGTTGGATTGGATGGCACAGTAGTCGGCACTGCCGGTTCCGGCTTGCTGGTGACCACCTCTTGGGTGCCGTTATTGTCAGTATACGTATAGCGGACACTGATCTGCGTTCCCGCGTCCGTGGAGGTAACAGCATAAGTTTGCTGGGTCGCGCCGAAAATCGGCTCCCCATCACGCAACCATTGAAACGCCTGCGTGGAATAGTTGATGCCATCGGCATCCTTGATACCGTTTGGACGCGCCGTCAGGGTTTCGCCGATCAAAGCATCACCAAGAATTCCCAGGGGACCGACTGGACTAGAATTGCTCACGTTTAGTGTCTCCTACCGAGAAATGTTCCGTTGCTTGAGTGGGTCGAAGGACTTCCCCCAGCGGTGTGCGCTTTCTTCGATGCAGAACAATCGTCAGAGCATGCAAGAGCTGTTGAATTGATGCCTAAAACACCAACGCCGTGATCGTTACACGGAATATCAAAGCCGCTTTTGCGAGTTATCTGCTCGTTGCCTTCTTCAGAACGGTCTGCGCCGCTATTCTTGCTAGCCAATGTGCTACCATCAGAGCATATATTTTCAAGTGTTTCGCTGAGGCTTAGTGGCGAGATTATGCCAAGCTGTGATGCTTTTGAGGTGCACATGATGCTGTCATTAGGGTTTTAAGTCGCCTTCTGAACGACAATTAGATGTTCGAAAACGTTAAGGTCCAATGAACTGCCCGTCTCACCTCGCTGATAACCATCCCGGGCAGCGGCTTTTGGGAAAGCTGAAAAGACAGACCTTACAGAAGACTGCATTTGTTCGACAGTTCCTTAGGCAGAGACCCTTGTTCAACGGGTGGCAATCCACAGAAGTTGCTAGACCACGAAGGGGTCATCCAGAACTCCCATAAGCGGCATCAGGAAGTCCCCGCCCATTGGTTCGATTGCTGCCATGTAAAGGGTTTCAATCGCCTCGACGGCCGATGTCAGGCTTTCTGCGCTGCCATCAAATAGCGCCATGACCTGTGCCGCATCATCGGTGTTGGACATGCCGCGATGCACGGCAAAAAGCGCGCCAAGATCGGTCTTTTGTTCAAGATACTGCTGGTCCGCAAGCTGTCGGTCGATAAACGCTTGCGATGAACCGGCGGGGGGAGCCGCATCCACTCCGCGCAGAACTTCGAGAATGAATTCGCCTCGGGTTACTTCACCATTATCCAACGCTTTGGTCCAGAAGCGCAGCCCATCAATGTCAGGTGCCCGGCCCAGCACGTTCTGGTAGACCTCTGCGGCGAACTTGATATTGCTCGTGTCCGAAGCGTAAGTCTGTAAAGTTTCCGGCTGTTCGGCGAACTCTGTGGCAATCTCTTCGAGAGACATGCCATCTGCATAGGCCGTGCCCCAGAACGCAAGACCCACGGCATCCGGTGCGCGGTTGAAATAGGCGATATACATCTCGACAAAGCTTTCGAACGCGGCTTCGTCTAGCTGTGTGTGGCCTCCGAACTGACGCAGATCCATCGCTCCGTTGAACACCGCAAGGTCCGTGCCGAAGTCGATCAATTCGACATTGTCGAGCTCGATGGTTCCCAAGCCGCCATCCGAGCGGTCTGTAACCGTCACCCCGTCGGGGCTGAAACTGATGGTGTAGTTGGCCTGATCACCCGCAAAGAACGCGGTGTCCACACCACCCAGTCCGTCGATCCGGTCGAGCGCCGCGGTTGCGGTCAGATCGGTGTCATTCCCCGCCGTCCCTTCAAGCAGGCCACCGGTACGAGGTGTCGATCCTTGGCCCCCCTCATCTACGGGAGGTGTAGGCGCATCCGGGTCGGGCACCGAGGGTTCCGGCTCACTGACCACCGTTTCCAATGTGCCGGCGCCATCGACAAAGCTCATTTCGACACTGAGCGAGGCACCGCGATCATCCTGGGTGATCCTGTAGATCTGACCGGTTGCACCGGGGATCGGTTCTCCGTCCCGCAACCATTGGAAGGACGCACCGGATTCATCAAAACCGTCACGGTCGAAAACCGCATCGGTGCGGGCCAGCATATCTGCACCTTCGACAGGAAAGCCAAGGATCACCAGCTTGCCGATCGGGACGGAATTGACGTGGTCTGCAGGACTATCGGACCCATCTGAATCCGTCGGTCGGTCGTCTTCGCTGGTGTCCTCCGTAGGGGGCACGGGAGGATTGCCCGGAACAGGGCGCTTTGCTGAACCGACCACGACTTCATCGTTACCAAGATTGTCACGGTACATGTAATGAACACTGAGTTGGGCACCTGCATCAGCGGAGGTCACAACATATGTTGGTCCAGTAGCATCTGGGATCGGCTCGCCATCTCTTAACCATTGAAAGGACTTGGTAGTTTCGTCGATGCCATCTGCATCACTGATGGAGTCCGGACGTGCTATTATAACATAATCCACCACCGCGGCACCCAGAACGGTCAGATTGCCTTCTGGAGCGGAGTTATTCGGATCGGAAGTACCAGGGTTCACCGGTGTTTCGGGCTCTTCGGTTGGCGTTGGAAGCTCCGTATCCGGCACCGCTGGTTCTGGATCGCTGATAACCGTTTCCTGCGTACCGAGATTGTCGATATAGGTATATTGGACGCTAATTTGGCTGTTAGCGTCTAAGCCCGTAACCAAATAGGTCTGCTGAGTGGCATCTGTGATAGGCTCCCCATCACGAAACCATTGAAACGCCTGCGTGGAATAATTGATGCCATCGGCATCCTTGATACCATTTGGACGCGCCGTCAGGGTTTCGCCGATCAACGCATCTCCGAGAATAACCAGAGGGCCGACTGGACTAGAGTTGCTCACGTTTACTGCCTCCTATGCGTGTTCGAACGGTACGCCAGCGCTCTTACCGACCAAGTCGCTGCAAAGCTGTGCTTTCGTCCGATCCGCAAACAAATACGAATTCCATTGCTCTATTCGCTTAGGCAAAAACTTGGGCGCAATGATGTTTGCAATACGACTATAATCAGAAGTCAGATGCCCTTGGCACGGTGCGCACGGTAGGTCTTTCGGCTTTGGCCCACGCATTTTCTTGCCTTGCCAAAGCGTTAAATCTGCGGGTCAGATAGACCTCGCGCCACACTTGCCGTAACACCCCGGCCAAGGGTTCAGAGGTCGGGACGGCGGACACACATGGCGCAGGTTTTCTTCGATGTCAGCGACATCGTCACCTATATCCGCGAGCACCGTCAGGTCAGCGGCATTCAGCGGGCGGCGGTGCGGATCATCGCGCAGGCGGTGCGGGTGCGTGGGTGCGATGTGCATCTGGGTTTTCATCATCCCGGCCGCAACACCTACCTCACCTGCCCCGCCGCCGATGTGATCGCAGCGCTCGAGGCGTTCGACATCGAGGCCCTGGCCCCGGCGCTTGGGGTGCGGGCGCTGAAGGCGCGGATCCCGGCGCAGTTTCTCGAACGCTACCGGGGTCATCCGTACAAGCAGGCCGCCCATATCGTACGGATGCGGCTTGCCGGCTGGCGCGGGCGGTCGCGCTATTTCGACAAGCGGGGTCTGGATTTCGGCCTGTGGCAAAAGCTCTATGGTTCCCGCAAGACGGTCAGACAGGTGGCTTTGCGCCCGTTCCGGGAGGTTGCGCAACCCGGCGATACGATCTGCGGGCTGGGCGCGATCTGGGGGCGCGGCAAGGTCGAAAGCGCGTTTCGCAGCGCGTCAGAGGCCGGGGTCCGGGTGTTCCTGCTGGTGCATGACCTGATCCCGATGAAGCTGCCCGAGCAGGCCGACCCGCGCGCGGCCCGCAGCTATCACAGGTGGCTGGTGGCCTCGGCGGAGTATGTGACCGGATACCTGGCCAACTCCAAGACGACGGCGGCGGACCTGCGGGGCTTCCTTGCCGAACAGGGGCTGGAGGGCACCGTCCACGTCACCCCGCTGGCGCAGGCCGGGGTCGGGATCGAGGTGGACGCCCCCCCTGCCCTGAGCCCGCTGGTACATGAAGCGACCACGGTGCCGTATGTGCTCTGCGTGGGCACGATCGAGCCGCGCAAGAACCTCTGGCGGCTGGTGCAGGTCTGGGCCCGGCTTTCGCGGCGAAACGACCTTGAGATGCCGCGGCTGGTTCTGGCGGGCAAGCGCGGCTGGCTGACGACCGGGTTCCTCGACATGCTGGAGCGCACGGGCGGCCTTGGCGGCTGGGTGATCTGGCTTGATGCGCCGGATGACGGCGAACTCGATCACCTCTACCGCCATTGCCTCTTCACCGCGACGGTGAGCCTTTACGAAGGCTGGGGCCTGCCGATCGGCGAAGGGCTGAGCTATGGCAAGACCGGGGTGGTGTCGCAGACATCGTCCATGCCCGAGGTCGGAGGCGACATGGTGGCCTATTGCGATCCCGCGTCGATGCAGAGCGTGGAGGCGGCGGTGCTGCGCTGTCTGGACGGGACCGAGCGGCAGGCGCTGGAGGCGCGGATTGCCGGGACCACATTGCGCAGTTGGGAGGATGTGGGCCGCGACGTGATGGCGGCGCTGGAGGCGGTATCCTGACGTGGGAAAATGTTTCGCGCGCGAAACATTGGGTCCGGTTCGGACCTATTAAGGGTTTGGTAAGTATAAGGTTTCCGGCGCTCGCGAGAAGACACCGACCCGACCACCCAAGACACATGGGACTATGTTCCTGTTGAATTTGTGCGGACAAATGTACATACTCTATCCATGAAGATCAGAGGCGTTGAGTGGGATCACGGCAATTGGCCGAAATGCGGAAAACATGGCGCGACGAAAGACGAGATCGAGCATGTGCTGGAGTATACGACCTTCCGCCTTCGTGACCCCTACCCTGATGAAGAACGGTACAACACCGCGCATCCTGCCATGACAGGTCGCCATATCTTCGTGGCGTACATGTATCGGGAGCGCGCGGACGGGGTCTATCTGCGTCCGATCAGCGCCAGACCCATGCACGAGAAGGAGGTGAAACGATATGAGCACATCAAACAAGCCATGGCCAAAGCTCAAGACCGATGACGAGGTGGACGCGTTCATCGCCGAGGCCGACCTGTCCGAATACGATTGGGGACAGCCGGAACCCGTCTCGCATGAGTTCGAGGACAAATCCGCCCGCGTGACGATGCGGATGCCCGAAAGCCAGCTTGCGCGGATCAAGGCCGAAGCCGAGCAACGGGGCATGAAATATCAGAAGTTCATGCGCGTGCTTATGGAACGCGGTTTGCAGAGCCTGGGGCCGAGGTGATCGAAGTGCGTCCAGATCACGGCGGATCGGGACGCCTTCAAAGCGTGGCAGGCTGAAAGCGGCGGGACGATGCTCGACTACATGAAGGTCAAAGGCAGGGTCTGAGGTTGCGCTGAGTCATCCTCCCCACACACGACAACATCATGTTGATAACACATGCGCTGAAATTCAATATATAGTATAATATTGCAAGTTTCTGCATTGGATCAACGTTTCAAATGTTGCATCGACTCCCAAGGGAACTAATGTCGCGGAAGCGAGAAGCGAGACACGTTTAGCCATTATAGGGCGGAGTGTGTCATGCCGAACGAGACCATCACCAAGATTATAGATTACAGCTTCCAGCTCATTGCGGATGCCAACCTGTCGATTGGATTTGTCCAAGGCACGGGATTGGGCGCGGTATTGCTCGCGGTGATCGCGATCAGTTTCATTCGCTCTCGATCTTTTTTGCGGATGCGGTGGGTTGAGCTTGTCCAGGCGTGGCGCGGAAAGCCACAACCGCCAGCAGAATGACCCCGCCCGTAACAAACCGCGAACGTCGCGGAACGGGTGTTATGGTACGCATCCCGAGATTGAGAGCGTCACGTCCAATAAGCCCTACCCCTCCCCGCGCTGCTGGGCCCATTTCTTGCAGAAGCCCAGGAACGCCATCTCGGGATTGCGGGGTTTTGTGCTGGCCCAGCCGCGCCATTCGGCTTCGATGACGTGCACGTCCCAGCCGGGGGCGGCGGCGCGGGCCATGTCATAGACCTCCGGATCAAGGGGCGGGATCTCCACCGCCTCGGAGCGGTCGTCACCCACGGTGCCGCGCGAGCGGGCGATCAGGTGGTCCTTCTCGTCGTCGATGCGGATCTCGTAATCCGGCATGTGGTTGTATTCGCTGTCTTCCTTGGCGATGGCCAGCACGAGGCGGCGGAATTCGCGCAAGGTGGAGCCTGATCCGCATTTCTTCTGCAGCACCGCCATCGACACACGCCATTCCTTCTGGCGGCCGCAATGTTTGCGCGCCAGTTCGTAGATGCGCCGCTCCAGCGGTTTGCGCAGGCGGAAATACTCGCGGCTGAGCGTGAGGACTTCCTGCGCGCGGATCGCGTTGAAGACCCAGTCCGACAGCTTGACCTCGACCTCCTGCATGCGCCCGTCACGGGTTTCGCGCACGATCTTGGCCCGTTCGATCAGGCCGAAGGTTTCGAAGATCTCTTTCCCGCCGGTGGTGATGTTGGTGGAAATCCGCGTGCCTGCAAGGCGTTCCATCGCTGCCTTGAGAAGATTGTAGCCGCGCCCGGTGGTCATGCGGTTGGTCGCCTTGAGCAGGTCGGCGGCCTGAAAACGGATCACCTGCTGGGGTTCCTTGCCGTCGTTCATGCCTTTGATGAGCGAGGAGATGCAGTAGATCAGGATGTCGCGGTCATGCACCGTGGCAAGGCCGTCGACCGAGGGCTTGATGTCGATGGTGACGCCGTTGTGTTCGTAGCGGCGGGGCCGTGTGTCGGGTTTTGTCGAGAGCGAGAAGATCGGGTGCTCCATCGAGCCCATGTCGCCCTTGGGGGCCGCATCGAGGATGTCGCAGACGAAGAAATCCCCCTGCGGATGGCGGTCCGGCAGCAGCGGATAGGCGGTTGGCGCTGTGGACATGGGCACGCTCCTTAACGACACTTCACACACAGAGCACCGTACAACGACATTTCACACACGCCAAGGCCAAAACGACATTTCACACACGCTTGCTTCGACACTTCACACACGCCCTGGTCCGGAAAGACGAGTCGGCTCAGGGGGGTATCGCGGGGTTTCAGGCCGCATCGCGCGCCGATTCGGGAATCACCACTCTACACACGGTGAATCACCACTTTACACACGCAGAATCACCACTTTACACACAGGGGGTCACGCCAAGGTACTGTAAATGCACCGAAAAATCGGGGTTTGAGAGGGCGTAACACGAGTCTAACACATATTAACACCCAAGAGCCCGGATCAGGGCCCAACACGCAGCGTCGCGCGGGTGAGTCCCGACGGGCCTTTTGCCGAGAAAGGCTTAAAGCCGTTTTGACAGCGCTGCCTGATAGAGCGGTGTCGGATGGGGGGCTTTTGCGAGGGTTTCGCGCACGCGGCGGGCCTGCAGGGATTGGGCGGCGTCCCCGGCGAAGCGTTCTGCCACCTCGGCGATGCCACGGGCATAAAGCGCGGGTGTGTGGCGGTCTTCCAGACGGGCACGCCCGGTTTCTCCGAGCAATGCACCAAGGCTGCGATCCGCGTTGATGCGGCGCACGAGATCCCGGAGCGCCGCGATCTCTCCGTCGAGCGGGATCTTGAAGACGGTGTCGTCGGGCAGCGATCCGTACCAGCCCAGATCGGTGACTACGGCGGCGGCGGACGCGTTCCAGATGCGCAGCTGGCTGCCCGAGGCTTCACCCATCGTGGGATAGCGCAGGTTGAAGACCAGATGCGCCCCGGCCAGGGCGGCATCAAGCTCGGGTTCGGGGACAAAGCCATGCACCTCGACATGGTGTTCCAGCCCGAAGCGTTCGAGCTTTTCGCTGAGCACCGAGCGGTCCCAGACATTGCCCATGATGTCGAGTTTGAAGTCGATCTCGTCTTTCAGGGGGCCAAGCGCCTCCAGCACCTCCCAGAGGCGGCGGTTGGGGCCGATATGGCCGAACTGCACCAGCCGCAGGGGGCCGTCCTGCGTGCGCGCTGCCGAAGGGGCGGTTGCGGAGGGACGGAACGGCAGGTCAAGCTGGTAGGACGGGATCATGCCGATGTCCTGCACCGCCTCGAACGCGGCCGGGGTGTGCGACAGGACCGAAACGGCGCGATCAAGGGCAAGGTGAAAGCCCGGATAGGTCTCGGACAGCACATTGGCGCCGGATCGGCGGGCCTGCACCTCTTGCGCGGCGGCCAGACCCTCGGGGCCATACCAGCGCAGCATCTCCGCCTCGTAGACATCGCGCGGGAACCCGGCAAAGCGCATGGCGTCGTTGAGCATCTCCTGAATGGCCAGATCATGCAGGACGATGATCGACGGCACCCGGCGGGCCAGTTGCAGGAACCCCGCATGATAGGCCCAGGAATTGCCGATATGGATGAAGATCGCATCCGGCCCGGTGCCATGGCCGGACTTTGCGAAATCGCGCGGCAGGGTGTGGTGCGGGTCGATCTTGCGCACCGGGCAGAACTCCTCGACGGCGCGGTCCCAGTGGCGGGCATCGGTCCAGACCGTCAGGTCCGTGGCCTTGGCCAGTTTCGGCAGGATGCGGTAGGTGTAATGCGCGATGTCGGTGGTGGCCTCGGGGATGGGCGAGACCCAGTGGACCTTGGGTTTCATGACGCGCTCCCCGGCAGCGGGGTGGATTTGACCACGCGCAGGAAGGCGTCCTGTGAACAGGGCAGTGACAGGGTGGGCGCACGGCCCGAGCCGGTCATGACACCGACGCCGGCCTGGTAGAGATGCAGGCGCAGGGTGCCCTGCCCGTCTGGTGTCCCGTCTGTCCCCGCCGGGTCGAGCCTGAGCGCGATCTCACCGCTGCTGCCCGGCGCGATGGGGGCGGTGACCGGTTGCATCAGGTGCTGGTGGCGCAGATTGCCCTCGGGGTCGATCCATTCGGCCAGAACGCAGGTGGCGTGATCGCCTGTGACCGACCACCACTGTGCCGAGCGGTTGCTGACGGCGATGCGGGTGAGACCGGTCTTGTCCTCGCGGCTGGTCACCGACAGGCTACCGGACATGCGCGTGGGATCGCCATGATAGAAGCGTGTCGGCAGGCCGGTGGCGCGGCCCTCCTTGCGGGCGAGATAGAAGATGGTTTCACCGCGCAGGGTCAGATCATCCTCCCGCGCCACCAGAAGTTCGGCGGTGCGCGGATCGACCTTGCGGTCATAGACGTCGATGGTCCTGAGCGACACGGTCTCCAGCCCCGCCGCCTGCCCCAGTGTCGGCAGTTCGGGGGGCGCGTATTCGCGGTTGTGACGGCCATAGACGCCCCCCGAAGGCACGAAGATTCCGAAGGAATAAGGCGCGATGCCGTTCAGCATCTTGTTGACGCCACGATGGCTCACGACGTTGGGCGTGGTCAGAAGGATGTGCCCGCCGGGTTTCAGGACGCGGGCGGCTTCGGAGAAGAAGAAATAGGGATCGAGCGCCAGGTGTTCGAGGATTTCCATCCCCGTCACCAGGTCAAAACTGTTGTCGGCATAGGGCCATGGATCGCGTTCGGAATTGGCGGCTTCGAGCGTGATGTCGAAACCGGGCAGGTCGCTGTTCCCGACGGTTCGCACGGTTTGCCTGTAGGGATCAGGGCCTTCCCAGAGCCCGGCCATGTCGATGCCGGGAAAGCGGTTCGCCAGCAGCGCTTGAAAGACCAGCGGCGGGAACACACCGACATCCAGCGCCGAGGCGACCTCAAGACCGTCGAGCGCCCGCAGCGTGGTCATGTAGCGCGTCCAGTGTGTGCCGAGATAGCTGGCAAGGCCCGCATCGATCGGCGGCGCGTCGTCACCCAGAAGGCCGGGCAGTTCGTCGAAGGCATAGGCGGCCAGCACGTCTTCGATGGTGTCGAAGGGCAGACCCTCGGGGGGCTCAGGCGGCGCGATGGCGTCCTTGAGCGCCTCGACCGCCAGATCCTGCGGTGACAGCTCTGGCGTGGCCTCAGCGGCCTCTGTGGTGTCTTCCGGGGGCGTTGCGGCCCCCTGCCCTACGCTGCCGGGTGTCGGCGTCGGGTGTACCGCCTGATCAGAGCGCCCGGCGAGCGTTTCGACCACATGTTCCCAGGTGATCTGCATGTCGGTGTAACGTGCCAGACCCGCCTGCCCCATGCGTTCTGCCGCCGCCCGGTCGGACATCAGCTCCTCGAAGGCCTGACCCAGCTCGGCGGGTTTGGGCGCGGTGACGCGGCCCTCGGCGCGATCGGTGATGAATTCGAGCGGACCCCCGGCATCGGTCACGGTGATGACGGGGCGGGCCGCCAACATCGCCTCGAGCGTGATGTAGCCGTAGTCTTCGTCCTGTGGCACGAAGACCACCGCGCGGGCCTCGGCGTAGTGGCGCAGCAGGGTGGCGTCATCGACCCGACCCAGCCACGTCACCCGGTTGGCAATGCCCAGTTCCAGCGCCAGCGCATGCAGATCCTGCTGGTAGCCGGGGTTTTCGGCCACACCCGCGATCACCAGCTTGATCTTCGAGCGTGTCGCGGCCAGCCCGCGCAGGATCAGTTCCAGCCGTTTGGAGGGGTTGATGCGGCCGGGCGCAAACAGGTAGTCGCCATACTCCCCCTGCCAGAGCGCCTCGGCATTGGGCGGCGGGTGATAGAGCGGCGTTGCTTCCAGATCGAGATACTGGTTCAGGCGTTTGGCGACATTGCCGGAATTGGCATAAAGCGGATGCGGGCTGGCGGTGAAGGCGGCGCGATCCTCGGCATGGATGAGCGCGCGCAGGGCATCACCATCGGGGTCGTGCATCAGGTCGGCATCGCCCGCTTCCCAGAGATCATAGGCCGAGCGGTGCTGGTGGATGATCCAGAACAGCTTGTTGGGATGGTTGGCGAGCCATGCCGGGAACTTGAGCCCGATGGCGAGATCCACCGGCACACCCTCGAATTCCGAGATGTCATGCATGCGCGCGGCAAGGATGTGATCGGCCAGCACCTCTCCGGGATACCATTTGAAGGGCAGCGTGATCTCGGTCGCCTCGTGGCCATAGGCGTTGAGGGCGCTGACAAGGTTGGCGGCGTGCCGTTCGGCCCCACCCTGCACAAAGGGAACCTGTGTGCGAAGAACACCGATGCGCATGGGGGTCAGTCCTCTTTGGTCAGGTTGGGGTCTTGGGGTTTGGTGCCCAGCACGGCAAGATCCTGTGGACCAAAGAGCAGGAACGCCAGTTCGTCGTTGAAATCGGGCGTGTCGAGGAATTCCTTGAAGCGTGCATGCGGGTTCAGCGCGCGCACCTCGACGGGGTCGAACCCGGCGGTGTCAAACAGCACCGTCAGCACCTGTTCCGGCATCGGTTTGAGATGCGTGGGATCGGTGTGAAAGGTCGTGGCCCCGACCAGCACGTTGCGGGTGTGCGGGGTCTCGAACAGCAGCACGCCGCCGGGTGCCAGCACGCGCAGCGCTTCGCGGGCGATCCAGGCCACGGCATCGAACGGCAGGTGTTCGACAAGGTGATGCGCGGTGATCAGCGACAGGCTGTTGTCCGGCTGGTCGGCCAGTGCCTTGAGCGCATCGCCCAGGCGCACGTCCAGCCCCTGTTCCCTGGCGGCCTCAATCTGCACCGCGTTGGTATCGACGCCGAAACCGTCGATCCCGGCGCGTTTCAGCAAGCCCAGCCATTCTCCGCGCCCGCAGCCGATATCCATGACCGGCTTGCCCCCGGTGCGCATCACCGCCGATTCCACATCGGGCAGGTAGATCCGCAGCCGATCCGCAATGTCCTCGACCGATCCGCGATGGCGGTTTTCGAGCCGGTGATAGAAGCTGTCCTTGAAAGCCTCGAACCCCTCGGAGGCAGGCAGGTCGATCTGCGGCTCCTTGGGTGAGAGGTCTTCGGCCGCCGCCCCACCCCGCTGTCCGATCTGGTCCACCCGGCGCGACACATCCGAAAACACCCGCGCCATAAGCGAGGTCTCGGAGTGCAGCGTGTTGTGCAGATGGGTGCGTTCGCTGCGGAATTCATGTACGAGGCTGTCGGTCAGTGCCTGATGCTGCGCCAGCCGCTGTTGCAGAAGCGCGATGTCGTCGAGCAGTCTGGAGCCATTGGGGCCATGACCTTCGAGAAGGGCTTTCTGTTCATCAGCGGTGCGCCAGATCTCGCGGATGTCGCGGCCAAAGCGCCCCAGTTCACCTTCGATATCGTCCATGCGCAACTCGGCATGGGTGATGCGCTTGCGCGCATCCTTGGCCATGTGTTCGGTCCGGCCCAGTTTGAAGATGGCCGAAACATAGCGTTCCAGGCGCTTGATCGGGGTGAGTTTGCGGCGGGGGGTCATATTCCTGGATCCTGATTGGGCGGGCTGTTGTGGCACCGTGTCCGCTTTGCGCGATCCTGTCAGGCGCGCTGTCATACTGGCGAGGTTCAACCCCTTTGCGGGGGGCTTTTCCACGGGGTCGGGCATCTGGAACGCGGCTGGCGCGGCAAGTCTCTGGTCCACGGAGGGTGAGAAGGTTCTTACATCTGTGTCCGGCCGCGGCACATCGTCGGATGTCATTGAGAAACCTCTCTCATCTGCCTGTCTTTCAGAGCGCCCCTTGGGCTGTGCCCGGCGGTTTGATCCGCGCCCCGTGTGCCATCGCGCATCCGACGATGCCATTCAAGCTGTTGTTGGCGTTATCGCGTGCCGTTCGGGCGACCTGTCACACATCATGTTTGGCCTTGTAGAGCGCCCAGGCCTCTTCGATCACCACACCCTGCTGCACGCCGCGAAAGCGGGCCTCGGCGGCGATGTCGCGGGCAATTTCGGGCATCACCTTGGCGTGGACCTGGCCGGTGCGCGGGCTGGGTTTGCGGCCGCGACGTTTCTTGGGGGCGCGATCGACGAAGCCGTGCTTTTCCGCCGCTTCATCCGAGCGGGCCACCGTGCCGGGGCTGCTGTCCTTGGGCTTCGAGCGCAGCTTTCCCGGTGTGATCGCAATCCCGAACGGGTTCTTGTCGGACATGTTCTATCCTTCCCCTGCCAGACGTCTGTAGACCTGCATCGCAAAGGCGCGGGCATTGTCACGCGCGCCCTGCATGTTGCCCTGCGCGGGCATCGAATAGAGATCACCGCCAAAGGCGAAGAGCCCGGAAAAGGCCGCGCGTTCCATCAGCGGCGGGTCGATCACATCGACACCCTGATCGCGCAGCGACGCCTCGATCCCCTTGTGCTGTTTCGACACGATCGCCTTGGTCATGGTGAAGACGACGGCATGCGGGATCTGTCGATCCAGCGCCTCTTCCTCCTCGGCGATCAATTGCAACGCGCGGGCACCGATGGTGGCATCGAGCGTGGTGGCGCGCATCGGGGTCAGCACCAGGTCCGCCTGGCTGATGGCACGGCTGACAAGTCGCGAGGCAACCCCTTCGAGATCGACCACGACGACCTGCCCGTCGCTGTCATGCGCCTTGATGGTGCGCACGATGTCCGCCTCGGAAATGTCTGATAACACGGTGATATGTTTCGGCAGATCGGACTGGCTGGTCCAGAGGGTCAGGGACCTGTTCGGGTCGCAATCGAGCATCGTCACCGGCACACCTTCATGCGCCAGTTCGGTGCCCAGAAGCACGGCTGTCGTGGATTTTCCGGCGCCCCCCTTGGGAGAGGCGACAACGATGGTTGGCATTATGGGCTCCTGCTCTTTTCTATTTACCCGATTGGTTGTCTAACCGGATTAAACGGGTAATCCAATAACTTTATTTATCCGGTAAGCTATTATATCGGGTAATTGAATAAATCGGGTAAATATTAATACCCGGTAATTTTGAATATCGAGGAAACGGGGCCGTGCTGGAGCGCCTGTGTGCCACGCGACCTTGGGGCATGGGCCTTCAGAGAGAGGTTCCCCAAGGGAAGAGTTGTTGCGGATCGGCCACGTTTAGAAAGTGCGGTTTATGCAAAACCTTTTAAAAACAGTGATTTGTGAGAAATTCCTAAAAGGGTATATAAATCACTATACAGGGGTATGAGTTTTGCTATACATTTCTCCTTGTTGAACTGGAATCGAAGGTTTAGAAGCCTTCGCAGTTGAACCCCGCCGGTTCTCAAGGGACGCAGTGCGTTTAATTTGGCGGCCACAAAGTGGGGACAACAAACGATCGTTGATGGGGCCGAATTAATCGGGCACCGAAATTTAAGAGGAAGATAAGCTATGGCTCTCGACCTAAGCACGCTGACAGCTGAACAGCAGGTTGCAGCAATTTACATCGGTTACTATGACCGTGCCGCCGATCCGGTC
>NZ_JBHYFV010000036.1:0-4926 GCF_051859345.1 Marivita sp. | reverse complement strand
ACGATCCGGCCACCGTTGCGTCTGCGAAGTCAACAATTAACGACTTCTTCGGCGAAAGCGGCGGTACACCTGGCGAGACATTCTCGTTCACATCCAACAGCGACAACCTTGTTGGTACTGATGACGACGACACGTTCGAAGGTTACCTGCAGCAGAATCCCTTTGTTGGCGGCGTGTCAAACGGTCTCTCCTCCGCTGACCGTGCAGACGGTGGCGCAGGCAACGACAGCCTCTATGCTGAACTGGTTTCCGAATTCGTTGGCGCCATCTCCGGCTCCGAGAACATCGACATCCAGCCGCGCATCAAGAACATCGAAACTCTCGAATTCGAAGCACGCGACATCGCTCAGAACGCACCGTTGAATTTCGACATTCAAGACTTGCTCGGGAACCGTCTCGACGATCTGGGCTTCGTTGCCGAAGGTATCCTTGATAATTTCGACGATGTCGATATTGGTGGGTTCTTTGGTAGCCTCGAAGGTACAACTGGCTTAAATCTTACTCCGTCAGAACAACTGATCGCTGGTATTCTTGACGGCTGGCAGCGTGACATTGTTGTCGATGCCAAGAACATCACAGGCCACGACTTCCTCGGTTCGACATTCTCTGATGGCGATCTGATGATCGAAAACGTGAACACGCTTACAAGCAATGGCGTTGCGCGCAATACATCCGACATTACCATCGGTATGAACCACACGGACAACGCGAATAGCGATGGCGATGCATCCGATCTGACCGTCTACTTCGACGAAGACTACCTGATCTCTGGTCAGCAGGCTGAAGGCCGGGTCTTCTACTTCCTTCTGGACGAAGATGCGGAACTCGCGGGCAACCCGAACCGTCTGAACAACATCGACGTCGATGGCATTCGCTTTACCATCGATACCGGCAACGGCCCTGTCGAAGTGAACATCGAATCTGACGCAGCCAACACGGCTGGTACACACCAAGGCTTCGTGAACGCACTTCAGGACCCGCTTCAGGCGCTGATCGCAAACGGCACTCTGCCTGCAGGCACCACGCTGACGCTGGATCCGACCATCACCGACACCACATTCATTGACGACGGTTCCCAGTCCGACCCGATCCCGGCGATCATTCTGACATCCGGCGACGGTTCCGAAGTGATCGCAACCGGCTTCTCGCGGATCGAAGAAGAAATCGGCGAGTATGACGTTTACGGCCGTTTCAACTCCGAAAACCAAGTCGAAGACCAACCAGTCTCCATCAACATCGACCTGTACAAAGCAGGCCGTGGCGGTGAGGGCGGTAACCTCGTGATCGGTGGCAAGGACCAGACAGCAGCCGGCGACGGCATCGAAGTGTTCTATGTCAACGTTAAAGGTGACGGTCCGGATGCAATTGTTGATCAGCCGAGCAATATTGGGACACTGACGTCGACCAACAACGCATTGCGCGAAATCTACATCTCGACGGACGCAATGGACGCAGTCAAAGACAGCGTTGCCAGCCTGACCATCCGTGACGGCTTCAACGAACTCTATGACGGTGACAGCCTGCTGCGTCGTGAATCCGGCGACCTCCAGCTGGTCAATGCAGACGGGTTCTTGGGCGACCTGAACCTCGGCACCGATCAGCAGATCATCAACCTCGACATGCTGACAGCACAGGGTGGTGGTGATGTGTTCTTCAACGCAATCCTGAACGGTAGCGAAGAAGATCAGGCTTACAACTACACCACAGCTGGCGGCGATGACACGATCCTCGTCGAAATCGACGGTGATGCGCTCGATCACGCTGGATCGTCGTTGAACATTGCGACTGGTGCGGGTGACGATTACGTTGAAATCGATGGCACCAATATCAACAACGGTGATTTTGACGGTTCCAATGAGCGTCTGAACCAAGCGATTCTCGACAATGTCACAATCGACACCGGTTCCGGCAATGACACCATCAAAACTGTGATCAACAGCAAGGGTGACCTGAACATCAACGCGGGTTCCGGTGACGACTTCATCGATACATCCGGTGGACGTGGTTCTGACGCTTATGCCGATTGGACGTTCAACTTCGACGACAATCGTGATGGAGATACGCCCGGAACAAATGACATTGCCGGCGTGCCAACTTCGCTGGCCTATGTTGGCGGTGCGACTGTTACCGTGATCCTTTCCGGCGCAGGTACTGATGCTCTCGGAGCTGGTGGCGGCATCATGAAGACCGAAGCCGTCAACCCGGTGGGTGTTGAGGGCGCTATCAGGGGCATCAACGGTTACGAAGCTTCTGCCACAATCGGTACTCTGCTCAATGGCAACCGCTACTATGGTGACCAGCGCGACGTCACTGCTGCAGTTGTCCGGGCGATCGAAAACGATCCTGTGCTCAGCAAGCTGATCACCGTGACCCTGACCGAGAACAACACCTGGGTTGCAACCATGAACACGGGCGGTACCTTTGCCGAGGTCGATCTGCGGGTCGAAATCAGCCAGGGGAACCCGACTTCCTGGACTGCAGTTGAGGATGAAGCCCAGCAGGTCTTCAACAACTCGGGCATCACTGTGAACAGTGTCGCTTCGGCAAACGCTCCAACAGGCTTCAACCTGCAGACTACGTATGGTGCCGATGGCGTCGACGATGGCCCGTTCAACATCGATGGTTCGCATCTCGAAGGTACAGATGGTTGGTACACCGGGCTCAGTGCACGGGGTGACAACAACAACGCAGCTGAACTTTCGTTTGGTGGTTCGACCGACGGTAGTGCTCAACTTCTTGAAACTGACAATGTGATCAACCCCGGAACCGGTGACGATCTGGTTGTCATGTCGACAGATGATGCGCCGCTGCGGAGTGACTTCCTGAACTACACACCGTTGCCGGGCAACACCCTGCAGAATGGTGCGTCGAACGAAACCATCGTGTTCGAGACCCTGGATTTCGGCGACGATACCATCATGAACTTCACCACTGCGGTGACGATGTCTGATGAGGTGCCTGAGTCGCAGCTTGTTGTTTCCTCGGAGTTTGTTAACGGTACAGAAGAAGAGGACGTTGATGCAGAGCAGGAAGAGTTCGTTCTTGACCTCACTCAAGTTCCAACTTCGGCGACACCTTACAACGTTGAGTTCGGCACGCTTGTGACCGCTATCCCGGCGAATGCGACGGTACTGGCGGCAGCAGCAGCTATTGCTGGGACCTATGCTGCCCTTAATGCCAGCGGCTTCATAGCGACCAACAATGGGGACGGCACGATCACGTTCGTGGCGGATGCACCGGGTGGAGATGTCACCCCGGACGTTACGGTTGGAGGAAGCTTCAACTCGACACCGACTTGGGAAGCGACTGCAACGGTTGAAACCACCGTGCAGGGTTCAGATGAAGAAACCATTCTGGCCACGCCTGCTGAAATCACACTGACTTTCGAGAATGAAGCAATCGAAAATCTGACTGATGGTGGCATCAACATCCTTGGCCAAGCTTATCTGGTTGCAGATGGTGATCTGGCGACGGACATTGCGGCGACAGTTGCAGCAACTCCGCCTGCTGGCTGGTCAGCGGTCGACAATCTCGATGGTACGGTCACGCTTACATCCGATACGGACGGCGTTATCATCGAGCCAACAGTGGTTGTTGATGGTAGTATCAATGGCTTCTTCGTATCGGAGATGGCTGCACCGGGTCTCGATTTCCTGGATTACTCCGACTACCTGACAAGCCAGTTTGACAGCTCGGCAGGTGGCGGGGATAGCACAGACTCCAATATCCTGATCCCAGTCACACTGGATTATAACGAGGGTAACACTTTGGGTGGTTCGGGCGCGAATTTCTCGGGTGACGGCGCGGCAAACACCAATGTCGAAGCCAACGAAGTGGCTATTGTCCGAATGGCGAACGACACCACAGACGGTGAGACCTATGCGTCGCTCACAGCGTCTGATGTTGCCGCGCTGTTCAACAATGGTGCTGGTTACACTGGCTTCGGTGGTGATGCGTCCTTCGGTGACCTGAACGCAGGCAACTTCAGCGTTCAGACCTACCAGAAGACCAACCAAGAAGGCCTCATTGGTGACGGTAAGGCGATCTTCAAGGTCGAAAACCCGAACAACCTGGGTGAGTACAAGGTCTTTGAACTCACATGGAGCGGTGACATGGCCTCGGCCTCCGGCGCAACTGTCAGTGCTGTGGAAATCGGCTCTCAGGACTTCGGCACTTCGCTGACCGGCCTGGATGACGTCAACCTGGTTGGCTCGGATGACTACGCGGATCTGATCCAGAACGGCTTCAGCTTCGTCTAAGCCTTCCAAGTTCCGGGGCCCGCAAGGGTCTCGGACAGGTACACCATTCGAAAGCCCCCGGCATGTTCGGGGGCTTTCTTTTTACCGGGGTGATTTTCGTTTTGCAGCCGCCTGCGCGGTTGGGTATGCCTCGCCCCGATGGAATTCACTATTCAGACAAGGAAATGTCACATGGCCAAGGTCAAAATCGACGGCAAAGAATACGAGACGGACAACCTTTCGGAAGACGCGAACAAGCAGCTCAACAATCTGCGCGGCTGCGAGGTGCGTTTGCAGGAACTGCAGCGGGATATTGCGATCGTCAACGCCGCTCGCAAGACCTACGCGCAGCTTCTGAACGAGGCGCTGCCCAAAGACGCGTAATCGCGTTTTCCATGCCGGTCCTTATGTCACGGGCCGGCATACGGTTTTTTCATCACTCTGCGGTAGGGCAGAGGATGCAGGTCAATTGCATCAACCCTCTGTCTGGTGTATTGAAATTGACAATTAGACGGTGCCTGAGCAGGCAATATCGGTACCAGATCGCTTTAAGCCGAAAGGACGTTTGCGCATGAAAGCCACGTCGCCCCTTAAAAGAGCATACGGACGGTTTGACCTGCTCCCCTGAAATGTCCTCGGTTTGAGGTTAGCCTGTTCTCCAACTGAGGAGACAGACGATGAAGAGAAG
>NZ_JBHYFV010000035.1:0-43521 GCF_051859345.1 Marivita sp. | reverse complement strand
TGTTCATCACCAGCACGATGGCCGCCGTATAAAGCGATTCATTCCCGGCGAATTCGGTATGGTTATCCACCAGTTCCGACAGCCGGATCGCGGTTGTCACCTCCCAGGGGATGACGGTCGCCTTGACGACGCCTTTGGACAGCGCTTCGGGAATCGCCGGAAGCGGCATGCCGACGGGCTCGGCACCCAGTTCGGACAGAAGATCGTTGATGATCCGGGTTGGGCCACGCAAGGTCAGACCTTTCATGTCCTCAAGGCTCGACACGCCGTCGGTCGAATGGATCAGACCCGGGCCATGGACCCAGGCGCCCAGAACCTTGACGTCTTTGTACTCGTTGTTCTGGAAATCGGTTTCGACCATTTCCCAGTACGCCTTGGCTGTCGCGACCGGATTGGTCATCATGAACGGCAGTTCGAACACCTCGGTCCGCGGGAAGCGGCCTGGGTTGTATCCGACAACGGTCATGGACAGATCGACCACGCCATCGCGCGCCTGGTCCATCAGTTCGGGTGGGCGACCACCCAGCGACATCGCGTCGAAATGTTCGATCTTGATACGTCCGCCGGACGCCTCTTCCACCTGAGTGGCCCAGGGTTTCAGGATCATCGCCGGAACCGGAGCAGGCGGCGGCAGGAACTGGTGCAGGCGCAGTGTGACATCCTGCGCATAAGCTGCACTCGACACCGCAAAAGCCGTGGCGGCCCCCAGCAGTGCGCGTTTTACGAAACTTCTTCTTTTCATGGTAAATCCTCCCAGATTTGTTTGGTCTTCAGTGCGTCTTCAGAAAAAGTCTGACTGCCTTGCTTGTGATTATGCGACTTTTATTTCCTGAAGTTCGGTTCCCTCTTTTCAAGAAATGCCCGAAGCCCCTCCTTGGCCCCGTCAGAGGTTTGACACATCGCTGCGGCCAGGCTTTCGGTGAACATCCCGTCCGTGCGCGACATGTCCCCGATGCGCGAAATCGCGTTGATCATCAGGTAATTCGAGAAGGGCGCATTGTCCGCTATCTTGCGCGCCAGTTCATGGGCAAGCGGCAGGCCTTCGCCGTCCCCAACGGCGTAATGGGCCAGTCCCAGCGAAACGCCCTCTTGGGCACCGTAATTGCGCCCGGTCAACATCATCTCCCGCATGCGATCCGCCCCGATGATGCGCCCCACACGCACCGTTGCACCGCCGCCGACGAAGATCCCGCGCCGTCCTTCGGGCAGTTGAAAACGCGCGCTGGGTTCAGCGATGCGCACATGGGTCGAGGCCGCGATTTCAAGCCCGCCGCCGATCACAGCCCCGGTCAGAACGGAGATAACGGGCAGGCCGCCGAATTCGATCAGTTCGGACACGCGGTGCCAGTTGCGCGAATGGTACACACCTTCGACCGGTTCACGCTGTTCATGTTCGGCAAGGTCCAGCCCGGAGCAGAAATGCCCACCTTCGCCGCGCAGGATCACCGCGTTGATGCCTTTGGGCGGAGTCGAGAAAAACGCGTCGAGCGCATCTACAAGGGCGTCGTTCATCGCGTTGCGCTTTTCCGGGCGGTCGAAAATCAGCGTGGCGATGTCACCCTCAATCTCAACGCGTGTGACCGCGTTCGACTGTGCCGTGCCATCGTGCATGTGACCCTCCCAAGTCCGATTTAGTTTTGTTGTATATGTAAACGGTTTTGCTGTATAGCGTTTTCTAAATATGCTGATTTCAGGCTGTGGGAGGGCAGAAATGGTCGATTTTTCCAAGGTGCAAGCCATTGATTTTCATACACATGCCGAAGAGCCGTGTCAGGATTGCCGGGATGACGGCTATAACGAATTCCAGACCGGAATGGCCGCGTATTTCAAGAATCCCGCTGGTGCGGAAGGCATGTTGCCAACGGTGCAGGACACCGCGAACTACTACCGCGCGCGTAATATCGCGGCGGTGATCTTTCCGGTCGATGCCGAACGCGAAACCGGGTTTCGGCGCTATTCCAACGAAGAGGTTGCCCAGCTTTGTGCTGAAAACGATGACATCCTGATCCCGTTTGCGTCGGTCGATCCACACAAGGGTAAGGCCGGTGCGCGCGAGGTTCGGCGGCTGGTGCGGGACTATGGCGTGCGGGGGTTCAAGTTTCACCCGACCATGCAGGGGTTTTTCCCCAATGACCGCGAGGCCTGTTACACCGTGCTCGAAGCCTGCGCCGAAGAGGGTGTGATTACGCTGTTTCACACCGGGCAAACCGGCGTCGGGTCCGGGATGCGTGGCGGGATGGGGATGCGTCTGAAGTATTCCAACCCGATGTATCTGGATGATGTCGCGGTCGATTTTCCGGATATGCCGATCATCCTGGCGCATCCAAGCTTTCCCTGGACCGAAGAGGGGCTGGCGGTCGCGCAGCACAAGCCGAACGTCTATTTCGACATGTCGGGCTGGTCGCCGAAATACTTCCCCGAGATCTTCATCAAATACGCCAACTCGATCCTCAAGAAGAAGATGCTGTTCGGGTCCGATTGGCCGGCCATCACGCCGGATCGCTGGCTCAAGGATTTTGCCGATGCGCCCTTCAAGGACGAGGTGCGGCCCCTGATCCTCAAGGAAAACGCGATGCGGCTTCTGGGTGTGAGCTGATCCATGTCCGCATTTGTCGCGCCGGTTGACGATATCCTTTTCTCGTTGCGTCATGTCGCCGATGCCGGGTCGGTTGCCGGGTGGGACGATGTTCTTGCTGAAGACGTGCTAGGCCATTTTGCACAGTTCGCCGAAGCTGTGCTTGCCCCGCTGAATACAGTTGGGGATGCCCAGGGCGCGCGGTTTGAAAACGGGCGGGTGCGGATGCCGGATGGGTTCGGGGCCGCATACAGGCAACTGGCCGACGGGGGATGGCAAGGTCTGAGCGCGCCTGAACGCTTTGGTGGTATGGCGCAATCCGCCCTGATTGGCGCTGCTGTGTCCGAGGTGTTTTCCGGAGCAAACCACGCCATGCAGATGGTGTGCAACCTGGTCCCGGGGGCCATAGATACGCTGCTGCATTTTGGAACAGCCGAGCAGCAGCAAACGTGGATTCCGCGTCTTGCTGGCGGAGAGGTTCTGTCGACCATGTGTCTGACCGAGGCGGGGGCCGGTTCGGACTTGTCGCGTATTCGGTGTCGTGCGCGGCGGTCGGGGGCTCATTGGCGCATCGACGGGGAAAAGATTTTCATTTCCGGCGGTGATCAGGACATGTCGGAAGATGTGCTGCACCTTGTCCTTGCCCGAAGTGGTGCGATGGACGAGGGCGTAAAAGGGCTATCCCTGTTTCTGTGCCCCGCCGCCCCCGGAGTCAGTGTCACCCGGATCGAGGAAAAGCTTGGGTTACACGCGTCCCCGACCTGCCAGATGTCCTTCGACGGGGCCACGGCAGAGCTGGTCGGTGCCGAAGGTGACGGGCTGAAGGCAATGTTCACGGTCATGAACCACGCCCGGCTGGATGTGGCGTTGCAAGGCGTTGCCCATGCCGCGCGGGCTGCGCAGATCGCTGGTGCCTATGCGAATGAGCGGGTGCAGGGGCGGCGCAGCGATGGCAGCCCGGCGCTTCTGTCGGATCATGCCGATGTGCAGCGGATGCTGGACGAACAGGCGTCGCTGGCCATCGGGGCACGGGCCATGTGCCATGTTGCGTGTGTCGAGATGGAAAAGGCGGAACACCCGGAACTGGTCGCCTTTCTGACACCGCTCTGCAAGGTGTTCTGTTCCGAAGCGGGCATTCGCGCAGCGGATCTCGGGATTCAGATCCTGGGTGGGTATGGGTATCTCAACGAATATCATGTTGGTCAGGTCTGGCGGGACGCGCGGATCACCTCGATTTACGAAGGGGCCAATGGACTCCATGAACGCAGCCTGTCGACCCGCGGGTTGAAGGGGCAGGGTGCGGACCAGTTTGCAGACCTGATCGCCGATCTGGTTGGTGCAACCGATGATCTTTCGTCAGAGATGGCCGACTGGGTCGCATGGCGCAACCGGATGCGAACCGGTGATCGTGCAGAGATCGACGCACATGCCTTTGTGCAATTCACTGCCCACCTCTTGTTCAAGGCGTGCTGGTGCAAGTGCCGTGCGGTTGCGTCCCTTCATCCAGATCCCCAACGGATCAAGTGTCTTGCGGTCAGTGTGCTTGGTTCGTGAACAGCGATCGGTACTCCGTCGGCGTCTGACCCCGCGCAGCACGAAACCGCTTTGAAAAATACGACGGGTCGAAATAGCCGAGCCTGTATCCAACCTCGGAAACGGGCAATTGCGTGAAGGCCAACAAGCGGCAGGCTTCTTCCATGATGCGCTGTTCAATATAGGCCGCAGCCCCAAATCCGGTCGCGGCGCGGCACAGGCGGCTGAGATGGCCGGTGCTGATGTGCAAGGCGTTGGCGAAATCCGATGCGGACCATCCGTCTCTCAGGTGCCGGGAGATCAGATCATCCAAAGCAAACAACCGCGGGTGTTTCGGTTTCTGATCCGTTTCGACCTTGGCAAGATGCGTTTCGGCCAGTCGGGCAAGCACGGAATGTGCCATGCCCACCACTTGCTGTGCGCGAAACGGTGATTGGCCGACCGTTGAGTCGCGAAGCAATGTGGTCAGACGTTCAAGCCGTTGGCAGATCCTTCCGACAAACGGTTGTGAAAGCGCCGACAGGATCTGGGTGGTGTTGGGTGAAATCGATGTCACAACGCTCAGCGGAAATGAAAATATACCACCGTTCGAGTTGGGCTTGAACACGAATTCATGCACGCAATGTTCTGGAATATATATAAAAAATCCTTGGTTGGCGTGGTGATGCGCGCCATCGATCGTGGCGTCAATCCATCCGGATGCAATCAAGAAAAGCTGTGACATCTGGCTGTGGCGATGCGGTGCAATCCGCCAGTCATGGACGGGGGCACGCACCGAAAAGTCTTCGAAATGAAGGACGTCCGGGAACTGATCCTGTTCCCCATAAAGCCCGAATGCCGGAATGATGTCTTGTGTGCGCATGTTCGAAAGTTACCATAAACCGCGCAGTGCTGCCATTACCTTCAAACGGACATTCCAATACCTATGCTTGATTAATGTGGAAGGAAGGCTGCCATGAAAACGGAAGTCGCGATCATCGGCGGAGGGCCGTCCGGCCTTTTGCTGTCGCAGTTGCTCAACAAAGCGGGTGTGGCAACGGTTGTTCTGGAACGTGCGTCGCGGGATCACGTTCTGTCGCGTATCCGTGCCGGTGTGCTTGAGGCAGGAACCGTGCAGATGCTGCATGAAGCTGGCGTCGCGGACCGAATGGACAAGGAAGGCCTCCGCCATGAAGGCTGTTATCTGAGCGATGACGACCTGATGGTGCGGATCAATTTCAAGGAACTGACCGGGACAACGGTGATGGTCTATGGCCAGACCGAGGTCACATCGGACCTATACCATGCGCAAGACGCCATTGGTGCCACCATCATCCACTGTATCGAGGACGTGGTCATCCATGACGCCGACAGCGATGCGCCTTATGTCGAATACACGGTGGACGGTGCGCGCAGGCGGCTGGATTGTGCCTATGTCGCAGGGTGTGACGGTTTTCACGGAGTCAGCCGCAAGACAATTCCCACAGACAAGCGTCGCGAGTTCGAGCGGGTCTATCCCTTCGGTTGGCTGGGCGTGCTGTCGCGCACGCGCCCCGCGCATGAAGAGCTGATCTATGCCAATTCGTCGAACGGGTTTGCGTTGGCGTCGATGCGGAGCGAAACGCTCAGCCGCTATTATGTGCAGGTGCCGTTGACCGACACCGTCGAAGAGTGGAGCGATGAGCGCTTCTGGACCACGTTGAAATCGTGCCTGCCGTCCGAGGTTGCAGCGACCATGCAAACCGGACAGTCGATCGAGAAATCCATTGCACCGTTGCGGTCCTTTGTCAGCGAACCGCTGCGCTGGGGGCGCTTGTTCCTTGTGGGCGATGCCGCGCATATCGTGCCGCCGACCGGGGCCAAGGGGCTGAACCTGGCCGTGTCGGATGTGCACTACCTCTATCAGGCGCTGATCGACGCGGTGAAAAAGGGTGATACCGCAGGCATCGACACCTATTCCGAACGCGCGCTGCTGCGGATTTGGAAGGCGATGCGGTTTAGCTGGCAGATGACGACCATGCTGCACCAGTTCGACGGCGAAGACAGCTTTGCCGCGCAGATGCGCAAATCCACTTTGCAACATCTTTCCCAATCGGAAACCGCGCGGCGCGATCTGGCCGAGAACTACATCGGTTTGCCGTACTAGGCAGAGGTTTGGCCCGAGGGGCGCAGCTTTGTCCTTGCGTCCTCGAGTGCGCGGATCAGGCCGGTTTGTTCGTCCGTGAGCACGCCATCCGTCCGCATGGATATGCCGATTGGGCCGCCACGCAGGTCATTGCCAAGGGGTAGGGCAATCAACGTACCCGCGTCCAACTCGTCTTCGACCACCCCGCGCGAGATGAACCAGACCGCATCCGAGGACTGCACCACCCGCCGCCCAAAGGCGAGCGAGACCGACTCGAACGCAGCACTTTGGGCAGCGATGCCATGCCGTGACAGCAGCGCCCGCACCAGCGGCGCGATCACCGCACCGGGGGGCGGCAACAGCAGAGGATGACCGACCAGCGCATCGAGAGGCTGTGCCTCTGTTGTCAGGGGGTGATCGGGACGCACCACCGCAACGATGTCTTCGGAATAGAGGTGGTGAAACGACAGGTGCTGCATGACCTCTGCCGTGCCCATGCGCCCGACCACCAGATCAAGACTGCTTTCGCGCAACTGCGACATCAAGAGCCAGTTCGGCCCGGTGCTGACACGAAGCAGGCAGTTCGGGAACGCATCGCGAAACGCCAAGGCAGCGCGGGGCATGAGCGATGTGGCGGCGGTGGGCAGAACCCCGACCGACAGGCGCGTGATCTGCGAGGGCGTGTCCATGACCAGTGATTGCGCGCGCGACAGTTCGGCCATCGCGGCACCTGCGTGCTGCTGGAACACGCGGCCCACTGTAGTCAGCGACAGGCGGCGGCGCGTGCGATCAAACAGCGCCTTGCCCAGCACCTCTTCCAGCTCGCGGATGGTCTTCGACACGGCGGGCTGCGACACGTTCAGAGCGTCCGCCGCGGCTGACAAGGACCCAAGCCGCGCGGTTTCCAGAAAGCACCGAAGGTGGCGGAAGCGGATGCGTGCGTCGATCATGTATAACCCATGGGTTAAGCGAATGGTGCAAGATTATAATTTCCAGACCCGGAAAGAAATGCGAAAGAGAGGTCAGGGGAGATTTGCCATTATGAGAACCGTCACGTCGAACGGCGTTACCCTGCATGTGCAGCTTGAGGGGCCAGAGGATGGCCCGGTGGTGATGTTCGCCAATTCGCTGGGCACCGACCTGCGGGTCTGGGATTTGCTGCTGCCGCATCTGCCCGAGGGGCTGCGGATCGTGCGCTTTGACAAGCGCGGGCATGGGCTGTCCGATTGTCCCGACGCACCGTATGACATGGACGCTCTGGTGACAGATGCCGAAGCGATCATCGACGCATTTGGCTTGCGGGACATCACGTTTGTCGGCCTGTCCATCGGTGGTCTGATCGGGCAGGGGCTGGCTGCGCGCCGCCCCGAGGTGATGCGCGCGCTGGTTCTGATGGACACGGCTGCCAAGATCGGGTCGCCCGAGATGTGGCAGGATCGGATTGACGCGCTGCGCACAGGCGGCATCGGGTCGATGGCCGACGCCATTCTGGACCGCTGGTTCGCGCCCGAGATGCGCAATGATCCGGCAAGACTTGCCCCGTGGCGCCACATGCTGACCCGCACGCCGATCGAGGGGTATATCGGCTGCTGCGCGGCCATCGCAGAGGCCGATTTCACCCGATCCACGCGCGCGCTGACGCTGCCAGTGATGGCAATGGCCGGATCCGAGGACGGAGCAACCATACCCGAGATGGTGCGGGCCACCGCAGACCTTTGCAACGCGGCGTTTCATGTGATCCAAGATGCGGGCCATCTGCCGTGTATCGAAGCGCCGGAACAGGTGGGTGCTCTGATCACCGATTTCCTCAAGGAGACAGCCCATGTCTGACCGGTTCGACCAAGGCATGAAAACCCGGCGCGAGGTCTTGGGTGATGCCCATGTCGACCGTGCCGAAGCGGCCAAGACCGAGTTCGATCTGCCGTTCCAGACGCTTATCACTGAAGGCGCGTGGGGCAGTGTCTGGTCGTCGGACGCGATCAGCCGTCGGGAACGGTCGATGCTGACTCTGGCGCTTTTGGCCGCGACCGGCAATTTCGAGGAAATCCCAATGCATATTCGTGCCACTGCGCGTACCGGGGCCAGCAAACAGGACGTGATCGAAGCGTTCCAGCATGTCGCGATCTATGCCGGTGTGCCAAAGGCGAACCACGCCATCAAACTTGCCAAACAGACCTTTGCCGAAATGGAGGCCTCCGATGACTGACACCGCTGCCCTGATGCCGCGCCGCCGCGAGGTGCATCCGGACCCGTATTACCCGGATTACAAGACATCGCTCACGCGGTCGCCTTCTTTGCCTCTTCTGTCGATGGAATCGACCCCGAGCGAAGAAACCGGGCCGCGCTTCGGCCACAACATGCTGGGCGCGCTGGATAACAACCTGATCAGCAACTACACGCAAGGCAAGGCATTGGCGGTGGGTGAACGTATCCGCGTGCATGGCCGGGTTCTGGATGAGACCGGTCGCGCCGTGCCGCACACGCTGGTCGAGGTCTGGCAGGCCAATGCGGGTGGGCGCTATCGCCACATCAAGGACACATATTTCGCGCCGCTCGATCCCAATTTCGGCGGCTGCGGGCGCACGATCACGGATGAGAACGGCTATTACGAGTTCATGACGATCCGTCCGGGGGCGTACCCGTGGCCGAACCGTGCCAATGACTGGCGTCCGATGCATATTCACTTCTCGATCTTCGGCCATGCCTTTGGCCAGCGGCTCATCAGCCAGATGTATTTCCAGGGTGATCCGCTGATCGATCTGTGCCCCATCGCCGCCACTGTACGCGACCGCAGCCAGCTGGACCGGCTGGTGGCCCCGCTCGACATGCAGAATTCGCGCGGCATGGATTACCTTGCCTACAAGTTCGACATCGTGCTGCGCGGGCGCCGCCAGACGATGTTCGAGAACAAGCCGGAAGGGATGTAAGCCATGACGCAACACCTTGATATCATGGTGGAAACACCCAGCCAGACCGCCGGTCCCTATGTCCATATCGGCTGCATCCCGACATTTGCCGGGGTCGAGGGTGTCTATCCCGAGGATTTGGGCCTCAGCCCCATCGAAGACGGCGCCAAGGGTGAGGTCATTACCATCGTCGGGTCGATCTATGACGGCACCGGCTGGGCCATGCGCGACGCGATGCTGGAAAGCTGGCAGGCCGATGCGGCGGGTGTCTATCCGGGGCAGGATGGGGCCGATCCCAAGGTGTCGGGCTTCTGCCGCTTTGCCGCTGACAAGGACAGCGGCGAATACACCCTGCGCACGGTCAAACCCGGCGCGGTCAAGGGCCGGAACGGGCAAGTCTTCGCGCCGCATATCTCGGTCTGGATCGTCGCGCGCGGGATCAACATTGGTCTCAACACGCGGATCTATTTCGACGACGAGGACAACAGCGCTGATCCGCTTCTTGCCCGCATCGAACAGCGTCCGCGGGTCGATACGCTGATGGCCAAGAAAACCGGAGATGGCACCTATCGGTTCGACATCCGGCTTCAGGGCGAGGGCGAAACGGTGTTTCTCGACCTGTGACGAGCGCGTTCGATCATCCGTGGCTGTCGGGGCTTTTTGCTGACGAAGAGATCTCGGCGCTTTGGTCCGCCGACGCGCAGCTTGCGCATATGATCGCCTTCGAGGCGGCATGGTCGCGTCATGGACATCTGGCGAGGCTGTGGTCCGAGGCAGACGGTACGCGGGCGGCATCGGCTATAGAGGCTGTGTCGCTGGCCCCGGCAGAGCTGCGCGAGGGCACGGCGCAGGACGGGGTCTGTGTACCTGCCTTGGTGCGGTTGCTGAAAGACCTGACCGGGGAATCGGCGATCCATAAAGGGGCCACGTCGCAAGATGTGATCGACACGGCGACGGTGCTGTCGCTGGTCCAGAGCCTTGATGTGATCGACCAGCGGCTGGTCGATTTGGGTGACGCGCTGAGTGATCTGGAAGCACGCTTTGGAAACCGCCCGTTGATGGGGCGCACCCGGATGCAGGCGGCGGTTCCGATCACCGTGGTCGACCGGGTGCAGGCATGGCGTTTGCCGCTGGAAACCCACCGCGACCGGCTGGCGCAACTGCGGCCCCGTGTGGCTCTGGTGCAGATCGGCGGAGCGGCGGGGAACCGGACGGCACTCGGGGACGGGACGGATACGTTTTGCACCGCCGTTGCACAAGAGCTTGGGCTTGGCACCTCGCCGCGCGCTTGGCACGCGATGCGCGATGGCTTGGCCGAGGCGGCCTCGACCCTGTCGCTGATCACCGGGACTCTGGGCAAGATGGGGCAGGATATCTGCCTGATGGCGCAGCAAGGCATAGACGAGATTACGCTGGCCGGGGGCGGCGGATCGTCGGCCATGCCGCACAAGCAGAACCCGGTGCAGGCAGAATTGCTGGTCACGCTGGCCCGTTTCAACGCGGTGCAGCTTTCTGGCATGCATCACGCGCTGATCCACGAACAGGAACGGTCGGGTGCTGCCTGGGCGCTGGAGTGGATGCTGTTGCCACAGATGGTACAGGCCACCGGGCGCGCGCTGGATGGTGCGATTGACCTTGTGGGGCAGACCGTCGATATCGGCGGAAGCGAAACCTGACCGGCTCCTAGCAGGCCCAAACCAGCAGGACATATCTCATGAGCGAAAACAGGGTCATCATCGCCGGAGGCGGTATCGCGGGATTGTCACTGGGTCTGACCCTGCATCAGATCGGGGTGCCGTTCACGGTGTTCGAATCCGCGCGCGAAATGAAGCCTCTGGGCGTGGGCATCAACCTGCAACCCAACGCCGTGCGCGAATTGTTCGATCTGGGGATCACCGCCGACGCCTTGGACAAGGTGGGTCTTCCTGCCGAGGAATGGGCGCTGGTCGGCCTGAACGGGCGCGAGGTTTATGCCGAACCACGCGGGCTGGGTGCGGGCTATAACTGGCCGCAATACGCTGTGCATCGTGGGCAGCTTCATATGCTGCTATATGACACGTTGATCGAGCGGGCGGGGGGCGACTCGGTGCAGCTTGGGGCAAAGGTTACGGGCTATGCCAAAGACAGCGCGGGTGTGCTGGCCAATGTGCAGGTTGCGGGCGAAAGCAGGCCTGAGAAAGGCGCATTGCTGGTGGCAGCCGACGGCATCCATTCCGAGATCCGCGCGCAGATGTATCCTGATCAGCCGCCGATCCATTGGGGCGGCGCGGTCATGTGGCGCGGCACGGTGCGGGCCAAGCCGTTGCGCACCGCGTCGTCCTTTGTGGGGCTGGGCACGCATCGGCATCGCATGGTGATTTATCCGATCTCCAAACCGGACGAGACCGGCACCGCGCTTGTCAACTGGATCGCCGAGGTCACGATGGACGATGCAGGCGCATGGCAGCAGGATGGCTGGTTCAAACCGGTCGAGATCGACGATTTCATCCATCATTTCGAGGGCTTCCGCTATGACTGGCTGGATGTCCCTGCAATGCTGCGCGACGCTGATTGTGCCTATGTAAACCCGATGATCGACCGCGATCCGGTGCCAAGCTGGGTCGATGGCGCGGTGGCGCTAATGGGCGATGCCGCGCATGCGATGTACCCGACCGGATCGAACGGGGCCAGTCAGGCGATTGTCGATGCGCGGGTGATCGGGGCCAGGATGCTTGAACATGGTGTGACCGAGGCGGCGCTGGCGGCCTATGACGCGCAGCTGTGTGGCCCGGTGTCGGACCTTGTTCTGCGCAATCGCGGGGCGGGGCCGTTTGGGTTGTTGAACCTGCTCAATGACCGGTGCGGCGGTGTGTTCGACGAAATTGAAGACGTGATCCCGGCGGAAGAGCGGCGGGAATTCATGGCGAAATACAAGGCGGCCGCCGGTTTTGCGATTGAAACGCTCAACGCGGCGGCTCCGACAATTCCGGCCGATGCAAAATTACATGCCTGAACGACACGCAAGGGTGATCAGATCAGCATGTTGCGCGGATCCCCGATCAACCGCGCATAGTGCGACAGGAACCGCGCCGCATCGGCCCCGTTGATCACCCGGTGATCGTAGGACAGGTCGAGCGGCACCATCGGCACCGGTCGTGGCGTGTCGGCGTCCCAGACCGTGATGGTTTCGGTGCGCGTGATGCCGAGGATCGCCACTTCGGGCGGGTTGACGATGGGGGTGAACGCCGTACCGCCGATGCCGCCCAGATTGGTGATCGTCATGGACGCGCCACCCATTTCATCCGGTTTGATCTTGCGGGTCTGCGCCCGTGCGGCAAGGTCTGCAATCTCCGTCCCGATTTGCCACAACCCCTTGCGGTCCGCGTTGCGAATGACCGGGACCATAAGACCATGCGGTGTGTCGACGGCAACGCCGATATGGATATAGTTTTTCAGGTAAAGCGTGTCACCATCTGCCGAAAGCGACGCGTTAAAGCGGGGAAATGCCTTGAGACACCGCGCCAGCGCGGCCACATGAAACGCCAGCGCGGTCAGCTTGACGCCGCGCGACTGGGCTTCGGTCTTGAGGCTTTGGCGGAACGCTTCGATGGCGCTCACATCGGCACGGTCGTGATGCGTTACGGCTGGGATCAAGGCCTGTGCCGCTGCCAAATTGCGGGCGGCGACCTGGGCAAACCGGCTCATCGGTTCTTCGGTCACGGGGCCATATTGGCTGTGATCGACATTCCAATAAGAGGTGTCACCTGCCGTCGCCGGTGTGGGCGCTGCACCGCCATCAAGATCCTCGGGACCGATGGTCTTGCGCCCAAGCTTCTTGGCGAGTGCTTCAATCTCGACGCCTTTTTCCCGCGCAAGGCGTCTTGTGGCGGGGCTTGCTACGAAGTCTGCCATATCTGCTCCTTTACCAACGTGCCGAGATGTATTGCGTTTCCATGAATTCGAGCATGCCTTCATGCCCACCTTCGCGGCCAAGACCCGATTGTTTGGTGCCTCCGAAGGGCGCGGCCGGGTCGCTGACAAGGCCACGGTTCAGACCGACCATGCCGTAATCGAGCCTTTCGCAAACCTGAAGGGCGCGTTTGAAATCAGAGGAAAATACATAGGCGACAAGGCCGTATTCGGTGTTGTTCGCGCGTTGGATGACCTCTTCCTGATCGCTGAAGGTCTGGATCGCGGCGACCGGGCCGAAGATTTCGTCCTGCACGCAATCGGCGTCCTCGGACACGTTCGACAGGACCGTAGGCGGGTAGTAGAACCCCTTGCCCTCGGGCATTGTGCCGCCGCATTCGATCTTTGCGCCCTTGACGACAGCGTCGGCGACGAAAGCCGCCACCTTGTCGCGCGTGTCGGCATTGACCAGCGGGCCGACATCGACGCTTGGGTCGGTGCCATCGCCGACTTTCAGTGCGGACATCCGCTCGGTCAGGCGTTTCGTGAATTCCCCGGCAATGTCTTGATGCACATAGATGCGGTTGGCAGCTGTACACGCCTCGCCCAGATTGCGCATCTTGGCGAGCATGGTGCCTTCGATGGCAGTGTCCATATCGGCGTCTTCCAGCACCACCACCGGCGCGTTGCCACCCAGTTCCATCGCGGGCTTCAGAACCTGATCGGCGGCGGATTTCAACAGCTTGCGTCCCACTCCTGTGGACCCGGTAAAGCTGACCACACGCACGCGTGGATCATGCAGCATGTGATCCACAAGCGCGCCGGTCTTGCGCGACGGAAGCACGTTTACCAATCCGGCAGGCACACCGGCCTCTTCCAGCAGCGGCATCAGCGCGAGCATGGTCAGCGGCGTTTCCGACGCGGGTTTGATGATGACGCCACAGCCTGCGGCCAGCGCAGGCGCGATTTTCCGTGTACCCATCGCGGCGGGGTAGTTCCAGGGCGTCACCAGCACAGCCAGACCGGCCGGTTTGTGCTGGACCACTATGCGCGCGCCGGAGGCCGGGGCGTGGGTGATCATCCCGTCCGCGCGCACCGCTTCTTCTGCGAACCAGCGGAAAAACTCGGCGGCATAGGTGGCTTCGCCCTTGGCGTCGGTTCCGGCCTTGCCGTTCTCAAGCGTGATGAGATGGGCGAAATGATCGAGCCGCGCGGTCATCAACTCCCACGCCTTGCGCAGCACTTCGGAGCGTTGGCGCGGCGTGCGTGCAGCCCAATCGGCCATCGCTTTCTCGGCGGCGTCCAGCGCCTTGTCCGCATCCGCGATGTCGGCCGAGGCGACCGAGGCGATCACCTCTTCGGTGGCGGGGTTGATGACGTCAAAGCGATCGGCCGTCTTGTGCCAGCCGCCGTCGATGTAAAGATCGGTATAGTCCATGTCGGTCCCCCGGAAAGTCAGAGCAGGTGGCGGAGCGGTTGCTCCACCCGGTCTGCGAAATCGGTCAGAAGCTGGATCGCGGTCTGCGCGTCCAACTGGTCGGCAGCACAGTCGAGTGTGATCCTCAGCCCCTTGCGCCGCGTCGTGATCGTGAGAACCGGGGCAGTCTCCCCGCCCATATCCGCGCTGCGGATCGTGGTGCCGCGCAGGTCGCGCAGGATCAGGTCGGGTGGGTCTTCGGTTTCCGTCACATCGGACAGGCTGTTGGTGCCCCCGACGGCATAGCTTTTCGATGCGCCGAAGCGCTCGACCGCGACGCAAGTTGCGTCTGGCAACGCAGCTCCAGCCAACCCGGCAAGCAGAGCGTCAGGATCGGTCATCCCATGTGCCTCAGCGGACCATTTGGCAAAACCGGGCAGGGCATCGCCTGCGATCTTGGCCACCAGGTGACGCGAAGCTGTGGCGGCTGCTGCGGCTGGTCGTGCTGACTTTTGCGGCAACGCCTTGAGCACATCGAGATCGCTGACGTGGAAGGGTTGTGGATGTCCGGCCTCGACAAGGCGAGACAGGTCCAACCCCTGTTCAAGCGCAAGCCTGCGCAGTTTCGGCGATGCGAGGATGCGCCCGTCTGTTGACTGAACCGCAGGTTTTGACGGCGTTGCTTTGGGCTCGGTAAGTTTTTCTTCGACCGTTTCAGTTGCGGAAACGGGTGCTTCCTCAACTCCGCCAGACGCGACCGAGCGCGAGACCGGGGCGTCAGGTTTGTCGGCACTGATGATGGCTACCGCCTGACCCACGGGCACGTTTTCCCCAGCCTCGGCCAGGGTAGCGGCCAGGTAGCCGTCCGTTCCGGCTTCGACCTCCATCGTGCTCTTGTCGGTTTCGACCTCGAACAACACATCGTCCGCCTTGACCGCATCGCCGGGGGATTTCTGCCAGTTGACCAGCAGACCACTGTCCTGCGCCATACCCAGTTGCGGCATGGTTACGGATTTGCCTTCGGGCAGCGCGTCGGATGTGTCCTCCTGCGCGGCGGGGGCAGGTGCCTCGGGCGCCGGCCCCTCGTCATCGGCACTGTCCGAGATGCGCGCGATCACGGCACCAACGGCGACGTCTTCGCCCTCGGTCGCTGACACACCGGTCAAAAAGCCGCTGGCCTGCGCCTCGACCTCCATTGTGGCCTTGTCGGTCTCGACCTCGAACAGGGCGTCGCCCTTGGTCACCGCGTCGCCGGGGGCCTTGAGCCACGACACGATCTTGCCCGCATCCTGCGCCATGCCCAGTTGAGGCATTGTCACATCATGCGGCATGAATCATCTCCCCGGAACACAGCTTGCGCGCCATCTCGGCCACCCGGTCGGGTGTCGGAACGGTGATGTCTTCCAGCGCCGGGCTGAACGGGATCGGCACGTCCATCGCGCCCATGCGCACCACCGGTGTGTCGAGGTGATAGAACGCCTTTTCGTTCAGCCGTGACGCGATTTCCGACGTGATGCCATAGCTCTGGTGTCCTTCGTCGATCACGATGGCGCGGCTGGTTTTCTTGACGCTTTTGATCAGCGTGGCCTCGTCCAGCGGCACAATCGTGCGCGGGTCGATCACCTCGGCTTCGATGCCGTCTTTCGCCAACTGCTCGGCCGCTTTCTCGGCCACCTGCACCATCGAAGACGTGGCGATCAGGGTGATGTCGCTGCCCTCGCGCTTCACATTGGCCTCGCCGAAGGGGATCAGGTATTCCTCTTCCGGCACCGGGGCCTTGTCCTGATACATCAGCTTGTCTTCGAAAATCACGACAGGGTTGTTGTCGCGGATCGCGGTCTTCATCAGTCCTTTCGCCTCATAGGCCGAAGACGGCATCGCAACCTTGAGCCCTGGAATATGGGACACAAGCGCCTGCAAGGACTGTGAATGCTGCGCGGCAGACCGGCGGGTTGCGCCCATATTGGTGCGCAACACCAGCGGCACGTTCAACTTGCCACCGGACATGTAATGGATCTTGGCCGCCTGATTACAAAGCTGGTCCATGATCAGGAAGATGAAGTCACCGAACATCAGATCGACGATGGGCCGCGCGCCGGTCATGGCAGCGCCCACGGCGATGCCCATGAAGCCGGGTTCGGCGATGGGGGTGTCGATGACGCGCTCGGTGCCGAATTCCTCGACCAGACCGGACAGCACCTTGAAGGGTGTTCCAGCCTCGGCCACATCTTCGCCCAGCAGAAACACGGTCGGATCGCGGCGCATTTCTTCGGCGATGGCCTCGTTCACGGCCTGGGACAGGGTGATCTCTCTCATGTCGGTCTCTCCTCAGTCCGCGTACACATGCATGTCCACTTCGGACACATCGGGATATTTGGCAGCCTCGGCATAGGCGACAGCCTCGGAAGCATCCTTCTCGATCTCGGCATTCATCGCCTCGATCTCGTCTTCGGTCGCGATGCCCTCGCTCACGAGGTGGGCCCGGAAGCGGATGATCGGATCGCGGTTTTCCTTCCAATCCTTCTCTTCGTCCTTGGTGCGGTAATATTCGCGGTTGATGTCGCCGACGTGATGGCCGTGGTAACGGTAGGTTTCCAGTTCGATGAAGAACGGGCCTTCTCCTTTGCGGCAGCGCGCGACCAGCTTTTGCGTCAACTCGTTGACCGCCAGCACGTCCTGGCCATCGACCTTGAACGCCTCGATCCCGAACGCCTCGGCGCGGGCAGTGATCGAACCGGCGGCGATTTCCTCGGTCTTGGTGTATTCGGAATATCCGTTGTTCTCGCAGGCGTAGATCACCGGCAGGTTCCAGAGCGCGGCCATGTTCATGACCTCGTACAGCAACCCCTGCGCCGTGGCCCCATCGCCGAAGAAACAAACGGTTACGTCATCCTGACCCAGCAGCTTGGCCCGCAACGCAGACCCGGTGGCGATGCCCATGGACCCGCCGACGATGGCGTTGGCCCCAAGATTGCCGTGGCTCTGATCGGCAATGTGCATCGACCCACCTTTGCCGCGGCAATAGCCTTCTTCCTTGCCCAGCAATTCGCAGAACATCTCTTTGAAGTTCGCCCCCTTGGCGACGCAGTGACCATGACCCCGGTGGGTCGAGGTGATGCGGTCGTCATCGGTCAGCGCTTCGCAAATGCCCACCGCCACAGCCTCTTCACCGGAATACATATGGGTGAGGCCCGGCATCTTGGCCGACAGGTAAAGCTGGTTCGCGTTGTCCTCAAACGTGCGGATGCGCATCATCTGGCGATACATGCGCAGATAGTCTTCGGTGTTTGTCTTGGCCTTGGCCATTGGTTCCCTCCCAAAGGGGGCAAGGGCGCGCGGCCCCTGCTTCATCTTGCCCAATAAACTCCCGCCGGAGGCTCCCCCGGCGGGGATGCTCAATAGCGGTTGGCGATTGGCAACTCTTCGGCGGGGAAGAGGCTGATCACTTCACAACCGGTTTCCGTCACCACGACCTCTTCCTCGATCCGCGCGGCGGAATAGCCATCCGACGCCGGGCAGTAGGTTTCCAGCGCGAAGACCATACCGGTCTGGATCTCCATCGGGTGATCGAGGCTGACCGCGCGGCTGATGATCGGGCGTTCGTGCAGCGCGAGGCCCAGACCGTGGCCGAATTGCAGACCGAAGGCCTGATCCTCGTTGTCGAACCCAAGCGATTGCGCGGTTGGCCAGACTTCGGCCACCTTGTCGGTGGTCACACCCGGTTTGATCATCGCGATGGACGCGTCGATCCATTCGCGCGCCTTGACATAGGCATCGTTCTGCGACGGCGTCGCACGGCCCACGTTGAACGTGCGGTAGTAGCAGGTCCGGTAGCCTTGGTAGCTTTGCAGGATGTCAAAGAACGCCTGATCGCCGGGGCGGATCAGCCGGTCGGTAAAGTTGTGCGGATGCGGGTTGCAGCGTTCGCCGGAAATGGCGTTGATTGCCTCCACGTCGTCCGATCCCATCTCGTAAAGCAGCTTGTTGGACATCGCGACGATATCGTTCTCGCGCACGCCGGGCTTCAGTTCTTCATAGATCATGTGGTAGACGCCATCGACCATCGCGGCGGCCTGCGTGAGCAACTGGATCTCGTCCCAGTTCTTGATCTCGCGTGCTGCCAGCATGATCTGCTGACCGTCGACGACGTTGATGCCCTCGGCCTTCAGCGCGTGGAACATGGCGGTTTCGGCGTAATCCACACCCACCGGCATGTCGGCCATGCCTGCATCCTTGATCAGCTGGGCGATCATCTTGGCATATTTCTGCATGAGGCCGAATTCGGGCGGGATCGTGCCGCGCATGCCGACGACTCCCGCCAGGCAGTGATCCGGCTCCAGCCAGTCGGAATGGCGCTTGTGATGGACGGCGGCCGAGCCGAAGTCCCAGACATAAGGGGAATCGTCGCCTGTCAGCAGGCAGAAGCGGCACATCTTGTCCCGCTCCCATTCGCCGATCTTGGTGGCGGTGACATAACGGATGTTGTTCACATCGAACAGCAGCAGCGACCCGGCCTGAGAGTTCTGCAAGGATTGCCGAGTCCGGGCCAGGCGGTAGCGGCGCAGGCGGTCGTGGTCGATACGGCGTTCGAAATCGACCGAGGTGTGGCCCCAGGCGGGCAGGCGTTCCCGCCATTCCCAGTTGGGTTCAAGATCCTGCGGGGTGAGAAGATTGGGCATGAGTGCGCGAGACATAGGAAAAACTCCGTAGGGTGCGTGCTCGCACGCACCGATTGTTCAGAATTCGAAGGAGAGGTGCGTGCGAGCACGCACCCTACTGGATGCACCAGCCGCCATCGATGTGGATCATCTGGCCAGTCATGTAATCGCTGTCGTCGCTGGCAAGGAACGACGCGGTGCCGGTGATATCTTCGGGGTAGGACACGCGCTTGATCTGCAACGCATCGCGGACGATGTCTTCGTAAGCCTGACCTTCGCGGTCCTTGAAGCCGATATCGACCAGATCCTTGTCAAGCTGTTCCCAGAGAGGGGTCACGACAACACCCGGCGCATAGCCGTTGACGGTGATGTTGTGCTCGGCCAGACCGATGGCACCGCAATGTGTCAGCGCGAGACAGCCATATTTTGACGTGCAATAGACCGTCACGTCCACCAGCGGCTTGCGCGATGCGATGGAGCCGACATTGATGAGCTTGTAAGGATGCCCCTCCATCGGACCCTGCGCGATCATCTGGCGGGCGGTTTCCTGCATGCCCAGCCACATCGCCTTGGTGTTGACGTTCATGATCATGTCCCAGTTGTCTTCGTCGATATCCATGAAGAACCGGGGCTTGTTCAGACCTGCATTGAAGAGACCAACATTGATCGACCCGAACGCCTCGACCGTGGCAGCGACGGCAGCGGCGTTGTCTTCGCGCTTGGTCACGTCCATCCTGACCGCGATGGCGGTGCCGTTTCCGGCGGCGTTGATCGTGTCGGCGACGGTTTGCGCTTCGGCTTCGTCCAGATCGCCGATGCACACATTGGCACCCTGCGCGGCAAAACTTTCGGCGTTGGCGGCACCCATGCCGCGCGCGGCTCCGGTGATCAGGATGTTCTTACCTTTGAGGCGATTGGGGTCCATGGTTTCCTCCCTAAGTGACCTGGTGTCTCATGATGTCTTCGGCGCGCGCCTGAGCCCGGTCGAGCGCCTCGCGCGGGGAGACGATCCCACGCAGCATGTCGTGAAGTTCGTGGCCGCAGATGCGGATGATGTCCGAGATTTGTGGAATCGGTGGGCGTGGCCAGAATTGCAGTTCATCGCGCCAGGACATCTGGTCGACCAACTCGAAGATCGGCGACAGGCGGCGCACTTCAGGGTCGGCCCCAACTGAATAGCGCGGCGCTGTGCGGCTGCCGCTTTGGGCGTAAAGCTTTTGCGCGCCGGGGGACGTAAAGGCAATGAGCGCCTCTACAGCGTCATTTATGCGCTCTACCGCGAGGTTGGACGGAATACAGAACACATATCCGCCCACGGGCGCGATTGGCGCACCTTCCGGGCCGTGCGGATGGGGCAGGTAACCAGTATTCCCATGTGCCGAACAGCTTTCATCCAGTTCGAAATACGGAGCAAGCAACGTGTACCCATACGCCATTGCGACCTTTCCGGTGGCATAGGGTCGAACCCGCTCGTACCAGGACATCGACAGGATGTCGGGCGGCGAGAATTCCAGCAATTGCATCAGGTAATCCGCTGCCGCCAGTGCGCGATCAGAGTTCAGCAAGGGGCGAAACTCACGGTGTCCCAGATGATCCGCATCGTAACCACCGGCAATCTGCGGCAGATCGACAATGGGTTGTCCAAAGGCTGCACAGGTCATCATGAACGTGTGCCCCAGAGCCGTCCCGCGCGCGGCGTTCCAGGCAACTCCGTAGCGGCCGCGCAGCGGATCGTGGAAATACCGGGCTGCGTCGATGACCGCTTCAGTGCTGACCGGTGGCTCCAGTCCTTCGGCAGCGAACCAGTCTTTGCGGTAGAACATCAGTTCAGGTGTGGTCTGGCTTGGGACGCCATAAGGGCATTCGTCCCAATGCGCGGCGCGCCATCCTGCGGTGTGGAAATCCGCGGGGTCAAGCCGCGAGATGTCCATGACATCCGACAACGGGCGGATCACGCCTTTCTTCACGAATTCACCCAGCCACGGCAGATCGACGGCGATCAGGTCATAGCGGCTTTTGCTGCGTTCGCTGTTGCGCAGGGCTTCCTCGCGCAACCGGTCGATGGAAAAGGCGCGCTGATGAATATTGGTGCCGACCAGTTGTTCGAACTGGCGCTTGAGATTGTCCATCACCATAAAGGTAGGATCGCCATGCACCAGGATGCGCAGTCCACCCGACAGCTTGAGCGGCTGGGGCAGGGCACTGGGTGGGGCAATCGTCGTGCGGGTCGCCTGGTAGGAGCCGCCAAAGTAGTAATTTTCGTCCACATCCCTGTCGTGCGTGCCGCCGAACGACGTCCTTGCCAGGCGTTCGATGCGATCCGCCAACTGGCTGAACTGATCCAGAAGGGCGGGGCTGGGATGCAGCGAAAAGCTTTTTCCGCTTTTCGTGCGGGGACGCTGTTCGAGCAGACCCCTGTCCTTGAGTTCGGCAAGCTTGCGCGTCGCGGTCGCATAGGGAACTCCGGCAGACGCCACCATCGAGGACGGCGACACCAACCGCCCTTCGGAATGGCTTTGAAGAACGTGCAGGATCATGTTGAGATGCGGATTGGGGGTATTCGGATCAATCGACGTGTCCAGCTCGACTGTCAGGGATTTGAGAAACGTGACAACCCGTTCCAGCTCTGGACCCGTTGCGAAAACGCGCTGCGCGGTCGGGCGCTGTACGGCGCGTTGTCCAGATTGGATATCATTGGGAATGGCTGCGTTCATCATCTCGATTTCGGGGGTCGGGGTTGGACGTTCCTGCGAGTCGTTCATGACAGCGCCTCCTTAAAATGTTCAAACTGACGGTATCGGGCCATCGCCGATAAATCCAAAATGGATTAAAAAAAGTTCGAAATGGACAAAAACAGGGGGTCGCCGCCCCAGAAAATATCGCTGGATAGGAGCAGATTGCATCGGCACGGAGCCGGGCTGGGAGGACAGCTGCAATCACCAGAACAATACCCCTTGGGAGGACCAGAATATGAAAAAGACCCTTACCGCAGCGCTGTTTGCATCCACCGCAATGGCGGGCACCGCGATGGCGCAAGATGTGATGACCATCGGCATCACGCAGAACAACGTCGGCGTGGACAGCTATCAGACGACCTACGAAAAAGCCTTTATCGAAGCGACTGGCGCCGACGACAGTGTTGAGGCGGTTGTTCTGGATGCGGGCGGTGACGTGGCGCGCCAGATCGCGCAGATGGAAGACCTGATCCAGCAGGAAGTCGATGCCATCATCATCTGGCCGACAAATGGCGAAGCTGTGATCCCTGCCGTTCGCAAAGCGCACAGCGCTGGTATCCCGGTAATCGTCACCAATTCGAACATTGCCGAGCAGGGCTTTGATTTCGTGGCCAGCTTCTCGGGCCCGGACAACATCACCCAGGGGTCGCGCTCTGCCGAGATCATGTGCGACAAGTTCAAGGACATGGGTATCGAAAACGAAGCGCGTGTTGTGCAAATCTCGGGTCAGCCGGGCTACACCACGGCAATCGAGCGCCAGCAAGGTTTCGACGAGCGTCTGCCCGAAGTGTGCCCGAACGTGACACTGGTCGAAACGCAGCCGGGTGACTGGAACCGCGAAAAGTCGCAGCAGGTCATGGAAGCGTTCCTGGTCAAGTATGACGACATCGACGGCGTCTATGCCGGCGATGACAACATGGGCGTTGGCGCTTTGAACGCGGCCAAGGCAGCGGGACGCGAAGGCATCATCTTTGTCGGTGCGACCAACTTCTCCGTTGGTTACGAAGCGATGGCTGCTGGCGATTACTGGGGCTCGATCTACCAGTCTCCGGTTGATGACGCCGAAGCCGCCTTGAAGACCGCGATTGATGTTCTGAATGGCGAGGACGTGCCGTTCCTGAACTATTTCGACACTCCGAAGATCACACAGGATAACATGGACGAGTTCACCAAACCCGTCTTCTGATCTCCTCCCTGAATGCGCGGGGCGGTCCGTCCGCCTCGCGTGTTTTGGACCTCTTCAAAGCAAAATAGGTGGGCGGGATGACAGGAGTCTCGGGACGGTCGTGTATTGTGACCGGAGCGGCGCAGGGCATTGGCCGCGCGATTGGCGAAGCGCTGGTAGCCGAAGGCGCGAATGTCTGTTTCGCTGATATCAATTCCAACAAAGTGGCCGAGGTGGCCGATGCAAACGTGGCCCGTGCGGCCGATATCGGATGTTCGGTGGCCCATGCCGCAGTCGATGTGACCGACCGCGAGCAGGTCAAAGCGATGATCGCCCATGCGGTTGAATCGTTCGGCAGGCTGGACGTCAAGTTTAACAATGCCGGTGTCAACAAGCCGATGAATTTCCTTGATGTGACTGAGGAAAACTGGAATTTTATCATGGGTATCAATGGACTGGGTTGCATGATCGGTATGCAGGAAGCCGCCCGTCAGATGATCGTGCAAGGTGGCGGTGGCAAGATCATCAACACGGCGAGCATCGCCAGCAGGCAAGGCTTTGACAACGTGGCCCCGTATTGCGCCAGCAAATGGGCCGTCGTTTCGCTGACGCAATCGGGCGCGCGGGACTTGGCCAAACATGATATAACAGTCACAGGATTTGCCCCAGGTGTGGTTGCCACCGAGATGTGGGAACAGGTCGATCAGGATCTGATGGACATTGGCGCGGCAGAGCGTCCGGGGCAGGCAATGGAAGAGTTCTCTTCCGAGATTTTGCGAGGGCGCGTCGCCCGCCCTGAAGATATTACCGGGACCACGACGTTCCTGGCCTCAAGAGCCAGCGATTACATGACCGGTCAGATTGTGATGATCGACGGGGGAATGACTTTGGTGTGATGGCGCAAGAGCCAGCACCTTTGGGAGGGAAAAATGGCAGAACTGACGAAACAGGGCATCGGAGGATTCCTTGCCCGACAAGGCATTCTGGTTGCCTTTGCGTTGTTTATGATCGGTTTCGCGCTGGCAAATCAGCGCTTTATCGCAATTGACAATATTTCTGGGGTGATCCGGTCGTCGGCCATTTTGGGTGTGATGGCACTTGGGGTCACCTTTGTGGTGATCGGCGGAAATCTTGATCTGTCCGTCGGGTCCATGATGTCCTTCTCCACCATTGTTGTCCTCGATCTGCACGACAAGCTGGGGCCGACGCTGGCCATTCCTGCAATGTTCGGTCTGACCCTCGCTCTGGGGGCGTTCATCGGCTTTCTGGTCGGATATCTCAAACTCAATTCGCTGATCGTCACGCTTGGGATGCTCTCGGCCATCCACGGCCTGACACTGACGTGGTCGGGTGGTCAGAACATGGACATCGCCGACAAGAGCGGGACTTGGTTCTCGGTCTTCGGGCAAGGCAGCGTCGCAGGTGTGCCGGTGCCAATCCTGATCTTTGCAGGCCTGGCGATTGTCCTGAGTCTTGTTCTGGCCAAGACACCTTTTGGCCGAAAGGTCTATGCGGTGGGTGGCAACGGCAAGGCCGCAACCTTTTCGGGCATCCCGCGGGCGCGGGTCGTGTTCCTGACCTACCTGATTTCGTCCTTCTGCGTGGCCTGTGCCGGTCTCTTGCAGGCCAGCCGCAGTCTGGGCAGCCAGAACACCGTTGGGCAGGGGCTCGAACTCGAAGTGTTGGCCGCTGTCATCCTTGGGGGAGCATCGCTGCTGGGCGGGTCGGGCACGATCTTCAAGACCGTGATCGGCGTGCTGATCCTTGGTTTTATCCAGAATGGACTACTTCTCGTGGGCCTCGCGTTCTACGTCCAATACGTCGTTACCTGGGTGATCATCATCCTGGCGGTGTGGCTGGATATCGCGGCCAAACGGGGCCGTCTCTGGTCACAGATTGCTTGAGGAGCTGAGTGATGAACAAGGAAACCCTACTCAAGCAAGGCGCGATCTGGGCGTTTATCGTGGTCGAGCTGATCTTTTTCTCAATTGCCGGGTCGTATCTGTCGGTGTCTGACAGCGCCTTCATGGATTTCGACAACATGCTGTTGTTGCTCAAGCAATCAGCGCCGATCGGGATCATTGCGCTTGGCATGACAATCGTCATGATCAACGGCAATATCGATCTGTCTGTCGGTGCCACCTATGCGCTTTCAGCAATCGTTCTGCTGGACAGCATGACATGGCCTTTCATGCAGGCCATGGGTGATTGGGCGATCCCGTTGGCGTGGGTCTTTGCGCTCCTGACGGGAACAATTTTGGGTGCCATCAACGGACTGATCGTTTGGAAAACCGGCGTAGATGCCTTTATCGTCACGCTGGGAGCGATGCTGGGCTATCGCGGTCTGGTCTTCATGTATAACGGGGAACAACCCACCAGCCACCTGAATTGGACACTGGTCGATTTCGCCGAGGCGCAGTTTCTGGGGCTGCACACCGCGACATGGTTCCTGTTGGGCGCAGCCCTGGTGTTGTGGCTGTTGATGACCAAGACCGTGCATGGCCGCAACGCCTATGCCATCGGCAACAACCGCGAAGCTGCGGTGAATGCGGGTATCAGAGTGGGCCCACATTTCCTGTGGAATTTCATGCTGATCGGGTTTCTGGCCTCGCTGTCTGCGGTGGTGTTCTATTCGGAATCCGGTTCGGTCAATCCGAATGACGGGATGCTCTACGAACTCTGGGCGATCACCGCTGTCGTTCTGGGGGGGACAAAGCTGACCGGGGGCTACGGTTCTATCATTTCTACATTGGGTGGTGTGATTGCGATCCAGCTTCTGCGCAAAGGGCTTGGCTATATTGGTGCCGATACAGAAACGGTCAACCTTGTCATCGGTCTGATCCTGATCGCCGTTCTGTTTCTGGATCGCCAGTTGAACCGCAAGGGAAAAGAGGAGTTGAAGACATGACCGATAAAACCCCGGTTCTGCGTCTTGAAGGCATCGTCAAGACCTTTCCCGGCGTGCGCGCTCTGGATGGTGTGTCCTTCGGCGTCCTGCCCGGAGAAGTCCATGCTCTGATGGGCGAAAACGGCGCTGGCAAATCGACCTTGATGAAGGTCCTCGGTGGTATCCACCAGCCTGATGAGGGTCAGATCTTCATTGCCGAGGAACCAACGATCATGACGTCGCCGATGCACGCAAAGGCGAAAGGCGTGGTTTTTATTCATCAGGAACTGAGCCTTGCTGACGAACTGACGGTTGCAGAGAACATCTTCCTCGGAGAGCTGCCGTTGAAATCATTTTCCCGGGTCGATTGGGGCAAGCTGTATGCGGACACCAATGCAATCCTCAAGACGCTGAACGTCGGCTTTGATGCCAAGACCCGTGTCGGAGACCTGTCGATTGCCAATCAGCAGATGGTCGAGATTGCCCGCGCGCTGACGGTTGATCCGCGTGCGGTGATCTTTGATGAACCGACAGCATCGCTGACGGATGCGGAAAAGGTCGTGCTGTTCGACGTGATCTCGGAATTGCAGGCCAAGGGGGTAGGGATCATCTATATCTCGCACCGCATGGAAGAAATCTTCAAAATGACCGATCGGATCAGCGTTCTGAGAGACGGTCAGTACCGCGGAACCTTGATCACGCGCGACACCAACGAAGACGAAGTCACACAGCTGATGATCGGACGCAGCCTTGATCTGTCGCGCAACGAAAGTCACCACGAAATGGGTGAAATAGCCCTTGAAGTGCGTGGGCTGAGCTGTGGCAATCTGTTCCGGGATGTGAATTTCAATGTCCGCAAGGGTGAAGTGCTTGGCTTTTATGGCCTTGTCGGCGCCGGTCGCACCGAGATTGCCGAGACAATCTTTGGTTTGCGGGCGCCGTCATCCGGCCAGATCTTCCTGAAGGGACAGGAGGTCAGGATCAACTCTCCGATCGACGCCATTGGTCACGGCATTTCGCTGGTCCCGGAAGATCGCAAAGGGCAGGGGCTTGTTCTGGGGATGAACTGCCGGGACAACATGACCTTGCCACAGGTGGACGATCTGACCGCCGGTCCCTTTGTCAGCGATGGCGCGGAAATCGCGATCTTTGATCAGTACCGGGACAAGCTGGATATCCGCACACCCGGCTGGAAGCAGACCGTGGGCAACCTGTCAGGTGGCAACCAGCAGAAGATCGTGATTGGCAAATGGCTGTCGATGCGGCCCGAGGTTCTGATTGTGGACGAACCGACCCGTGGGATCGACGTTGGGTCAAAGTCCGAAATTCACAATCTCATCCGCGATCTGGCCGCCCAGGGTTTTGCGGTGATCGTGATCAGTTCGGAAATGCCAGAAGTGCTGCATGTCTCTGACAGGATCGTTGCGATGTATTCCGGGCAGGTGATGCGCGAATTCACGTCCGAGGAAGTCACCGAAGACAGCTTGATTCAGGCGATTTCCGGGATCACCGGCGACAAGGTAGCCTGACATGCGCGTTGGCTTTGCCGGTCTTGGCCGCATGGGCTCGCACATGGCGGAAAACCTTGTGTCGGTCGGGCATGACGTCACGGTTTGGAATCGTTCGCCCGACAAGGCAACGGCGTTGTCGGCCAAGACAGGCTGCGCTGTTGCTCGGTCTCCTGCAGAGCTTGCTTCCGCAACCGACGTTGTGGTGACCATGCTCGCGGACGATCCGTCGTCCGAGGTGGTTCACATGGGGGCAGACGGCCTATTCAAGGGTCGGGGCGCGCGCATTTTCGTTGAAATGGGGACCATGAGCCCGGATCACATCCGCGCGCTGGCTAACGCGGCCCCCGAAGGATGTCTGGTGATTGACGCGCCTGTATCCGGCGCAACTCAAGCGGCGGCGGATGCGCAGCTTTTGATCATGGCAGGATGCACCGAGGATGTGCTTTCGCATATCCGTCCGGTTCTGGATGCACTGGGCAAAGCCACGATCTGTCTGGGTGAAACCGGGTCCGGGGCGGTCATGAAACTCGCAGTCAATTCGCTGATCCACGGGCTGAACCAGACATTGGCCGAGGCGTTGACGCTTTCTGAAGCTGCTGGAATCGCCCCCGAAGCGGCATTCAAGGTGATTGAAAACAGCGCAGCCGCAGCGCCGATGTTGTCGTATCGCAAGCCGCTCTACCTTGATGAGGCAAACCACGATGTGACCTTCACGGTCGCGTTGGCGCGCAAAGACATGGAGGTGACGTCCGCGCTGGCGAAAACGCTGGGCACTGCGATGCCACAGGGCGAGGTCACGTTGCAAACGCTGCGACATGCCGAAACTGCGGGGTATGGCGCCCGCGACATGGCGGCGATGGTCAATTTCATGCGAAAGGACAGTGAATGAAAGCGGCACTCTTTGTTGGTGGCTGGGAAGGCCACACTCCGACACATTTTGCCGACTGGTACAAAGACCTTCTGCAAAACAATGGGTTCGAGGTCGACGTGTATGACACACTTGAACCTTTGGAACGCCCCGAAGACCTTGCCGATCTGGACCTGATTACGCCGATCTGGTCCTCGGCTCGCTCTGGCCATCAGGAAGAATTCGGCAATATGACCAAGCTGCAAGAGGACGGTTTGCTCAAGCTCATCGGCAATGGCTGCGGTCTTGCGGGATGGCATGGTCATATGGGGGATGCCTTCCGGGACCGGCCGACCTATCATTTCCTGATCGGGGGACAGTTCGTGGCCCACCCGCCGGGATGGCCTGACAACCTTCAGCCGCGCGAGGATTACATCGACTACGATGTGACCATCTGCCAACCGGATCATCCGCTTGTCAAAGGCATCCGCAGCTTCCGCATCACGTCAGAGCAGTATTACATGCTGACCGATCCGTCGAACAACGTGTTGGCGACAACCACCTTTTCCGGCGATCACCTGTGGTGGATCGAAGGCACCGTGATCCCGGTCACATGGACACGGCGCTGGGACAAGGGGCGGGTGTTCTATTGCTCGATCGGGCATGAACTCGATGATCTCAAGGTGCCGCAAGTGACCGAGATGATCCGGCGTGGCGCGATCTGGGCCGCTGAAGGCAAAGCGGCCGCACGTTGACGTGATCCGCGGCGCAAGTATCCAAGGCTTGGCAGCATAGTTGCGCGCCGCCCCTTCACAAACCGCCCCCGACACAAAGTCTGCAACGGCTGCTTGGCCGGGTGGTTGATTTCCGGATCACCAACGACACTGCTGGCCAGAGGTCAGGTTTTACCCCAGGCCTTGAGGATTGCAGTCCAATGTGATGCTCTGGCTTACGGACCGGCATCGGATTGGCAGCTTTAGAGGACTCCAGCGGCCGATTCTTGTCCGTCGTCGTTACCCTTCTTGCCAATGAACAGGACCGCTGAACATGACAACGCCTGAGAGCCGGATGCGGCGTGAAGTGCTTGAAATTCCGGTCGCGGTGAACCGGCTGTTGCAGGACGGAGGAGATGATATCCGCCGAGCCGCAGAGGCAATCCGCGCCAAAGCGCCGACATTCATGGTCAGCGTCGCACGAGGATCGTCGGATCATGTGGCGACGTATCTCAAATATGCGTCGGAATTGCTGATGGGAACGCCGATTGCCTCTGTCGGGCCGTCGATTGCCTCGATCTACAAACGCCAGCTGCATCTGGAGGGCAGCGTTTGCCTGTCGGTGTCGCAATCGGGCAAGAGCCCTGACATCGTGGAAATGGCGGGTATGGCGCAAGCAGGCGGGGCTTTGTCGATTGCGATAACGAACAACCCGGACAGCCCCTTGTCGGACGTCGCGGATCACACGTTGAACCTTCACGCAGGGCCAGAGTTGAGTGTGGCGGCCACCAAGACATTTGTGAACTCTGCCGTGGCAGGCATCTGGCTTTTCGCCGAATGGGCTGGCGATGAGACCCTGCTTGCCGCGATTCACGATCTGCCGTCCAAACTTCGGGATGCGGTTTCCATGGATTGGGCCGACGCCCGAGCGGTTTTGGGGGGGCGCAATTCGATTTTCTGTCTGGGGCGCGGGCCTGCCTATGCGATATCGAACGAGGCGGCGCTAAAGTTCAAGGAGACCTGTCAAATCCACGCGGAATCCTATTCTTCAGCCGAGGTGCTGCACGGACCTGTGTCGATCGTCGATGGCGGATTTCCCGTGATCGCTTTTGCGTCCGCTGACGACGCGGAAACCGCTTTGGCCAAGGTGGCGGACGAATTGGCCGTCAAAGGCGCGATGGTCTTTGCAACAACCGACAAGCTGCGTCACGCCTCGTCCCTGCCGACCGCGCGCACTGGGCATGCGTTGACCGATCCGATTGCCTTGATTGCCAGTTTTTACGCGATGGTCGAACAGATCGCCGTGGCGCGCGGGATCAATCCCGATGCGCCGCGCCATCTCAGGAAAGTGACCGAAACGGTATGAGTGAACGTGCCAAAGCGTATGTGGGCGCGCAGATCCATGATGGGCATGTGATCCATGACGGCCGCGCGCTTTTGGTGTCCAAAGACGTGGGGTTCCGCGTACTGCCGCTTGACGCTTTGCCGACGGATTGCGTCACGGAAACCCTTGATGGCGGGGTGATCACTCCGGGATTTGTCGATCTTCAGGTCAATGGCGGCGGTGGCGTGATGTTCAATGACGACCAATCGGTCGACACGTTGAACACGATGGCCAACGCCCACGCGGCCACCGGCACCTGTGCCTTTTTGCCAACCCTGATCACCGATACGCCCGCGCGCAGCCGGGCTGCCATTGCTGCGGTCGAGGACGCGATTGCACAGAAAGTCAGGGGTATTGTCGGCATCCACCTTGAAGGCCCGCATCTGTCCGTGGCTCGTAAAGGTGCCCACGATCCGCAATTGATCCGGCCAATGACTGACACGGACCTTGCGCTGATGCTCGAGGCTGCTGAAAGGCTGCCCAATGTGATGGTCACTGTCGCGCCGGAAAACACGACGATAAAGCAGATCAAGACGATGGCGCATGCCGGTATTGTGGTGTCGCTGGGACACACGGACGCGGATCGGGCGACCTGCCATGCGGCTTTCGATGCGGGTGCGCGCTGTGTTACACATCTGTTCAACGCGATGAGCCAGCTTGGCAGCCGCGAACCGGGGCTCGTTGGCGCAACGCTTGAACGCGGCGATATCTATGCTGGGCTGATCGCAGACGGGATCCACGTTCATCCCGGCACAATCCGCATTGCCCTCGCGGCCAAGCCGCAGTCCGACCGGGTGTTTCTGGTCAGCGATGCGATGGCCACCGCCGGGTCTCGGATCAATTATTTTACGCTTAACGGGCGCGAGGTGTTTCGCAAAGACAACCGGCTGACTCTGTTGGATGGCACTTTGGCCGGGGCTGATCTGACCATGCCCGGCGCGGTGTCGGTGATGATCGGCGCTGTGGGCGAAGGCTTGGAGAACGCCGTCCCGCGGGCCACATCCACCCCAGCCGCCCTTCTGCGCGACTCGTCCGGGCTTGGGTCATTTGGCGCTTCAACCCGGTCGGCAAACTACTTCAGGGATATCGGGTCTGCCAAAGACGTGACCAGGATACTGACATGTGAAAGCGCCTAGGCAGGCCAGCTTTCCATCCGGTGATCCGACGTTCCAAATGCGATCTTTGGAAGAGACTCGGCTGGATTGACCTGAATCAGTGAAGTCTGGCGCGCGATTCTGTTATTTCAGAAGAATCTGGGCCGTTTCGGGGTGGTGCCGCTGCAGGTGTGCCCAGATGCAAAGCAAGGAGTCGGGATGCCCAACGATCCGTATGAAATCCTCGGTCTGACAAAGTCGGCCAATGCGGACGAGATCAAGAAAGCGTATCGCAAACTGGTACGGACAAGCCATCCTGATCTGCACCCCGACGATGCAGATGCCGAGATGCGCTTCAAGGCGATCGCGTCGGCTTATGATCTGTTGAAAGACCCCGAAACCCGCGCGCGCTTTGACGCCGGAGAGATTGACGGACTTGGCGCAGAGCGCCCGCAACGGCAGTATTATCGCGATTTTGCGGATACGGCGGACAATGCTTACCATCACAGGCAGGGCTTTGGAGGCAACGCCGATCCGGCCGATATTTTTGCCGAGATTCTGCGCAACCGGGGTCGTGCGCGTGGCGGGGATGATTTCGCCGAGCGGGGTTTCCAGGCCGCCGGACCTGATGCGCGTTACACGCTCGAGGTGCCCTTTCTGGACGCGGCGCGGGGTGCTGAAACCCGGATCACCCTTCCGGATGGTCGCAGCCTGGCGGTGAAGATTCCACGCGGGACCGAAGACGGGCAAACTTTGCGGCTGCGGGGCAAAGGTGGCCCCGGCTATGGTGGTGGCCCATCCGGGGATGCGCTGATCACGGTTCTGGTAAAGCCCCATGCCATGTTTCGCCGCGAGGGTGACGATATCCTGCTGACGCTGCCAATCACCATCGACGAGGCTGTTCTGGGCGGCAAAGTAACCACGCCGACGATTGATGGCCCGGTCGGATTGACCGTTCCGCCGGGGGCAAGTTCGGGCCTTGTGCTGCGGCTTCGGGGACGCGGAATCGAGCGGGCCGGCAAAAAGACCAAGGGTGATCAAAAGGTCGAGTTGAAGGTCGTTTTACCGCCCACGCCGGACGATAGCCTGCGTGACTTCATGACGGAATGGCGCAAGACCCATGCGTTCGATCCGCGTGCAGATCTGCTGAAGGGGACAGTGGCATGACAGACCGGTATTCCGAAGACGATGTTGTCGTCGCCGTCACACGGCTCACCCGCACGCAGTTGGTCGGTTTTATCGACGGCGACCTGGTAAAGCCGCAACGCGCGCCTGACGGCTATGTGTTCCGCCGTGTCGATATCGCGCGGCTGGAACTGTTGTGCGATCTCTCACAGGACCTTGATCTGAACGAAACAGCGCTTGGCATCGTGGTTTCGCTTCTCGATCAATTGCATGCTGCGCGTCAGGATCTTGCTGATTTGGCACAGGCGATAGACACGTTGCCCGAGGATCTGCGCACCAGAATAGAGGCGGCACTGAAGAAACCGGATTGAGGCGTTGTTCGACCTGCCGCGATTTCATTTCAGCCAATGACCAGACGCGCAAAGACATCGCCCGAATTCGCTGCTTCCGGCAGGTGTCGAATTTCGGCTGCCATGTCAGATGGGCCGACCCAAGTCCGATGTCGAAGTTGGTGATCTTCGCCCAGACTCAGGTTGAACTCATAACGCCCCAGTTCGGTCAGGCGCGCGATACAGGCGTCGGCCACGTCGCGCTGTATGGTCGTGACCTCAAAGGACATGGCCGGAAGTGGAATGCTGAGACCCAGAAGAACGTCATGCTCGTGACCCTCAACGTCGATCTTTACGAAGTCGGGATGTCCATGGTCCGACACAAGCTGATCAAGGGTTGTAACCGGGACACGGACCTGTGCGTCCCATACCTCATCCTGCCACAAGCTGGCCGAACGTGCGGCAGAGACAAGCCCTTGTGATGCGGTGGAGACGGTTGGATTCCTCGAATTCACATACATGTCGATTTCACCGCGCGTCGCACCAGCTGCCATACATCGCAGGACAGCGTTTGGATGTCGCCCATGGATGAGCCTCAGCGCGCGAAACACCAGCGGTTGCGGCTCCAACGCGACGACGGTGGCCCCCAGATCAAGAAAGCTTGCCGTTCGGTCACCGACATGCGCGCCGATGTCGAACGCCAATCCGCCATTGGGCACAAACTGGCTGTTGAGGCGGGTCATTCGGCACGTTCGGGCATCATCGCGGTAATAGACATCCAGAGACCGCCCTATTGCGGTCGTTCGCTCTTTGGTTCTGGAATGCAATGCCTTTGGCACCTTTCCGGACGTATTCTGTTTGTCTGGAATCATCGTTCTTTGTGTGCTCCTTCTGTGCCCGATGACACACGAAATAGCGTCATTGCCTGAACCGGCACCACTGGATTTGCAAGTCTTGCTGCAACCGGGTGTCGGTTCCCCGGCTTGCTTGCGGTGACAAAACAGGACACTCCTCGTCTATGGAAGTACGGTCCGACGTCTTTAAGTGTATCAGTTGGAACATCCATCGGGGTCGCGGCAATGACGGGATCGTCGATGCTACGCGCACGCTTGGCGTTCTGAAAGACGAAGTTTGGACCCCCGGAAACGAGGCGCTGATCCTTCAGGAAGCAGATGAAGAGACACCACCCCATCGCGGGCTGCTGGATATTGCCGGACTGGAGACCGAAACGGGTCTGATTCATGTTCATGGTGAAGCTGGCACGCGGTGGGGTTTGGAAAGCCACGGATTCCTGGGGGTCATCGTGTTTCTTGCACCGTCGCTGCGGGTGGAAGACATTGTTCTTCTTGACCTGCCGGGGCACTGCCACCGCGGGGCCGTGATCGTCGATGCCGACCGCGATGGACGCAAGCTTCGGTTGATCGGGACACATCTTTCCCTGTCACAGGGGCTGCGCATCGCCCAGTTGCGCACGCTTGGACAGCATCTTTTCCGGCGTGAACCGCGCCAGACAATCCTGTGTGGGGATTTGAACGAATGGCGCCCTTGGGGTGGACTTGCGCTGTCCCGTCGCGTGCTTGGGATGGAGTTTTCAGGCCCCACGCGGGCGACATTTCCGGTGGGTTGGCCGGTCTTGCCGCTTGATCGCGTGCTTGCAACAGCGCCCGGACGGGTCCAGAGCCTGCGCGTGCTGGATGGGCCTGGCATTCGAATGGCGTCAGATCACAGGCCGCTGGCGGCAGAGATTGCACTGGGCGGTCATGCCTAGACACCCCCGTCACGGGCGCGCGTCCAGCGGTGAAGCCAGACAGGATGCGAAACACCTCCTGCCGCGTCTCGCAAGGTCAACCGCAATTCGGCGCTTTCGGTGGAATTCGGCGTCAGCAGAAACGTCACCCGCGTTCCCCGCCCATCGGGAAGGGCAAAAAGACTTGCACCGGAAATTTCGGCATCGCCTGTCGTGGTCACATCCGGGGTCAAACCAGCGGGGTCGCTTGCGAAATCAATCACATAGCGCCGTGTGCCGGGACGGTCATGTTCGCGCCCGCTGCGCGTTTCGATCTTGCCCGTGAAGGTCCGGGTGCCTGGAACCGAGGCGGTCCAGGTCAGGGCATAGTCATAGCGATGCGCGCTTCCTGCTGCCAGCGGCGCGGCCGGTCGCCAGAATGCCACGATGTTGTCCATGAATTCATCGCCAGTGGGTATCTCGACAAGCGTGACCGCACCCGAGCCCCAGTCGCCTTTAGGTCGCACAATTGCAGAAGGTCGGTCATGATAGCGCGCCTCTGTGTCCTGATAATCCTCAAACGCGCGCGCCGTCTGGAACAGGCCAAAGCTGTTTGGTGCGGTGTCGGCAAAGGCCGAAGTTTCCAGTCTCGCCGGGTTTGCAATGGGACGCCACAGAACCTCACCGGCGCCGTTTTCGATAACCAGCACATCGCTGTCATGAACACGCGGGCGAAAGTCGTCCGACACCGAGGCATGCAGCGGACCCTTGAGATACATGGATGTCAGCGGCGCGAGTCCGATATCCGGAATATCCACACGCGGGAAAATGGTAACGCTGACATCCATCGCCGTCTCCATCCCCGGTGTCAAAGTGAGATCAAGATGGCCTGCCAGCGACGGACTGTCGATCACGGCTTCAAGACGGATGGACCCGTCAGAGCCCGGATACAGACGGAGTCGGGTGAATCGGGGAAACTCTTCGGGTTTCGGACCACCGGTGCCGAGTGCAACGGCGCGCGCCGAAAGCCCATAGGCCATGGCCTGTCCAATTGCGCGGAAATAGCTGGCCCCTTGCATGACCATCACTTCGTCCAGGCGGTCGGACGCATTCAGGGGATGGCGCAGGCGCAGACCGGCAAACCCCGCGCCCGGCGCGGAGTCCGGGACATTGTCGAAATAGCGCTGATCAAAGCTGAAGAGGTCGGTCGAAAAAGGCACCGTGTTCAAAGCGTTGGAACCGGCGAATTCTATCTGCACCGGATCAGGAAAGTAGAGACCCGGCGGAAGCAGATCGACGGCCCAGTTGTTGCCCATTGACAGCATCGCTGCGCGACCCGGAATGGGCCGGATCGCGCGATAGGCGTCATAAGTCAGGTTGGCGAATGGCGGGGGCAGGGGAACTGCGTTTGGCGAATACGGTTGACCCGCCAATTCGCGGGCTGCCGCCAAAAGGCTATCGGGTTCGGTTGGATTGGCAAAGACATGGACCGGAGGGATCGCAACAGTCGCTCCAAGAGCGGCGAGAAACGGACGTCGCGCGATCATGCCGGCGCATCCAGGTATCGGATGAGTGCCGGAGCGCTGACCAGGGGCAGGATCAAAGGCGCAAGCCAATAGACCGTTGTCTCTGTACCGACGATCAGCGCCAGACCAAGGATCGCCACTCCGGAAAGCGCTTCAAGCGCGCCGACAGGCAGCGATAATTTGAAGGATGCGCCAGATTTCCAGCCACAATCCCGACCGAGCAACACAGAGGCAATCGACACGGTTTGCCGGATCATCACAAGCGGTGCGAGTAGGGCCGAAATGACGATCTCCGAAATGGCAGCGCGCAAGATCAGCGTGCGTCGACCAAGAGTCCGGGCGCGGGACAAAAGACCGGGCAGGGCGCAAAGCTTGGGCAAGAGAAGCAGGATGGCCACCAGGGCAAAGGGCAGACCTCCTGCCACCGTGACGGCGCCCGACGCAATCATCGCCATCAGGACAAGCCAGATCGGCGCCGCGAGATAGCTGAACACGCCTGACAGGAAATGGAAGCGGCTGATCGGATGCAAGCCCCGTTCGGTGAGCAGGCGGACGTGTTGCAAATTGCCTTGGCACCAGCGCCGGTCGCGACGGTGGAACGCTTCGAGGGTCTGCGGTGCCATTTCAGCGCTTCCCGCAAGGCAGGGGTCAAGTTCAACGGCCCACCCGGCTCGACGCATCCAGGCTGCCTCGACAAAATCGTGACTGAGAATGGCGCCGCCCAGAGGGGCCTGTCCTGACAGCATCGGAAGACGCGCCGCAGAACGAAAAGCCGAGACCCGCATGATCGCGTTGTGGCCCCAGTAATTGCCTGTACGTCCGGTCCAAACCGCAAACCCCCGGACAAAATTCGGAGACAGAAAGCGGGATGAGACACGCTGATGCCGGTCAAAGCGGGTCTTGCCCGGTGCCAGCGATATGCCCGCCTGCAACAAGCCGGTATTGGGTCGCGCCTCCAGTGTGCGGATCATGTCGCATATTCGCAGTGCGCTCATGCGACTGTCGGCATCGAGAACCAGCATGAACTCGAATCCGTCCCCGTGTTCATGAAGCCAGTCGGCAATGTTTCCGGGTTTACGACCCGTGTTCACCATCCGGCGGCGATACGAGATTTCGGAACCGGCAATCATCGGCTGCAGCGCCGCTTCCTCGGCCGCGATGGCATCTGTGCCAGACGTGTCGGAAAGGACAAATATGGGGGTCGCGTCTGCCGTTGTCGCACGATCAAGAGCCGTCCGCAGGTTCAAGAGGTATCGCGCGACGGGTTCGGGTTCTTCGCCGCACAGCGTCACGAGGATCGCCGTTTTGGCAGATGTATCCCATCCGCCCAGCATCGCGGGAAGCCCGCGATGGGATGTCTTTGGAAACATCACCCCGACAAGCGCCGTGGCGGCTCCTCCGGCGATCCAGACCGCGCTGGCAAAGACAAGCGGAATGGCCATCACGGCCATCGGCGTCCATGCTGTGATCGAACCCGCAAACGCAACCAAGACAATCGAGGCAAATCCAACCGTCATCCCGACGAACCAGACGCGCGGGTTCAGCCGGCCTGTCACCGGCCGTGTCGTCGCGCGAAAAAAAGAGTCGGCTAGAGACATCGTGGTCTGGACCTATCAGTCAGGGCGGTTTCGCCGACGACATCCGTCGGCAACATCAGCGTCTGAGGTATGGCAGACACAATCGGAGGCAAGAGCACGCTAGGTGGCGCCACCACCAAACGGAGGCCACATGCGCGAAAAGATGCCGTCTCGTCGAATGATGCCGTGAAACAGTGCAGCACCGATATGCATCGCGATGACCACTCCAATGGCGATCGCACCGTAGAAATGCAGCGTCTTGGCCACTTCGGCCAGCGCGTCGGAGCGGGGCACAAGCGCGGGAACACCCAATGCATCAAGCGATTCAATCGGAAAACCGCCTGCTCTCACGCGGATGTATCCCAGCAGCGGCATCGCGACCAAAAGACCATACAGCGCCATATGGGTCGCATCGGCAATCTTGTGTTGCCACGCCGGGACCGTGTCCGGCAGCGGCGGTGGTGGCCGCAAACGCCGATAGGCGATGCGCGCAATGATGAGAAGCAGCAACAACGTTCCGACGTTTTTGTGAAATATAAACAACGTGTTCTGCAAGGATCGGTCAAGCCCTTCTTGCACCATGATCACGCCCGCAGGGATCATCATGAGAACGAGGAGTGCCATCACCCAATGAAGGATGCGAGCAGGGGAATTGTAACGAGTGATCAAATCTGACATGGCATTTCCTTATCCGCATCGAGTTAGCGGCATTGGTTATCGTTTCAAGCTAGATACATCGCTCTTGACAGGGTGCGCGGCGCACTAACTTCACTTCATGGCTTTTTCATACCCGCACAAGTCCAGACAGGCGCGACGCAAGCTTTTGCAGCTTGGTGTTTCTGGTCCGCTTGTCCAGTTTTGGATCATCGCAATCGCGGGCTTTGTCTTTCTCGTGGCCGTCGGGCCAGTTCTCTTTGCAAAATCACAGGGTCTGCCGGTGATGATCGGAGTGGGCGCGTATGCCTTGGGTGTCGCGTTGGCGGGTTGGTCGCTGCATCGCTTTTATCCGCATCAGGTGCTGGGACTGTGTAACGCGGTAACAATATTCCGGATGGTCCTGGTTGCCGTCCTTGTCAGTACGCTTTTTTCCGGCGCGGCAAATTCATGGGGCGTTTTCCTGGTCGCTGCTGCCGCCCTTGCACTTGACGGGGTGGACGGCTGGCTGGCGCGGCGCGCAAACCTCGTCTCGTCTTTCGGCGCGCGCTTTGACATGGAGGTCGACTCCGCACTGGCACTTGTTCTTGCCATACTGGCGTTTGTCAGCGGCAGTGCCGGACCTTTGGTGCTGATCCTTGGGGTGCCGCGATATGTGTTTGCGGGTGCCGGGCTGATTTTCCCATGGCTTAACGCGCCGCTGCCCGAGCGGTTCAGCAGGAAAGCGGTTTGTGTTCTACAGCTTGCCACACTGATCATGCTGCAACTGCCGTTCCTGCCCGCAATGGCGGCCAATCTGTGTGTGGTCATTGCCGTTCTGGCACTGATCTGGTCGTTTGAACGTGACGTGGTCTGGCTGCGGCGGAGACGCACATGACGCGCGTCGCAATATGGCCGATCCTGCGATTGGTTCTTGCCACCCTGGTTCTTCACCTGTTTCTGGTTCAGCCAAACCACCCCGCAGCGATGACTTGGGGCGCGCTGTTCGTGTTCCCGCTGGAACTTCCGGTGATTGTGTTTGGGCTGTTTGCACTTGGGGCCGGTTCACTTCGTCTGGGGGTCCGGGTGGCGCTGACCTTTGCGTTGACGTTGATTGCAGTTCTCAAAGCCGCAGACTTTGGCATGTTCACCGCGCTCACGCGTGGGTTCAATCCGGTTGCGGACCTGCCCTTGATCGACGCGTCGCTGCGACTGATGAGCGGAGCGTTGGGCCCCGTGTTGGCCGCCGGGGTCGTTGTTGGCGCCTTTGTGGTGACGACAATCGGCGCGTTTGCGATTTGGTGGGCGACCGGGGTCTGGGCCAAGACCACTCCCACCGTGAGCCTTGCGAGGGGCAGTGCGGTGGCTGCTGTCTTGGTCGCGGTCATTGCCGTGGCGGAAGTCGGAAAGACGATGGGCCGCTGGTCGTTGCCTTTCGCGCCCCCTGGCACGGCTTTCACCGCGCGAGTTGGCGTTGAGCGCATTGACATGGTGTTCAGCACTCTTGCCGACCTGCGGACGTTTCGCGCGGCTGCGATTGCTGATCCTTACACAGAGATGGACGGACTGCTGGATGCCATTGATCGTGATGTGCTGGTCATCTTTGTCGAAAGCTATGGTCGGACCAGTCTCGACACGCCGTTCTACGCGGAAATCCATCGCAACACGCTCGAGCAAAGCGCGGCCCGGCTTGGCGACCTTGGATTGTCCATGCGGTCCGGCCTGCTTGCCGCCCCGACGCGTGGTGGACAAAGCTGGCTGTCGCACGCGACCTTTGCCAATGGTCTTTGGATCAGCGATCAGACCCGCTATGGAGCCGCCCTTGCCAGTGGCCGCTCGACCCTGTTTCACATGGCGGATCGCGCCGGTTTCCGGACCGCTGCGGTGATGCCGCAGATCACCCTGGACTGGCCCGAGGCGGATTTCATGGGCTTCGAGACCGTTCTCGCGGCAAAGGATTTGGGCTATCGGGGGCTTCCGTTCAACTGGGTGACGATGCCGGATCAATATACCCTTGCCGCCGCAGACCGGCTTTTGCGAACGAATGACGACGACAGGCACCTGTTTGCGCAGATCGCGCTCAGCTCATCGCACGCGCCCTGGGTGCCCGTGCCAGAGCTTGTCGATTGGGAGGCAATGGGCGACGGTCAGATCTTCGATGCCATGGCGCTGTCGGGCGATGCGCCTGACGTGGTTTGGCGTGATCGCGACAGGGTCCGCGCGCAGTACAGATTGGCCATCGACTATGCACTGCGCAGCGTGTTCGACTACGCCGCGCGCCATGCCGAGGATCCTCCGCTCCTTTTCATCTTGGGTGACCATCAGGCTGCGGGCTTTGTCGCACTGGACGAACGCCCGGATGTGCCGATCCATGTTATCGGTCCCGAGCACCTTGTTTCAAAGGTCTCTGAATGGGGTTGGTCCGAAGGGCTTGTCCCGTCACCTGATACGCGGGTTGCTCCGATGGACCAGATGCGTGACATGATCCTCGATGTGTATACAGGTCGTGACACAGAGGAGACAGCGGGATGACGACGATCCCAAAGATCCCTTTTCCTCCCGCGGTGTTGCGTATGGCACAATTCGCGGTCGCCATCTGCCTGATGGTGATCATCTGGAATGTGGCCGATGGACCCGAAGCGCTGCGCATCCTGTTGAACGCCGATGCTGTCTGGCTTGTCGCCGCCTGCGCCGCGCTGACTGTGCAGACGGTTCTGTCGGCCCTGCGCTGGCGATTGACCGCGGCGCAGCTTGGGATTGTGCTAGATCCGGCTTTTGCCATTCGCGAATACTACATGGCCCAGATCGTGAACCAGTCTCTTCCGGGGGGCATGATCGGGGATGCGGGGCGGGCCGTCCGCGCGCGCGGGCAGGCGGGACTCTTGGCGTCGGGGCAGGCAGTGGTCTTTGAACGACTGGCGGGACAGATCGCGATGTTTGCGGTGATGGGGAGCGCGTTTCTGTTCACGCTTGTTGCGCCGGGCGGTTTCGAATGGCCGCAATGGCTGGCGATCCCTGTTGGCCTGATGATTGCGGCAGCGCTTGCGCTCCCCATCCTTGTCCTGATCGTGACACGGCTGCCGGGACTGATCGGGCGGAAGGCAAGGTCTTTTTGCCAGACCGTTGGAATTGCCCTTTGCGGCAGGCATGTCTTGCCGCGACAGGTCCTGCTGAGTATCGGAACGACCGTCTGCAACCTTTCGGCCTTCGCGTTCTGCGCAATGGCGGTAGGGGCGGGATTGTCGCTGGTGGCCATTATCGCACTTGTTCCGCTGATCCTGTTCACCATGTTGATCCCGATCTCCATGAGTGGCTGGGGTCTGCGCGAAGGGGCGGCGGCGGCGTTGTTTCCCTTGGCCGGGGCGTCCGCAAGTCACGGGCTGGCAACCAGTGTCGCCTTTGGCCTGATCTTCCTCATCTCCGTCTTGCCCGGTCTTGTTCCCATAGTGATGCGCCCGAATGCGCAGGAAGAGAAAATTTAGGCGTCACAAAGCTTTGATCGGTCTGGCGCGCGATTGAGCCGGCCAACACTTGCCAACTTGGAATGCAAACTTAGCCTTAGCGAACGAAAAGAGGTATATCGAATGAACACCATGATTTCACGGCGAACCCTTCTCTCTGGCGGTACGGCCGCTGCTGGCCTTGGCGCCGCAGGTCTTTGGCCACGCATGGCGCACGCGCAGGCGGCTGCAAGCCTGCAACTGTCCTGGCTGCACTCTGCGCAATTCGCAGGAAGCTATATCGCGTTGGATCGCGGCTACTGGTCCGATGCCGGACTAAGCGTGTCTCTGTTGCAGGGTGGACCCAATGCGCCTGTCGAACCGCCGGTTGTCTCTGGCACGGCCTTGGTCGGCATTTCGGCAGCGGATTACACCGCCGCGGCGGTAGAGCAGGGGGCACCTTTCAAAATCCTTGGCGTCGCCATGCAAAAGAACCCGTTTGTCGTGGCCTCATTGCCCGATAATCCGGTGAACGAACCTGCTGACCTTGTGGGAAAACGGATCGGGATGGCGCTTGCCAACACACCAGTGCTGCAAGCCTTGTGCAGTTTGAACGGGGTCGACATCAATGCGATCGAGATTGTCCCGACACAGTATTCGGCCCAGCCGCTCCTGTCGGGCGAAGTGGATTGTCTGCTTTGCTGGGAAACCGACCTTCCCATTGCGATGGCAATGCAGGGTGTGGAAAGCGTGACCATGCTGATGGCAGACCACGGTTATGCAGTTCATTCGCAGACCTACATCGCGACCGATGACAGTCTGGCCAACCGACGTGCAGATCTCGTGGCCCTGATGTCCGGCGAAGTCCGTGGATGGGAAGCCTACCGCGCAGACACCAAGGCGGCTGCCGCGCTGACGCTTGAAATGTATCCCGATGCCGGACTTGATCTTGCCACCCAAGAGCTTCAGGCTGAACGTCAGGTGCCGCTTATGTTCTCCGAGTTGACCGAGGCCAATGGCTTTGGATCGTGGACCGATGACGCGGTTGCCGCCAATATTGAAACCCTTGCGCTTCTGGGCCGAACCGTCACGCCGGACCTTTGGGACCGCTCTATCCTTGATGAGGTCCATGGCGCCTGATTCCACATCGCCACCCGAGGTTGTCTGTACCGGATTGGCCAAGACCTTCGACGGTCGGATCGAAGCGTTAAGGCCAACCGACCTGACCTTTGCCGCCGGGCAGACGACCGCCTTGGTCGGACCTTCGGGATGTGGGAAATCGACACTTCTGAGGCTGATAGCCGGGCTTGAAGACGCAAGCGCCGGGGACATCCTGATTGGCGGGCAGCCCCCGGCAGAGACATTGCGGCAGGCAGGCCTTTCTGTTGCCTTTCAGGATCCGTCCTTGCTGCCATGGCGGAGTGTGCGTGGCAATATCGAACTGGCGCTAGGGCTGGCGCGGCGCCCGGTGGTGCCACGCGAGATCGAAGAGCTGATACAGTTGGTGGGGCTGGATGGCTTTGCTGACACGCGGCCCGCAGAACTGTCCGGCGGCATGCGGCAGCGCGCGGCGATTGCACGCGCACTTGCGACCCAGCCAAAGCTGTTGCTTTTGGACGAACCATTCGGTGCGGTTGATGAACTCACCCGGCAACAATTGGCGCAGGATCTTCCCCGTCTCTGGGAGGCGCGCGGGACCACGACGTTGCTGGTCACCCATTCGGTGGGCGAAGCGGTGATGCTGTCCG
>NZ_JBHYFV010000034.1:0-45766 GCF_051859345.1 Marivita sp. | reverse complement strand
CCAAGATCGGTTTCGGTTTGCGGTGCCAGTCCGAGGTCTTCGAAAGACGCGCCATTGGCAAGGGACGCCGCGATATCTTCGGCCTGCACCATCAATTGTGCGGTTTGTTCGCGGGTGTCCCAGCCCTGACGGACCTGGTCGATCACATCTTCGATCGGCTGTGGCGCGGGCGGTTGGATGCGGTTGAGGCGCATGGCAAAGACGCCGCCATCCCCCAATTGCAGGACTTCGGGAAAATCACCTTCGTTGAGGTTGCCTGCCGCTTCGCGGAAGGCGTCATAGGCGGCGATTGCGCCATCGGCACCAGAGAACCAGTCGATCTGACCAAGCTGTGCTTCGGTGGTGTCGGCGATTTCTTCAAGTGTTGCACCGGCGGCGAGTTCATCGTCGATGGATTGTGCCAGCGTGTCGATCACGCGCCGCGCGCGGTCGAGTGCCAGTTCGCTGCGCAGATCGGGGCGGGCGTCCTCGAACGTGGTGCTTTGCGCATCGAGCACCGCGTTGATGCGAAAAAGCGCCGGGCCGAGATTGGTTGGCAACGGACCGACCACGTCACCGGTTTCGGCGGCAAACACCCCTTCTGCGGCGTCGCCCAGCGTGTCGCGGGTGACATCGCCCATGTCGACATCCGCCATTGCCAGGCCGCGTTCCTCGACCAAAGACTCGAAGGTCAGGTCATCGTCCAAGCGGCTCAGCGCCTCGGTTGCGGCGTCTTGCGTGCTGAAGATGAGGCGCTCGACAAGGCGGCGTTCGGGCAGGTTGAACTGGTCGAAGCGTTCGTCATACGAGGCGCGCAGGGCGTCTTCATCGACCTCGACGGTGTCGACGATCATTTCCGGCGTGATCCACGCATAGGTGATGTCGCGCAGTTCGGGCAGGGTGTAATTGTCGATATTGTCGTCGTAATAGGCTTGCAGATCGGCCTCTGACGGTTCCGGCAGGCCGGTCTGTAGGTCTGATCCGCTGAGCCGGGCCCAGGTAAAATCGCGGGTTTCGCCGGTATAGGACAGCAGCGTGTCGATATAGGTGTCGGGCAATGTGTTGCCTGCGATCAGGGCGCTTTGCAGGATGCTGCGGGACGTGTCATCGCGCAGCTGTTCTTCGAACTGCGCTTCGGAGAGACCCTGATTGCGCAGGGCGAAGCTGTAGGCTTCGCGGTTGAAGCCGCCATCTGCCCCCTGGAAGGACGGCACTTGCAAAAGCTGGTCCGCCACCACCGCGTCACCGACCGACAGGCTGATGCGGGACGCTTCGTTGTCAAGGCCGCGGGCGGTGATCAACTGGGCGAGCACCTGGCGATCAAGGCCAATGGACTGGGCTTCGGACATCGGGACGGCGCGCCCGGCCTGTGCGGCGAACGCGTTTATCTCGGTGCGCAGGTTGCGCAGGTAGGCGTCGGTTGTGACCTCTTTCTCACCCACGGTCGCGACGCTGCGCGCATTGCCCGTCAGGCTGGTCGCGCCAAAGCCTGCAAGGCCGATGATAAGAAGCCCCATCAGGATCCAGATGAAGGTCTTTGACAGCTTGCCTTTGCCCATGGCCATGTGGGTGTGCCCCTTGCTTCGTTGCGTTTTCGTGCGATGTGTCTACGCGGCAGGGACAGGGGTCGCAAGGGGCCAGTCGAGACTGGCCAGCCGGGTGAACAAAGTGGTGATCCCGTCGCGATCCACGTTGGCAAAGGCGACGCGGAACTGGCGCGCGCCGGACGGGTCTGTGGCGGGGGTGAACATGGTGCCGGGCAGGGCCAGCACGCCGATCTCCTGAACCAGTTTCGGGGCCAGTGTGGCGCTGCTTTCGGCAAAGGGATGTTCGAGATAGGCGAAATAGGCGCCGCACCCCATGAGCCGCCATCCCTTGGCTGCGATCAGGGGTATGTTGTCGTGGATCGCCGCACGCCGGTCGAGGATCTCGTCGCGCTCTCCGGCCAGCCAGTCGCCGAGATGTTGCAAGCCCCAAAGGGCCGCGTGCTGGCCCAGTTGCGACGGGCAGATGGCGACGGTGTCGAGGAATTTCTCGATCTCGGCCAAGAGCGCCGGGTTGGCGATGATCGCGCCGACGCGGTGGCCGGTCAGGCGGTAGGCCTTGGAAAAGGAATAGAGCTGGATCAGCGTGTCGTCCCAGGTTGGGTCCGACAGCAGGCTATGTGGCGGGTTGGGGCGACTGTCGAAATCGCGGTAGGTCTCATCGACGATCAGCTTGATCCCGGTCTCGCGGGCAAGGGTGAAGAACGCCTCGAGGGTCTCGGCAGGGTATTCGACACCGCCGGGATTGTTCGGCGTGACCAGGGCGATGGCGCGGGTCCTGGGTGTGATGAGCGCGCGGGCCGCATTGGCGTCTGGGATCAGATCGGGGCCGGTGGGCAGGGCGACCGCCGTCACACCCGACATGTCGAGCCACATCTTGTGATTGAAATACCACGGCGTCGGGAGGATGACGTCATCACCTTCGGTACACAGCGCGGTGATGGTGGCGGCAAAGGCCTGGTTGCAGCCCGAGGTGATGGCGACCTGATCCGGTGTGGTGGTCCCGGCGTAATGCGCCGACCATTGCGCGGCGAGCTCCTGTCGCAGGGTGGGCAGACCCAGAACCGGGCCGTAAAGATGGGTCTCGGGCCGTTCGAGCGCGTCGGCCATGGCAGCGCGCAGGGGCGGGGGTGGTGGATCGACCGGGGCGGCCTGGCTGACATTGATCAGCGGCAAGTTGTCCGGAAAGGTCACACCGTCGAGCCAGCGACGGGCCTCCATCACCGGGGGTGCAAAGGTGGTCTGGGTCCGTGAGGTCATGGCGGTCTATCCACATTGTGCGCCTTCGGCGCGCTTTTTGTTTGGTTTCAGGGGCTCTGCCCCTCGGCCTTTGGCCTCACCCCGAGGTATTTGAGGCCCAAAGAAACCGGGTCAGTCCGTCCCGCGATAAGGTTCGACATATTGAAGGGCCATGTCCCATGGGAAGAAGATCCATGTATCCTGGCTGACTTCGGTGATGAAGGTGTTGACCTGCGGGCGGCCCATCGGTTTGGCGTAGACTGTGGCGATATGGGCATTTGGCATGTGTTTGCGCACCACTTCCAGCGTGCGGCCCGTGTCCACGAGATCGTCGACCACCAGCACTCCGGTGCCGTCTCCGACCACCTCCATGTCGGGCGATTTGATCACCTTGGGTTCGGCCTGGGTCTGGTGGTTGTAGCTTTTGACGCTGATGGTATCGACCATGCGGATATCGAGTTCGCGCGCGACGATCATCGCGGGGGCCATGCCGCCGCGGGTGATGGCGACCACGGCGCGCCAGCCGCCGTTGTCGGGGCCTTCACCCTGAAGCCGCCACGCAAGGGCGCGGGCGTCGCGGTGCAGTTGATCCCAGCTGACGTGGAATCCTTTTTCGTGGGGCAGGCGGTCGGTCATGGCAGGCTCCTTTGGGGTGTCAGCGTCCGAACAGCAGGCGCAGGCCAAGTGCGCCAAGGATGACCGATGCGGTGCGGTCGATGATCGGTTTCAGGCGCAGGTATCCGGCGCGGGCTGGGGCGCTGGACAGGCAGGCGGCGAAGAGGGTGTAGACGATGAGTTCGACAGTCAGGTGATTGAAAACGATCAGGCTTTTCTGAGAGAGGTTCAGGTCGGGTGGAAAGATCACCACCAGCACGGCGCCTGCAAACAGCACGGATTTCGGATTGGCGGCGTTCACCAGCACCCCGCCGAGAAACGCGCGTGCGCCGGGATGTGCGCTGTCCGAGACGGGTGCGTTTGCGTGACGCCAGAGCTGTACCGCGATCCAGATGAGGTAGGCCGCCCCAGCGGTCTTGAGCACAACATAGGCCCAGGGCACCAGCGCGAAGACCGCGTTGAGGCCAAGCAAGGCGGCCCCGGTCCAGGTGGCGGCCATCACCGCAAGTCCCGCTCCGGTCGCGACACCTGCGCTGAACCCGCCGGCAACTGATTGGCGCAGCGCATAGAGCAGGGCAGGGCCGGGCGCGGCCATTGCTGCCAGCAGGGTCAGGTTGAACGCGATGAACTGTGCCGTTGTCACGGGGTTATTCCTTGGACATGTCCGGGGCGTCGACCGCTTTCATGCCGACGACATGGTATCCTGCGTCCACATGATGGGTTTCGCCAGTCACACCCGAGCCGAGATCGGACAGCAGGTACAGCGCGGATTTTCCGACATCGTCGATTGTCACGTTGCGGCGCAGTGGCGAATTGTATTCGTTCCACTTCATGATGTAGCGGAAATCGCCGATGCCCGAGGCGGCGAGTGTCTTGATCGGGCCTGCGGAGATGGCGTTGACGCGGATGCCGTCCTTGCCAAGGTCTTCGGCCAGGTAGCGCACGGAGGATTCCAGCGCGGCCTTGGCAACGCCCATGACATTATAATGGGGCATGATCCGTTCGGCCCCGTAGTAGGTCATGGTGAGGGCGGCGCCGCCATTGGTCATCATCTTTTCGGCACGCTGCATGATGGAGGTGAAGGAATAGACCGAGATGTCCATTGTCATCATGAAATTGTCGCGCGAGGTGTCGACATATCGGCCCCGCAGTTCCGACTTGTCGGAAAAGCCGATGGCGTGGACGATGAAATCGAGACTGTCCCAGCGGGTTCTCAGGCTGTCGAAAAGAGAATCAATTGACGCTTCGTCACCCACGTCACAGGGCAGAACGATGTCCGATCCAAGCTGTGCGGCAAGCGGATCGACGCGTTTTTTCAGGGCGTCACCCTGGTAGGAAAAGGCAAGCTGCGCACCGGCCTCGCCAAGTGCGCGCGCGATCCCCCATGCGATGGATTTGTCATTGGCCAGGCCCATGATAAGCCCGCGCTTTCCGGCCATTATTTCGCTTTTCATGGTGTCTTGCCTTTTTCTTGTATGGGTTCCCTTCGTTTAGGCGATGGACGCCTGCCCGGCAAGGCTGTCAATTGGACGGCCTGCGGGCATTCCCCAACTGACACGATCTAGGTGTAGACAACCCCTGGGATTGTCCGCTAGGGCGCACGTTTCTGCAGGAGGGTCACATGAGCGATCGCACAGGAATATTTTCGGGTGAGAACCCGTTCGGGATTGCCCGCGCCTGGCTGAGTGAAGCCGAGGTGTCAGAGATCAATGATCCCAATGCCATTGCGTTGTCGACGGTGGATGGCGACGGTATGCCGAATGCCCGCATGGTTCTGCTGAAAGAGATCGAAGACGATGCCTTTGTCTTTTATACCAATTACGACAGCCGCAAGGGTCAGGAGATCCAATCGGCTGGCAAGGCGGCTTTTGTGATGCACTGGAAGTCTTTGCGTCGCCAAATCCGCGTCCGGGGCACAGTCACGCGCGAAGATGGAGAAAAGGCGGACGAGTACTATGCATCCCGATCCTTGAAGAGCCGTTTGGGTGCGTGGGCCTCAAAGCAGTCGCAGCCTTTGGGATCAAGAACGGAATTGATGGCCGAGGTTGCAAAACTCACACCCAAGCTGGGCACCAACCCTGCAAGACCGCCATTCTGGGGAGGATTTCGCATCCATCCGACAGAAATCGAGTTCTGGGCCGATGGGGCCTTTAGGTTACATGATCGGTTCCGGTGGGAAAGAAATGGTAACGAAAAAACGTGGAATATCAAGAGATTGAATCCCTGACGCTCACGTTACATGAAATGTGGGGTTAGATTTCTGCTTGTTTTTCATATAGTTTGACCTTGCAAACCTCGTTTGGGACGCCAAAATTGGTGACGGGAATTTGATGTTGGATAAAAACTTGGAACAGTCACAAAAACCTGACGCACGCGTCTCAGGTCATGTGAAGTGGTTTGACCCGGCCAAAGGGTTTGGCTTTCTGGTCTCGGATGAAGGTGGGCCTGACATCCTGCTTCATGCAAACGTGCTTCGAAACTATGGTCAGGGCTCAGTTGCGGATGGCGCAAAGATCGAGGTGATCGTGCAGACCACTGGCCGTGGTTTGCAGGCGGTTGAAGTTGTCGATATTGCGCCGCCGGACCTTCGGGATGTTGCGCCGCTTGAGGATTTCGGCGGGGTGTCGCCCGAAGAGATCGCGGCAGCCCCACTTGAGCCTGCCCGCGTGAAATGGTTCGACAAGGCCAAGGGTTTTGGATTTGCGAATGTCTATGGCCGATCCGAAGACGTGTTTATTCATGTCGAGGTCTTGCGTCGGTCGGGCCTTTCGGATTTGTTTCCTGGCGAAGCGCTGGCGCTGAGGTCGATCGACAGCAGTCGCGGGCGCATGGCTGTAGAGGTTCTCGCGTGGGAAAGTGGTTTGGCCTAAGTGTTCTTTTTGCAATCGCCGCCTCGCAGGCGGCTGCAACCGAGGCCTGTCGCGATGACACTGTCTTCCTGAGAGGGGATTGGGGCAGCGCACGGATTTCCGTTGATGTCGCCGACACACCCGAACTGCGCAGCCGCGGGTTGATGTTTGTCGACTATATGCCGACGATGGCGGGCATGCTGTTTGTCTATGAACGAGAACAGACCGTGTCGTTCTGGATGAAAAACACGCTTATTCCTCTGGACATGATCTTTGCCGATGACGCGGGCGTCGTGCAGCGTGTGCATGAAAACGCGGTGCCGGGTGATCTGACCGGGATTGCGGGTGGGCAGGGCATCCAGTTTGTGCTCGAAATCAATGGCGGACTGGCCGAAAGATTGGGAATTGATGTTGGCACCGAGATGCGCCACCCGGCCATTCCCGAGACGAGTGCAAGCTGGGCCTGCGCGTCTTGAAGGCTTCGCGGAAAAAACCGCTTTTCAAATCAGAGTCCGGTCGCTAAACGACGCGACAGTCGGGGCGTAGCGCAGCCTGGTAGCGCGACGGTTTTGGGTACCGTAGGTCGCAAGTTCGAATCTTGCCGTCCCGACCATTTCAGAAAACCTTCCAACAGTGACCAAGCGTGCGGGTGATGCGCCTGTTCGGGGAATTCTTCCCGACGCTGGTTGTCCGTGTGATCTCTGCCACAGGGCGGCACTGCGCGGGATTCGGGACACCGTGCGCAATCGCGCAACACATCGTGGCAATTTGGCTTTATGAACCCCTTGAAAGCCTGTGGATAACTCTCTGTCAGCGCTTGTCTTTTCATCGCGGCACTTATCCACAGATCTATACACGGGTCATCCACACATGAATCGCTAGCTCTTGTGTCTTCCATGCCGGTCAACCCAAAATGTATGGCAAAAATTCCAAAAAACGTGTTGACGACTCCCTCCCATTTCCGCCAATTTGTGCGGGTCGGATCGCTCAACCACAACATATAGTGCTTAGGCCGACATCAGGGACGGGATTATCCGGGACTAGCTTTTGAGGCGCTTATGCCTGCGCGCACTGACGCTGCGGGTCCGGAAAACCCGTGCCTATCGAGGTCCAGACATGGGCCATGGGGTAGACACACATAAAAAGAGACCGGTGCGATGAAAATCGAAAGAAAATTTACGAAATCTGGGCAGGATGCATATGCGGGAATCGAATTTGTCTCGACCAAGTCGGAAATTCGCAATCCCGACGGGACCGTGGTTTTCAAATTGGACGATGTCGAAGTCCCGGCCAGCTGGAGCCAGGTGGCAAGCGATGTCATCGCACAGAAATACTTTCGGAAAGCAGGCGTTCCGGTCTCTCTGAAGAAGATCAAGGAAAAAGACGTGCCCAGCTTCCTGTGGCGCTCTGCTCCTGAAGACGACGACACTCCGCGCACCGGCGAAGCGTCGTCCAAGCAGGTGTTTGATCGTCTTGCAGGCGCGTGGACCTATTGGGGCTGGAAAGGCGGCTACTTCACCACCGAAGAGGACGCGCAGGCCTATTTCGATGAAATGCGGTTCATGCTGGCCACGCAGAAGGCCGCGCCAAACAGCCCCCAGTGGTTCAACACCGGTCTTCACTGGGCCTACGGCATCGACGGCCCGAGCCAGGGCCACTTCTATGTCGACTACAAGACAGGCGAACTGACCAAGTCCTCTTCGGCCTATGAGCACCCACAGCCCCATGCGTGCTTCATCCAGTCCGTGGCAGATGATCTGGTCGGTGAGGGCGGCATCATGGACCTCTGGGTCCGCGAAGCTCGCCTGTTCAAGTATGGTTCCGGCACCGGCACCAACTTCAGCTCGCTCCGCGCAGCCAACGAGCCGCTGTCGGGCGGCGGCAAGTCGTCGGGCCTGATGGGCTTCCTCAAGATCGGTGACCGCGCGGCGGGCGCGATCAAGTCGGGTGGTACCACGCGCCGCGCGGCCAAGATGGTGATCTGCGATGCCGACCATCCCGATATCGAGGAATTCATCAACTGGAAGGTCAAGGAAGAGCAGAAGGTCGCGTCCATCGTCGCCGGGTCGAAGATGCACGAAAAGATGCTCAACGCGATCTTCGCTGCCATCGGCACTTGGGACGGGGCTGAAGATGACGCCTATGATCCCAAGAAAAACAATGCCTTGAAGGGCGCAATTCGCGCAGCCAAAGGTGTGATGATCCCCGAGACCTATATCAAGCGCGTGCTGGATTACGCACGGCAGGGCTATAGCAGCATCGAATTCCCGACCTATGACACCGATTGGGATAGCGAAGCCTATGCGTCTGTCTCGGGCCAGAACTCGAACAACTCCATCCGGGTCACCAACGCGTTCCTCAAGGCCGTCAAGGACGATGCCGATTGGGAACTGATCCGCCGCACCGATGGCAGCGTTGCCAAGACGATCAAGGCACGCGACCTGTGGGAAGACGTGGGCCACGCGGCCTGGGCCTGTGCCGATCCGGGTATCCAGTTCCACGACACCGTCAACGAATGGCACACCTGCCCGGCGGACGGCGAAATTCGCGGCTCGAACCCCTGTTCGGAATACATGTTCCTTGACGACACCGCGTGTAACCTCGCGTCGATGAACCTGCTGACCTTTCTCAAGGACGGCGAGTTTCAGTCGGAAGACTACATGCACGCCACACGCTTGTGGACGCTGACGCTCGAAATCTCGGTGATGATGGCGCAGTTCCCGTCCAAGGAAATCGCGCAGCGGTCCTATGATTTCCGCACGCTGGGTCTGGGCTATGCCAATATCGGCGGTCTGCTGATGAACCTCGGCTTCAGCTATGACAGCGACGAAGGCCGCGCGCTTTGTGGTGCGCTGACGGCTGTGATGACCGGCGTGTCCTACGCCACATCGGCCGAGATCGCCGGAGAGCTGGGCCCGTTTCCCGGCTACAAGAAGAACGCCGATCACATGCTGCGCGTGATCCGCAACCACCGCAACGCGGCCTATGGCGCGACGGACGGCTATGAAAGCCTGTCGGTCAAGCCGGTTGCGCTTGACCACGCCAACTGCCCGGACAGCCGTCTGGTCGATCTGGCGATGGCAAGCTGGGACGAGGCGCTGCGCCTTGGCGAAAAGCACGGCTACCGGAATGCCCAATCCACTGTGATCGCCCCCACGGGCACCATCGGTCTGGTCATGGATTGCGACACCACGGGCATCGAGCCGGACTTCGCGCTGGTGAAGTTCAAGAAACTGGCCGGTGGCGGTTACTTCAAGATCATCAACCAGTCGGTGCCGGCAGCACTTGAAAAGCTGGGCTACGGATCGGCGCAGATCGAAGAGATCGTGTCCTACGCCGTCGGCCACGGCACCATCGGCAACGCGCCGGGCATCAACCACACCTCGCTGGCGGGTCACGGCTTTGGTCCGGCACAGCTCGAAAAGGTCGACAAGGCGCTCGCCGCGGCCTTTGACATCCGCTTCGTGTTCAACCAGTGGACGCTGGGCGAAGAGTTCTGCCGCGAAGTGCTGGGCATCCCGGCGGACAAGCTGAACGATCCCACCTTCGACCTGCTGCGCCACCTTGGCTTTACCAAGGCGGATATCGACGCGGCCAATGACCATGTCTGCGGCACGATGACACTGGAAGGGGCGCCGCATCTCAAGGTCGAACATTACCCGGTCTTCGATTGCGCCAATGCCTGCGGCAAGAAGGGCAAGCGTTACCTGTCGGTCAACAGCCACATCACCATGATGGCCGCCGCGCAGTCCTTCATCTCGGGCGCGATCTCCAAGACGATCAACATGCCCAATGACGCCACCATCGAAGACTGCCAGAACGCCTACGAACTGAGCTGGTCGCTGGGCACCAAGGCCAACGCGCTTTACCGCGACGGCTCCAAGCTGTCGCAGCCCCTGGCGGCGGCGCTGGTCGAAGACGATGAAGAGGCCGCCGAGATCCTCGAATCCGGATCGGTACACGACAAGGCGGTCACTCTGGCCGAAAAGATCGTCGAGAAGGTGGTCATCAAGGAGATCATCAAGTCGCAGCGCACCAAGATGCCGGAGCGCCGCAAGGGCTACACCCAGAAAGCCATCGTTGGCGGGCACAAGGTCTACCTGCGCACCGGCGAATACGAAGACGGCAATCTGGGCGAGATCTTCATCGACATGCACAAGGAAGGCGCTGGCTTCCGCGCCATGATGAACAACTTCGCCATCGCGGTGTCGGTGGGTCTTCAATACGGTGTGCCGCTCGAGGAATTCGTCGATGCCTTCACCTTCACCAAGTTCGAACCGGCGGGCATGGTGCAGGGCAATGACAGCATCAAGAACGCGACCTCGATCCTTGACTACATCTTCCGCGAACTGGCGGTCAGCTATCTGGACCGCACCGATCTGGCCCATGTAAAGCCCGAAGGCGCGTCGTTCGACGATCTGGGCCGCGGCGAGGAAGAGGGCGTGTCCAACGTCAAGGAATTGTCGGAAACCGCAGCGTCCCGCTCGCTCGAAGTGCTCAAGCAGATCAGCTCCACCGGCTACCTGCGCAAGCGCCTGCCGCAGGAACTGATCGTGCTCCAGGGCGGTCAGGCGGGGGCCGTGGCCTTTGGCGGCGGTGTCGATGCAGTGACCGCGCTCAACACGCTGGTGCCTTCGACCGGGGGAATGGCGACAGCCACTGTGGCTGCAAGCAGCACCTCGGCTCCGGCAATGGCCGCCGTGACCCGCGCCAAGATGCAGGGCTACGAAGGTGAAGCCTGCGGCGATTGCGGCAACTACACGCTGGTGCGCAACGGCACCTGCATGAAGTGCAACACCTGTGGTGGCACGAGCGGGTGTAGCTAACCCATAACCAGTCACGAGGCGGGTGCGCCCGCCTCTGACGCGCGTCGGGCCGCAGGCAAGATTATTCCGAGCGGTGTACAACTTGAGAGCTTGACGAGCGAAACTTCAAAGGGAGCCCCCGAGGCTCCCTTTTTTTCGCGCTTCTTTGGGCCCCAAATACCTCGGGGGAGGCCGAAGGCCGGGGGCAGAGCCCCCCTCAAAACACCGATCTGATCCCCGCTGCGTCGCGCAGGCGCGCACGGGCACGGGCAAGGCGGGACATGATTGTGCCGACAGGCACGTCCAGTTCCTCGGCCAGTTCAGACGGGGTGACACCCTCGAACCCCACCCGCCGCAACAAGGCACGGTCCAGGGCGGGCAGGTCGTCCATGCGCGCCAGCACTTCGGAACACAGGCAGGCCAGTGTGGCATCCTCGACCTGCGGTTCGAACGCCGTCTCCATCGGCGTTTCGCGCGCCATCCTGCGGGACCGCGCGGCAGCGGCGTGGCGCAGGGCGGTCATCATGTAAGGCAGGGGCTGGGTGATCGTGGCCCCGGCGGCTTCGCGTTCCAGCATGGCAAGGCAGACCTCGTGACAGAGATCCTCGGCATCCTGGGGGCTGCGCGACAGGCGGCGGGCGCGGGCGCGCAGGCGGGAAAGGTGATGTGTATCCATGACCACAGGTATGACAGCGGGAAAATCCCCGGCCAGTCCGGGGGTTTCCGCCGATGGCGGATCGGGGCCGGTTTTTGGCAACGGATTGCGCATCGCGCAGGCGGGTTTGGGCGGCTCGGCGCCACTGCCGATCCGGGTCGGGATGCCGGAACGGGTTTCGCGCTCATACAGGGTGAAGGTCGCAAACGCGGCGCTTCGAACCAAGGACCACAATGGAGACCGATATGAAACTGACACTGACCCGCCTGATCGCTGCAAGCCTTGTGTCGCTGCCGATGGCTGCGATGGCCGCCGACTATATGGCCGCCGACAGCAACCAGGACGGAATGCTGTCTCTGGAAGAGGTGCAGGCCATCCTTCCCGAAGTGACGACCGACACGTTCATGCAAGTGGACACCGATGGCGATGGGCTCGTCAACGCGGATGAACTGGCCGTTGCGCAAAGCGAAGGCCTGATGCCCGAAGCGGACAGCTGATCCTGTCCGGCTGCGCGGCCCCATGTGGTCCGCGCAGCCAAACTCTTCAAAGAGTTTGATGAAATCCTTTAAAGGATTTCAGTCGCTTACAAGTCGATCGTGATCTCACCATCGGGATCGGCCGCCCGCGATTGGCACAGGATGATCTGATCTGCCCGCTGCGCTTTGGACAGCACGAAATCCCGGTGTTCCACCGCGCCACTGACGATCCGAGCCTTGCACACCCCGCAAATCCCGTCCGAGCATTTCACATCCACCGACACCCCGTTCTCGTTCAGCACATCCGTGGCGGTCTTGTCTGCCGGCACGAGAAAGCTGCGCCCATCGGTGAGGTTGAGGGTGAAGGGATGGTTTTCGTAGTCCGGCAATTCCGGGACCGCAAAATATTCCAGATGTCTTGAGGATTCTGGAAACCCCCTTTTATCAGCAGCTTCCATGACGGCGTTCATGTAAAGATCTGGCCCGCAGGTATAGATGTGCTGACCCTCCGCATAATCTGGCAGGGTGGCGTGAAGATCGGCACGGCTGCCCTCATCGGTCACATGGATGTACACGTTGTCTGCCCATGGCGCGTTGATGAGATCGTCCAGATACCCGGCCTCGGCGCGGGTTTTCAGCGAATAGTGCAGGGCGAAGGGACGCCCCAGCGCGTGCAGGCGATGCGCCATCGCGATCATCGGCGTGACGCCGATGCCACCGCCCATCAACCATGTGAAATTGGCGTCTTCGACCAGCGGGAAATGGTTGATGGGTTTGGACACAAACACCCGGCGTCCTTCGACAAAGATCCGATGCAAAAGCGCCGAACCGCCGCGTCCCTGATCTTCGCGCAGCACGCCGATCTGGTAGACCGACCGATCCGCCGGATCACCAGACATGGAATATTGCCGCAGGTATTCCGGCGCCACGACCAGATCGAGATGCCCGCCTGCCGTCCATTCCGGCAGGTCGTGCCCGTCGACATGGCGGAACTCGTATTTGGTAACCGAGGGCGACATTTTCTCGACCTTGCTGACCACAACCGGGACAACCGGGCTGTCGGCAGTGTCTTTTCGGCGGTGCAGGTGGGACGTGTCGCCTTTGGCCAGCCGCGCCTTGTGCTCCTCCGCGCTGACCATCTTGCTGTAGGCGTCGATGCCCGCTTCCCGGTCCATCGGATCCGGGTAGGGATAGGGATGCGGCGCCAGCGGCGCGGGGTAGACGGCCAGCGTCTGGTCCTCGTATTTCAGGTTCAGGTCTTTCTGCAGGTCGCGCGCATTGACCGGATGGTGGGTCGGCGCGTAGCTGCCGTTGTCCTGCAACTCCAGATCCCACCACCATTTCTTGACCGGGTTCAGCCCGCCACGGCCTGCGACATCGTCCAGCCTGGCCAGAATCGGCGCGGCTTGGGGCAGGGTCATCGCGACCTTGCGGAACGGTTTTTCGGCGAACAGCCCTTCGAGGTTCCACGGGCAGGTCTTCATGCAGCGCCCACACATCGCGCCGCCTTCGGTGGTGATGCGGTAAGTGGCGCATTTCTGGCTGTCGGATTTCCAGATCTCGTAGCCGTTGAACATCCTTTTCGGCCCGGCGGTGATGGCCCCGGACGGGCATTCGCGGGCGCATTTGTTGCAGCTTTCGCAGAAGGTTTGCAGACCGAAATCGATGGGCTTGTCATGCGCCAGCGGCATGTCTGTGGTGACGACGCCGGATTTCAGGCGCGGCCCAAGGAACGGGTTGAGGATCACCTCACCGATGCGGCTGACCTCGCCCAGACCCGAGAGCAGCAGAAGCGGCGGTTGAAGGACTTCGCCATCCAGCACCGTATGCGCCTTTGCACTGTAGCCCAGATTGCGGATTTGCTTGGCCAGCACGCCGCCCAACAACGAAAAGCGCAGGTAGGCGCGCATGGATTGCGCGACGCTGATCCAGTCGTCGCCCGACGCGCCGTCCATTGTTTCGTAGCCCTGGTCGATGATGATGCTGATGGCCTGATCGTGGGGTGGGTCAATCACGTCACCGCGCGCGTCGTGGCTGTACCAGGTCCAGTCCGGGCAGCGGCTGATTCCCAGCGCATCGACTCCCAGCCAATAGGCGGTGGCCTTGATCGCGTCGGCGTTGCTTTGCAAGTTTGCAGGCCGTGGGCCGTTTTCGGGCGGTCCGTCTTGCAATAACACAAAGGCTCCGAGCATGCGCCGCTGTGCCGAAGACGGGGCCGCCTTGCGGGCATAGTAGCCGCCTTTTGCCCCGTCCTGAAGTTTCTTGCCCATGTCCCCGAACTGCGCACGGGCGAACAGGTCGGCGCGTTTGGGCACGCGCGGGACATTGGGTTCGTCGATATAGGTGGTCGGCGTTTCAACGCGTTTCAGGGTTTCGAACGGATGCGGACCATCGACATAGCGGCGGCTGTCGAACGGGTTGGAGTTGAGTCCGGAGCGCGCCGAATTGGTGCCAAGTTTCCACGCCAGACCTTGGGTCAGCGATTTGGGCTGGTCGGGGGACAAGGGCGCGTCATGGGCGAGGTCGAAAGAGGTTGTTACAACCGCGACGCCAAAGCGGTCGCCCAGCCACGGATTGACCACCCGTCCGGTTGAACCGTACGCCAGACCGGCCGCAACCGAACAGGTGTTGAGATCCACATCGGTGCTGGTGGCGGAGTGCGCCTTGGCGTCCCAACCCAGCAGGCGGATGTAATTGGCGATCACCACAGCGGTTTCGGTCGCCCGCAGGCACGCGCGGTGGGCTTGCGCGTCCGAGATCCATTCGATTCCGCACTCACCAGGTTTCGGGTCGCGGGGGATTTCGTAGAGGAACACCAGCGCGGTGTGATGGCCGTCGATGGAGCTGGGGGGCGCGTCCATCGATTCTTTGAGATCGGCCATGATCATGTCGATGCCTGACGCGAGCGTCTTGGTCTGTCGGGTCTTCAGATCACTGGACAAACGGTCGATATCGGGGTTCTGACGCGGTTCGGACAGACGCGCTGCGGGAAGCAAGGGGCCGATGCCGACCATCGTTGCGTCTGAAAAATATCCAAACGCTTTCAGATGGTTGGCGCGTTCTGTTGCATCATCTGGGCAGGCGGATCGGGCCTTGTTCACGAATCCGTCGCGGATCGCGTCCATCATGGCCTGATAATCGGCCATGGCGTTGATGATGGAGGCGGGATCGTCGGGGCGATGAAAGCTCAGACCGGGATGGGGCGGGATCGTCGCAGGGTCGGGCATCGGACCGCGCACGGCGCGTTCCAGCGGGAACGGACCCAGATGCACCGGCCGGTTTTTGTCAGAAAAGAACCGAAGCCCCATGATGTCCTCCCCAATGGCGCATGCTGGCGCGCATGGCGGAGTGCATCATTCTGCGCTCAAGACTGCAAGGCATGAAAATCCCTGAGTGTTTTCCCGGCCTCATCCACAAACAGCCCCGGCAGCGGCGTCAGGTCGGCCACCCGGTCCATTCGGAAGGTTGCGAACGCCTCGTCGGTTTCATCCCAGACGACGCAGGTCCAGATGCGCCCCCAGTAATCAAGATGGAGCGGCCGCACGGTGTGCATGGTTGTTTCATCCTCAAGCTGTAGACGAAGTTTCTGGCGCGCGCGGATGGCCTTGCGGAAGGCGGGCATGTGACGAAAGCCCTGCGCCGCTTCGGCAAACGGGTATGTGGCAAACCCAAACCGCGCAGAAGGGGCACCCGCATCTTCGGGCAGCACGGCATCGATCTTGTCCGCCAGGGCGCGGGCGGCCTGGGCCAGATCATCGGTGTCCGCCTCACCCACAGCGGCCAGGCCGATATGCAGCGCCTCCAGTTCCTTATGTGTCAGGTTCAGAGGCGGCAGGGTGATCATGGCGCGCGCGGTATAGCCGGACCCGCGCGCGCCCTCGACCGGCACGCCAGAGGTGGCAAGCGTATCCATGTCGCGATAGATCGTGCGGATCGACACGCCCAAGTCCTGCGCCATCGCTTCGGCCGTGTGCAGATGCCCGTCCTTGAGACGTCGCATCAAGGCATAGAGTCGATCGCTGCGTTTCATCTGATTCCCTTGCTCTGAGATGCGGTGATACTGACAAAAACCTGTCAACTGACAAGCTCTTGACAAAAATCACTTCCAAAACCCGAAATTCAACCCTGTTTGGCGCTTTTCCGCAGGGTCCAAACGCATTAGAACGGCGCAGTCAACACGCGCCGCATTGCGGCGTCACATAGTTAGGAGAGAGCCATGCTCAACAATATCGGCCTTCCCGGCCTTCTGCTGATTGCCGTTGTGGTGCTGGTGCTGTTCGGCCGCGGCAAGATTTCGTCCCTGATGGGCGAAGTGGGCAAGGGGATCACCGCCTTCAAGAAAGGCGTGAAAGACGGCAGCGAAGAAATCGAACAGGCCAACGCGGACGAGGCGAAAGACGTCACGCCGCAGACAGAGTCTGAGTCCAGCAAGGACAAGGTGTAAGCCGACATGTTCGATCTTGGCTGGACCGAGCTCTTGGTGATCGGCGTTGTTGCGCTGATCGTCGTGGGGCCAAAAGACCTGCCTGTGCTGTTTCGCAGTCTGGGCAAGTTCATGGGCAAGGCCCGTGGCATGGCGCGCGAGTTCAGCCGGGCAATGAATGATGCCGCTGATGATGCGGGAATGTCGGACATGGCCAAATCCTTCAAATCGGCGTCGAACCCGTTTTCTTCGGCGATGGATGGTGTGAAAGACGCGGCCAAGTCGATGACGGATATCAAACCCGACAGCCAGACCGGCAAGTTGTCTGCAGAGCGTCAGGAGGCGAAGAAGAAGATCGAACTTTCCGCAGCCAAGGCATCCGCAGAACGCAAGGCGCGTGAGGCGGCCGAGGCCGCTGCCAAGGTGGAAGAAATGGAAGCCGCGACCAAAGCGGACACGTCCGAGACAGACACGGCGACGAAAGACACGCAATGAACACCACCCCCGACGAGATCGAGGACAGCTCGGCCCCGCTGATCGAGCATCTGGCCGAACTGCGCAACCGTCTGATCCATTCGGTTGTCGCGTTCCTGTTCGGGATGATCATCTGTTTCACGGTTGCGACACCGCTGTTCAATTTCCTGACCAATCCGCTGTGCCAGGTTCTGGCCGAACGCGGACAGGATTGCGACCTGATCTTCATCAGCCCGCAGGAGGGCTTTTTCGTCGCCATCAAGATCTCGCTTCTGGGCGGGTTCATGTTGGCGTTTCCCTATATCAGCCTGCAGATGTGGCGCTTTGTGGCGCCCGGACTTTACAAGTCCGAAAAGGGCGCTTTCCTGCCATTCCTTGTGGCCTCTCCCTTCATGTTCATCCTGGGCGCGTCGTTTGCGTTCTATGTGGTCACGCCGCTGGCCTATGACTTCTTTCTTGGCTTCCAGCAATTCGGTGCCGAGGGCGAGGCTGTGGTTGGCGAAGAGGTGACACAGGGCCTGTCCGTGGTCTTCCAGGGGTCGGCGCAGGAATACCTCAACCTGACCGTGAAATTCATCGTGGCCTTTGGGATGTGCTTTCAGCTTCCGGTGTTGCTGACGCTGATGGGCAAGGCCGGATTGGTTAGTTCAGAGGGGCTGGGCAACGTGCGCAAATACGCCGTTGTCGCCATTCTGGTGCTGGCCGCGCTGGTCACGCCGCCGGACGTGATCACCCAGGTGATCCTGTTTGTCGTGGTCTACGGGCTATACGAGGTGTCGATCTTCCTTGTGCGCCGGGTCGAGCGCAAGCGCGAGGCAGAGCTCAGGGCGCAAGGTCTCTGGACAGAAGATGACGATCTCGAAGACGATCCGCTGATGAAAGAGTTTGACGAAGACGAGGACGAGAAACGGTGAGCGATTCGATGGAACGGATTGTCGCGGCGCTGGAACGGCTGGCACCAGCGCCGCAGCCAGCACCCGATTTCGACGCGGCGGATGCGTTTGTCTGGCATGTCGATCCGGATCATCTTCAGCCCGTTCACCGGGTCAGCCGGGTGGCAGTGGACCTTCTGATCGGGGTGGACCGAAGCCGGGACACGCTTCTGGCCAACACCCGCCAGTTTGCGCGCGGTCTGCCTGCGAACAATGCGCTGCTCTGGGGCGCGCGGGGCATGGGCAAATCGAGCCTGATCAAGGCTGTGCATGCGGCGATCCTTGCCGAAGGCCTGCGTGTCAAGCTGGTGGAATTGCAGCGCGAGGATTTGCCCAGCGTGGCGCGTCTGCTCAACCTGCTGCGCGCCTCAGATCACCGGTTCCTGCTGTTCTGCGACGACCTCAGCTTCAGCCATGACGACCAGCATTACAAATCGCTGAAAGCGGTGCTGGATGGCGGGGTCGAGGGCCGGCCAGACAACGTGGTGTTCTATGCCACGTCGAACCGCCGCCACCTGATGCCGCGCGACATGATCGAGAACGAACGCTCGTCCGGCATCAACCCGTCCGAGGCGGTCGAGGAAAAGGTGTCATTGTCGGACCGGTTCGGGCTCTGGTTGGGCTTTCATCCCTGCAACCAGGACGATTACCTTGCCATGATCCGCGGCTATTGCGATGCCCACGGGGTCAAGATCGACGATGCAACGCTGCGCGCCGAGGCCATCGAGTGGCAGGCCACGCGCGGGGCGCGGTCGGGCCGTGTGGCGTGGCAGTATTTCACCGATCTTGCAGGACGGCGCGGCGTTTCTCTCTAGACCCTGTATCGGACCGCTTTGCGGTCCGATCGGTTGGGGGGCCAGCCCCCCAAACCCCCCGGCATATTTCAAAAAAGAAGAAGATCAGGCGCGGCGGCGGCGGCCCCCGACACGACCGGCGCGGCCACGGCCCTCGTGTCCGGCTTTCGGCGGCTGCTTGTTGAATTCGATCCAGGCTCCGCCACCATCGTCATTGTTGGTCAGGAAGTTGGCGGCGCGGATGGCCTCCATTTCCTTGCCGGGCTTGGGTTTGGTCGAACCGAGGCCGAACAGGATGCAGAAGGTTTCGTCGTCGATATCTTCCGGTAGAACGATGCCCGCCGCTTCGACCTCGGCTTTCTTTTCGGCCAGTTTCAAAGGCCCAACGGGCAGGGCGACCGGGTTCATGATCGCGCTTGTCATGCCAGCGCCCATCGCCATCGGCAGGAAGGCATTGTTGATGCCGTGCCGGTTCGGCAGGCCGAAGCTGATGTTGGACGCCCCGCAGGTGGTGTTCACACCCAGTTCCTCGCGCAGGCGGCGGACAAGGGTAAACACCTGAAGGCCTGCCGTGCCCATCGCGCCGATCGGCATGACCAGCGGATCAACCACGATGTCATGCGCCGGGATGCCGAAATCGGCGGCACGTTCGACGATTTTCTTGGCGACGGCAAAGCGCACGTCCGGGTCTTCGCTGATGCCGGTGTCGTCGTTGGAGATCGCCACAACCGGTACGTTGTATTTCTTGACCAGCGGCAGGACCAGTTCCATCCGCTCTTCTTCCCCTGTGACCGAGTTGAGGAGCGGACGACCTTCCGCTGCCGCCAGACCGTTTTCCAACGCGCCGGGTACGGAGCTGTCGATACAAAGCGGGCAATCAGTGACAGCCTGCACCCGTTCGACCAGTTCGCGCATCAGCGTCGGTTCGACAAAGTTGTTGTCGGCGTAGCGCGAATCTTCGGCCATCTTGTTCGAGAACACGGCGCCCGAGTTGATGTCGAGGATCGTGGCACCGGCGGCGACCTGCGCCAGCGCGTCGGCTTCGACACGGCTGAAATCGCCGCGTTCCAGTTCCTCGTTCAGGATCTTGCGTCCCGTCGGGTTGATCCGTTCGCCGATAACGCAGAACGGCTGATCGAATCCGATGATGGCGGTTTTGGTCTTGGACTCGACAATCGTGCGGGTCATGCGGCTACTCCTTCAATGCGGGCCAGAATGCCTGGCAGCGCGGGGTCTGTGAAATCCTGAACGGTCATGTCCGCGCCGGCTGCGCGCAGTTTGGCGTCGTCCAGCGCGGATCGTATTCCGATGCTATACGCACCCGAGGCAGCGGCGGCGCGCATGCCAGAGGGGCTGTCTTCGAAGGCGATGCAGTTCCTGGGGGATTCCCCCAAGGCGTCCATTGCGGTCAGATACGGCATCGGGTGCGGTTTCCCGTGGGCGCATTCCTCGCCGATCACGATCACCTCGAAGCGATCGCGCAGCCCGATGGCAGCCAGCATCGCTTCGGCGTTGAGGCGCATGGCGTTGGTGACAATCGCCATTTTCCAGCCTTGCGCCTGTGCGCGGTCGATGAAGGCGGCAAGCCCCGAAGTGGCCGGGTAAGGCGCGGGCAAGCGGGCGCGAAACTGCGCCTCTTTCCATTCACTCAGACCCTGCGGGTCGCCTTCATCCGGCAGGTAGTCTGCAAAGACGTCGACATTCAGGCGGCCATGCACCTGATCCATGTAGAAGCCTTCGGGCAAGGGCAGGCCGCGCGCCGTCCACAATTCCGTGAAGACGGCTTCGTGGATGGGGTCCGAATTCAGCAGGGTGCCGTCGAGATCAAAAAGCAGGGCTGGCATGTTTTTACGTTCAGCGCGCGGCTGAGGCGGGCGCGGTTCCGGCACCACCGTTTTCAATCGCCCAGGTTGCATTGGTCTTGATGCCGCCGAGCGGGAAGAAATGCACCTGTTCGATGTTGAAACCAGGGTTCTTCGCCTTGTGCGCGGCCAGCTTGGTCAGCACCTCTGTCGGCTCGTATGGCAACAACAGCTTGGTCACATCCATCGCGCGTTTCTGAAGCACCTTGAGCGACGGGCCGACGCCACAGGCGATGGCGAACTTGATCAGGGTTTGCAGTTTTGCAGGTCCGGCTATGCCGATATGCACGGGAAGGGTGATGCCTGCGGCGGCAAGGTCGTCCACCCATTTGATGATGGGATCGGCGTCGAAGGCGAATTGCGTGGCCAGCGCCATCCTGGCATCGGTGCGTTCCGAAAACGCCTGCTTCCAGCGCAGCGCGTCTTCGACGTTCTTGCGGCCGCCATTCGGATCAATGTCCTTGTTGCCTTCGGGGTGACCGGCGACATGCAGGCGCTTGAAGCCCGCCTTGTCGAACAATCCGGTCTCCATCATCTGCATGGAGCTGTCGAAATCGCCAAGCGGTTCTGCCACGCCACCGGCCAGAAGCAGGGCCTGATCGACACCGGCTTCGCCCTGGTATCGCGCGATCCAGTCGGCCAGTGTGGCCTGATCCTTGATGATGCGGGCCGGGAAATGCGGCATGACCGGATAACCGTCATCGGCCAGACGCTTGGCTGTCGCGACCATGTCTTCGATGGGCGTGCCTTCGATATGGGCGATATAGACGCGGGTGCCGGGGGCCAGCAGATCGCGGAAATTCTCGACCTTTTCGGCGGTGCGCGGCATCACCTCGATGGAATAGCCTTTCAGGAAGGCGGCCATTTCGGGCGTGGCGCCGGTTTCGATCGTGTCGCGTTTGCGGAAATTCAGCAATGCCATGATGGCCTCCGTCAGGGTCATTGGGGCTTAAGCCCAACCGTCGTTATCTATCAGCGTTTTCAGGCGCTCTTTATCATACTCGGCGTCGAGGCGGGCCGCCTCAGCCGCGCAGACGTCCTGCGCATCGCCATCCACCGGGTAGGGAGCCGCCTTGCGCCACTCCGCAAGATAGCTGTCAGTCTCGGCAGCGCCAGTTTTCATCGCGGCGCGGTCGATGGCTTGCTCGAACCGTTCCGGCAATTGTGCCTTGGCCCCGCGGCGCCCCTTGCCCACGATCACTTGCGCGGGGATATCGCGCCAGTAGACAATTGTGACATCGGCCATTCGTTGATTCCCTTGTTCGCTAGGCGTCTTCGTAGTTGAGGTCGCATCCGGCGCGTGTGCGGTTTTCGACTTAACCGCTTCTGTCTGCGACCCACGGTCACAATAGGGCATCGCGCAGAAGAAGGCGATTCACCGGGAGAGCCATAATTTTCAGGCTCTGCATGAGGTCGCTTCATATATGTGCCGCCGATCCATAACGAAACTTGCGATCATCGAGAAGCCCGCATAGGGTCGGGATAACTTACATATTCGGAAGGCGCAAAGTCATGGCGCCAAAGCGTCCCAAAGGTGCGGGCGCATTCCCGAAACCGGTAGAGAGCCCCGCGCCGTCACGGCCCGACCCATCCGAGCTTTATGCCGCGCTGGATCTGGGCACTAACAGTTGTCGTATGTTGATTGCCCAGCCCAAGGGCAACCAATTCCATGTGGTCGACAGCTTTTCCAAATCCGTTCAACTGGGTGCCGGTCTTGAAAAGTCCGGTCGCCTCAGCCGCGCGTCGATGAACCGGACGATTTCGGCCCTGCGGGTGTGCCAGCAGAAGATCCGCCGTCACGAGGTGACGCGCATGCGGCTGATCGCGACCGAGGCGTGCCGCCGGGCGCACAATGCGCGTGACTTTATCCGTCAGGTGAAACGCGAGACCGGGCTAAACCTCGAAATCATCCAACCCGAGGAAGAAGCGCGTCTTGCAGTGATATCCTGCGCGCCACTGGTCAGCACCAAGACCGAGCAATTGCTGGTGGTGGATATCGGTGGCGGTTCTACCGAGCTTGTCTGGATCGACCTGAGCCAGGTGCCCGCTATCGAACGCCCGCGCGCGATCATGCGTTTGCATGCCGGGTTTCACACCAAGGACAGCCCGTTTCCGGCCGCCAAGGTCGTGGACTGGATCAGCGTTCCCTTGGGTGTGGCGACATTGCGCGACCAGTTTTCGGACGTGGAAAGCGACAGCGCGCGTTATGCGCTGATGAGTTGGTATTTCGAGGAAAACCTTGCCGAGTTCGCGCCCTACAAGGACGAACAGGCGCGCGAGGGCTTTCAGATCGTCGGCACGAGCGGCACGGTCACAACCGTGGCCGCCAGCCATCTGGGCCTCAAGCGCTATGACCGGACCAAGGTGGACGGGTTGCGTATGACCTCGGACCAGATCGAAAAGGTGATTTCGGGTTATTTGCGCCTTGGCCCGGAAGGCCGCCGCGCGGATCCCCGGATCGGGCTGGATCGTCAGGCGCTGATCATGTCCGGCGCGGCCATCCTTCAGGCACTCTTGCGCTGCTGGCCGACGGATCGTCTGTCGGTTGCGGATCGCGGTCTGCGCGAAGGGCTGCTTTATGCGCAGATGTCTGCGGATGGTGTGCTTGAAGACGGGCCGTTCTGAGGATCATCCCAGCAGGTTGATCACCCGACGCAGGGCCAGTTCGTAGCCTTCGATCCCGAATCCGGCGATCACGCCTTCGGCGCGCGCCGACACATAGGAATGATGGCGAAACGCCTCGCGCTTGTGGATGTTCGTGATGTGGACTTCGAAAACCAGCCCGTCATAGGCTTGCAACGCGTCGAAGATCGCAACCGAGGTGTGTGTGAATGCACCCGGATTGAGGATGATGGCATCAGCCGAAACACGCGCTTCGTGGATCCAGTCGATGATCTGGCCCTCGTGGTTCGACTGCATGGATTTCAACGTGAGTTTGGCCGGTTTTGCCAAGACGTCGCAGCGCGCGGTGACATCGTCCAGCGTGTCGGCCCCGTAGATCGCAGGCTCTCGCTTGCCCAGCAGGTTGAGATTGGGTCCGTTGATCAGGAAGACGGTCTTTGACATGAGGCGCTCCGCTTTTGCTGGCCTAGCAGTGCCAGCTTGCCGCTGCCGGTGCAACCGGTCACTGCATCACAGGGCCAGCGCAGCCTGCGTAAGCGCATCCGCAGTAAACGGCATGCGATGCAGGCGCAGACCCGTGCAGTCGTGGATCGCGTTGGCAATCGCTGCAACCGTGGGTCCGGGTGACGCTTCGCCCGCGCCGACCGATGGTCTTTCGGGGTTGTCCAGCAGCACCACGTCGATTTGCGGGACATTGTCAAAGCGGATCACCGTGTAGCTGTCCCAATCACGCGATGTGATGCCGTCGCGGTCCCATGTCACCTGTTCGCACAAGGCCCAGCTTGCCGCCTGCATGAAGCCGCCCTCCAACTGCGCTGTCAGGCCATCGGGGTCGATCACACGTCCTGCGTCGGCGACGATGGTTGCATGCTCGAGTGTGACCTCGGCTGTGTCTGTCACGGACACTTCGACGGCAATGCCGACCCGTGTCATGATGTTCTTGTACTGGGCATAGGCAAGGCCGCGCCCGACACCTTCCGAAAGAGCCGGTCGCGCCTGCACACGGCGTTCGAGTTCCGCCAGCACGGCAGAGGCCCGAGGGTCGTTGAGGTGCGTCTGGCGCAAGGCGATCGGGTCTTTGTCGGCTTGGCGCGCCAGGTCGTCCATGACGCATTCGATCGCAAAGATGTTGGCAACCGCCCCAAGACAGCGCATCGCGGATGTGCGGTGCGGCAGGCCGCGCACAAGGTTCTTGACCAGACGGGTTTCCGGAAAGTCATAGATCGGATCAAGGTTGCGGTGCATGCCCGCATGGGTGCCCATGTTGGCGGGAGAGATGTAAGGCGTCATCGGATCGGCGCGAAAGCGGTTGGCCAGGAGTTTCGCGGGACCGGCACGGTTGGGACCGGGGCGCGGGCGGCCGCGATGGGTGTCGCTGAACGCCTCGGCCGAGAACGCCGTGATCCGACCATCGGACATCTTTGCGTCAACCTGAACCGCCATCGCCGGGGCAAAGGGCTCCCACGCATGTTCGTCCTCGCGCGTCCATTTCAAAAGGATCGGCGTGCCGGGCAAAGCCATCGCAATTAGTGCGGCCTCGAACGCGGCATCATCCGCACCATTGTGGCCATAGCAGCCCGAGCCGGGAACATGGGTGATCTCGACCTGATCGGGGTCCAGCCCCAGGCTGTCGGCAATCGCCGTGCGCAGGGGGTAGATGCCCTGGCTGTGACTGCGCAGGACAAGACGTTCGCCGGTCCATTCCGCCAATGCGGCAGACGGCGCCAACGCCCCGTGCATCTGGTAGGGGCGTTCGAACCGTGCGCTGAGGTCAGGCGCGGGCAGTGGCTCGGGCACCGGTGTGTCTTGTGGCGTGCCGTTCACCACAGGAAAGCGTTGGGCCGTGTCGGCTGTCAGCTGCGCCAGCACGTCCGCTTCGGGCAGGCCGGCGTTCAGATCCCATGTGCAGGCCAGCCCTAGGGCGGTTGCCGCTTTGACCACGTCCCATTCGCGTGGACCCGCCACGGCAACGAAACTGCCATCGCGCAGGATGTGCAGGCCCTTGGTTTCGATCTTGTCGATTGCGGACTGGTCGATGTCACGCAGGGTGGCCCGCGCGTGGGGCGGGCTGACGCGGCGGGCGTGCCACATGCCGGGCAGGTCGAGGTCGTGCAGGAAGGTGAACTTTCCCTGCACCATGTCGGTGATCCCGCGCATGTCGGGGGGTAGCGGGCGCTGGGGACTGTGGCGAGACAGGTCGGGATCAATCGGCAAATCCGTCGGCAATTCATCGGCGAGGTCGATCAGGCTGATGCGGATGTTGGTGCCGGGACGCAGGACAAAACCGTCTTCCAGCGTCCAGTCAGCGCGCGTGCCACCATGTTGGCTGGCCGCCAGTTCCAGAACACCCGAACGCAACGTCGCGGCGGCCAAAGCCACGGCGCGGCCTGATTGTTCGATGGAATTGCTGCCTGATGTGATCCCTTCGTCAGGTGCGTGACCGGTCTGGACCGGGGCAATGTCCAGCTGGGTTGCGGGCAAAGACAGTTCTTCCTGCACGATCCGCACAAGTGCTGTCGAGATGCGCTGGCCGATATCGACCTTGCCGGTGTGGATCAGCAGGTGGTCGCCCTCTGTGGTCAGCCAGTCGGCAACGCGCGGATAGTCCTTGACGCTCATGTCATGCTGGCCCTTTCGATGGCCTTGAGAACGCGAGGATGGGATCCGCAGCGGCACAGATGTGGGGTCAACGCCGCCTTGGTGGTGGCGCGGTCCGGTGTCGGATTGTCGTCCAGCAACGCGGTTGCCGCCACCACGAGGCCCGATGTGCAATAGCCACATTGTGCGGCGGTCTCTTGGACAAAGGCCTGTTGCACGCGCTGGCCGATCTCGGTGTCGGCGATGCCTTCGATGGTCGTGACATTTTTGCCGTCGAACGCTTCGACCGGGGTGACGCAGGACAGCACCAGTTTGCCGTCCACCATGACCGCACAGGCGCCACACTGTTCGAGCCCACAACCCAGCTTGGTGCCTTTCAGCTTCAGTTCGTCGCGCAGGACATAGACCAGCGGTGTGTCCGGGTCGGACGTGATGTCATGTGCGGTTCCGTTGATCGTCAGTCTCAGGGTCACGGGGCGACGCGCTCCCATGTGATCTGGACGTCGACATCTGCCGATTTGAACAGGTTCATCACAGGGCAGCGGTATTCCACGTTGCGGGTCAGCCGGTCAAAGCGGTCCTGCGTTTCCTCGGTATGGACACGGATGCGCAGCTTGACCCAGTTGAAATAGGGGCGCACGCCCTGCACGCCGCGGCTGCCGCGCTGGTCGACCTCGCCATCGGCTTCCATGTCGACGGCGGTGTAGGTGAATTGCATCGCCTCGGCGCAGCGGTTGATGATGACACCTTCGCAGCCCAGAAGCGAGGACAGCGTCATTTCCAGCGGCGTCGGCCCGGTGTTGTTTTCCTTCTCATCGGTGATGACGATGTGATCGCGCACCATCATCACCGACCGGGTCGAGGACTCGTTGCGGGCGCTCACACGACGGATGCCCAGCGCCTTTGTGTTGGGATCGACGCTGGGGGGCAGGAGGTCAGGATCGCTCACAATGTCATCTCCAGAATATCAAGGCCGTGGTTGCGGTCGAGGACATAAATCAGGCCGTTGGCGTCTACATCCACATCGTTGGATTGCGGCGCGGCACCAGTGGGTCCGGGTTCCATGAAATGGGCCACTTCGACCGGCAAATGCGGATCGGCCACGTCGAGCACCCGCAGACCGCCCGCGAACCACGTCGCGTAGATCAGCGTGCTGTCCAGCTTCTCGCGGAACTGGTGCCCGCCGAACCGCACGCCCTCTTCGCCGACCCATGGGCAGAACCGTTCCGACAGATCCCATGCCGCGACGGGTTCCATGTTGTTCAGGTCGGTTACGTCCATGATCCAGATGAAGCCATGAAGGCGACCGGGCTTGTGATCGTGCTCCTCGTCGATGACGACGGCATAGCGTTTGCCGTTGATCGTCTGTTCGAGCGGCATGACGGTGTGGGTCGGTTCGGGAATGGCCTTGGGAAAGCGGTAGCTGCCCTTGACCGTCGGATTGGTGATGTCGCTGGCATCCAGCACCCGGAACCCGGCATGCCAGACCGCCGCCCAAAGTTCGTCGCCGCAGCGCATCGCGTGATGCAGGCGGTGGCTGTAGCCAACGCCGGTGGGGGTTTCACCCTTGGCGACGTGCTGCCCCGGCATGTGCCAGCGCGACACCTCGGTCGGGTTGGTGGGATCGGAGAGGTCGTAGATGACAAGGATGTTGCCGACATAGCCCTCCATCTCGGTCGAGATATAAGCGTAGTTGGCGTCCATGTCGAAACGGTGCACGCCAAAGCCATGCGTCTTGACGTAGGAGAGCAGTTTGGGCGCGGTCTTGTCCGAGATGTCCCAGACGCGGAAGCCGCCGCTGTGGTAGCCGCGCGCCAGCGCCTCTTCGAGAACGGCGATGTCGGATGGTTTGACCGACAGCCGTTCGGCGATCTGGTCGTCTGACAGCCCTTCGGCGCGCAGGCCCGCGATCTTGTCGCCTTTGCGCAGGAAATGCCGCTTGTCCATTTCGACATTGGTGATCATCAGATCACCCGCCACCTTGACCTTGTGGGTGTGCGACCACTCGTCCGGCGGGGCCACATGCGACACGACCTTCGGATTGGCGGGGTCGGACACGTCGATGATCGACGTGCCCATCGGCGGTTTCATGTGGCCGACATAAGCAAAGCTGCCCTGAAGGGTCACTTCGCCGCCGCCTTCGATATCCAGATGGCCCAGTCGGCGGATGTTGCGCGCCAGTTCGTATTCGACTGTCTTTTTCATTCGGCAGGTACCTCGAGTTTACGTTTGCGCCGCATGCCAAAGACGATGGGCAGGATGATGGACATTGCAAAGGCCACCCAGAGGATGTTGCCCAGTGTCGACGAGAACAGAACCATGATGTCTCCATCCGATTTCTTGAGCGACCAGAGGAAATACTTTTCCAGGAGTGGTCCGAGGATGACCCCGATCAGGATCGCGGCGACATGGTAGCCGGTGCGCCGTGCGATATAGCCCAGAACACCGAAGGCCAGAGCGAGATACATGTCGAACATATATTCGCGAGGAACAAATCCGCCGACCAGCGTGAAGGCGATAATCATGGGCGCGAGGTAGATTGTCGGGATCGTGGTGACATGGCTCATGTAGCGGGAAAGCGGCAGGATGGTCAGGAACATGATGACATAGCTGACGGCCATCGCCATGAACATGCCGTAGCCGACCTTGGGCTGATCCTCGAACAGCGACGGGCCAAAGCTGACGCCGTGGAACTGCATCACCACCAGCATGATCGCCGCCGTGGCCCCGCCGGGAATGCCCAGCACCAGAAGCGGCACCAGCGTGCCGGAGGTGACACCGTTGTTGGCGGATTCGGGCGCGATGAGGCCTTCGGGATGGCCGGTGCCATAAAGCTCGGGCGTCTTGGAAAAGCTGCGCGACTGCTGATAGGCGACGAAGCTTGCAATCGACGCACCTGCGCCGGGAATCACGCCGATCACCAGACCGATGATCGAGGTCCAGACGATATGGACCCAGCGTTTCAGCGCGATGTTGACGCCTTCGAACGTGTCACTCCAATTGGGGGCTTTGGGTTCGCCGTCGTGGGTCACGATCACGCGTTTCTCGATGATGACGAACGCCTCGGACACCGCGAACAGGCCGACAAGCGCGGGGATCAAAGGCACCCCGTCATAAAGTTCAAGAAACCCCAGGGTGCCGCGCGGCGTGGCATAGACCACATCGGTGCCGATGGAGCCGATCATCAGGCCCAGGAAACCCGCGATCAGACCCTTTATCATGTCCTGTGCGGCAATCGACGCAATCAGCGAGATGCCGAACAGCATGACCACGATCATCTCGACCGAATGCATGTAGAAGCCGACCCGCGCGAGGATCGGCATCGTGGCAAGGGCGATCATCGTCGTCAGCAAACCACCGATACAGGAGGCGACAAAGGAAATCGCCAGCGCCTGCTGGCCCTTGCCCTGTTTCGCCATCGGGTAACCGTCCAGCGGTGTGGCCGCGGCACCCGCAGTGCCGGGGATGTTGACCAGAATGGCCGGGATTCCCGCGCCCATCCGGGCGGAACAATAGAGCGAAATCATGAACACAAGTCCCGATTGCAAATCGAGCGCCAGTGTCAGAGGCATCAGGATGATGATCGTGTTGGCTGCCGAGAAGCCCGGAATGCCGCCAACGATCAGGCCTAGAAAGATCGTCGGGATGATGATGTACCAATACCCGATGGTGTCAAAAAAGACCTCGGTGAGGATTGAGGCTGTGCTGCTATCCATTGATTATGGCCTGCATTGTGGTTTCGAACCATCCCCGCGGGAAGCGTGTGTCAAAGGCCCAGATGAACACGGCCCATCCGGTCAGGGCCATGGTGGCTGAAACCATCGTGATGAACCCCGGGTTCTTGCCCTTGGCGAGGATCAACATGCTGATGGCCAGGAAGAGAAAGGTCATCAGCGTAAAACCCAGCGTGTCGATGAACGCCACATAGGCAATGGTTGTGACCAAAAGCCCGATGCGTCCGGTTCGGATGTCGTCGATGGTGAACAGGTTGCTGAATCCCAGTGATCCCTCACCCCGGCTGAGCCAGAACGCGCAGCGGATGAAGAACAGCGAACAGACAAACAACAATATGCCGCCAATGAGGAATGCGCTGACCTGTGCGGTCCATGGCGAGTTCCAGATCGTCGAGAAGAAATAAAGCGTGAAGCCCACCGCGAGGATGGGGATAACAAGCTCTCCGCCAATCTGGCGTGGCGGTTTGTGAGGGTCCGAGGGCATGGAAAAGCCGTCCTGTCTGCGATTTGAGTGGGGGTTGACCGGCAGCTTTCTGTGCGCTGCCGGTCGTGTTTGCGGTTAGGCGCCGCTCAGGAGCGCCTTGTACTGGGCCCCGAGGTCCAGCATCGCCTGCTTTTCGGCTTCGCATTCCTCGATCCCGGCATAGACGAGGTATTCGGGTTGACCCTTGGACGCGATATAGGCCTCCATCAGGGCGGGATCTTCGTGGGTATCCTTGAAGGTCCGGGTCAGCATTTCGAACCGGTCGGGGAAATCGTCCACCGCCTTCTTGTGGATGCCGAACGCCCGCGTGGACAGCATTTCCGGCAGGTCCATGTCATATGCGTCGTTGACGCTGGGCGCATTGTCGAGCGCCTCTCCGGCGATGTTGTTGCCGAAGACCAGCAGCGTTTTCACGCTGTCACCTGCCGCAATCACCGAACCCGAGGTCAGGACCGAGAAATCGACCTCGCCGGTCACGGCACCCGCAACGGTGCCCTTGCCGCCCTGAAGCGGGATCAGGTTGAATTCGACACCCAGCTTGTCACCCAGGGCCAGCAACCCGATCGACGCGGGGTGCGCCATGCGGCTGGTGCCGACATTGAGCTTGCGCGTCTTGGACGCGGCGATGATGTCATCCATCGTCTTGAGCGGGCTTTCCGCACCGACGAACAGGCAGCAGGGGTCTTTGTCGACCTGACCGAAATAGATGTAGTCGTTGATGTCGAACGTGGGCGCCTGAATCGCCCAGTTCAGGACTTCTGGTCCGATATTGCCGAACAGCAGGTTGTAGCAATCGGGTTCCGCCTTGCCCATGTAGATCTCGTAGCCCACGCGGCCCGATGCGCCGGGATAGAAGCTGGGTTCGAAATCGACGCCAAGCCGGGTTTTCCAGACGCCGGAAAAGGCGCGGAAGTTACGGTCGGCCCCGCCACCTTCTGCGGTGGGAATGTAGACGCTGAAATTGCGGTCGGGGAACGTGTTGGCGCGAACGAGTCCCGGTGTGGCAAGGGTCATCGCTGCGGCGGCGGCCCCTGTTCCCAGCAGCGTGCGGCGGGTGAAGATATGTTTCATGGTCATGGTTTCCTCCCAGTTTCATCTTGAAATTCACATGCGCTGTTGGTGGTTCTCCGCAGGGATCGCGCATTTCCGGCGGGTTAGTTCCCTCCTCCTGTGGGCGCTGGTGCAGCGCTGGCGAAATAGATGTCGCTTGCCCCGGCATAGATAAGCCGGAGGGCCAGAAGTATCAGAATGACATTCAGCACGATCCGAAACCGTCGTTCGTCGATGCGGGCCAGCATGACCCGGCCCGCAAGGGTTCCAAGGATTCCGGCCACGATCAGCAGCACGATCAGTCCGGCCCAAAAGGTAAATGCGAAGCCGAGGATGCCGAAGGCCACGGTTTTTAGAAGGTGTTGCAACGTCATGAACATCGCATGGGTTGCGACATGAGCATGCCGTTCCAAATCCTGCGCCCGGACATAGGTGGCCACAAACGGTCCGGTGCCGCCGAAGAACATCGTCAGAAAGCTTGAGAACACCCCGGTGATCACGCCAGAGCGGCGCAGAAAGGCAGGCGGTTTTGAGGCGACGGACCAAAGGATGAACAGGCCAACCCCCATCTGTATCCAGCCCGCTTCAAGCTGCACCACCAGTGACCCGCCAAGCATGATGCCGATCAAGGCTCCAATGGCGAAGGGCCCAAGCAGGTCAAAACGCATGTAGCGCGTCATGATCGCGGCGCGTCCGGCGTTCGAGCCAAGCTGCACCAACCCGTGTACCGGGATGATCGCCGCAGCGGGCAGAAGGGTTGCCAGCACCGCCAGCATCACCGCGCCGCCGCCTATGCCGAAGGCGATGGTGATAAAGGAACTGGCAAAACTGAACGCCAGCAGCGTTGTCGCTGTAGGCCATCCCAATCCTGCGTGCCACATCTCCATCATCTCAGGTGTCCAGAACCGAAGGGTGGAACAGCGATTTCTGATCGACCGGACCGGCTGACAGGTGTTGATCCAGCGAATAGCGGCAGATCGCGTCGATCTCGGCCATGTTGGCAGTGCAGCCATAGCTCCAGTAATCCGGCCCCATGCTGTCCAGCGTCCGCTCCATTGCGGCATTGAGCCAGGGCAGGGTCATGCGGTTGGCATTTCCCAGCCAGACCGCGCGCAGCCGGGCCATCGCGATATCGCGGGATTGCACAAAGGCGTCGTATAGCGCGCGAGGCAGGTCGGGGTATTGCTCGGCCACGCTCTTGCGAATGCCGATCAGGTGCATGATCGGAAAGAACCCGGTGGAGCGGTGATAGGCCTGTTCGGCGGCTTCGAAATCAGGAATCAGACGCACGAGGTCGGGATTGCCGTCCAGAAACGCCTGGGGAGGTTTCGGGGCCAGCAGCCCGTCGATCTCGCCGCGCAGGAGCATGCCCTGAAGCGTGTCACCTTCGGTGATCGGCTCGACCATCATGCCTTCGGGCAGTGCCAGTTCCAGCCGTTCGCGGCGCACACCTTCGTCCAGCGCACCCGTGCGCCAGTGGATGTCGTCGCAGGCCACGCCGTATTCATCCGCCAGAATACCGCGCATCCAGAGCGCCGCTGTCATCTGGTATTCCGGCACGCCGATCCGACGGCCCGCGAAATCGGCGGGGCTTTTGATGCCCGACCCGGCGCGCGCAAAGAATCCGCTGTGCCGGAACGCCCGGCTGACAAAGGCCGGGATCGCGGTATAATCCGACCCGCCGCGCGACAATTGCAGGACATAGCTGGAGACCGACATCTCGGTGATGTCGAACTTTGCCTCCTGCACTGCCCACGGGAACAGTTTCGACGTGGGGTGGATTTGGCTGTCCAGCGTCACGCCGGGAACGGTGACGCGCCCGTCATGCAGCGCCATCACGCGGTCATGGTCCCAGGTGGCCAGTGTCAGGGTCAGATGGCTCACCTTAACGAGGCCTCCCGGCCGGGGGCGCGGCCTGCGATGCGCATAGCGGATGGTGCGATCTGAAACATTTGTCTCCTCCCCGAGAACATGTTCTTCGTATCTTGTGCGGGTTTTATTATTTGTGTTCCGCAGGTTATGGCGCTGCTGTCATGTCTCCCCGAACAGACGTGCAGAGACCGAACCCAGATGCGCGCGCATGGCCTCCTGTGCCGCCTTGGGATCGCGTGCTTCGATGGCGGCGACGATGGCGTCGTGTTCCGCAAAACTGGAATGTGTGCGGGCAGGGCGCACGGAACTGCGCACAACCGTGTTCCAGGCAACGGCGCGGCGCACCGCGTTCAGGTGGTCAAACAGCGAGAGCAGCAAGACGTTGTCCGTCGCCTCGGCCAGCATGCGGTGAAAATTGTCGTCCTGCGCCTCGTATTCGTCCCAGGTCGGTGCTTCCGTGGCGCGGTCGCGGCTTTCCTTGAGGCGGCGCACGTCGTCTTCGGATGCATGCAGTGCGGCCTCGCGCGCAATCGCGGGTTCCAGCGAATAGCGCGCCCGCATGAGCTGCACAGGGGTGACCTGTTGGCTGAGCATGGCAAGATTGCTGGGTCCGGACGCGACATTCGGAGAGGCGATGAACGTGCCTTTGCCGACATGCCGCCAGATCGCGCCTTCATGTTCCAGCGTATCCAGCGCCTTGCGCAATTTTGCCCGTGTCACATCAAGACGCACGATCAGTTCGCGTTCGGATTCAAGGCGGTCGCCGGGCTTGTAGCCGCCGTCCGCGACATAAGAGCGAAGCTTGGCGACAACATCATCCGCCTCGACCGAAACTGCATTCATCAACATGAATTGGACCCTATATTGGTATACCAATTTGCGCCAACTGGGCGATTTATGCGCTATACTAGCGCCATATTGGGCGATCAATCAATGATTTTTCTTGCAAATGGTTTGTTGGTCTAGATTGATTTAGCCGTGATGCTGGGCTACAGCACAGTCATGCCAAAGAACAATCCGGAGTAACGCATGACCCAATACGCAATCGAAACGCCGCCTGTCGTGGCTCTTCCAGTGGCCGGACAGGACACGGTTTTTCCGGTGCGCCGCATTTACTGCATCGGCAGAAATTATGCCGCACATGCCATCGAGATGGGTCACGATCCGGATCGAGAAGACCCGTTCTTCTTTCAGAAGAATCCCGACAATCTGGACACGTCCGGTACGTTTCCCTATCCGCCGCACACCTCGGACGTTCATCACGAGGCGGAAATGCTGGTGGCGCTGAAAACCGGCGGAAGAAATATCCCGGTGGACAAGGCCCTGGACCATGTCTTTGGCTATGGTCTGGCGTTGGACATGACCCGCCGCGATCTTCAGGGAATCGCGAAAAAAGCCGGGCGCCCGTGGGAAATCGGCAAGGCGTTCGAGAAATCGGCACCCTGTGGCCCTGTTCATCCCGTGTCAGAGGTCGGCCATCCCGATCAGGGGCATCTTGAACTGAAGGTCAACGGAGAGGTGCGTCAGGAAGGCGATCTGAACCAGATGATCTGGAAGGTGCCTGAAATGATCTCGTACCTGTCCGAATATTTCGAACTCGCCCCCGGAGATGTGATTTTGTCCGGCACGCCGTCAGGCGTCGGACCGGTGTCCGTTGGGGACACGATGGAGCTGTCGATTGCTTGTCTTGGGACATTGACGGTGAGTGTCGCGTAGGGCTTGCAGTACCTCTTTTTACCTCCTGCAAGTTCAATCCGATCCCGATCCAACGGGGCCGGATTTTTCGTTTCCGGACCAACTGTCAAACTGTGCTGAATTCATGGGCGCTTTGTGGACAGTTTATAAATTAGACTTATCTTACTATGTCATCTTTAATCAATAACTCATAATTGAGCCTTGCTTCGGGATCGGCGCTGCACAAGACTTTTGTGCAGTTGCAAACGCTGAAGGGGATTTCGATCAATGAAGTATTTTACCACCGCAGCCACGCTTGCTGCCACACTCTTGCTGTCAGGCGCGGCCATCGCGCAGGACAAGTACACTGTCGCGCTTGACGGAACATTTGCGCCTCATGCCATGCCCAAACTGGGCGGCGGGATCGAAGGCTTCAACGTCGATCTTTCCAATCTGATTGGCGAACGTCTTGGCGTCGAAATGGACATCGTCGCGACGCAGTTCTCGGGTATTCTTCCGGGGTTGCAGGCGGGGACCTATGACTTTGTCGTGGCCCCCACGACGATCACCGAGGAACGCGCACAAAGCCTGCTGTTCTCCGAAGGCTACCTGAACACCGACTTCCTGTTCCTTGTCGCCAATGACGCGCCCGAGATCACGGATATGAAAGAGTTCGAAGGCAAGGTGATCGCGGTCAACAAAGGCTCGGCCTATGACAGCTGGGCGCGCGATCTGGCCGACGAGATCGGCTGGACCGTCGAAAGTTATGGCACCAACACCGACGCGGTGCAGGCCGTGGTGTCGGGCCGGGCCTTCGCCAACGTGGCCGGAAACACCGTCGCGGCATGGGCGGCGCAGAAGAACCCGGCCGTCAAGCCAAGCTATCTGCACTCCACCGGGCTGGTCTGGGGGATGCCGTTCCGCAAGGGTGATGAAGAATTGCGCGCCAAGGTCGAAACGGTGATCGAATGTCTCAAGATCGACGGCAGCATCGCGGAGCTGCACGAAAAGTGGTTTGGCATGGCCCCGCCTGCCGGTTCGGCTGCGGTAACCCCTCGTGCCGGGTTCGGAGAACCGGGTTACGACGGCTATGTCGATGACGGACACACACCGGCTTGCTGAGCCTGAATTGAACGGACAATGGCGCGGGGACGGCTGTCCTTGCGCCATGACTTCTGCCTGATCGACGTGAACGGACTTCCATGACCAACCCCATTCCATCGCTGGACGTGCGCAGCCTGCGCAAATCCTTTGGCACATTCGAGGCGTTGAAAGGCATCGACCTGAGCGTGTCGCACAGCGAGTTGGTGTTTGTTCTTGGGCCATCGGGGTCCGGCAAGTCGACCATGCTGCGCTGTTGCAACCGGCTCGAAGAACCGGATTCCGGGGACATCCTGCTGGAAGGTGATCCGGTGACAGGGCGGGGCGTGAACCTCAACGAGATCCGTCAGCGGATCGGCATGGTGTTTCAATCCTTCAACCTTTATCCGCATCTGAGCGCGCTGAAGAACGTCACGCTGGCCCTGCGCAAGGTGCGGGGCATGTCGCGGTCCGACGCGGACGCCCACGGGATGGAGGCGCTGTCCCAGGTCGGGCTTGCCGACAAGGCGGACAATTTTCCGGCGGAACTGTCGGGTGGGCAACAGCAGCGCGTCGCCATCGCCCGCGCCCTCGCGCTTGAACCCAAGGTGATGCTGTTTGACGAGCCAACATCGGCGCTGGACCCCGAACTTGTGGGCGATGTTCTTGAGGTGATGCGCGAATTGCGCGCGTCGGGCATGACGATGCTTGTGGTCAGCCACGAAATGAAATTCGCCCGCGACGCGGCGGATCGCGTGATCTTCATGGATCAGGGCCAGATCGTAGAGCAGGGACCGCCCGAACAGATCTTCGGCGCGCCCGAGCACGAACGAACCAAGGCGTTCCTGTCACGGGTATCGGATACCTGACATGACCCAATGGGAACGGTTTCTCGAAACGTTTTTCAACGCCGAAGTGCTGACGCGCTATGCGCCGGATATCCTCGCCGGTGTCTGGGTGACGGTGCAGCTTTCGATACTGATCGTGGTTGTGGGGATCGCGCTTGGCACCGCTTTGGCAATGCTGCGGACGTACCGCATTCGTCTCTTGTCGCTTGGCATCGTGGTGTTTGCCGACGTGTTCCGCGCCATCCCACCGCTTGTCCTGATCCTGATCGCGTTCTTCGGCCTGCCGAACGCGGGGCTCTTCCTGTCCAGCTTTGTCGTGCTGTTCCTGGTGTTGACGCTGACGCTTGCGGCCTTTGCCGAAGAGATCATCTGGGCCGGGATCACCTCGGTGGATCGCGGCCAGTGGGAGGCGGCGCGCTCGACCGGGATCGGCTTTACCGGAACGCTGGTCTGGGTGGTTCTGCCACAAGCCTTGCGTGTCGCGATCCCGCCGATGACCAACCGCGCCATCGCCATCACCAAGATGACCGCGCTTGGCACGGTGATCGGCGTGCCGGACATCCTCAATCAGGCGACGACGGCGCAAAGCTTTTCCGGCAACGCGTCGCCGCTGATGCTGGCCGCAATTGCCTATGTGCTGTTGTTCCTGCCGTTGGTGATCCTTGCACGCTGGCTGGAAAGCCGCTTTTCCTGGCGAAAGGCGTAAGGCATGGACAAGTTGATCGAACAGTTCTTCAACCTCGAGATCATGGTCGCCGCCTGGCCGATGATCCTGCAAGGGCTGGGCATGACTTTGCTCATCTGCCTGGCGGTGATCCCGATGGGGCTTGCGGGCGGGCTGCTGGCGGCACTGGGATCGGCTGCGAAATCGCGCTGGATCAGGTGGCCGGTGATTGCGCTGGTGGATTTCTTCCGCGCCATACCGCCGCTGGTGTTGTTGATCTTCGTTTATGCCGGGTTGCCCTTTTCGGGACTGCAACTGTCGCCATTCATGGCCGTGGTGATCGCGTTCTTCCTCAACAACTCGGCCTATTACGGCGAGATCTTCCGCGCCGGCATTCAATCGGTCGGCTATGGCCAAAACGAGGCCGCGCGGTCCACCGGCCTCAGCGCGCCGCAGACACTGACCTATGTCGTGCTGCCGCAGGCCGTGCGCAACGTGTTGCCGGACCTGCTGTCCAACACCATCGAAGTGATCAAGCTCACATCCCTTGCCTCGGTCGTGTCGCTGGGCGAAATGCTGCACGCCGCCGACATGGCGCGGTCGATCACCTACAACGCGTCGCCCATTGTCATGGCGGCACTGGTCTATCTTGTGCTGCTCTGGCCGCTGGTGCGGGTCGTCAGCCGTTTTGGCAGAAATCTGAACGCATGATCAATCGAGGAGAGTCACTATGCGGGAAATCGTGATCGGAGGCGCGCAACTTGGCGCGATCCAGAAGGCCGAACCACGCGAGGCAGTGGTGGAGCGCATGATCGACCTGCTGCATCAGGCCAAAGGGGCAGGGTGCGATCTGGTCGTCTATCCCGAACTGGCGCTGACCACGTTCTTTCCGCGCTGGTACATGGAGGATCAAGCCGAGGTCGATCAGTGGTTCGAGAGCGAGATGCCCAACGATGCCACGAAGCCCTTGTTCGACGCGGCGAAGGCGGCAAACATGGCGATCAGTTTCGGCTATGCGGAGCGCACCCCGGACGGGCATCACTTCAACACTTCGATCCTGACCGACCGCGCCGCCAACATCATCGGCAAGTACCGCAAGGTGCATCTGCCCGGCCATTCGGAATACGACACGGAACGGGCGTTTCAGCATCTGGAAAAACGCTATTTCGAACCCGGCGATCTGGGATTTCCAGTCTGGCGCAACATGGACGCGCTGATGGGCATGTGCATCTGCAACGACCGCCGCTGGCCAGAGGTCTACCGCGAGATGGGGTTGCAAGGCGTCGAACTGGTCCTGCTGGGGTACAACACGCCGTCGGTGAACAGCCAGATGTCGGACGAAGGTCTGGAACAGCGGATTTACCATTCCGACCTGTCGATGACCGCCGGCGCCTATCAGAACGCCACATGGGTGGTCGGTGTCGCCAAGGCGGGCGACGAGGACGGTCATCCGCTGATGGGCGGGTCGATCATCGTCGATCCAAACGGCTATGTCGTGGCGCGTGCCGAGAGCGAAGACGACGAGTTGATCGTACATCCCTGCGACATGGACGCCTGCAATTTTGGCAAGACGACGATCTTTGACTTTGGCCGCCACCGTCGGATCGAGCATTATCAGCGGATCGGCACACAGACCGGCGTCGTGCTGCCCGACGCATGACCGACCTTCTGGATCTGGACAGCATCAGCGCGCAGGAGCGCTACAAGCTTTTGTCGGCGCTGGTGATCCCGCGCCCGGTGGCGTGGGTGACGACGATGGACGCGCAGGGCGTGGTCAATGCTGCCCCTTATTCGTTCTTCAATGTCTTCGGACAGGATCCGGCACTGATCATTCTTGGCCTGCAAAATAAACCCGATGGCAGCGCCAAGGACACCACCCGCAATATCGACGCGACGGGCGAATTTGTCGTGAACCTTGCAACGCCCGCGTTGGTGGCGGACATGGTGGGTACAGCGGCATCTTATGATCCGGGCGAAAGCGAACCAACCGCGTTGGGGCTGAAACTGGCATCGTCCGGTCGGGTCAAGCCGCCCCGGCTGGCCGACGCGCCGGTTGCCATCGAATGCGAACGCATGATGGCGCTTTCGCTGAGCGCCGAACGGTCGATCCTGCTGGGCCGGGCGGTTGGATTGGCGACGCGGGCCGGGCTGGTGGACACCGCCACGATGTATGTCGACTGGGCCGGTGATTATCCGGTCGCACGGCTTTTCGCGGACCGGTATGCTCGGCTGGAAGAGATCGAACGGTTCGGGATTCCAGAACCGTATCGACCGGAAAAGAATGGGGAGGACAGGGAATGACACAGAAGATCGACAGGCAGTCAGAGGGCGTTTTCATCATCGCCGCGACACCCTTTGCCAGCGATGGCGCGCTCGATTTGGACAGCACGGACCGGATGGTGGATTTCTACCTCGACTGCGGTGTGTCCGGCATGACGATCCTTGGCATCATGGGCGAAGCTCCGAAACTGTCGGGCGAGGAATCGACGCGCTTTGCCCAGCACGTTTTGGACCGCGTGGCGAGCCGGGTGCCGGTGGTGGTCGGCGTGTCGGGTGCGGGGCTCGACAACATGGCGCAGCTGTCGCACAGCGTGATGGATGCGGGGGCTGCCGGTGTCATGGTGGCGCCGATGCCGGGGCTGGCGACCGAGGTAAAGCTCAAGAGCTATTTCGCGCAGGTCTGTGCCGCGCTTGGCCCCGATGTGCCTGTCTGTCTTCAGGATTACCCGCAGACCACCGGTGTGCAGTTCAGCGTCGAGACCATCCTGCAACTGACCCGCGACCATGACCAGATCGTCATGCTCAAACACGAGGACTGGCCCGGCCTGAACAAGCTGTCCCGCGTGCGCGACGAAACCGGAACAGCCGATACGCCGCGCCTGTCGATCCTGACGGGCAACGCGGCGCTGTTCCTGCCGCAGGAACTGGCGCGCGGTGCCGATGGCGCGATGACCGGCTTTGCCTATCCCGAAATGCTGGTGCAGGTTGTGGCCCGTCACAAGGCGGGCGATGTGGACGGCGCCGAAGACCTGTTCGACGCCTACCTGCCGATGGTCCGCTATGAGCAGCAGCTTGGCCTTGGCCTCGCCATTCGCAAGGAAATCCTGCATCGTCGCGGCGTGCTGGCCAGTCCCAAGGTTCGTGCACCCGGACCGTCGATGACCAAGGCCGACCACGCAGAACTGATGCGCCTGATGGACCGTCTGGACCGAAAACTGGCCGATCTTGGGTAAGAATGGAGAGGGGGAAGACAGCATGAAACATGATCTGGTGATCAAGGGCGGCACGCTGGCCACCGCGTCCGAGACCTTTCGCGCGGATATCGGCATTCGGGATGGCAGGATTGCCACGCTGGGCCACGACCTGACGGGCGATGACGTGATCGACGCCACAGGCAAGCTGGTCCTGCCCGGCGGGATCGAGGCGCATTGCCATATCGCGCAGGAAAGCGGCATGGGGTTGATGACGACGGATGATTACGAATCCGGTTCGATCTCGGCGGCGTTCGGCGGCAATTCCTGCTTCGTGCCCTTTGCCGCGCAGAAGATGGGGCAGAGCGTGGCAGACACGCTTGCCACTTATGACGGGCGTGCCGCGCCGAAATCGGTGATCGACTATTCCTACCACCTGATCCTGACAGACCCGAACGCGGATGTTCTGGCCGAACTGCCAGCGGTTTTTGACCGCGGCATCACGTCGTTCAAGGTCTTTATGACCTACGCCACGCGCGTCAGCGATGCGCAATTCCTCGACATCCTGACCGTTGCGCGCCGTCACGGCGGGCTGACGATGGTGCATGCGGAAAACCACGACATGCTGACATGGATGGCGACCGCTTTGGCCGAGAATGGATATACCGAGCCGAAATACCACGCCCCCGCGCGCCCCGCGCTGGCCGAGGAAGAGGCGATCAACCGCGCGATCAGCCTGTCCAAGCTGACCAACGCGCCGCTGATGATCGTGCATGTCTCGACCCCCAAAGGTGCCGCGCTGGTGGCAGAGGCGCGGGCGGACGGGGCGTATGTCTTTGGCGAAACCTGCCCGCAATACCTGTTCCTGACCCGCGACGATCTGGACCGGCCGGGCAAGGAGGGCGCGAAATACATTTGCTCGCCACCCCTGCGCGACAATCACACGCAGGACGTGCTGTGGCGGCATATCGCGGGCGGCACCTTCAGCGTCGTGTCCTCGGACCACGCGCCCTACCGGTTCGACGACACGGGCAAGTTCGCAAACGGCCGCGACGTGGATTTCCGCAAGTTCGCCAATGGCATGCCGGGGATCGAGATGCGCCTGCCGATGCTGTTCTCCGAAGGTGTGGTCAAGGGGCGGATCAACCTCAACCAGTTTGTCGCTCTGTCCTCGACCAACGCGGCGCGCCTGTACGGCATGCACCCGACCAAGGGCACGCTGGCGATTGGGGCGGATGCCGACATCGCCATCTGGGATCCCACCGCAACCCGCATCGCGGGCGAGATGCACGACGCGATGGATTACAACCCGTTCGAGGGCATGGAGGTCACAGGCTGGCCTGTTACGGTTCTGACGCGCGGGCGGCGGATCGTGGAAAACGGCGAACTGATCGCCAAGCCCGGCGACGGGGTCTTCGTCAAACGGGGTCGCAGCGACCTGTCGGGCCTCACCGGAACGCGCCTGCCCGAGACCGATACGGCGACGAATTTCGGTGCGGAGATCCTGACATGAGCGGCCCCATCGTGGTCATCAATCCGAACTCCAACCAGGCGGTGACAGATGGCCTCAAGGATGCGCTGGCCGCGTTCGATCTGCCGGGTGGTCCGGACATCGAGTGTCTGACGCTTGCCGAGGGCCCGTTCGGGATCGAAAGCCAGCTCGACTCCGACAGTGTCGTGCTGCCACTGGCCAAACTGGTGCAATCGCGCCCCGATGCGGGGGCGTTTGTGATTGCCTGCTATTCCGACCCCGGCCTTGACGCCTGCCGCTCCGTTGCGCCGCAGCCCGTGTTTGGCATTCAGGAAAGTGGCGTGCTGACCGCGATGGCGCGGGCGGATCGGTTCGGCGTGATCGCGATTGCCGAAGCCTCTGTTCAGCGTCACCGCCGCACGATGGCGCGGATGCAGGTGCTGGACCGACTGGCCTGTGAAATCCCGCTGAACATGAGCGTCGATGAAACCGCGCGCGGAACCGGCACCTTCGACCGCCTGGTCGCGGTCGGCACCGCGCTGAAAGAGCAGGGCGCAGGCGCGGTCATTCTGGGATGTGCCGGAATGGCGCGTCATCGGCCCGGACTTGAGGCAAAACTGAATATCCCGGTGATCGACCCGACACAGGCCGCCGTCGCCATGGCGCTTGGTGCGCTCCTGGCGGGCTGAGGGGATGCGCGTCACCCGCAAGAACGACCTGTCGCTGCGATTGCTCGAAGTCTTCGGCGCGGTGATGCTGCATCGCACCACTGTGGATGCGGCCGAGGATCTGGGCGTCAGCCAGCCGGCCGTTTCGCTGTCCATCAAGCAACTGGAAAAGCAACTGGGATTCACCCTGTTCGAACGGCGCAGCCAGCGCCTGCAACCCACCGAAGAGGCGCGCAGCCTGTTTGGCCGGGTCGAGCCAATCCTGCTGCAACTTCGGTCCGTGGAAACCCATGTGCAGGACTTGCGCAACGGCACTGCCGGAAACCTTCGGATCATGGCGACCCCGCCACTGGGGCATTCGGTCATTCCAAAGGTCTTGCGCAGCTATCTTGCCGACCGTCCGGGTGTGACCGTCGAATATGATGTGCGCCGCATGGAGCATGTGATCGAGGAAGTCGAAGTCGGATCCGCCGATCTGGGTTTGGTGCTGGGGCTTGAAAATCATCAGGCCGTCGATGTCCGCGTGTTGCGATCCGAACGTATGGTTGCGCTGGTGCCCGAGGACCATCCATTGGCACATGCCGACATCATCACGCCGTCAGACTGTGTGTCGCATGGCCATATCGGGCTGGATCAGGTGTCGCGCCTTGGCGTTTTGCTGCGCTACGCGTTTCAGGCGCATGGTGTGCCGTATCAGCCAAGGGTTGTCGTGCGGTATTGTCACACCTCGGCAGTGCTGGGCAGTGTCGGCATGGGGGTCTCCATCGTGGATCATTTCACCGCGATGTCGATGGCCGACCACGGGCTGGTGATCCGCCCCTTCCTGCCGGAAATCCGCGTCGGTGCCTGCCTGCTGACCCGCCCGAACACACCTTTGTCACGGCTGGCGTCGGGCATGGTGGATGCGCTCGACGCTGCGCTGGTCGGGGACAGGGGCGCAGCGGACGCGCGCCGGTCTGCCCGCTGATCCTCTGCACTTTCAACAAGTTTGACGTGGCACCGCTGATTGCGCTGGTGATGGGGTAGACATGGCGCTATCAGCCGAAAGATGACCGATACCCTGCCCAGTTGCCCCGAATGTTCGTCCCCCTATACGTACCAGGTGGATTCCCTGCTGAACTGTCCCGAATGCGGGCATGAGTGGTCTGCCACCGCAATGACCAACAGCGATGACGCCGTCCGCGACAGCGTGGGGAATATCCTGTCGGATGGCGACACGGTGACGGTGATCAAGGATTTGAAGCTCAAGGGAACGTCATCCGTGGTCAAGGTCGGCACCAAAGTCGGCAATATCCGACTGGTTGACGGCGACCACGACATCGACTGCAAGATACCCGGAGTCGGCCAGATCGGCTTGAAGTCGAAGTTCGTCAAGAAGGTAACCGCGTGATCGCCTGACAGGCCCGCCGTTGTTTTTCGGCAATAGGCGGCCTTGGTGAGTTCGAAACCCAAACTGGTCAGCAGGCGCAAAGAGTGGCTGGATTAGAGACAGAAACTGTCCAACCAATGAGGCGTCACTCACCTCACCAAACAAAATATCGTGGAAGTCGTCTTGCACCGTTTGGGGCCAACACGACACAACATGACAATGCGCCTGCTCTTTGCCTATCAACGCCAAACACCCCCAGAACACACCAGTAAGATGTGCTGTAAATCAATGACCTACATGGGATTTTTGGCTCCGGCGGTAGGGGCTAGGGACCAAATTAATAATGTTAAAAACTAATTAAAATCAAATACTTAATGAAATATTGGACGAATTTGAAAGGTCTAAAGTGTGTCGTGACAGCCACGCCCTGTGTGTCGTGGAGTTTTCAGATTGACCGGCTTTCTCGGAAAAAACCCCCGCCAAGCCGAAGCTCAAAGGGGGCAGTGGTTATCCGAAGATGTCCTTGTGGGAGAGGTTCCGACGACGAAGCTGTTTCTGTAAACGCTCATCTTCGTGGCGCTGCATCTCACGCTCCTTCATTGCCTGTAAGGTGGCAGCGTTCTGTTCCCTGTAGGCATTGTATTTCGCCATCCCCTCGGCTGCCCTTTCGGCTGCACTTGGGCCTGCCCCGTCGGAGGTCGCGGCGGGCTGGGTCTTGTTCACTTTCGAGGTGTCCGTGTTTGGGTCACCGTCGGTCACGGTGAAGCTGTAGATAGTCATTTTATTGACGGTCCCTTGGTTGTTGGAAGGGGTGCCCCTCCCGGTCACAGGAAGGGGCGTTTTCTGGGGTTATTTTCAGCCCTGCGAAAAGGTGATGATGCGCTGCTGCACTGCCACATCCCAACCCACGGAGGCACCGTCGATGTTCACTCGGACGCGGCCTTTGCCGTCTGTCGTGTGGTCGTAGCCAGCATCAGTCAGCATCGCACGGACACGGTCTCCCTCGTAACGGTCCATCTGAGGGAGGTAGGCGTCTGCCATGGTCTGCAGACCCTCTGTTTTGTGGTGAACGAAGAAGTTGCGTGCGCTTTCCATCAAGTTCGCCTGCAGCTTCGGGTTGTCGTTGAGGAAAGCAGTGAACGCGCCTTCGTCTTCGATGCCTACGTCGGCCATGAAGTCTGTGGCGGCGTCATATGCACCCTGCCAGACAGTGGTCACCTGAGCCATCATCTCCTCTGGCTCAACGCCTGCCATGGACGCCATGCGCTCGATAGTGCCCTTGTCCAAGTTGCCGGTGTGAATGACGCTATCAATGCTCTTGAAAAGGTCGCCGGGGTTCTGTGCGGACATCAGTTCCTTCATCACGGTATCACCGGCCTCCCCGAAAGAGACCCCCGAGGCTGCACTCTCGGTTTTCCCTTGGGCATTATCAGCCTTGGTCTGGGCCTGCGCCTGAGACGCTGGGTCTTTCAGGGCTGCTGATGCTTCCTTGTCGGAGTAGGTGCCGTCTGGGTTGCGCTGCACGAGGCCCATGTTGGCTGCCACGTTGAGCGAGAACTCCATGCCGCCATACTTGACCAAGTCGTTCCCGTTCGGGATGCGGTTCATGATAGGTGCGCCCGAGGTCGTCCGTGCGGTTGCCATCAGCCCGCCGCTTGCGTCGTCGTTCGCAGTCATATGGACTTCGGTCGGACGGTTGGCCTTTACGGGACCACTCTGTGAATCCCGGAGACAAAATGCCCACAGAAACGGTCTGATGATCTGACCGTCGCGGAGTAAAATTCCGCAATCTGA
>NZ_JBHYFV010000033.1:0-47139 GCF_051859345.1 Marivita sp. | reverse complement strand
AAGCATACCAAGGATGCACGCATTATCCAGTGTTTCGACACGCAACGCCCACAAAATGCGGGATATCCGTCGTGGTTTGGCCATTTGGCAACGAAAAACGCCGCCCCGAACGGGACGGCGTAGGATCATTTGGGCGTCGCATCGCCTTAGTGCGCGATGGCGGATGCCCCGGTATTGTTCTTGGCCATGGCCTGCGCCGCAGCCTCTTCGGCCGCTTCGTCCCATTCGATGGGTTCGGGTTTTCCGACCAGCGCCAGCTTCAGAACATCCGAAACGTGTTCGACCGGGATGATCTCAAGACCGTTTTTCACGTTGTCCGGCAGTTCCACCAGATCCTTCTCATTTTCCTTGGGGATCAGCACCGTCTTGATGCCGCCGCGCAATGCCGCGAGAAGTTTCTCTTTCAGACCACCAATCGGCATCGCGTTGCCGCGCAAGGACACCTCACCCGTCATGGCGATATCACGGCGCACTGGTATGCCTGTCAGCACCGACACGATGGATGTCACCATCGCAAGACCGGCAGACGGGCCATCCTTGGGCGTGGCCCCATCCGGAACGTGGACGTGGATGTCCATCAGGTCGAACTTCGTCGGCTTGACCCCGATTTCCGGCGCGATGGACCGCACATAGCTGGCCGCCGCGTCGATGGACTCCTTCATGACGTCGCCCAGTTTGCCGGTGGTCTTCATCCGCCCCTTGCCCGGAAGCTTGAGCGCCTCGATATGAAGCAGGTCGCCGCCCACGCTGGTGTAGGCCAGCCCGGTCACAACCCCGACCTGGTTTTCGTCTTCGGCCAGACCATAACGGTGTTTGCGAACGCCAAGATAGTCGGACAGGTTGTCGGGAGTGATGACCACCTTCTCTTCCTGCTTCTTGATGATCTTTGTCACCGCCTTGCGCGCCAGCTTCGAGATCTCACGCTCAAGGTTCCGCACCCCGGCTTCGCGGGTGTAGTAGCGGACCATGTCGGTCAGCGCCTCGTCCGTCAGTTCGAATTCGCCCTTCTTGAGGCCATGGTTCTTGACCTGCTTGGAAATCAGGTGACGCTTGGCGATCTCGGTCTTTTCATCCTCAGTGTAACCCGCGAGCGGAATGATCTCCATCCGGTCCAGAAGCGGTCCGGGCATGTTGTAGGAGTTCGCCGTGGTGAGGAACATCACGTTGGACAGGTCGTATTCCACTTCAAGATAGTGGTCCACAAATGTCCCGTTCTGTTCCGGGTCCAGCACCTCGAGCATCGCCGACGCCGGGTCGCCCCGGAAATCCTGACCCATCTTGTCGATCTCGTCGAGCAGGATCAGCGGGTTTGTCGTCTTGGCCTTTTTCAGCGCCTGGATGATCTTGCCCGGCATCGAGCCGATATAGGTCCGGCGGTGACCGCGGATCTCGGACTCGTCGCGCACGCCGCCCAGCGAGATGCGGATGAATTCGCGTCCCGTGGCCTTGGCGACCGACTTGCCCAAGCTGGTCTTGCCCACACCCGGAGGGCCGACAAGGCACATGATCGGGCCTTTCAACTTTTTCGAACGTTGCTGCACGGCAAGGTATTCGACGATGCGCTCCTTGACCTTCTCGAGGCTGTAGTGATCCTCGTCGAGGATACGCTCGGCACGACCCAGATCCTTCTTGACGCGGGATTTGGTGCCCCACGGGATCGACAGCATCCAGTCAAGGTAGTTGCGTACAACGGTCGCCTCGGCGCTCATCGGGCTCATGTTCTTGAGCTTCTTGAGCTCGGCATCGGCCTTTTCGCGCGCTTCCTTGGACAGCTTGGTCTCGTTGACCTTGGCTTCCAGTTCGGCGACCTCGTTCTGGCCATCCTCGCCGTCGCCAAGTTCCTTCTGAATGGCCTTCATCTGTTCATTAAGATAATACTCGCGCTGCGTGCGCTCCATCTGGGATTTGACGCGCGTCTTGATCTTTTTCTCGACCTGCAGCACAGACATTTCGCCCTGCATCAGGCCGTAGACCTTTTCAAGCCGCTCGCTGACCGAAAGGGTCTCAAGCAGTTCTTGCTTCTGATCGACTTCAATACCCAGGTGACCGGCCACAAGATCGGCCAGCTTTGCCGGCGCGTCCGCATCAGACACGGCCCCAAGGGCCTCGTCGGGGATGTTCTTCTTGACCTTGGCGTAACGCTCGAATTCTTCGGCCACGGTGCGCACAAGCGCCTCGATCGCTGCCGGATCGCCGGGCATCTCGGACAGGTATTCGGCGGAGGCTTCGAAGAAGTTGTCGTTCTCAAGGTATTCGGTGATGCGCACACGGCTCTGACCTTCGACAAGCACCTTGACGGTGCCGTCGGGCAGTTTGAGAAGTTGCAACACATTGGCCAGAACACCGGCCCGGTAAATCCCGTCTGTCTGCGGATCATCCTCCGCAGGGTCCATCTGGCTGGCAAGCAGGATCTGCTTGTCATCGGCCATAACCTCTTCCAGCGCGCGCACCGATTTGTCACGCCCGACAAACAGCGGAACAATCATATGCGGGAACACAACGATGTCCCGCAGCGGAAGCACTGGGTAGGAGGCGTTGAGAGGCTCTTGCATGCTCGTATCCTTATCATTGGCAAGATGGCACTGGCCCCGCTTTGCGGCAGCCCCGGCCATCTCCGTTCAGGTATGTAAGGTGGGTCGCTCCCCGGTAGGTTTCAACCTCACTCTGGTTGAGGACACCATATCTTGATGCTCGTTGCCTGCAAGGTCGGTTTTGAACATCGGTTAAGCTGTGCAGCGTCCGAACCGGGGCAAGACCCCGCAATCGGTCAGGACTTGCCCTTTTCGGCCGCCACTTTCATGCGTGCAAGCAGCGCGCTTTTTTCGCCCTTGTCGGGTGCGCCCGTCTTGGCCTTGCCCGAGGACTTGTGCGCATCGTATCTGGGCGCGCCCTTGCTGGGCTTGGCTGCGCCGGTTTTTCCGTAATCCATGTCGTGCTCCTGTACCCGGTTCGGGCAATCCGGCAGCTTTGCCCCAAGCTGTGGATCGCCGCAAGCGTCAGTTCGCGGGACGTTGCATCATCATCATGTGAACCGCATGCATGCCCTGCTCGACCATCGCAGTGACTTCGGCGGCATGGGTGTGCATCGCCACCACGACTTCTGGGTCATCCGAGGTCTGGGTCACGATCACCCCGTCTTCCGTCACGTCGATCTCGGACAGGATCCGGTCGCCGCGCGCGAAAAAGATATCGAGCGTCGGGCTCTGGATAAAAATCTTCGGATCATCTTTCTGCCCCACCCGGTCGATCATGCCAACAACATGGCTGACCAGCGCCTCCATCACGTCCGGATCGCTTGACCGGGTGACCGTGCGGATGCCGTTGGGCAGGGTCTCGACCTCGCGGCTCAGCGTCTGGAACTTGCGGAACATCAAAGCCAGCTCGGCGCTTTCTTCCGCCGTGGCGTTTTCACCGCGCAGGCCCGGCATCGTGACCATATCGTGCCCGCCGCCGTCAGCCCCGTGCCGATGGCCATGCATCTGCGCCAGAACCGGCATCGCACCAAAAGCGGCGACGAAAGCAACAAGGGTCATCAAACGACTCATATCCATTCTCCCGAAAATTCGTGTTCCGCGATCATATGCGAAGTCGGATACGTATGCACAGAACCGAGTGACACAGTCTAGATCGGCTCGATATCGCCTTCGGACCGCTCCGCATGAAACGCCGCCTCGAACGCGGCAAAGGTGCCACCGGCAATCGCATCCCGCATCGCCTGCATCAACTCCTGGTAATAATGCAGGTTGTGCCAGGTCAGCAGCATGCCCGAAATCATCTCTTGCGCGCGGAAGACATGGTGCAGGTAGGCGCGGCTGTAGTTTTGGCAGGCGGGACAGGTGCAATCCTCGTCCAGCGGGCGCGGATCGTCCTGATGCCGCGCGTTCTTGATGTTGACCTGCCCGCGCCGCGTCCAGGCCTGTCCGGTGCGCCCCGACCGCGACGGCAGAACGCAATCCATCATGTCCACCCCACGCTTGACCGCGCCGACGATGTCGTCGGGCTTGCCCACGCCCATCAGGTAACGCGGCTTGTCCTCGGGCAGTTGGCTGGGCGCAAAATCCAGACAGGTGAACATCGCCTCCTGCCCTTCACCCACGGCAAGACCGCCAATGGCATAGCCGTCAAACCCGATGGCCTTCAAAGCCTCAGCCGATTCCTCTCGTAGATCCTGTTCCAGCCCACCTTGCTGAATCCCGAACAGCATGTGGCCGGGACGATCCCCAAACGCCACGCGTGACCGTTCCGCCCACCGCATCGACAGACGCATCGACTCTGCGATGCGGTCGCGGTCGGCCGGCAAGGAAGGGCATTCGTCGAAACACATCACGATGTCAGAGCCAAGCAGGCGCTGAATTTCCATCGACCGCTCTGGCGTCAGTTCATGTCTTGACCCGTCGATGTGCGATTTGAACGTCACGCCTTTCTCTGTCAGCTTGCGCAGATCAGCGAGGCTCATCACCTGAAACCCACCCGAATCCGTGAGGATCGGCTTGTCCCAGTTCATGAATCTGTGCAGCCCCCCCAGACGGTCGATACGCTCGGCTGTGGGACGCAACATCAGGTGATAGGTGTTGCCCAGAAGGATATCCGCCCCCGTGGCGGCCACGCTTTCCGGCATCATCGCCTTGACCGTCGCCGCCGTGCCCACCGGCATGAAGGCAGGCGTGCGGATCGTGCCGCGCGGCGTGGTGATCGCGCCGGTCCGCGCGGTGCCATCGGTGGCGTGAAGAGCGAAGGAGGAAGAAACTGTCATGATCGGGCCTTACTTGCAGAGCGCGCCCTTGTGCGCCAAATCACCCGCATTGCCAAGGAGGCGCGATTCCCATGTCTGACACCACATCCAACGATCCCGCGCCCAAAGGCTCGGGGTCGGCTCCCGACACGACACTGACATTCGGTTGGGAAGAATGGATCAGCCTGCCGGACCTTGGTCTTCCCGCCATCCGCGCCAAGGTCGACACCGGCGCACGCACGTCCGCGCTTCATGCCGCCGATATCGAGGTGTTCGGTTCGGCCAGCAAACCCCGCGTGCGCTTTGCCGTACACCCGATTCCGGGGCGCGAAGACCTGCTTATCCCCTGCTCGGCCCAAATCGTAGACCGCCGCGACGTCACGTCGTCGAACGGTGAAACCGAAAGCCGGTATGTCATCGCCTCCCGCCTGTCGGTCGGCGGCATGGAGTGGGACGTTGAAATCACGTTGACGGATCGCGGCACTATGACAAACCGCATGCTTCTCGGGCGTCAGGCGCTCAAGGATCATGTCAACATCGTTCCCAGCGAACGGTTTTATCAGCCAGAGCTGGATTTCGACGTTTATCACACCCCCAAGATGCGCAAGATCGCCCCGAACCGGGCGCTGCGCATTGCCGTGCTCAGTCGCGAAAACAACTATTCGACCCGCAGGCTTGTCGAGGAAGGTGAAGACCGCGGCCATTCCGTCGAAGTGATCGACACGACGCGCTGCTACATGGCGATCAACGCAATGGCCCCCGAGGTGTACTACGACGGCAAACGTCTTCCCCGCTATGACGCGATCATCCCGCGCATCGGCGCGTCGATCACACCTTATGGCACCGCCATCGTGCGTCAGTTCGAATCCATCGGCACCTATGTGGTCAATGGCAGCGCCGGAATCACGTCGAGCCGCGACAAACTGCATGCCCACCAGATCCTGGCCCGCCACCGGATCGGCATGCCCCCGACCGCCTTTGCCAATTCACCCAAGGATACGTCGAACCTGATCGGTCTGGTCGGCACCGCACCGCTGATCGTCAAACTGCTTGAATCCACGCAAGGCAAAGGTGTGGTCCTGGCCGAAACCAAGAAGGCGGCTGAATCGGTGATCGACGCGTTTCGCGGTCTCAAGGCCAACTTTCTGGTGCAGGATTTCGTCAAGGAAGCCGCTGGCGAAGACATCCGCTGCCTTGTCCTGAACGGCAAAGTTGTGGCGTCCATGAAACGCACCGGGTCCGAGGGTGATTTCCGCTCAAACCTGCATCGCGGCGGCAGCGCCACCAAGGTCCGCATCAGCAAGGAAGAACGCGACACCGCCGTGCGCGCTGCCAAGGTGTTTGGCCTTGGCCTTGCCGGGGTGGATCTTCTGCGCTCGCATTCAGGCCCCAAGGTGCTTGAGGTCAACTCCTCTCCGGGCCTTGAAGGCATCGAAACCGCCAGCACCAAGAACATCGCGGGATTGCTCTACGACGCAATCGAGGAAAAGGTTCGCCCGGCCCCTGTTCCCCGTCGCAAATCCGCTCGCAAGACATCGTGACATTGCGCCCCTTTACCCCCTCCGTCCCTTTCCCTATATCTTTGGTCAGGAACTTACGGGAAGGACCGACATGAACGACGCCAGCCCCAAAATCGAAGGTGCACCGCTGATTGCACCCTCCAGTACCGATCACCCGCTCTACGATCAGGTGGTCGAGGCCTGCCGATCCGTTTATGACCCGGAAATCCCGGTCAATATCTATGACCTCGGTCTGGTCTACACGCTCGACATCAATGACCAGAACGAAGTGCGCGTGATCATGACGCTGACAGCACCAGGCTGTCCGGTGGCAGGTGAAATGCCCGGTTGGGTGGCGGAAGCCATCGAACCGCTGGCCGGCGTCAAACAGGTCGATGTCGAACTGACATGGGAACCGCCCTGGGGTATGGACATGATGTCTGACGAAGCCCGGCTTGAACTGGGCTTCATGTAAGCCATGGCGGTCACCGACGAACAGATCACGTTTGTCCGTGACCTGTTCAGGGCCGTTCCGGGGATCACCACACGCAAGATGTTCGGCGGTCTTGGCGTCTACTCGGACGGCACCATCTTTTCCATCATCGGCCCGGAAGAAACGCTGCTTCTCAAGGCGCGCGGCGAATTGGCCGATGATCTTGCCGCCGAAGGCTGTGAACAATGGGCCTACGCAGGCAAATCCGGCAAACCGGCGCACATGCCGTATTGGACACTGCCCGACTCTGCCCTTGACGACCCGGACGAGGCCGCCGAATGGGCGCGTCGGTCTTTGGCGCAAGGCGACGGGCCAAAACGGAAATCGAAATCACTTTCTTTGACCAATAGAAAGTGATATAGCTTGCGAAATGGCCCGTCTTTGCGTTCTCACAGGTGACTTGATCGCCTCTTCCGATCTCGCCCCAGACGAGGTGGACGCGACATTGGCCACCATCGAACGCGCCGCTGACGACATCTCGCACTGGCAAACCCCATCCCTTATGACCCGCTTCGCGCGGCGCGGTGGTGATGGTTGGCAAATCGCCATCGGTGATCCCACGCTAGCCCTGCGTGCCGCTCTTTTCATTCAGGCCCGATTGCGACGCGACATGGATACAACGAAAACCCGCATCGCACTTGCCACCGGCGACGGAACCCTGCCGGACAGCGGCGATCTGAATGCAGCGCATGGTCCTGTCTTCGTCGCGTCCGGCCGTTTGCTCACCAGCATTTCCGGCAACAGGCTCATCGCCCACGCCCAAGGCGGTGCAGTAGACGCCGCCACGCACTTGGCCGACCACATCTCCGTTGGCTGGACGCAGGCACAGGCGCGCGCTGTTGCCGCTCTGCTTCCGCCAAACGCACCAGCCCGCGCCGAGATCGCCAAATCCTTTGGCATCACCCGCCAGGCGGTCAACCAGGCTCTCTGGTCCGCAGGCTACCCCGCACTCGACGACGCACTTCGCGCAATGGAAGAGGACGCCCGCAAGTGATTCCGATTTCTTTGCGCCAAAGCAAGCCAGAACACTTGCGGAGCGCCCCATGTTAGACGTCTTCATCGCGCTTTTGCTGGCCCACCTGATCGCGGATTTCCTGGCCCAACCCGACGTGATGATCCGGCGCAAAGCCGAACCGCTGTTCCTTGCCCTGCACATCGCCATCGTGTTCGCCCTCACGTTTGTCGCGCTGGGCGGTCACTGGCAGCTGGCGCTGGCCGTGGCCGCGGCGCATCTGGTCATCGACGCGCTCAAGGTCTGGGGTCTGCCTAACCGTTGGCGCGACAGCCTGCCTGCCTTTATGATCGACCAAACAGCACATCTCGCAACGCTTGTCGCGGCTGCGATCCTCGTGCCGGACGCCATCACCCAAGGGCTTTGGGCCGATCACATCGCACCGATCAGGACACCCGTGATCCTGTTCTGCGGTGCGATCACCTCGATCTGGGCCGGAGGGTTTGCCGTCGGGTTGCTGATGAAACCCTATACAGACCAGTTCGAGGCCGATGATGCTGGCCCCAGTGCCGAAGGGCTCGACAATGCCGGACGCATGATCGGCAAACTGGAACGCGGCTTGATCTTTCTCTTCCTCTGCGTCGGAGAGGCCACCGCCACCGGCTTCCTGATCGCCGCGAAATCCGTGCTGCGCTTCGATACCGCCTCCAAGGGTCAAAAAGCGGGCGAATACGTCATCATCGGCACGCTTGCCTCGTTCGGCTGGGGCCTTGCCACCGGCTACGCAACACTTTCCCTCCTTGAGATCGCAGCCGTGACTCCTTAGGTTAAGGGTAACTGAGAAAGCGAGAGATCCCATGTTCGGCATTCCCGGCAAACAAGCCGTCACCCTCACCCCCAAGGCCGCATCCCAAGTGCGCAAGCTGATGGAGGCCAAAGGCCATGCAGGCTTGCGCATCGGCGTCAAGAAAGGCGGCTGCGCTGGCATGGAATACACCATGGATTACGTCGATGACGCCGACCCCAACGACGAAGTGGTCGATCAGGACGGTGCCATTGTGATGATCGCCCCGATGGCGCAGATGTTCCTCTTCGGGACCGAGATCGACTACCAGACCTCGCTTCTGGAATCCGGCTTCCACTTCAACAACCCGAACGTGGCCGACGCCTGCGGCTGTGGCGAATCGATCAAGTTCAAAGACGTGGACGAACTGGCCACCGAGCACGCCAACGGCGCACCGAACCTCAAGGCGTAGGGTGCGGGATCACACGCACCGCCTATCCCTTCCCCTGCAAATGCACATAGGTCTCGGCATAGCGTTTTGACAAATGATCGCCCGCAGGGATCAGCTTGCCTGACCCGATCGGAGCCACGTTCGTTTCGACATTCGGATTGAAGAACAGCGGCACGGAAATCCGTTCATCCCCACCGCCTTTGACCCGGTGCAGCGTCGCCACAACCCCGCCATCGGTCCACATCTCCAGCATCTCACCGAAATTGATAATGAACTCTCCGGGGGGTGCCTGCACCGGCAACCAGTCGCTGTGCCCGCGCGGCTGCAACTCGAGCCCCGGCTGACCATCCGTCGCCAAAAGCGTCAGGCAGCCGTAATCCGTATGCGCCCCGATGCCGAAATCCTTGTCCCCCGCCCAATCCGGTCGCGGCGGATAGTAATTGCCCCGCAACAGCGCCATCGGGCAATCGAACTTGTCCTCGAAGAAATCCGCATCCGACCCGATGGACATGGCAATCCCGCGCAGAATGCCCCGCGCCACGTCCAGCGCATCGCTGTAATAGGCCCGGATCACTTGTTCGAAACCGGCTGGTCGGTCCGGCCAATGGTTCGGCGCGTAGACAGGCAGGGCAACGCGTATGTCCCCATCAGGCAAAGAATAACCGCAATCGAACACCTCTTTGTAGTCGGGGTTCGCCTGCGGATCGACCTGTTCCGATTTCGGCGCGCCCCAGCCCCGGTTCGATCCGGTCCGGGCCATGTTGACCTGATCCTTGATCTCGTCCGGCAAGGCAAAGAACGCGCGATACGCCGCCAGCACGAATCGCATCCGCGCCGAGGTGAAGGCGGTGTTGTGCACAGTGGCAAACCCCACTTCTTCAGCAGCCACCCGCATCTGTGCCAGAGCATCTGCATCACCTGCCGCCAAAGCCTGCGCATCCAGTCTCGGGATCATCTCGCACCCTCCCGTCCAATCGCCCGGCTTTGTGACACCAGACCACATGCCACGCAACTGCCCTTGACGCCGCTTGCCTGCCCGCGATGATGCACGCCAATCCAAAACGCCAGCAGGAGCCACCACATGCGCCGCAAACTCGCCGCCGGAAACTGGAAAATGAACGGAACGCTTGCTGAGTTGAGCGAGCTTGGAGCGTTGCAAGGCGCCGCAGGTGGTAACGCCGAAGTGCTGATCTGCCCACCCGTCACGCTGGTCGCGTCCGCTGCGGCAAATGCAGGTGCGATTGCCATAGGCGGGCAGGATTGCCACAGCGCCGCCTCGGGCGCACATACCGGCGATGTATCGGCGCCGATGCTCAGGGATGCAGGCGCAACCTACGTGATCCTCGGCCATTCCGAACGCCGCGCCGATCACGGCGAATCCGACGCGCTGGTCGCCTACAAGACCCAAGCCGCCTGGGCCGCAGGCCTGACCGCTATCGTCTGCGTCGGCGAAACCCTCGACGAACGTGAAAGCGGCAAAACCCTCGACGTGGTGGGCCGCCAACTCGCCGCCTCCCTGCCCGACGACGTCACCGGCGCAAACACTGTCATCGCCTATGAACCCGTCTGGGCCATCGGCACCGGCAAGGTGCCCACCACCAACCAGATCGCCGACGTGCATGGCTTTATGCGCAGCGCGCTGATCCAGCGTTTCGGCACTGATCTCGCGGACACGATCCGCCTGCTCTATGGCGGCAGCGTCAAGGCCTCGAACGCAACCGAGATCTTCGCCGTTGCCGATGTCGACGGCGCTTTGGTCGGCGGGGCCAGCCTCAAAGCCACCGATTTTGCACCCATTGTCGATGCGTTGAACAACTGAGCGACACAACGCCAGCCCATGCAGCGATTTTCGCAATCCCCAACCGACCCGGCATTCGTCCAGAACCCCTACCCGTTCTACGACCGTCTGCGCGAGAGCGGCGATCTGGCGTGGTGGGACGACTACGCCATGCCCTGCGCCGCCAGCCACCGCGCGGTCCACGCCATCCTGCGCGACCGCCGTTTCGGCCGCGAAGTCCCACCAGAAATGACCACGTCAATCCCCGAGCACCTCGCCCCTTTCTACGCAGTCGAGACCCATTCCATGCTGGAGTTGGAACCACCCCGCCACACTCGCTTGCGTGGTCTGGTCCTGCGCGCCTTCACCTCGCGGCGGATCAAGGCATTGGAACCTGAAATAACCGCCCTAACCCACGAGAAAATCAACGCTTTCCCGACGGACACCCCCTTCGACATCCTCACCACCTTCTGCCAGCCGATCCCGGTAATCGTCATCGCGCGCCTGCTGGGTGTGCCAGATGACATGGCCCCGCACCTCCTGCGCTGGTCGAACGCGATGGTCGCCATGTACCAGGCCAGCCGCACCCGCGCGACCGAGGACGCCGCCGCGACCGCCGCCGGCGACTTCTCGGACTTCCTGCGGCACTATATCGACACCCGCCGCGCCGATCCCCGCGATGACCTCATCACCCACCTGATCGCCGCCGAGGAGGAAGGCGAAAAGCTGTCAACCGACGAGTTGATCACCACCTGCATCCTGCTCCTGAACGCGGGCCACGAGGCAACGGTGCACACACTGGGCAATGGTATCAAGACGCTTCTCGAAACCGAAACGCGCCGGATCGACGAACAATCCGTCGAGGAAATCCTCCGCTACGACCCGCCGCTGCACATGTTCACCCGCTACGCCTATGAAGAGGTTACCCTTCACGGCCACACCTTCCAACGCGGCGATCAGGTCGCCCTGCTCCTCGCCTCCGCCAATCACGACCCACAGCACTGGCCCGACGCGCACCGCTTCGATCCATCCCGCCCTGTGACGCAGAACACCAGCTTCGGCGGCGGCCTGCATTTCTGCCTCGGCGCACCGCTGGCCCGGCTGGAGTTGCAAATCGCCCTGCCGATCCTGTGGGACCGATGCCCGGCCCTGCGCATCACGGAACCACCCGTCTACGCCAACACCTACCATTTCCACGGGCTGAAGCGTCTGATGGTACAGACTTCCTGAGCCGCACCAAGCGGCCTCCTTGCTATTGCATATTTGAAAAAAGAAGAAGTAGGGGGACAGTGCTCCCACCCCCCGCTTCTTCTTTTTCTAAATATGCATACGCGCCGCAAACGCCTGAACGCGACAGGGCAAAGGCGTCGCGTCGTCGCTGGCAGAGAAAGAGCGCGCGGCAGCGCACAATGTGAGACCCGCCTAAAGCGGCAAAGCCGTGGTCGACTTGATCTCTTCCATAGACAGAAGTGCGGTCACGTTGTGCACCTTCACCTCGGCGATCAGCGCCTGGTAGAACGCATCATAGGCCCGCGCGTTCTTCACGCGGACCTTGAGGATGTAGTCGATATCCCCCGCCAGTCGGTGCGCCTCCTGCACTTGGGGCCGGTCCTGCAATGCCTTGAGAAACGCACGCTGCCAGGCCGCGTCATGTTCGCTGGTGCGGATCAGCACAAAGAAACACGCCTCGAACCCGAGCGCGTCGGCGTCAAGCTGCACCACCTGCGCGCCGATGATCCCGGCCTCTTTCATCTTGCGAATCCGGTTCCACACGGGCGTCTTCGAAGACCCCACTTTGCGGGCGATGTCGTCCAGAGACTGCGCCGCATCGGTCTGCAACTCGACAAGAATTTTCCGGTCTGTGTCGTCAATTTTCATCGCTGTTCCGCTTTCTGCCGATTTCGAGGGTCACATGTCCTCACCCAACCGCCACATAGAACAGATTTCCTTATTCCTGCAAGGGACTGGAAAAATACCAGAACAAAATTCTATTTTAGAGATAAGAAAAGCGCTGAAGAGGACGACCCGATGCCACGCGACTTGCACATGACCACGCTCCAGCCTGTCGCCTTTGTCGGCGCAGGACCGGGCGATCCCGACCTTCTGACGGTCAAGGCTCTGCGCGCCCTTCAAACCGCCGATGTGGTGATCCATGACCGTTTGGTCAGCGCCGAGATTCTCGCGCTTGTCGGTCCGCAGACCCGCTTGCGCAATGCGGGCAAGGAAGGCTTCGGTCCGTCACTCACTCAAGAGGTGATCAACCAGATGATCGTGGACGAAGCCCTGACCGGCGCGCGTGTTGTGCGCCTGAAGTCCGGCGATCCCACCGTCTTTGGTCGTTTGGATGAAGAGCTTGATGCGATCACCGACGCGGGTCTGGACTTCACCATCGTGCCGGGCCTCACTTCCGCCTCCGCCGCTGTGTCCGCTCTCGGCCAATCGCTCACCAAGCGCGGGCGCAACACCGCTGTGCGGCTGATCACCGGGCATGACATGCAAGGCTATGCAGATCACGACTGGCGTGCTTTGGCCCGGGACGGCGAAGTCGCCGCGATCTACATGGCGAAGAAAGCCGCGCGGTTCATTCAGGGCCGCCTGCTGATGCATGGCGCGACCCCGTCAACGCCTGTGACCATCGTCGAAAACGCAAGCCGCTCGGAACAGCGTATCGTCAGCGCGACGCTCGCCACCCTGCCTTCCATTCTATCTGAGGCCGACATGACTGGCCCTGCGCTTCTCATGTACGGGCTGGCACCGCGTGACGCGGCTGCAACCACCCTTCCCCACGTTCAGGAGATGATCTGATGCCAGCGATCTTCACCCCCAAGGTTGTTACCGCCAACGCGCTGCTGAAAGGCGACGTGGTCTACCTGACCCAAGACGACACATGGACCCGCAACCTCAAGGATGCCGATGTCCTGACTGACGAGGCCGACGCCCAAATCCGCCTGATCGACGCAAGCGCCCGCACCTCCGAGGTGGTCGGCGTCTACCTTGCCGACGTGGCACCCGACGCAAAAGGCCCCCAGCCCACCCATTTCCGCGAGGCGTTCCGCATGCGTGGCCCGTCCAACTATCCCCACGGCAAACAGTCCGAGGCACTCTGATGTACCGCTATACCGATTTCGACGCCGCCTTTGTTGCGACGCGCAACGCCCAGTTCCGCGCACAGGTGGAGCGCCGCATTGACGGGTCGCTCACCGAGGATGAATTCAAACCGCTGCGCCTGATGAACGGGCTTTACCTGCAACTGCACGCCTACATGCTGCGCGTAGCGGTGCCTTATGGCACGCTCAACAGCGCCCAGATGCGGCAGCTCGCCACGATCGCGGAGCGGTGGGACAAGGCTTATGGCCATTTCACCACACGTCAGAACATCCAGTTCAACTGGCCCACGCTGCGCGACGTGCCAGATATGCTCGACGCATTGGCCGAAGTGCAGATGCACGCGATCCAGACCTCTGGCAACACGATCCGCAACGTGACCGCCGATCATTTCGCGGGCGCCGCCGCCGACGAGATCGCCGATCCCCGTCCGGTGGCCGAGCTGATCCGCCAATGGTCCACCGATCACCCGGAATTCCAGTTCCTGCCGCGCAAGTTCAAGATTGCCGTGACCGGATCGCCCAATGACCGCGCTGTAACCAAGGCGCATGACATCGGCTTGCGCATGGTGCGCAACGAGGTCGGGGAGCCGGGGTTCGAAGTGATCGTCGGCGGTGGGCTTGGACGTACCCCGATGATCGGCAAGGTCGTGCGTGACTTCCTGCCCGAGGCAGATCTGCTGCCCTATCTTGAAGCCGTGGTGTCGGTCTGGAACCTGCTGGGCCGCCGCGACAACAAGTACAAGAGCCGGATCAAGATCACCGTACACGAGCATGGCATCGATGACATCCGGCACCGGGTGGAGGAACGGTTCGCACTCCTGCGTCCTGCCTTCACAGGCGTGGATCAACAGCTTTACGCCCAGATCAAATCCGACTTTGAGCCGCCCGCCTTCAAGGACTGCGACACCGGGCCGTTCGATCTGGCCTACGCCAATGACCCCGCCTTCCGGTCCTGGGCCGACACCAACCTCAGCGTCCATCGCGCGCCGGGTCATGCCATTGCGCAGATCAGCCTGAAGGCGCATGGCGCGACACCGGGCGACGCCACCGCAGACCAGATGCGCGTGATGGCCGATCTGGCCGCGCGTTATGGCCATGACGAATTGCGCATCAGCCACGAACAGAACATCGTCCTGCCGCATGTCCACAAGGCCGACCTGCCCGCGATCTACGCAGCGCTGAAAGACGCCGGTCTTGCCACCGCCAATATCGGCAGGATCAGCGACATCATCGCCTGCCCCGGCATGGATTACTGCGCTCTGGCGACTGCCCGGTCGATCCCGATTGCGCAAGAGATTGCCACGCGCTTCGACCAGCTGAAACTGGAACACGAAGTTGGTGATCTCAAGATCAAGATCTCGGGCTGCATCAACGCGTGCGGGCACCACCATGTCGGCCATATCGGTATCCTCGGCCTCGACCGTGCAGGGGTCGAGAATTACCAGATCACGCTGGGTGGCGATCACACCGAAACCGCAGCCATCGGTCAGCGCACCGGGCCGGGCTTTTCCGCAGACGAGATCGTGCCCGCCATCGAGCGGATCGTCGACACCTACCTGTCGGAACGGGACAGCGCCGATGAGGCGTTCATCGACACTTTCGCCCGCGTCGGCATGACCCCGTTCAAGACCGCGCTTTATGGTGAGAGCGAGAGAAAGCAGAAGGCCGCGTGATGCTGCACCTGTCGCAACACAGCAGCGCAGAAAGCGCGCACGCGCTTGATGAGCACATGGCCGCGCAGGAACGCGTGGGTGAGTTGAACACGCGCTATCGCCATTTCGGCACGTCCTATTTGCTGGAGGCCGTGTTGACGCGCGGGCTTTTCGACCGCATCGCGATGGTGTCGAGCTTTGGCGCGGATTCCGCGGTCCTGTTGCACCTGATTGCGCAGATCGACCGCGGCCTGCCCGTGCTGTTCATCGACACAAGGCTGCTCTTTGAGGAAACGCTGACCTACCAGCAAGACCTCGCCGACCATCTTGGCCTGACCAACGTGCAGGTCATCCGCGCCTCGGACCGTACGGTTGACGCGGTCGATCCGTACGGCGCCCTGCGTTTCAGTAATCCTGACGCCTGCTGCGACCTGCGCAAGACCCAGCCGCTCAACGACGCGCTTCAAGGCTATGACGCATGGATCACCGGGCGCAAACGGCATCAGGCGCAGACCCGCGAGGGATTGCACTATTTCGACCTCGACGAAGGCACCGCCCGCATCAAGATCAACCCCTTGATCGACTGGAAACCGGCACGCATCGCGGCGCATCTCGACACCCATAATCTACCCCGCCACCCGCTGGTTGCACGCGGCTACCCGTCCATCGGCTGCGCCCCCTGCACGACCCGCGTGGCCATAGGCGAAGACCCCCGCGCCGGACGCTGGCGCGGCACAGGCAAAAACGAATGCGGCCTGCACCGGCCAACCTCATCAAGAGAGGCACAATGACCGTTCTCATCAACGACACCGGCTTTCTGACCACCGACCCGACCCGCTGGATCGACCCCGAAGCGCGCATCGATCTGGCCTCCGACACCGATCCGGCGCGGCTCCGCTGCCTGCTCATCGGCAAGGAACTGGTGCGCGTGGCCTTTCCCAGCTTTTCCGACGGGCGCGGCTTTACCCTTGCCCGGCTGATCCGGCAGCAGGGCTACAAGGGCTGGCTGCGCGCACAGGGCCATGTCATCGCCGACCAATACGCGATGGCGCGTCGATCTGGGTTTGACGACGTGGAAATAGACGACGATCTGGCGACCCGCCAGCCCGAAGGCCAATGGCTGGCCCGCGCGAACTGGCAGGCGCATGACTACCAGTCCCGTCTGCGTGGCATAGCCGCCTGAGCCGAACCTGCGGTCCAAATGACCACCCGCCTGGTCCCTGCGACCATGGGCGGGTTTCGTCTGATGTAAATCAAAGATAGATGTAAGGGATCGGTTTAAACACACCGATGATGAAAACATGACAGAGTTGACACCCGTGACCGAAGCCACAGCCACCAAAGCGCCCGCCGCCAAGACACTCGCCGTTCCCGACGCGCAAACCGTGACTCAGGTCAAACACTGGACCGATCGCCTGTTTTCGTTCCGCGTCACGCGCCCGGCCTCCTTGCGGTTCCGCTCCGGGGAATTCGTGATGATCGGTCTCATGCAGACGGACGAAAAGACCGGCCGCGAAAAGCCCCTGCTGCGCGCCTATTCCATCGCGTCGCCATCGTGGGACGAAGAACTGGAATTCTACTCGATCAAGGTGCAGGACGGCCCGCTGACCAGCCGATTGCAGCACATTCAGCCGGGGGACGAGATCATCCTGCGGCCCAAGCCCGTGGGCACGTTGGTGCATGACGCGCTGCTGCCGGGCAAGCGGCTCTGGCTGTTCGCCACCGGAACCGGCATCGCGCCGTTTGCGTCGCTGCTGCGTGATCCGCAGACGTATGAAGATTACGAAGAGGTCGTTCTGACCCACACATGTCGCGAAGTTGGGGAATTGCAGTATGGCAAGGAGCTGATCGACGATATCCGCTCGGACGAATTGCTGGCCGAACTGATCGGCGAAGGCTTTGCCGACAAGCTGCGCTATTACCCGACCACCACCCGCGAAGAGAGCGCGAAGATGGGCCGCATCACCGACCTGATGCGCTCGGGTGAGTGTTTCGCGGATCTGGATGTGCCGATCATTTCGCCTGAAACCGATCGGGCCATGGTCTGCGGTAACCTTGCCTTCAATCTTGAGATAAAAGAGATGCTCGAAACATACGGCCTCGAGGAAGGTGCGAATTCCGACCCCAGGACTTATGTGGTCGAGAAAGCGTTTCTTGACTAAGGTGATACATTGACATCCGAATGTATCTACCTGTTTTATAATCTGATTGATGACTTCTGAGTTGACCGAGACTCACAAAAATGCCGCGCAGGACTTTCCCTGCGCGGCATTGTCTTATCATGATGATTTTGCGTCAAAGACCCAACTGATCCCGCAACGTCTCCAGCACCGCTTGCAATTGCTCGGGGCTGTCGCGCACCCGATCCAGTGCCGCCTTGGTCGATGTCTTGATCATCAGGGAAAGGTCCGAATTGTCGATGTAGTCGACCACTTGGTCGTAGTCGAAACCTTCGACGGTGAGCAGTTCGTCAATGTCATTCGCCGTCTCACCTGCGGCATCGGCGGTTGCGGTCGCCGCATCTTCGGTTGCGTCCACCGTGCTTTCGACGGCGTCTGTCGCTGTGTCGGTTGCGGCCTCTGATGTTTCGGCAGCGGTTTCAGAGACAGCTTCCGCAGCGTCGTTCGCGGTTTCCACTGTGGCGTCTGCCCCGTCGTTCGCCACATCGGCTGTCCCGTCGATGACATCGCCTGCAGTGTCTTCTGTGGCGTCAACGGCTGTTTCCGCTGTGTCGGTTGCGGTCTCGGCGGCGTCGTCCGCTGTCCCGGTCGCCGTATCAAAGGCTTCGCCGATAGCGTCAGCCGCGTCGGACGCAGCTTCGTTCGCGGTTGTGATGGCCCCGTCAACCGCCTCACCAGCGGACTCGGCCAGTGTGTTTGCCGCTTCACCAGCCTCTGTCGCTGCGTTGTCCGCGGCTTCGTTGGCGTCAGTGACAGCCTCTTCCATCGTTTCGGCCATGCCATCAACGGTGTCCGATGCAGCGTCATCTGCCGCATCGGCAGCATCAGCGGTCTCTTCCGCCGCCTCTTCGGTCGCGCTTTGCGTGGCCTCTGCCGTGTCCTCGGCGGTGTCGGTCACCACCTCTGTGCCGCTGTCGGCCATTTCAGGCGTATCGCCGGATTGGGTAAACAGCCAGACACCAATGCCGGCAGCAGCCACAACTGCTAGAATGATCAGGTTTTTCATCGGATCCATGACCCCCACTTTGAGACTTCGCCGCTCCGCACCCTCACAGTGCAGGCTTCTGAAGGAGATGTGCGGTCCATGTCCTGTGACATCAAGGGGACCCCCGGACAGATCGGCCCATATCCGCCGAAAAGCCGCTTGAAACGCGTCAGTATGACGTCTACTTTACAGCCTTGATTTGAACTGCATTAAAGGAGCAACACCATAGCCCGCAGACCACATAACGCGCCACCACAGCGCGACACCGGCCCCCGCGTCAATGACCGCATTCGGTCCGCTGAAATACGCCTGATTGGCGCAGACGGTGAAAACGTGGGTGTTGTCACGCCCGAACGCGGCATGCAGCTGGCTGAAGAAGCCGGGTTGGATCTTGTTGAGATTTCACCAAACGCGAATCCACCGGTCGTCAAGATCATGGATTTCGGCAAGTTCAAATACGAACAGCAAAAGCGCGAATCCGAAGCGCGCAAGAAGCAGAAGATCATCGAGATCAAAGAGGTCAAATTTCGACCCAATACTGATACGAATGACTACGAAGTCAAAATGCGCAACGTCTTCAAGTTTCTTGAGAACGGCGACAAGGTGAAGATCACCCTGCGTTTCCGGGGCCGCGAAATGGCACACCAGAACCTTGGGCGCGAGCTTTTGGAGCGGGTTGCGGAAGACACCAAAGAGCATGGCAAAGTCGAAAACATGCCAAAGATGGAAGGTCGTCAGATGGTTATGATGATCGGCCCGCTGCCGAAATAATCGCGACGTCTTGTTCTGAAAATTTTGAAAGCGACCTTCGGGTCGCTTTTTCTATGCCTTTTCACGCGGTGCGGGGCGGGATGGCGGTTCCTTCAGCAATCCGCCAACACCCAGCCCCATGATGTCTGCGGCGGTGACGGGCACATCGCACAGCATGCGCTCCAGCACCCAATCCGCGCCGTTCATCGCCGGGGACCGCGCACAGCCGGGCAAGCCGATCACCGGCGCGTCACCCAAATGTCCCCAGAACAAGAGGTTGCCCGGATCAACCGGCATGCCGTAATGCACCACCTGACCACCTGCCGCCCGAAGCGCCTCTGGGGCCACGTCGTAGAGGTCCGATGTAGCGGACCCGGTCAGAACACAGACGATATCGAACTGCGAAACCGCACCGGCCAGCGCGCTGCGCAACGCATCCACCTGATGCGGTACAACGGTCCTGGGGCCAAGAGACACCCCCATCCGCTCAAACCGCAACGCCATGGCGCGCTGACCCTTGGCACCGTTGTCGCGCCCGCCGACGCTGGTCTGGATCAACAGCGCCGATCTGCGGCGCACCGGACAAAGCGTCAGCGCGTTACGGCCGGCCGCACAGGCGGCGTCGACCGCATGACCCGGTGCGCCGTAGGATATGATCTTCACCGTCGCGACCATCCCGCGCGCCGCCATGCGCTGCCATTGCGGTACGGTTGCCACCGTCACCATCGGATGCACCGCGTTCACCGCATTGATCCGGTCGGCATCAATTGACGCCACACCGTTTTGGGTCGCATAGATGTTCACGCGTCCGGTGCTGGCCGGGGCCACCCGCAGGCACACGGCATCCGGGTCAGGCACCAAGGCGTTTGCAAGACGTTGCGCCGCCGTGTCTTCGTGAACGTCCCCTTCCTCGAGACGGGCAACCGTGACTTCTTTCACTCCGGCAGTGGACAGTTTGTCCAAAGCGGCTTTGTCCAGCGTCACACCCTTGCGCAGACGCCCTTTGGGCAACGCGACGGAATGCGCGAGAATCGCCCCTTGCGCAGCTTCCAGGGGAACCAGACCGAACTTCATGCGCCCTTCCGCAACACGCGTGTCATCTCGGCCAGGATCGACACCGCGATTTCGGCAGGACCAGCCGCCCCGATATCAAGCCCGATGGGTCCGTGAATCTGCGCGATCTCCGCCTCGGTAAAGCCTGACGCCGTCAACCGCTCTACCCGCTTTGCGTGGGTCCGTTTCGATCCAAGCGCACCGATCTAAAAGCAGTTTGCCCGCAAGGCGTGTTCCAGTGCGGGATCGTCGAGTTTCGGATCATGCGTCAGCAGCACAAGCGCCGTGCGGGTATCAAGCCCCAGGGTCTTCACAGCCTCGTCCGGCCAGTCATGCAGGATCGTTTCGCCGGGAAAGCGGCTGTCCGACCCAAAAGCCTCGCGCGGGTCGATCAGTGTTGGATCATAACCCGCGATCCGCGCCATCGGAACAAGCGCCTGCGCGATATGCACCGCCCCCACGATGATAAGCCGCAGCGGCGGGTTGTGGATGGCGACAAAGGTGCGACTGTCCTCGACAAAACCCGAGCGATCCATACGGAACGCCATGTCATGTCCATCCTGCGTCAGAGACCGGGAGTTTCCATCCAGGTCAACCACATAGGCGACGGGGCTCCGGGTGGCGCGATATTTTACCAACTGGTCCAGAATCTCTTCGGGCAGGACCGCACCAACAGGTTCCAGCAAGACGCGGATGGTGCCGCCGCAGGCCAGCCCGACAGCAAACGCATCGTCGTCGCTGACCCCGAATTCAAGCTCGCGCGGTGTGCCGTCTTCCAGTGCGTCCATCGCCTCGACGATCACCGCCCCTTCAACGCATCCGCCCGAGACAGAGCCTTCGATCTCTCCCTCGCCGGATATCGCCAGTTGCGCACCAACCCGGCGGGGCGCGCTGCCCCAGGTCTCGATCACCGTGGCAAGCACAGCCCCCTTGCCCGCGCGATGCCAGGCGAGCGCCGTTTCCGGACATGTGTCAAACCGCTCCATTCAGGTGATCTCCTCCGAATTTTGCCTTAATCTCAAGCAGAGTGTAACACGCCAATTCGCGCTGTCGCCCCCTGCAATAGTGGTACATGTCAGCCCGCAGATGTCCGCGTGACGTCATGCCCGTAAAGCCAGTCGAACCGCCCCAACATCTGCCCCGGTGACACCCGGCTGAGCAGGCCCAGTGCCGTATGTGCAGCAAACCGAAACGGACCCGGCGACAGGTGGTAATTGCGCGCGTTCCTGCTGGCGGCGTCGATCACCCGTGTGACCCTTGCCTTGCGACGCTGTTGATACTCGGCCAGCCCTGCCCCAAGGTCTTGCGCCTGCGTGAGTGCGTCGGCCAGAACCCACGCATCTTCCATCGCCATATTGGCCCCCTGCGCCAGAAAGGGCAGCGTCGGATGCGCCGCATCCCCAAGCAAGGCGGTTCCCTGCCCGTACCAGCGCGCAGCGACCGGATGGCGGAACAAACCCCAGACACCCGGATTTTCGGCCTGGGACAGGATTTGGTGGACTTCGGCATCGAACCCGGCGAACGCCTTGCGCATGTTGTCCGCATCATCCCTTTGCGACCAGCTTTCCGCTGCCCATTGGGCGCGCTCTTCGACGGCCACCACGTTGAGCAACGTGCCATCCCGAAGCGGATAGGTCACCATGTGCCGCCCCGGCCCCATATGCACCCGCGCATGCGCCGGGTGACCGGTGGTGTTCGGCACGATACACCGCCACGCCACCTGCCCGGTAAAAAACGGCTTCTGCGCCGAGTTGAGCCCCGGTCGCACCGCCGAATGAATCCCGTCCGCACCGATAGCCAGATCGGTTTCTCGCTGGTCGCCGGTGGCCAGAACGACCTTCGGACGCGGTCCGGATGTGACCGTATCCACCCGCTGCAACAGCCGCACCGACACGCCCTGCGCGCGCGCCGCGGCCGAGAGAAGATCAACCAGATCAGCGCGATGCACAAAAAGATACCGTTGATCGTCGGGCAGTCGCTTTAGATCAAGCCGCGCCACTTCGGCCCCGGTTGACCCGTTGCGCAAAGACACCGCACGCCCCTGAACCGATCGCGCGAAGAGGTCGTTCGCCAACCCCAGCGCTTCGATCACCCGCAGACCGTTGGGCGATACCTGAATGCCGGCACCGACCTCGGTGATGGCTTCGGCCTGTTCGAGCACAGTCACCGACGCCCCGCGTTGCCGCAACGCCAGGGCCGAGGTCAGCCCGCCGATGCCGCCACCGATCACCGTGATGTCCAGAGACTTCAGGTCCACGTCATGCCCCTCAAAAGAAAACGCGCCAGAGCTGCAGCTCCGGCGCGAAAAAACTCATTCAGACGCGTTCCGCATCAATCGTCGCGATGGACCTTTTCGCGTCGCTCATGGCGCTCTTGCGCTTCGAGGCTGAGCGTTGTGGTTGGCCGAGCGACCAGCCGCTTGAGCGAAATCGGCTCGCCGGTTGCCTGACAAAAGCCAAATTCGCCTTCGTCGATCCGGCGCAGGGCCGCGTCGATTTTGGACACCAGCTTGCGCTGACGGTCACGGATCCGCAATTCGAGCGCACGGTCGGTTTCCTCGGACGCACGATCCGCCACATCCGGGATGTTGCGCGTTCCGTCCTGAAGGCCTGCAATGGTGGATTTGCTGTCGCTCAGCAACTCACTGCGCTGCTCAAGAAGCTCACGGCGGAACCACTCGACCTGGCGATCGTTCATGAAAGGCTCGTCCTCGGCGGGTCGATAATCATCGGGCAGGAAAGTTTCGGCTTTCATCTTGGTCCCCTTGTCTACGCCAGTATCTGTCATAGAAATTCCCCTAGATATCTGGCACCCCTACGCGCAGCACTTAACTCAAGGCCCCGAGGTTGTCACTACCGAATAGCAGCACAAAACAGTGAAATCCCTGTACTGGGACCAAGACACAAAAAGGCAGAAATCATATGAGATTCGAAGGCACGGACAGCTATGTGGCAACCGATGACCTGACCATCGCGGTCAACGCCGCGGTGACACTGGAACGCCCGCTTCTGGTCAAGGGCGAACCGGGCACAGGCAAGACCGAACTGGCCCGTCAAGTCGCCGCCGGACTGGGCCTGAGCATGATCGAATGGAACATCAAATCCACCACCAAGGCGCAGCAGGGTCTGTATGAATACGACGCGGTCAGCCGGTTGCGCGACAGCCAGCTGGGCGACGAACGTGTCAACGACGTGTCCAATTACATCCGCAAGGGCAAGCTCTGGCAGGCGTTTGATGCAAATGAAAAGGTCGTGCTGCTGATCGACGAGGTGGACAAGGCCGATATCGAGTTTCCCAACGACCTGCTGCAGGAACTCGACAAGATGGCGTTCCATGTCTACGAGACCGGCGAAACCGTGACTGCCCGCCATCGTCCCATCGTGATCATCACCTCGAATAACGAAAAGGAACTGCCCGACGCGTTCCTGCGGCGGTGTTTCTTTCACTACATCCGCTTTCCCGACCCCGACACGCTGCGGCGCATCGTCGAAGTGCATCATCCCGGCATCAAGGACGCGCTTCTGACCTCCGCGCTGACCCAGTTCTACGAACTGCGCGAACAGACCGGGCTGAAGAAAAAGCCGTCGACGTCGGAAGTTCTGGACTGGCTCAAGCTGTTGCTGGCCGAGGACATGACGGCCGAGGATCTGAAGCGCGACGGGGTGAATGCGCTGCCGAAACTGCACGGGGCGTTGCTCAAGAACGAACAGGACGTGCATCTGTTTGAACGTCTGGCCTTCATGGCCCGGCGCGAGCGGCGGTAGGGACCGGACGATAGATGCGTCGACGCATCTGTCCGTTTCCGTCAACGGAAACGATTGGGGGGCCAGCCCCCCAAACCCCCCGAGGTATTTTCAGCCCAAAGAAACCCGGATCGAGCCTATTTCAGAGGGCCGGTCTGGAACAGCTGGATCTTGAGCCCGCCATGCGGGATCGGCGCGCTGACCTGGCGGTAGTGCAGACCTGTTGCACGGGCCAGCCCCTTGTCTGACGTGACGATGCCGACGCGCCAGCCCGAGAACCGCTCTTTCAACACGGTGCCGAAAGAGCCGTAGAGCGCGAAAAGCAGGTTTCGATTGCCGATCCGAGCACCGTATGGCGGATTCACGATCACAAGGCCGGGTGGGCCTGCGGGGGGAACAAGATCGGCCACGGGTTGGTGGACAAACTGCGTGACAGCGGACACCCCTGCCCGGTCTGCGTTGGCTGTGGCATTGGTGATGGCGCCGGCATCACGGTCAAACCCGTAGAAGCGACGATCGGTTTCGACGGGGTCCTGGAGCGCTGCGCGCAATTCGGACCAGCGCGTGGCGTCGAAAGAGGCAAGATCCTCGAACCCGAAAGCGCGGGCGCGTCCCGGTGCGAGACCCATCGCGATCTCGGCTGCTTCGATCACAAAGGTGCCAGAGCCGCACATCGGGTCGACCACAGGCTCGGCACCGGTATAACCGCAGGAGCGCAGGAACAGCGCGGCCAATGTCTCGCGCATGGGTGCCTTGCCCACCGCCTGTTTGTGCCCACGTCGATGAAGCGCCTCGCCGGAGGTGTCGAGGCTGATCTCGCACAGATCATCCTCTATCCTGACCCGCACAACCAGCGCGGCTTTCTCGACAGGTTCGCGCCCCAGTGCGTCCGAAATCGCGGTCTCGACCCGCTCGGTCGCGGCACCTGCGTGATAGATGCGGGATTTGCGGCAGGTGGACTCGACCCGATAAGGCACATCCGCGCGCAACAGCCCTGCCCAGTCGATCTTGCGGGACCGCTTGTCAAGCTGCGCCAGGTGCAAGGCCCGGAACCGCGCCACCCGCGCAAGGACCCGACCCGCGCCGCGCAGCACCAGATTGGCGCGCCAGACCTCGGGCCAGTCACCCATCAGCGTCACGCCACCGGGCACAACCTGCGGGTTGGTGAAGCCTTTTTCGACCGCTTCGTCGCGCAGCACGGGTTCCAGTCCCGGCGTGCCGGACAGAAAGATCTCAAGGGGTGCGGTGTCACTCATGGCGCGGGCTTACCTTGATTTCTGCGCCTCCGATAGCCAAAGGCGCATTGCCCGATCCCGGATATCGGCCAGCGCTTTGTCTGTTGCTTGTTTGCACATCTTAAGTCATTGTTTTTAATTAATTCCTGTTGCCGATTCGCAATGCTACAGAAAATGATTCGCACCGATTCGTTCGGGCTGGTCAAAAAACACGGTTTCGCCGTAAGCTGTCCCTACAGAGGACAAGAAAACCGCGGATCGTAAAGTATCCGCAAGAAAGCAGGCAGGCTTCAGACGTGTCCCAACCAGACCTGAACGTGCGCTTTGTGCGCGCGACCGATTACGACTCGTGGTGCGCCTTGTGGCGCGGCTATCTGACGTTTTACGAGACCTCGGTTTCCGAGGCCGTCTACGACAGCACCTTCGCGCGCCTGTTGGGCGACGATCCGCAGGATTTCAATGGCCTGGTCGCAGAACAGGATGGTCGGCTGGTGGGGCTGACACATTACCTGTTCCACCGCCATTGCTGGAAAATCGAGAACGTCTGTTATCTGCAGGATCTGTTCGCTGTGCCCGAGGCCCGTGGTCTTGGTGTCGGACGCGCGCTGATCGAAGCGGTGTACACCAAGGCAGACGAGGCCGACGCGCCGTCGGTCTACTGGACGACGCAGGATTTCAACCACACCGCGCGGCAGCTATATGACCGCGTCGGCCAACTTACCCCGTTCATCAAGTACCAGCGGGGCTGACGGATGCGCCGAGTCCTATTGCCGCTTTACCTGTTTCTTGGCGCGTGTATGCCAGTCTCTCATTCGGAACCGGCCACCCGCGCCGCCTTTGTCGATACCAGCCTGCCGCCGATGAAGGTGTTTTCCGTCCCGCGCCCGCAGCCGGTTCAAACCTCCAATACCGATCTGAGCCGAGATTTCATGGATCTTGCCATGGGACTTGAATCCGGACGTGATCTTGAGATGTTCACACGGTTCGAAGGCCCGATCACCGTGCGCCTGATTGGCAGTGTTCAGCCCACCGTGCCCAGTGACCTGGATCGTCTGCTGCATCGCTTGCGCACCGAAGCCGGAATCGACATCCACACAACCACATCGGCCGATGCCAGCGTCACCATCAACGCCGTAAGCCGCGCCGAGATTCAGCGGTTTTTGCCACAGGCGGCCTGTTTCGTGGTGCCGAACGTGTCGACCCTTTCGGAATACCGGACGGCGCGGCGTTCAAACCGGGTGAATTGGGGCAAGATCACCAGTCGCACCCGACTGGCGGTGTTCCTGCCCAACGATTCAAGTCCGCAAGAAGCCCGCGATTGCCTTCACGAGGAGTTGGCACAGGCCCTGGGACCGCTGAATGACCTGTATCGTCTACCTGATTCAGTCTTCAACGATGACAATGTGCATACGGTGCTGACCGGTTATGACATGCTGATCCTGCGTGCCTATTACGACCCGGCCCTGCGCAACGGCATGTCCCGCAACGAGGTGTTGGGGCGTATCCCCGGCATTTTTGCCCGACTCAACCCACAAGGCGAATTCCTGCCGGCGCGACGTCCTGCACGCACACCGCGCCCGTGGATCGATGCGATCCAGACCGCACTTGGACCGGGTGCATCGCCGGTCGCGCGGCGGGCTGCTGCGACGGATGCGCTTAGCATCGCGTCTGCGATGGGGTGGGACGACCACCGTCGCGGCTTTACCCATTACGCGATGGGACGCATCCTGCAATCCACGGATACCGACGCGGCACGCGCGCAATTCCTTCAGGCGGACGCCTATTTCGCCCGCGCGCCCCACACTGAATTGCATCGCGCCTATGTGGCCTCGCAACTGGCGGCGTTTGCGTTGACCGAGAACCGTCCTGAAGACGCGATGAGATTGACCGGGATCTCGATCGAACTGGCCACACGTCACGAAAACGCAGCGCTCTTGTCGACACTGTTGATGCTGCGCGCCGAGGCACTGGATCTGCAAGGCCGCGTGTCCGCCGGGACGGACGTGCGTCTGGACAGTCTGGGATGGGCGCGTTACGGGTTCGGCTCGGATTGGTCGGTGCGGGCAAAGCTGCGCGAGATCGGTGTGCTCAACCCACTCAACAGGGCCGGAAACAGACTATGATCGTTCTCGCAGGGGCACTTCTGGGCGCCATCATCGGTGCCATGACTGCCAGAAAACGCAAAGGCAACCGGGCCGATATGTGGCAGTATGGCGCTGTTTACGCGATTGCTTTTTCGCTTCTCGGGCTGATCGCAACCATCGCGATCGAAAAACTGGTGTTGTGAGAAGGGCGACGATGCGTTGACGCATCGGCCGTTTCCGGTGACGGAAACGTTTGGGGGCTCTGCCCTTGTCGGCCAAGGCGGCCTCTCCCGGGATATTTTTGAGCCGAAGACGCAAGGGGACGGCTGGTCAGAGCTGCGGCCAGTTGCTAGATCAAGTCCATGTTTGTCCCGTTTTTCGACACCCTTCGACGCACCGGCGTTCCGGTTTCCCTGCGGGAATACCTGAGCTTTCTGGAGGCCATGCGCGCGGGTCTTGCCACCTATGATCCGGAGGCGTTCTATTACCTGGCCCGCACTGCGATGGTCAAAGACGAACGCCATATCGACCGCTTTGATCGCGCCTTCGCCGAGACTTTCAAGGGGTTGGACCAACTTTCCGCCGAAGGTGTGCTCGAGGCGCTGGACCTGCCCGAGGACTGGCTGCGCAAGATGGCCGAAAAGCACATGAGCGACGAAGAGAAGGCCGAGATCGAGGCGCTGGGGGGCTTTGACGCGCTGATGGAGACGCTGAAAGAGCGGCTCAAGGAACAGCAGGGCCGCCATCAGGGTGGCAGCAAATGGATCGGCACCGCCGGCACCTCGCCGTTCGGAGCGTATGGTTACAATCCCGAAGGCGTCCGGATCGGCCAGAGCGAGTCCCGCCACCAGCGGGCGGTCAAGGTCTGGGACAAGCGCGAGTTTCGCAATCTGGATGACAGTGTCGAGCTTGGCACCCGCAACATCAAGGTGGCGCTGAAACGGCTGCGCCGCTGGGCGCGCGACGGTGCGGCGGACGAGCTTGATCTGGACGGCACCATCCGCGCTACGGCAGAGCATGGGTATCTTGACGTGCAAACGCGGCCGGAAAAACGCAACGCGGTCAAGGTGATCCTGTTTCTGGACATCGGTGGGTCGATGGATCCGCATGTGAAAGTGGTGGAAGAACTGTTCTCGGCCGCGCGCGCCGAATTCAAACATCTTGAGCATTTCTACTTCCACAACTGCCTTTATGAAGGCGTGTGGAAGGACAATCGCCGCCGCTGGGACGCGCAGACACCAACGATGGACGTTCTCAACACCTATGGGCCGGATTACAAATGCATCTTCGTCGGGGATGCCAGAATGTCCCCCTACGAGATTGCCTATGCCGGGGGCGCGAATGAACACTGGAACGCCGAAGCCGGTCGGGTCTGGCTGGAGCGGGCGCGGACGCAATGGTCGCACCATGTCTGGATCAACCCGACACCGGAACATCACTGGCACTACACCCAGTCGATCCAGATGATCCGCGAGATTTTCGAGGATGCGATGGTGCCGATGACGCTTGACGGGATCAGCCGCGGGATCCGGGAACTGGCAAAGTGAGCTGGTCGGCGCTTGTGCATCTCTGGACACATCGCCGCCTGCCCCTGATTGCGTTTCTGCTCGCCGTTCTTGCGACCGGGTTCTTTGCCGTACGACTGGCGGTCGCAACGATCTACTGGTCTGATCCGGCGCATTTGCAGCAACAGCCGGATCGCTGGATGACCCCCGGCTACATTGCCCGCTCATGGGAGATCGACCCCAAGGACGTGGCAACGGCCCTTGGTCTTGATGCGAAGGTGCAACCGCATGGTCAGACGCTGAACGACATTGCCGCGGCGCAAGGTGTCCCGGTCGAGACCCTGATCACGGATCTACGTCTGTTTCTGGACGCGACGCTCCCATGACCGAATGGTTGCTGTCCGGATTGGCATCGACCGGCATTCCCTTGTTGTTCCTTGTCACCTTTCTCAGCTGTTTGATGGTGCCGGTGCCATCATCCTTGCTGATGCTGGCCGCCGGAGCCTTTGCGGCAGGCGGTGACCTGTCGATCACCGCTGTTGTGCTTGCGTCCTATTCGGGCGCCGTGCTGGGGGATCAGGCGGGTTACACTGCGGCCCGGCTGTTTCAAACGCGGATCGACTCGGCGCTCGTCGGCAGGGCCAATGCTGCGCGGATGATGGCGGCGGCCAAGGACCGGCTGTCCCGGCGTGGTGGTCTGACGGTGTTTCTGACCCGCTGGCTGATGAGCCCGCTTGGCCCTTATGTAAACCTCACGGCGGGTGCGACAGGGTTTGGCTGGATGCGCTTTTCGGTGGCAAGCGCAGGTGGGGAACTGGTCTGGGTGACGCTTTATGCGGGGCTTGGCTGGGCTTTTGCGAGCAATATCGACATGATCGCCGACCTGTCAGGCAACATCACCGCTGCCCTTGCCGCCGCGTTCCTTGCGGTCCTGCTGGGACGCCATTTGCGGCGCTCGGTCCGGCACGCGCAGTGACGACACGGGGCTGTGTTGGAACCAACATCAGCCGCCAGTCGTTCACATGGAAGTGCAACACGAATGACAGGAGCGTCGACATGATCAACAAAACAGCATCCGCCCATTGGTCTGGTGGTCTCAAAGACGGCAAAGGCAAGATCTCGACCCAGTCCGGCGCGCTGGAGAATCAACCCTACGGCTTCAACAACCGGTTCGAGGACAAGCCCGGCACGAACCCCGAGGAACTGATCGGCGCGGCCCATGCAGGGTGCTTTTCCATGGCCTTGTCGATGATCCTTGGCGAATATGACGTGGTCGCAGATGCCATTGATACAAAAGCGAAAGTCAGTCTTGAAGAACAAGCGAACGGGTTTGCGATCACTAAGATCCATCTTGATCTTACTGCGACGATCCCCGGAATCAGCGAAAGCGACTTTCAGAAGGCGGCGACCACGGCAAAGGAAAATTGCCCGGTGTCCAAGCTTCTGACGGCTGCGGACATCACGCTGGATGCGAAACTTGCAAGCTGACCGCTTCGTTAAAATTTTGCACGGCGCAACCGTCGCGCCGTGCTTGCCCTTGGCGTCCCCTCAACCCATATCTTGGGTATGTTGAAAGTCACCCCGATCCTTCTTGCGATTCTCTACGCGCTGGCGATGTATCATTTCTCGGTCTGGCGCACGAAACGCGAACTGGACGCCAAGTCAACCGAACTGGCGGATCCGCGGCTCAAGGCATTGACCGACCGTCTTGCCAAAGCGCTGGAGCTAGAGCGTATTCGCGTCCACATCTACGAGATCGATCCTGTCAACGGGCTTGCCGCACCGGACGGACGTATTTTCATCACGCGCGGCTTTTACCACAAATACCAGAACGGCGAGGTGTCTGGCGAAGAGTTGGCGAGCGTCATCGCACACGAATTGGGACATGTCGCGCTTGGCCACACGCGGCGGAGGATGATCGACTTCTCGGGCCAGAACGCCTTGCGGACCGCGCTTGCGATGGTGTTGTCCCGGTTCCTGCCCGGGATTGGCGTGATGATCGCGAACTCGGTTGCAACCCTTCTGGCCGCACGTCTGTCGCGTGGCGATGAATACGAGGCGGATGCCTATGCCGCAGCCCTGCTGCACAAGGCCGGAATCGGCATTGCGCCGCAGAAGTCGCTGTTCACAAAACTGGATGCGTTGACCAAGTCCCGGTCGGGTGTGGTTCCGGCGTGGCTGATGTCGCATCCAAAAACATCCGAACGCATCGACGCATTGGAAAAGCTGGAATCCCGCTGGTCGAACGCGACACTCTGATGGACCACATCCTTTGAACGGGATCAGGCCGCCAAACCCACGGGCCGGGCATCTGCCCCCGACCCGCTAAACAAACGCGACCTCGGCTTCCGCCCTGTCCTGCCCGTTCACCTGCACAATCACCCGATGTGGTCCGGGGTGCAGGGTAAAAGTCGACGCGGCGTCTTTCAGCCTGTGTACCTTGGTCAGGACAAGCGGCTCCCCTGCCCGGATCTTTGCCGCCTTCAGCTTGAACACCTTTTCACCACGTCGCCCATTCGGGCGGTGAAACACGATCCGGTAATCGACCAGGACCGGCAGGGTGTCTATGGACTCCAACCTAACCGAAATCTCAAGCGACGTTCCGATCGCCACCGGGTTGGGTGTCAGGCTGACATCCACCGACAACGCGCGATCCTGCGCATAGCCCAGCAAAGCAAGCGCACCCGGTTCGCCGCGCTTGACCGCCGTGCGCAGCGCGTGGCGAGTCATCCAATCCAGTTCTTTCGGGTCTTGCCGTCGCTCGGCCACCCAAACGCCAAGACGGTCGACCACCACATCCGGTGCATGCCGCGTCAGGTCGTTCATGTGATTGGCCACCGAACGCGTGACATACCGGGTCGGATCGGCGTGAAGCGCATCCAGCAACCGCACCGGAACCAGGGGATCCAGCGCGATATTGGCCGCCCAGGGCAAACGGGGCCGCGTGCCTTCGCTGACCAGCCGTCGCACATGATAGTGGTCATGCGTCACCCAGCGCTCCAGCCGCGCGAGAGTTTCATCCGGCCAGCGGTTCAGAAACGGGCGGATGTAAAACTCCATCGAAAACCGCTGTGTCGCAGTTTCCAACAGGTCCAGTGCGCGGTCCCGATGGGCCTCGAGTCCATGCCGCACCGCCAGAATTCCGGGCACGGCATGGATGAATCGCCCGAAATCATCGTCCGTTTTGTCTGCGCTCAGCGCCGGGGGCATCGCCGCCTCCAGCGCTTCTGCCATTTCGGGAAATCGTGCAGGCAGTTGCGCCTGAACGCAATCGGCCAGCCAATCCAACCGTTCAAGCAACCCCCGCGAGGCCATCCCCGCGAGGGCGTCAGTCTGAAACCGCGCACCGTCAAAGTAGGGCAGAACCGAATATTCTGCTGCCAAATCCCCGATGGATTCGGCATTGAACAGCTGATCCTTCAGGGAAAATCCCTGTGCCTGCCCTTTCCCGTCCGGTCCGCGCGCCACGGATCAGATCGTCGCGTTGGTGCCACCACCGTCCACAAGGATGTTCTGTCCGACGATAAAGCCGGCGTGCTGCGAACACAGGAACGCACACATCGCGCCGAATTCCTGGCGCGTGCCATAGCGCCGCGCCGGGATCGTGGCCTGACGGTTTGCGCGGGCTTCATCAACAGTGATCCCCTGGGCCTTGGACACACCGCCATCCAGTTGATCGGCACGGTCGGTGGCGTGGATGCCGGGCAACATGTTGTTCACGACAACCCCGTTTGGCGCCACCTGCCGCGCCGTGCCTGCAACATAACCGGTCAATCCGGTGCGCGCGGCATTGGACAAACCCAGGGCCGGGATCGGTGCCTTGACCGATTGCGACGTGATATTGACGACACGGCCCCAGCCCCGGTCGATCATGCCCGGCATCAACGCAGTCATCAGCGCGATGGGCGTCAGCATGTTGGAATCCAACGCTTTTATAAAATCCTCTCGACCCCAATCGGACCACACCCCCGGAGGTGGACCACCCGCGTTGGTGACCAGAATGTCCACGTCGCCTGCCGCTTCGAGCACCTTTGCACGGCCTTCTTCGCTCACGATGTCTGCGGCGACGGTGATCACGTCGACGCCATAGGCGGTTCGAATATCGTTTGCGGTCGCTTCAAGCGCCTCTGCTCCACGCGCGTTCATGACAAGCTTGACACCTGCCTCTGCCAGCGCTTCGGCACATCCCCGCCCCAACCCTTTGCTCGAGGCGCATACCAGAGCCCGCTTTCCACTGATCCCCAGATCCATTCGTTCACTCCCAGATTTGACTAAATTCGTCCGCGAAAAACCACGTCCTGTCCATAGGCGTGCCACAATTTACCTTGATCTTAAAGGCATCACGAACTGTGTATTTTTGTCCAGTACCTGCCACGGATTGAGTAACCCAGCATGACGACCGCCCAAAGCCCACATATCGCGACCTTCAAGGCCTGTTCGGCCGACGGCGTTCGCGCGGAATTCGGCGTGTGCCGTGGTGAGCCGATCCAACACTTTCAGGATCTGATGCTGGGCGATATCTACCGATCCAAACGGGACGCCAAGTGGGTTGCGGTTTCGGTTTCGGATACCGACACGTCGGGCTTCACGCTCGATCTTGCTGCGAATTTGCCAACCAGGAAGCTGACCAATCTCGCGCACCTGATCTTCATGACGACCAGCGGACGGCGCACCGATGTCTTTGCCACAATCTGTGACGGGCTGTTGCACTTTGTGTCGGAAACGGAATTCCAGGTGGGCGTCGAATATGTGCTGATCGACATCCAGATGCGCGATGAAGAATTTGTGCCTGCCGTCGTGCCCACACCCCAACCGTCCCATGCGCCAAAGTCTTACGCAAGAGAGCCGATCTCGACCCTGCGTCTGATCGGCTGATCACCACACCACAGCCCCACCCGGCTTATGGACAAGCCGCCAAGCGCCGCCTATACGCGCGCCATGCTGGACATCGTTTCAAATCGCCCTGACTTGCCCGCCGAAATTGCCCGGCGGCGCACCTTTGCCATCATCTCGCATCCGGATGCAGGCAAGACGACCCTGACCGAAAAATTCCTGCTTTACGGCGGTGCCATCCAGATGGCCGGACAGGTGCGCGCCAAGGGCGAGGCGCGGCGCACGCGATCCGATTTCATGAAGATGGAACAGGACCGGGGCATCTCGGTTTCGGCCTCGGCCATGTCGTTTGATTTCAAGACGTTTCGCTTCAATCTTGTCGACACGCCGGGTCACTCTGACTTTTCCGAAGACACCTATCGCACGCTGACAGCGGTGGATGCCGCCGTGATGGTGATCGACGGCGCAAAAGGTGTGGAAAGCCAGACGCAAAAGCTTTTCGAGGTGTGCCGCCTGCGCGATTTGCCGATCCTGACCTTTTGCAACAAGATGGACCGCGAAAGCCGTGATACCTTTGATATCATTGACGAGATCCAAGAAAACCTTGCCATCGACGTGACCCCTGCAAGCTGGCCCATCGGGGTCGGCCGCGATTTCCTGGGATGTTATGACCTGATCCGCGACCGGCTGGAGTTGATGGACCGCGCCGACCGCAACAAGGTTGCGGAAAGCATTGAAATCAATGGTCTGGACGATCCGAAACTGGCCGAACACGTCCCCGCCGCCCTGCTGACACAGCTGCGCGAAGAGGTCGAGATGGCGCGCGAGCTTTTGCCGACGCTCAATCCGAAGGCGGTGCTGGAAGGGCACATGACGCCGATCTGGTTCGGCTCTGCCATCAATTCGTTCGGCGTCAAGGAACTGATGGACGGGATCAGCACCTACGGCCCGGAACCGCAGCCGCAAAAGGCAACGCCGCGGGAAATTCTTCCCGAAGAAACCAAGGTGTCCGGCTTTGTCTTCAAAGTTCAGGCGAACATGGATCCAAAACACCGCGACCGCGTGGCGTTTGTCCGGCTTGCCTCGGGGCATTTTCATCGTGGCATGAAACTCACCCATGTGCGCTCCAAGAAGTCGATGTCGATCAGCAACCCGGTGTTGTTCCTGGCCTCTGACCGCGAACTGGCGGAAGAGGCCTGGGCGGGCGACATCATCGGCATCCCGAACCACGGCCAGTTGCGCATCGGTGATACCTTGACCGAAGGCGAAGCGCTCAGGGTGACGGGTATCCCGTCCTTCGCGCCGGAACTGCTTCAGACCGTGCGCGCCGGTGATCCGCTCAAGTCCAAACACCTTGAAAAGGCGCTGATGCAATTTGCCGAAGAAGGCGCGGCCAAGGTGTTCAAGCCGATGATCGGCTCGGGCTTTATCGTCGGAGTGGTCGGTGCCCTGCAATTCGAGGTGCTGGGCAGCCGGATCGAACTTGAATACGGCCTGCCCGTCCGGTTCGAGGCGTCGCAATTCACCTCTGCCCGCTGGGTGCATGGGGACAAGGCGGCGGTCGACAAGCTGGTCAATGCCAACAAACAGCACATGGCCGAGGATAATGACGGCGATGTGGTGTATCTGACCCGCCTGCAATGGGACATTGACCGCATCGGGCGCGATTATCCCGATGTGACCTTGTCTGCGACCAAGGAGATGATGGTGTGACACAAGCCCGTTCGAACGGGCTTGACCAAGGCATTTCGAAATGCCTTTTTCATTGATCCAACCCAAGCGACACGGCACTCTGCGACCATGAGCAGGAAAACAACGCCGCCAAACCCGGCATATCCAAACGGGCTGGCCGGTATTCTGGACCAGATGAACACACGCCGCGCGCCACTTGGCTTTGCCCAAGGCGAAGCACTGCCGCCGCTTGACTGCGATTTGGCCGCCTTGGCGAAGACCAGGGTCAAGCTGCCCGCCGACAGCACCAGAACACGGTCCGAAAATGCGCGCAAGACCTGGGAAATCGCCAAGGAACTGAAAGGGCAAAACGCCCTACTTCACCTCAACGCCCTGCTCATCGCCCATCTGCGCAAGCACAGTCAACCGGCACACACCGCCGATCTGTTCCAGCGCCTCTGGAGCGAACAGGCCGATCTGCTGATCCGTGACATGGACCTGCGCTGGAAGGTATCGAGCCTGACCACCTTTGGAGACCACGGCAAGACAACGGCACAGCGCAGCGCGGGTCTTGGTCTTTCGACACTTTTTGGCGCAATAAAACTTTATGAAAGTGAGCGGCTGTTTTCGGGCCGGGAGTCGGACCGCCCCTTCACGCTTGACGGTCGCGCGACCGGACCGCTCCCGCTTGAAATGAACGCCTATTCCCTTCTGGATGGCGGGCTCGACGTGAACATGATCGGTCGCCTGTATGAAGAAGCCGATACGGACCCGGTGATCCGCCCGCTTGCCCATGACATGCTTCAACGGTTGATCGACGATCCCGGCACCGTGTTCCGCCGCCTGCATCGCCTGCGCGCGCGCAGACAGCGACAAAAGGATCAGACCAACGATGACGATACGCAAACCGGCGTAACCGTGACGGTTCCGAAAGTCCCCACCCGGACACCGCGCTGGGGGGTTGTGTTTACCACGAACGCTCCGTTGCTCGAGGTTGCCCGCTTTGTCGCGCATCATCTCGATATCGGCGCAACACGGGTTTACCTGTACCTTGATGCGCCGGATCCGGAGGTCAGTGACCTGCTGCGGGATCACCCGCAGGTGGATGTGACGGTGTGTGACAGCGCCTATTGGAAAGACACCGGAAAGGCCCGCCCGGACGCACATCAGCTGCGACAAACCTACAACGCCACCCGCGCCCTGCGCGCAGCCACCGGCACGGTTGACTGGCTTGGCCATATCGACACCGACGAATTCATCCTGTGCGACAAAAAGCTGTCAACCGCGCTGAAATCGGTCCCCGACGACATGGCCGGAGTGCGCCTTTTCCCGGCCGAGGCACTGGCGATGCCCGATCCCGGAGAGATGCCAAAGCGCTTCAAACTGCGCACTACCGCCGACGGCGTCCCGGCAAGCGCAATCAATGAGATTTATCCGACCTTCGGCAGCTATGTCCGTGGCGGGTTCCTCAGCCATCTTGCCGGCAAGGTGTTCGCCCGCACAGGTCTTGGCGACTTGCGGCTTGCCATCCACCGCTTGCGTCTCAAGGGAGAGGACGTGCTGAACACCGCCGCACTACCCGAAGCATTTGTCGGGCATCTACACGCCCCGGATTGGGACAGCTTTGCGGCCAAGCTTGAATTTCGTCAAACCAAGGGATCCTACCGCATCAAATCGGACGGCGCGCTGAAATCCATTGGCCACCTGCTACGCTATCTGCGCGAAGAGGAAGGCGAAGACGGGTTGCGCCTGTTCTTTGACGAGGTGTGCCTCGACAGTGCCGCGTTGCGCAAGAACCTCAAACGGCACGACCTGCTCTTGAAGCCCCGCTTTGATCCCGACGCCGCGATCCAGCGCGTTTTCGGTGTGACGCTCAACTGATGACATAGGCGCAACAATCATTGCATCACAAAGGTATTGTTGCGGCATCGCCACCAATCACGCCGCGCCAGAGGCCCATTTGTACACCGGTGCGCAGGCTCATTGACCCCGCCCCATTCCAAGAGTACATACGCGGGCAGATCGTGACTGTGGACAAACACAGGGCCATACGGGCCGGATCGCAACAGATGCACGGGCGCAGTCAGTCCGTGAACAACGGATACACATGACAAAATTCTCTGAGTTGAATCTCAACCCGAAAGTCCTGAAAGCTGTCGAAGAGGCGGGTTACGACACGCCCACCCCGATTCAGGAAGGTGCCATCCCCCCCGCCCTCGAAGGGCGCGATGTTCTGGGGATCGCCCAGACCGGCACCGGCAAAACGGCAAGCTTCACGCTGCCCATGATCACGCTTCTGGCCCGTGGCCGTGCCCGCGCGCGGATGCCACGCAGCCTTGTGCTTTGCCCGACCCGCGAACTTGCGGCGCAGGTGGCGGAAAACTTCGACATTTACGCGAAATACGTCAAACTGACGAAAGCGCTGCTGATCGGCGGGGTAAGCTTCAAGGAACAGGACCTGCTTATCGACAAGGGTGTGGACGTTCTGATCGCAACACCGGGTCGTCTTCTTGACCATTTCGAACGCGGCAAGCTTCTGCTGACCGGTGTTCAGGTCATGGTGGTGGACGAAGCCGACCGCATGCTCGACATGGGGTTCATCCCGGACATTGAACGCATCTTCAGCCTGACGCCCTTTACCCGTCAGACGCTGTTCTTCTCGGCCACAATGGCACCAGAGATCGAACGGATCACCAACACCTTCCTGTCCGGCCCGGCGCGGATCGAAGTGGCGCGGCAAGCCTCGGCCTCCGAAACGATCGAACAGGGCGTGGTCATGTTCAAGGCGTCGCGGCGCGATCGCGAAGGCACCGAAAAGCGCGAGCTTCTGCGCAAGCTGATCGACAACGAGGGCGACAAATGCTCCAACGCCATCGTGTTCTGCAACCGCAAGACGGATGTGGATATCGTGGCAAAGTCGCTCAAGAAATACGGCTATGACGCCGCACCGATCCATGGCGATCTGGACCAGTCACAGCGTACCAAGACACTTGACGGCTTCCGCGAAGGCAGCCTGCGTTTTCTCATCGCCTCGGACGTTGCCGCGCGCGGTCTTGACGTGCCTGCGGTCAGCCACGTCTTCAACTTCGATGTGCCAAGCCATGCCGAAGACTACGTCCACCGGATTGGCCGGACCGGACGCGCCGGACGCGATGGCAAGGCGCTGATGATCTGCAGCCCGAAAGACGAAAAGAACTTCGACGCCATCGAACGTCTTTTGCAAAAAGACATTCCGCGCGTCGACAACCCGCTGGGCGAATCTGCGCCCGCAGCCAGCGATTCTGCACAGGATGCGTCGTCCGAGCCTGACAAGAACTCCAAACCGCGCCGGTCACGCGGCGGCAGAGGGCGCACAAAACCCACAGACAAAGCCCCCGAGCCCAAGTCGGATGTGGTGGCCGCAGAGGCGGCGCCCGAAGCACCGGCACCGGCACCGGCACCGGCAAAGATGCCAGACGCTCCTCAAGAGGCTGCACAAGACGAAAAGGCGCCACAGCAGGACACGTCGCGCAACAACAACAACCGCAATCGCCGCAACGATCGGGGCGGGCGTGACAACAATGTTGTGGGAATGGGCGACCACATGCCGTCCTTTATCGCCAAGAGCTTTGACGAACGCCGCGCTGGCTGACTGGTTTCAGGGATGATCCTCAACCGGATCATCCCGAAAGTGTATGGCGCACCTGTTTCCGTTTACGAAAAAACGCGATGCGTCGACGCATCATCGCCCACCTGGATCGAACGCATCACATCCAGACAAAGGCCCGGCAACAGGGCAAAATCAGTGAACGCGCGATCATGCGGGATTTCGTCGATGGGTTTCGTGCGGATGCCTTCGGTGAACAACGCAAACGGCACAGTCGCACGCTGCGCCGTTTCCGCGTCCACGTCACTGTCCCCGACATAAACACCCTCGGTCGCGCCCATCCGCTCGAACGCAAGGCGCAACGGCGCGGGGTCGGGCTTGCGCACAGGCAAGGTGTCGCCCGCCACGATCACGTCAAACCATCGTGCAAGATCCACCGCCGACAACACCGCGCCAAGCGGTCCGGACGGTTTGTTGGTGCAGATCCCCAATTTGATTCCATCGGCCCGCAACGCCTCAAGCGCAGCGACAACACCGGGAAACACGGTGGTGCGCCCCGTGCTCTGCTTGTAGATCGCCACAAACTCTTCAAGCAGGGCATCATAAGCCGTGCCATCCAACGCGGTTGCGGCAATCAACCGGTCAAGGAACACCCGCTCCCCCATTCCGACAAAACTGCCAATCTGCTGCTGTGGCAACGGTGGCATTGCGTGATCGGCCAACAGCGCGTTGGCCGCGGCGGCGATATCCGGCAGGCTGTCGATCAGCGTTCCGTCAAGGTCAAAGACAACCGCGCGCACTATGCCAGCCTGCTGATGACAACCGTCACTTCCGGCTTTTTGCCAATCTCGTTCTGCGTGGTTTGCCGCGCGATGCGGCGCAGACCTTCCTCCAGCTTGTCGTCATCGGTGATTGTCTTGGCACCGGCCCGGCCAATGAACTGCGACAGGTCTTCCTCCAGCGCATCTACAAGCGGCGCGTTGTTGCGGCCCATTTCGGGCAGGCCCATGACCTCGCACCACGGCTCGCCCAGCATCTCGTCATCTTCGTCCAGAATGACGGTGACAACCACATGCCCGTTCAGCGCCATGCGGATACGGTCGCGCACCACGCCGTCCATCGCGCCGATCTTGACCGATCCATCCAGATAGGTCCGACCCGTCTCGACATATTCGGCCACGGTTGGTTCATTGCCGGACAGGTCCATCATCATCCCGTTTACGGCAAGCACCCCTTTGCGCCCCCCCACGTCGGCAACCTTGGCGTGCGCGCGCAGGTGGCGATGTTCGCCATGCATCGGAATGACAAACTGCGGATTGACCACGGCGTGCATCGTCTCGAGATCCGGACGGTTGGCATGGCCCGACACATGGTACTTGCCGGAACTGTCATCGATCACATCGACACCCTGCTCGGAATACGCATTCATGATGCGGATCACACCGCGTTCGTTGCCCGGAATGGTCTTGGACGAGAACAGGAACGTGTCTCCGTCCGCAAGCGTGACACCCTGGTACTTGCCACGCGCCAGTTGCGCCGAGGCCGCGCGCCGTTCGCCCTGACTTCCTGTCACGATCAGCATCAGGTTTTCGCGCGGGATCTGCGTCGCCTCTTCGGGGCTGATCACCGTGGGGAAATCCGCCAGAACACCTGTCTTGATCGACGCCTCGATCATCCGTCGCATGGCCCGACCCATCAGGCAAATTGATCTCCCGGCCCGTTCCGCCGCCTCAGCCAGCGTCTTCACCCGCGCGACGTTGGAGGCAAACGTGGTGGCGACAACCATGCCCGTCGCGTCGCGCACAAGGGTTTCGATCTCGGGTCCCACGGTCGCCTCCGAGCGGCCTTCATGCAGTGAGAACACGTTGGTGGAATCGCAGATCAGCGCCTTCACACCGGGCTTGCCGACCTCTTCCCAAAGCGCACGATCAAACGCCTCTCCCACGATCGGGGTCTCGTCGATCTTGAAATCGCCGGAATGCACCAGCCGCCCCTGCGGCGTGTCGATCACCAACCCGGAGCTTTCGGGGATCGAGTGCGAAATCGGAACAAACCCGACCTTGAACGGTCCTGCCTCAACCGTCTCGGGCCAGGGCGACACGGTCTTCACCGTTTCAGGTGACACGCCGTGATCGTCCATCTTGAGCCGTGCGATATGCGCCGTGAACGCCCGCGCATAGACCGGCGCGCCCAGCTCTTCCCAGAAATGTCCAACCGCGCCGACATGGTCTTCATGGGCGTGGGTGATAAAGATCGCCTCAAGCCGGTTGCGCCGCTCCTTGAGCCAGGTGATGTCCGGCAGGATCAGATCAACCCCCGGCGTACTGTCCATGTCCGGAAAGGTCACCCCCAGATCCACCAGGATCAGGCGCTCTTCGCCCGGTTTGCCATAGCCATAGACATAGGCATTCATGCCAATTTCGCCGGCCCCGCCAAGGGGCAGGTAGATGATCCGTTCACCGCTCATGATTTATCCGTTTTCCGTGTTATAGGCGTGGATGACCGTCAGACCATGCATGGTCAGATCATCTTCGATTGTGTCAAATAGCAGTTCACCCTGTGCAAACAAGGGGGCAAGCCCGCCGGTACCGATCACCTTCATGGGTCGGCCATATTCTTCCTTGATGCGCGTGGTGATCCCCTGGATCAGACCGATATAGCCCCAGAAAATGCCGGACTGGATGCAGGCGACCGTATTGGTGCCGATGATCCTTTCGGGCTGGGAAATATCCACATGCGGCAAGGCCGCCGCGCCCTGGTGCAGTGCTTCCAGCGACAGGTTCACACCCGGCGAAATCACACCCCCCACATAGGCCCCGTCTTCGGCCACCACATCAAAATTCGTCGCGGTCCCGAAATCGACGACCACCACGTCTCCGCCATGCCGATCAAAGGCCGCTGCGGCGTTGGCGAGACGGTCCGGCCCCACCCCGGTGCCTGCATCGACGCGGGGCGGGTGCGGCAAGAGGCAGTCAGGCTTGCCCACCACGATGGGGCGCACGCCAAAAAACCGGTCCGTGAACACCCGCAGGTTCCACACCACCCGTGGCACCGTGGACGAGATGATCACATCGGAAATATCCGCGTCGATCCCGTAATGCTTGATCAGCGTCGAGAACCAGGTGAAATAGGCATCCGCCGTCCGCCCGTGATGGGTCGAGGTGCGCAGGGTGCACAGAAACCGCTCCCCGTCCCAGATGGAAAACACGGTGTTGGTGTTGCCGCAATCAATACACAGAAGCATCCCGAAGGCTCCTCAAAAGAAAATATCCGCAGCTGCGATGGCTTGACGGGTTGTCGCGGTGTTTAGGACGATCCGGCCCTCCGCGTCCACTGTCTCGAACGTGCCAGTGACCTCGCGCGCGCCCATCCGTGCAGTGACCACCTCGCCCAAGCGGGCAGCGCGCGCCAGCCAGGCCTCTCGGATCGGGGCAAACCCATAGGTCGTGAACTGCGCCTCGTGGCGGGCAAACGCGGTCGCCATCATGTCAAGGAACACCTCCTGCCCGACCTCGACCCCCAGCACCGACAACACCGACACCGGCGGCACCGCGTGCGCTTCGACCTCTGACAGTCCGGGAGCAGCCACAAGGTTCACACCAATCCCGATGGCCAGATGATTCCCAAGACTTTCCAGCAGGATACCAGCCACCTTGCCGCCGGTGAGCAAGACATCATTCGGCCATTTGAGAGCCAGCCCATCCACGCGTCCCGACACCGCAACAAGCGCATCGAACAGCGCCAGCGCCGCCACGAAACTGCGCAGGGCGCGTTTGTCGGGGGCATCCGGCGTTGGCATCACCAGCGTCGCCGCAAAATTGCCCGCGGGGTTGGCCCAGACGCGCCCCCGCCGTCCCCGCGCCGCCGTCTGATGCAGCGCGCAAATCCAGGTCGGACCGCTCAGACCCGGCGCCTGACGCGCGGCCTCGAGCATGGTGCTGTCCACCTCGCCCAGCACCTGTCGCGCGTATCCCGGGGGCCAGTCAGACACGGTCACCTGCACCTTCATCTTGCCAAATAAACTCCCGCCGGAGGCACCGCGTCCCGCGCAGCGGGGCGCAATAAACAAAGCGACGCGCCAAAGGCGCGCCACGATGGTCCAACGATGGGACTCGCTTAGTTGACAAGGGTCGCCGCCGCCGCTGCCGCCGCCCCTTCGATCCCGAAAAGGTTCACGACACCAACCACCATGATCACGGCGCTTGCCATCAACATGCCCCACAGGATCGGAGATTTGCCGGTATCCAGCGCGTCGTCCCGCTCTTCTCCGAAATACATGTAGAAGACGATCCGCAGGTAGTAGAACGCACCGATCACCGACGCGACCACACCGGCAATTGCCAACCACGCCAATCCGGCATCATAAGCCGCGCGCAGAACATACAGCTTGCCGAAGAATCCGACCAGAGGCGGCACACCAGCCAGCGAGAACAAGAGCACCAGCATCGCCAGCGCCTTGCCGGGTTCTCGCTTGGAATACATGTTCAGCGACGCGATATTCGACACCGGCTGACCGTCGCGGCTCATCGACAGGATGAACGCGAAGGTGCCCACGTTCATCGTGACATAGATCGCCATGTAGATCAGCATCGCCTGCACGCCAAACGCCGTGCCCGCCGCCAGCCCCATCAGCGCGTAGCCCATATGGGCGATGGACGAGAACGCCATCAGACGCTTGATGTCGGTCTGACCAATTGCGGCAATAGCACCAAGGAACATCGACAGGACAGACAGAAGCGCGATCACCTGGCTCCAATCACTTACCGCTCCACCAAAGGCGTCATGCAGAACACGCGCGAAAAGCGCCATCGCGGCCACCTTGGGTGCTGTGGCAAAAAACGCCGTCACCGGCGTGGGTGAGCCTTCGTAGACATCCGGTGTCCACATGTGGAACGGAACGGCAGAGACCTTGAACGCCAGACCCGAGATCAGGAACACGAGGCCGAACAACAGGCCAAGGGAGACCTCACCCTCGGTCGCCGTCAGGATAATGCCGGAAAACAGCGTTGTGCCCGAATACCCGTAGACCAGCGATGCACCGTAGAGCAGCAGGCCCGAAGACAGCGCGCCCAGCACAAAATACTTGAGCCCCGCTTCGGTCGATTTCAGGCTGTCCCGGCGCAGGGATGCCACGACATAGAGCGCCAGCGATTGCAGCTCGAGCCCCATGTAAAGCGACATCAGGTCGCCTGCCGACACCATCATCATCATGCCGACAACCGCCAGCGTAATCAGCAGCGGATATTCGAACCGCAGCAAGCCGCGCCGCGTCATGTAGGCTTCGGACATCAGCAGCACCGCGGCGGCAGACACAAGGATCACCACCTTGGCAAAGCGCGCAAAGCCGTCGTCGATGAACATGCCGTTGAAGGCCACGTTGGTGCCTGCGCCGTTCAGTCCGATCCACACCGCGATGGCAAGGAAGAGCCCCGAGGTTGCCCAGACCAGCAACGATGCCGCGCCGTCCTTGACGGTATAGACCGCGCCCAGAAGCGCCAGCATTGCGTAAACCGACAGCACGATTTCCGGCAGGATGATACCCAGATCAGCCGAGAGCATGGCCTCGCCCCCTTATTCGTTATGCGCGACCTGCGTGGCGAGATCCGCCTCCGCAACCGCGACTTGATAATTGGAAACCAGCGCTTCGACCGACGGTCCGATCGTATCGAGGATCGGGGCCGGGTAGACGCCAAAGAGGATCGTCGCCACCACAAGCGGCGCAAAGATCGCGCGCTCTCGGCGGGTCATGTCCTTGATGGTCTTCAGGCTTTCCTTGATGAGGTCGCCCATGACCACCCGGCGATAGAGCCACAGCGCATAGGCCGCCGACAGGATCACACCCGATGTGGCCACCGCCGCGATCCATGTGTTCACCTGGAAGATGCCCACAAGCGTCAGGAATTCGCCGATGAAACCGGATGTGCCCGGCAGGCCGACATTGGCCATGGTGAACAGCATGAAGATCAGCGCATAGGCCGGCATCCGGTTCACCAGGCCGCCATAGGCGTCGATGTCGCGGGTGTGCATCCGATCGTAAATCACGCCGACACACAGGAACAGCGCGCCCGAGATGAAACCGTGGCTGATCATCTGGAAGATCGCGCCGTCGATGCCCTGCTGGTTGGCCGCGAAAATCCCCATGGTCACATAGCCCATATGGGCCACTGACGAATACGCAATCAGCTTTTTCATGTCTTCCTGCACCAGCGCCACCAGCGAGGTGTAGACGATCGCGATGACCGACATCCAAAGCACGAGCGGCGCCATCACGTCGGACCCGACCGGGAACATCGGCAGGCTGAACCGCAGGAAGCCGTATCCCCCCATCTTGAGCAGGATCGCGGCCAGAACCACGGACCCGGCCGTGGGCGCCTGAACGTGCGCATCCGGCAACCAGGTATGGACCGGCCACATCGGCATCTTGACGGCGAAAGAGGCAAAGAACGCAATGAACATGAGGGTCTGCAAACCGCCGACGATCTGCACGCCAAGCACCGAGAAGCTTTCCGATCCGAACTGATGGACCAACAGCTGTTCGATATCCGTCGTCCCCGCATCCGAGAACATCGCCACCATCGCCACCAGCATCAGAACCGATCCAAGGAAGGTGTAGAGGAAGAACTTGAACGATGCATAAATGCGGTTCTTGCCGCCCCAGATACCGATGATCAGGAACATCGGGATCAGGCCCGCCTCGAAGAACAGGTAGAACAGCACCAGGTCCAGCGCCATGAACACGCCCAGCATGAGCGTTTCAAGGATCAGGAAGGCAATCATGTATTCCTTGACGCGCACCGACACATCCCAGGACGCGGCAATCACCAGCGGCATCATGAACGTCGTGAGCATGACGAACAGAACCGATATCCCGTCGACACCCATCTTGTACTGCATCCCCAAAAGCCATTCGCCCTGTTCCACCATCTGGAAACCGGTGTTGGATGGGTCGAACTGGAACAGGATGAACAGCGAAATCAGGAACGTCGCGCTGGTCGCGATCAGCGACAGCCACTTGGCGTTGCGGTTGGCCGCCTCATCGTCGCCCCGCAGGAAGACCAGCAGGATCAAAGCCGCCAGAGCAGGCAGGAACGTGACAATGGAAAGAAGATTATCCATCAGTTCGCTCCTCCGCTCAGAGTCATCCATGTGATGAGCGCGGCAATGCCGATCACCATGAAGAAGGCATAGGTAAAGATGTATCCGGACTGCGCCTTCCCGGCGAGCCGTGTCAGCATCGGGATAAAGCCCATGGCAAGTCCGTTGATCGACCCGTCAATGACATTGCCATCACCGCGTTTCCACAAGAGCCGCCCCAGACTGCGCGCCGGTTGCACGAAGAGGAAGTTGTAAATCTCGTCGAAATACCACTTGTTCAACAGGAACTCGTAGAGCGGGCGCTGGTTCTCGGCCAGCCGTTTGGGCAGCGACCGGTCGCGGATGTAGAACATCCAGGCTGTGCCAAGCCCAATCAGCATCGCGATAAACGGGCTGAGTTTCACCCATGTCGGCACATAATGCGCTTCGTGCAGAACGGTGTTTTCGGGTGCCATGTAGATCGCGGCCTCACCGGGCGCGCTTTCCATGATGTAGTGCAGTTCCGACGCTTTCGGGCTGCGCTCGGCCACCTGTTCGACCAGCTCGGCCGTCGGCTCGCCATAGGCACCGCCGAAGAAGCTCACGACCTCGTTCACTTTGCCAAAGAAACTCGAATACCAGATCGCACCGGCAAAGACCGACCCAAGAGCAAGCACCCCCAGCGGGATCAGCATGATCATCGGGCTTTCATGCGCGTGCTCATGCGTGTGCTTGTCGCCGCGTGGCTTGCCGTAGAACGTGAGGAACATCAGGCGCCAGCTGTAGAAACTGGTGAAGAGCGCCGCGATGACCAGCATCCAGAACGCATAACCCATCGGACCGGCGGCATAGGCGCTTTCGATCACGGCATCCTTGGACGCGAACCCGGCAAAGCCGATCCACCCGGTCAGCGGGATACCCACACCAGTGATGGCCAGCGTGCCGATCATCATGGCCCAGAACGTATAGGGGCTCTTCTTGCGCAGACCGCCA
>NZ_JBHYFV010000032.1:0-47144 GCF_051859345.1 Marivita sp. | reverse complement strand
GGATGGGCTCGAGATTCTGGACCCTTATGTAGAACGGTTGCTGGAAGGCACAGCCTTCATGACGGCGCGTGTGCAGCTTGAACTGGAACTGCAGTACCCGGCCTTTACCAACCATTTGCTGGATGTCGTCTTTCCGCATTTTCTGGCTCCGACACCGTCCATGTTGGTGGCTGAACTTGAGCCGGACATGGAAAACGCGGATCTGGCTGCGGGTTTCACATTGCCCCGTCATTCGGTCTTGCGATCAAAGCCTGTCCCCGGTGCGCAAAAAGCGTGCCAGTTCCGAACATCTCAGGATCTCGACCTTTGGCCCATCACTGTTTCAGAGGCAGAGTACATTGATGGTCGCGGGGCCCTGGTCGCGGCCGGGGTGGCGCATGATCCCAAGGCGCGTGCCGCGATCCGTCTGCGGCTAAAGCGGCATGGCGATCTGCCGATCAGCGAAGTGCCGATTGACAAGCTGACGTTCTTTCTGGGTGGGCAGGTGAGCATTTCCTGGAGCATGTTCGAAATGCTCTGCGCGAAACCGGCGATGGTCCTGGCGCGGTCGGTTGACCGTCGGGATGACTGGGTGATGCCGTTGTCCGCACCCGTCAAGCCGCGTGGCCTGGCCCCAGAGGAAGCCTTGTTGCCAACGCCGCGCCCGTCCTTCGACGGATACCGTTTGCTGCAGGAATATTTTGCGATGCCAGAGCGGAACCTCTTTGTCGAGGTGTCTGGATTGAAAACGCCCTTGTCGCGCGCGAAAGCCGACAGCATGGATATCTACATCCTGCTGCGCGACAACAAATCCGAAATTGCGCCGAACGTCACAACGGACGCATTCAAGCTGCATTGTGTTCCTGCGATCAACCTTTTTTCCAAACGCTGTGACAGGGTTCCCGTCACGCATCACGTCACCGAACACCACGTCGTCCCGGATCGCACGGCCCCCAAGGATTTCGAGGTTTTCTCGATCACCAAGGTCACGGGCATTCGCAAGGAAGGTCGGGACGAGCTTCCGTTGAAGGCGTTTTATTCATCGGATGAATTCACGGCGGCGGGGGGCGGTGGGTCTGCCTATTACACCCATACGCGGCATCTGAGACAGCGCAGCGAAAGTGAAGCGTTGCGCGGTATCCGGACGAATTATCTGGGTTCCGAAAGCTATCTTTCCGTCGTGGATGCCAACGAAGCACCCTATCCGGCGGACCTGAGCCAACTGGCGGTCGAGGCGATGGTCACCAACCGCGATCTTCCGATGCTGCTGCCCAATGGCGTCGACAACGTGTTTCATTTGCCGGACGGTGGGCCGGTCTCGACCATTCGAACCCTGATTGGGCCAACCAAGCCGCGCACATGTATTGCCCAGGGTGATGCTGCATGGCGTGCCATCAGTCATCTTAGCCTGAACTACCTGTCGATTTCCGACGAGACCGGGGCCCCTGGCGGCGGGGCCGCAGCGCTGCGGGAACTGGTGGGGCTTTACACCCCGATCGGGGATAGCGCTCTGGAGCGTCAGCTTGAGGGCATCATTTCCGTCAAGACACGCCCGATTGTACGCCGGATTCATGATGGTGTCCTGTCCACCGCCGTGCGTGGTTTGGAGATTACGATCGAATTCGACGAAAGCCTATTCGAGGGCAGTTCGATCTTTACAATCGGATCGGTGCTTGAGCGGTTTTTCCGCAAGTACTCCACCATCAACAGCTTCACGGAAACCGTATTGAAGACGCAACAAAGAGGAGAGATTGCGCGATGGTCACCAACAATGGGGAAGAACCGCGTGATCTGACCCATTTCGACCGTCTGATCCGCGATCCCAAATCCCATCATATCTTTCTTGCCATGCGCGTTCTTGAAGCCCATTTCGAGGACGAACCCCGTTTGGGGACTGCGCGACGCCCACGGCAGGAAAAGGTGCGTTTCGGTCAGGAACCCGACCTGGCCTTCCCGCGATCAACGGTGTCGGATTTCCAGCAGCAAACGGCCGATTCACCTGCGAAGCTGACCAATCTGTTTTTTGGACTGTTTGGCCCACATGGCCCGCTTCCGATCCACCTGACCGAACATGCCCGGAGTCGGAAGGTCAATTTCCACGACCCGACTTTTGTCGCGTTTGCCGATATGCTCACCCATCGTGTGATGACGCTGTTGTATCGCGCGTGGGTCCGTGGACAGCCCGCAGTGGCCTTTGATCGCGGCGAGAATACCGAAACCGAAAACAAGATCGGCGCGCTTGCCGGCTATCTTGGCGACACCCTTCGGGATCGCGATGCGATGCCCGATCTCGCAAAGCGTCACTTTTCCGGGCTTTTGTCGGCGGCGCCAAAAAACGCCGAAGGTCTGATCTCGATCCTGAGCGGGTTTTTTGCCGCGCCGGTCGAGCTTGAGGAATTCATCGGCGAATGGTTGACGCTGGAACCAGATGATCGCTGGGAACTTGGTGGGCTCGGCGGCCTCGGGCACACCACCTGTATCGGAGAGCGGGTCTGGTCCAATTCGACCAAGTTCAGATTGCGCGTCGGACCGCTGACGATGGAAGAATACAAGCGTTTCCTGCCGGGCACGCCAGCTTTGCAACGCTTTCGCGCCATCGTGCGCAACTACGTCGGAGACCAGCTTGACTGGGATGTGAACCTTGTCCTGCGGGGACAGGATGTTCCGCAGGCGCAGTTGGGGCAAAGCACGCAACTTGGCCTGACCAGCTGGGTCGGCTCCGAAGATCACCCCGACGAAGTCGCGGATTTGTTTTTGACACCTTTGAATGACGTTCCAATGCAAGACGCCCTTGCGGCTTAGAAGAAACCTGTTCGCGATTGAGCGAAGGAGATTGAAATGACTGAGATTAGCCGTGTAGCCCTGTTCGGGAAACTCAATAAGGTCGGATACCAGGCGGTTGAAGGCGCGACGGTCTTCTGCAAGATGCGGGGCAATCCGTATGTCGAAGTTGTCCACTGGTTTGCACAGCTTGTCCAACTGGACAATTCTGACGTTCAGAAAATCATTCAGCACTACGACATTGATCCGGCACGACTTTCGGCGGATATGACCCGCGCTCTGGATGCCCTGCCGCGCGGCGCGAGTTCAATCTCGGACCTCAGTTCTCATTTGCAGGATGCGATGGAACGGGCCTGGGTCTTTGGCTCGCTCTTGTTCAATTCCAACCAGGTGCGCACCGGTCACTTGATCCTCGGCATGCTCAAGACACCCGAGTTGCGCACAATCCTGATGAACATTTCGAAAGAGTTCTCAAAGGTCGGGGCGGATGATCTTTCGGATAACTTTGCCAAGGTCGTGGACGGGTCGGTCGAAGACCGCCTACGCCCGCAGGACGGATCGCAAACGGGCGGTGGCGCTGTTCCCGGTGAAGCGTCTGGTGCCATGTCCCCCGGTGCCATGGGCAAGGAAGAGGCGCTGGCGCAGTACTGCACCGATTTGACCGAACAGGCCCGCAACGGCGAAATTGACCCGATTGTCGGGCGAGACGAGGAAATCCGCCAGATCGTCGATGTTCTGATGCGTCGGCGCCAGAACAACCCGATCCTGACCGGGGAGGCCGGTGTCGGCAAGACCGCCGTGGTCGAAGGATTTGCCTTGCGCATTGCCCGAGGGGACGTGCCGCCAGCCTTGCGCGAAGCGCGTCTACTGGCCCTGGATGTCGGTCTCTTGCAGGCGGGTGCCTCCATGAAAGGCGAATTTGAAAATCGCCTGCGGCAGGTCATTGATGAGGTTCAGGCCTCGACCGTTCCTATCATCATGTTCGTGGATGAAACCCACACACTTGTCGGGGCGGGTGGTGCTGCGGGAACCGGCGATGCGGCCAACCTGTTGAAACCGGCGCTGGCGCGGGGCACGCTTCGCACGATTGGGGCCACAACGTGGGCCGAGTACAAGAAACACATTGAAAAAGACCCCGCGTTGACGCGGCGCTTTCAGGTGGTGCAGGTCGAAGAGCCGAGCATTCCCAAGGCCATCATGATGATGCGCGGCATTGCGACCATGCTGGAAAATCACCACAAGGTGCAGGTTCTTGACGAAGGCATCGAAGCAGCGGTTTCGCTGTCTGCGCGTTATATTCCGGCACGCCAGCTTCCCGATAAATCGGTCAGCGTCCTTGACACCGCCTGCGCCCGTGTCGCCGTCAGCCAGCACGCCGTTCCGGCAGAAGTGGATGATTGCCGCAAGCGGATCGACGCGCTGACCACCGAGCTTGAGATCATCGGTCGTGATGAAACGGCGGGTATGGATATCGGCCAGAGGCGCGAAACCATCTCGGCCCTCAAACAAGAGGAAGAGACCCGGCTCGAAGGGCTTGACCAGCGGTGGGCAGCCGAAAAGGCGATTGTGACCGATATTCTTGACCTGCGGGCAAAGCTGCGGGAAGGCGGCGCGCCGGTTGATTCACCCGACGCTGGTGGTGAAGAGGCTGCCGAGAAAAGCCCGATGTCCGCAGAAGAACGTGCCGATCTGTTGACCCAGCTTCGGGCGAAGAATGTCGAATTGACCGAATTGCAGGGTGAAAACCCGTTGATCCTGCCTATTGTCGATGAACAGGCGGTTGCCAGCGTTGTCGGCGATTGGACAGGTATCCCGGTTGGCCGAATGATGAGTGATGAATTGCAGACGGTTCTCAATCTGAAGGACCACCTTGCAAAGCGCGTCATCGGTCAGGATCACGCGATGGAGATGATCGCCAAGCGCATCCAGACCAGCCGCGCTGCGCTCGACAATCCGAACAAACCCATCGGGGTGTTCATGCTGGCCGGGACCAGCGGTGTCGGCAAGACCGAAACCGCGCTGGCGCTGGCCGAGGTGCTGTATGGTGGTGAACAGAATGTCATCACGATCAACATGTCCGAATACCAGGAATCGCACACGGTCAGCAGCCTGAAAGGCGCACCTCCGGGTTATGTCGGATATGGCGAGGGCGGTGTCCTGACCGAAGCCGTGCGGCGCAAACCCTATTCCGTGGTCCTTCTGGACGAGGTGGAAAAGGCGCACCCGGATGTACACGAGGTGTTTTTCCAGGTGTTCGACAAGGGCGTCATGGAGGACGGCGAAGGCCGTGTGATCGACTTCAAGAACACGCTGATCCTGCTGACATCGAATGCCGGGTCAGAACTTATCATGGATATGTGTTCAGACCCGGACCTGATGCCCGAACCCGAAGGGATTGCCAAAGCGTTGCGCGACCCCTTGCTCAAGATTTTCCCGGCAGCCTTGCTTGGCCGTTTGGTCACTATCCCGTATTATCCTCTCAGCCCGGACATGATCGGCAAGATCACGCGGCTACAGCTGGATCGTATCAAGAAACGTGTCAAAGACGCGCATGGTGTGCCGTTCGAATATTCTGATGCCGTTGTCGACACGATTGTGTCGCGCTGTCAGGAGCTCGAATCCGGTGGACGGATGATCGACGCGATTGTCACCAACACGATGCTGCCCGATATTTCGGCTGAATTCCTCAAACGCATGATTGATGGCAAGAAGGTGGACAAGGTGGCCATCGACGTCACCGATGGTGAGTTCAGCTATGGCTTTGACTAGGCTGTCTCGATCAGATGAATGATGCGGATTTTGCGAGAGAAAATTGGTCAGCACGCCGTTTGTGCTTTAGGCTCAGGATAAACTGAAGGAGCGGCCTCCATGTTGAAAAATCTCGATCCTTCCAAATTCCCTCTGCGTCTTGAGGGCGATTGCAAAGACAAGGAGTTGTTGCCCATTGCCGCGCGTGTCCACGAGCGGATCAATGAGGTATCGACGATCGACGTTCACTTCTTCTGTGTGAACGAAAAGCTCGATCTGGAGAGTATCGTTGGCAAGTCCATGCACCTGGTCGTTGAAAGTGAAGACAAGAAAAAGAAGCGTTGGTTTCGCGGCACCTGCATTTCCGCAGAGTTCATTTCGCTTCTTGATGACGGTGGTCAATTCAGGGCGGTGGTTCGTCCGTGGCTTTGGTTCCTGACCCGCCGCACGGACCTGCGGATTTACCAGGAAATGAACGTGACGGATATCATCCAGTCCGTCTTGGGCGAATACGGGTTTTCCGGCGATCTTCAACTCAGACTGTCCAACACATACGAGCCCCGTGAATACTGCGTGCAGTATCGCGAGACCGATCTGGATTTCCTGCATCGCCTGATGGAGGAAGAGGGGATTTACTACTATTTCGATCACTCTGGTGACACCGAGAAAATGGTGCTGATCGACGATTCCGGCAAACACGATCCGGTCGAGAGCCCCGCGGCACTGGAATTCCGCGCGTACTCGATGAGATCGAACAATGAAACCACGGACCCCTATGTGTTTGAATGGAGCGGCAACGAGCAGGTGCGCAGCGCGAAGGTTGTACTGGACGACTACAACTTTGAGACGTCGACCGCCGTTCTGACATCGGAAAGCAAGAAGCTCGATGCGGGCTACCTCATCGAGGGAAACGAACGATACGACTACCCCGGTCATTTCCGCAATAGCGGTCTTGGGGATCAGTATGCGCGTGTCAGAATGGAGTCCGAAGTGGCACCACACCACACTGTGTCCGGTGTGTCAGATGCCGTTCATTTTGCACTTGGCCACACATTCAAAGTCACCAAGCTTCCGCGCGATGCCGACCCCAAGGAAGTCATGCTGATCGAATGCGATCATGACATCGTGCAAATGGAAGCCTTCAACAACAAGATCTTTGACAAGGCTCCGACCATTACCGGCGATTTGGATTTCGACGTAAACGTGGAAGAACCTCATATGGTCAAGTTCCGCGCATTCGAAGCCTCGAAACAGTATCGCGCCCCTCAAAAGACGCCTTGGCCAAAAGTGGGCGGTATCCATACTGCAGTCGTGACCGGTCCGTCCGGTGAAGAGATTTACACCGATGAATACGGTCGGATCAAAGTGCAGTTTCACTGGGACCGTGACGGCAATAAAGACGAACAGACAACCTGTTGGGTGCGAACGATGATGCCATGGACGGGCAAGAACTGGGGCGCGATCGCGATTCCCCGGATCGGCCAGGAGGTGGTTATCAGCTTTGAAGAAGGCGATCCCGACAGACCAATGTGCATCGGGATGCTTTACAACGACAAGACAATGCCGCCCTATGCCTTGCCCGAAAACAAGACCCAGTCCGGTGTCAAGACCAACAGCAGCAAGGGCGGTGGCGGTTTTAACGAGCTGATGTTCGAGGACAAGAAAGGTGAAGAACTTGTCCGGTTCCAAGCGGAAAAGGACTATGAACAGATCGTCAAGAACAACGCCACGATCACCATCGGTCTGGAGAAAAAAGATCCCGGTGACCTGACGCAAACTGTGCACAATGATGTCACCGAGACGATCAACGAAGGCACCTATACCGAGACCGTCAAGAAGGGTGATCACATCACGAATATCGACACGGGTGATCACAACACGACCCTCAAAATGGGGAACATGGATGTTTCGGTGAAGTCTGGAAAAATCACGGTCAGCGCGGCGCAGTCCATCGAATTCAAATGTGGTGGGTCGACGATCAAGATGGACCCGATGTCAATTACGATGAAAAGCCCGACCATCACCGTAAAGGCGGATATGAAGGCCGACGTCAAAAGCCCGATGACCACGGTGAGTGGTGACATGATGCTGACGCTCAAGGGCGGCGTCGTGATGATCAACTAGGAGGATGGGCATCATGGCAGGTCGTTTCAGCAAATTGACGAAGATCCCGACAGAACCGGCGGCCAAACTATTGGCGCAGGGAAATATCAAACTGGACACCCGGCTTGAGGCACCCGCCAGTGCTCCTGTTGAGGCGGTTCTTACTGAACTGGACGCAAAAAACGCCAATGTGGACCTCTTGCGTCTGCTGTCCATCGCCTTGCCTCCGCGTGAACGGGTCTGGTGGGCCTGTCTTGCGGCGCGCGATATCGTGGGGACGGGTGTGGAAAACGAAACGCCGTCTTTACAGGCAGCAGAGGCTTGGGTGTTTCGCCCCAGTGACGAAAACAGAGAAGCCGCCATCGACAGCATGGAGCACGCCGACGGCGACGATGTGACCGTGAATTGCGCGATGGCAGTCATGTATTGTGACGGAATGCTTGGAACCGGAGACATGGCCCAGACGCCTGCGCCTCCGGGCGCGTCTTCGATTGCCGCATTTGCCATGAATGTCGAAGCGATCTCGACCCGGAGCGAGGATTTCGATACATACATTCAAGAGGTTATTGACCGCGCGGTCGATATCGGGCGGGGTGGCAACGGAAAGCGCAAAGAATTGGGAAAGGGCGCCTAGATGCCGGGACCGCCGCAAGCCAGAATATTCGATCTGCACGCGTGTATGACGCCGTTCATCCCGCCGCCGCCACCACCAGGTGTACCGGCCCCCATACCGATTGCCCCACCCGGAGCCATAACCGTGCTGGTCGGCAAAATGCCCGCAGCACGGCTTGGCGACCTTACCATAGCGGTTCCGCCGCATCCGATTGTCAAAGGATCTTTTACCGTGCTCATCTGCAAGATGCCCGCCGCGCGTATCGGGGACCTCGTGGCTTGCGGTGGCATGATCGTGAAGGGTGAACCAACTGTGCTTGTAGGAGGCTGACCGCCAGTGATGACGGTGACGCTAAAGTTTCAATCATCCGGTATGGTGCCGGGCAACGGACGCCCTGTGCTGATGCGGGGCGGCAGCCTTACTGTGGGGCGTGGACCGGGCAACGATCTTGTGTTGCCGGACCCGGACCGCATGTTGTCAAAAAGCCATTTCGTGATCGAGGATCACAACGGCAAGATCGTCATTGTCGACTTTTCGACCAATGGCACGTTCCTGAACTATTCCAAAGCCCCTCTGGGTCGGACACCGACACCCCTGAACAACGGCGATGTCCTGTCGGCAGGGGGGTACGAACTGGTTGTCGAAATCGGTCAGGAACTTCCTGATCTGGATGATCTTTCGGCACACCACCCAACACCTTCCGGGATTTCGCACGGAAACGCAGACCATGCGCCTGACCCACTTGCCATGCTGGACGATCCCGGCCCGGAAGGCGACTTTCTGGACGAATTGCTTGGCTCGGAAGGGGGGCCAACCGGACCGAAGAACATTGGCGATTCAGACCCGATCGACGATCTGTTGCCGCCTTTGGGTGAAGAGGAAGACCAGTTCTTCCAGAAACCGAAAGACGGTCGTGAAGGCGAAGGTGCCTCGTTGCCGATGCACAACCCGTCGGTTTCGGATAATTTTGCGCCATCGGGAAAAAATAGCCCCGGAGTGATCCCGGACGATTGGGACGATCTACTGGCTCCTCCGTCCAGCGACATACCTCCAAAAGAAACGCCTGATCCGGACCCGGTTGAACCAGACGTGTTTGATGATCTCGACCCGCTTGAAGACGATGGTGACCCCACGCCACCAAAAGGTGAACCCGCGCCACCAAAAGAAGATCCCGCGCCTCCGCCAGAAGAGGTGACAGCCGTTCCACCGGCACCGGCAAAGGCACCCGAACCCCGCGCGGAACAATCGCCAGCCCCCGGCGCTCCGGCGCCCGCAGTGGCATCCGGCGATCAATCCGCCGCGCGCGCCTTTTTCCAAGCGCTCGATGTCGAAGACCTGGTCATTGACGATGCGGATCTCGAACGCGCGATGACGCGAATGGGGCGTGTCATGCGGACGATGATTGTGGGGCTTCGCGAAATCCTGATGACCCGAACCTCCATCAAATCCGAATTTCGGATTGACCAGACGATGATCAGTTCAGGTGGGAACAACCCGTTGAAGTTTTCGCTAAGCGAAGACGACGCTGTAACCGCCTTGGTGAAACCCAAGGCGAAAGGGTATCTGAGTTCTGAAACGGCAACGGAACAAGCGCTTGACGACATCAAGGCGCACGAGATCGCGATGGTCACCGGGATGGAAGCGGCCATCAAAGGTGTGCTTGGGAAGCTTGATCCGGAAGTGCTGGCAGGTCAGATTGAGACATCCAGTGCGATAGGAAGTATGTTTAAAGGTAAGAAAGCCCGGTATTGGGAAGTATACGAAAAGATGTACGCTCAGATATCCGATCAGGCCGAAAACGATTTTCACGAGCTGTTCAGCCGCGAGTTCGCGCGGGCCTACAAGGAACAGCTCGACAAATTAGAATAAGCGCGTTCGCGCGCACTAAAAGACGGGGGATTGCACGTGTCCTGGGACAACAAAGTGCTGTGGACAGAGGGGCTGTTTCTGCAGCCTCATCATTTCCAGCAAGCGGATCGTTACACCGAAGCGCTGGTCGCTGGTCTGGCACGTCGTGTGACCCCTTATGCCTGGGGCTTCAGCGAGCTGGAGATCGACGAGGAAGCGCTCAAGATCGGCAAGTTTGCCGTCAAATCCTGCGCCGGTCTCACGCAGGATGGCACCGTCTTTCGGGTTCCGCAGGCCGAAGATCACCCGCCATCGCTGGAAATACCGGAGAACATCAAGGACTGTGTTGTTGTCCTGACAATCCCGCAGCGCCGCCAAGGGGCGACCGAGGTTGATCTGTCGGACAGCGGAAGCTCGGCAAGCCGTCTGCGTCCATCGGAAATCGAAATCACGGATGTGATGGGGTCGGTCAAGAAGTCTGTCACCATCGGTGTCGGCAAGCTGCGCGCGCAATTCGCTCTCGAAGTCGATGATCTGGCGGATATGCTGGTGATCCCGATTGCGCGGATCATCGAAGTGCGCCCGGACAAGGAAATCCTTCTGGATCGCGCCTTCATTCCCAGTTGTGTCGACATTCGCGCCGCACCGACCCTTGCTGGTTTCGTGAGCGAACTTGAAGGTCTTCTGTCGCACAGGATGCAGGCATTGGCGGGACGCCTGTCAGAAAGCGGTCCGGCACGCGGAACGGCGGATATCTCGGATTTCCTGTTGTTGATGACGGTCAACAAGGCGCTTCCGATTTTCCGGCATTTCACGAATATCGAAAACGTGCATCCGGAAACTGTCTATCGGGCCTGCGTGCAGCTGGTTGGAGAGCTTGCCTCGTTCATGAGCGAGAACAAGGAAGTGCCCATGCTGCCCCCGTACCAGCATGATGATCAACCGGCGACATTCCAGCCGGTGATCCGTGTTCTGCGGCAGTACCTAAGCGCCGTGCTTGAACAATCAGCGGTGCTGATCGCGCTGGAAGAGCGCAAGTACGGCATCAGCGTCGGGTTGATTGCAGACCGGAAACTGCTGTCCACGGCAGGGTTTGTCCTTGCGGTGAAGGCCGAGGTGCCAGCCGAAGACATCAGGCGACATTTTGCGGGCCAATCCAAGATCGGCCCGGTGGAAGAAATCCGGCAATTGGTCAATTCGGCCCTGCCGGGCATTACATTAAGACCTCTGCCTGTCGCGCCGCGTCAGGTTCCGTATCAAGCGGGAAAAGTGTATTTTGAACTCGACTCCGACAGTCCGTACTGGGGTAAAATGACGACGTCCGGCGGGATCGCTGTACATGTGTCAGGACAGTACCCGGGACTTGATATGGAGCTGTGGGCGATAAGAAATAGTTAAGAAAAGGCTGCTGCGATGTCTGACGAAGACCCGTTTGCCGAACCGGATGATACCGACAGAACTGTCATCAAGCCCAATCCGGGAGGCCGCCGCACGGCCCCCCAGATGCCGCAGCCGACCTATGCACAGCCGGTAACGCCGCAAGCCGCGCCGCAAACGCCCGCAGAGCCTGCGGCCCCCGCGATGGATTCCTTCGGCATTCCAGGTGGAGCGGGGGGGCAGGACGGTCCCGCCGCGACCCCAAGGGCGCAGCAAAACGAACCAGAGCAGGTCTTGACCGGCATGAACCGGCTGAACGCCTGCGCGGGTCCGCTGTTTTCTCTGATCAGCCGCGTGCGCAACCGTGCGCAGCATATGGACGCGGACAAGCTGCGCCAGTCGGTTGTGTCCGAAGTGCGTGCATTTGAGAACCGCGCGCTTCAGGCCGGAATTCCCGCTCAGACCGTAAAGGCCGCACGCTATTCGCTGTGTGCAACCCTGGACGATGTGGTTCTGAACACGCCGTGGGGGGGCCAGTCGAGCTGGGGTCTGCAATCCATGGTCGGCACCTTTCACCGCGAAACCGTGGGTGGGGACCGGTTCTATGACCTGCTTGCGCGGCTCGAAAAGGAACCGGGCAACAACATCGAACTGCTTGAATTCATGTACATGTGCCTGTCGCTTGGTTTCGAGGGCCGACTTCGGGTGGAACAGGGTGGTCCGGACAAGCATCAGCGCATCCGTGCCGGGTTGGCGTCCGTCATCCGTGCGCAGCGCGGCGCGATGGAACGCGATCTGTCCCCGAACTGGAAGGGCGTCAACAAACCATACCGGGCCTTGTCGGCCTGGAAACCTGTCTGGATCGCGCTGGGCGTCACGGGTCTGTTGCTGATCACAGAATTCGGCAGCCTTAGCTACGTTCTGTCAAACCGGACAGAAAACCTGATTGGACAACTGTCCATCATAGATGCCGGTCCGGTGGCCGAACTGGAACGCCGCGCACCACCTCCGCCGCCGCCTCCGCCGGTCAACCGGCAGGAGGAGCAGCTTGAAAAGTTTGTCGCCTTCCTCAAACCCGAAATCGACGAAGGAATCGTGAATGTCTTTGGCAAGGGCAACACGCTGGTCATCCGAATTGCAGGGTCCGGCATGTTCGGCTCGGGGTCGGATACGCTGGTCGAGAAATTCAAGGGCAGCATCAACCGGGTGGCCGAGGCGCTGAATGATGAGCCGGGTAAGGTGATTGTCGTCGGGCATTCCGACAACGTACCGATCCGGTCCTCTCGCTTTCCATCGAACATGCACCTGTCGCTGGCTCGTGCCAAGTCGGTGATGAATTCGATGGCCGGCGTCATTGATGACGATTCCCGACTAAGTGCCGAAGGCCGCGCGGATGCCGAACCCATCGCGGACAACGGGACAAGTGAAGGTCGCGCGACAAATCGACGAATCGAAGTCGTCCTGGTTCGGGAGAACGAAGCATGAAGGTTCTCAGGTTCTTTACGTCGATCTATTTCGGCCTGTTCTTCGCCGCCCTCGTGCTGTCGCTCTTGGTATGGTATCTTGGACCGCTGATCGGAAACGACGTCAGCCGACCATTTGGATCGGTGATGGTTCGCCTGCTGATGGTTGGGCTGTTCGCGCTGATCTTCGGCGGGATCGGATTGACCATCTTTTTGCGCAGACGCAGCCGCGAGAAGCAGTTGACCGAAGAAATCGCGGCAAGTGTTGACACCGGCGATGATGTTGTCAGCGGCGAGATCACCGAACTGCGCGACAAGTTCAAAACGGCGATGTCCGAATTGCGCAAGTCCAAGAACGGGCGCAAGCATCTCAACGAATTGCCGTGGTACATCATGATCGGCCCGCCGGGTGCCGGCAAGACAACCGCCATCGTGAATTCGGGTCTTCAGTTTCCGTTGGCCGACGAGATGGGCAAGACCGCGATTGGCGGTGTCGGGGGCACGCGCAATTGTGACTGGTGGTTCACCAACAACGCGGTGCTGATCGACACGGCGGGGCGCTATACCACGCAGGAAAGCGATGCGCAGGCCGACAATGCGGCCTGGCTAGGGTTTCTTGGTCTTCTGAAGAAGTTTCGCAAGCGGCAGCCGATCAATGGCGCGATCATTGCGATCAGCCTCAGTGATCTGGCGTTGCAGGATGAAATCACCCAGAAAGGCCATGCAGGGGCCGTGCGCGCCCGCCTGACCGAATTGCGCGAAAAACTGGGTGTGCGTTTCCCGGTCTACGTTCTGTTTACCAAAGCGGACCTGATTGCCGGGTTCACCGAATTCCACGACAATCTGGGCAAGGAAAGCCGTGAACAGGTCTGGGGTTTCACGTTGCCGCTTGAACAGGGCAAGACCGAAGCGTCGCCGGTCGCGGCATTCGACGAGGAATTTGCAGCCCTTCTTGAACGGCTCAATTCGCAGTCACTGGAACGCATGCAAGAGGAAACCGATCCGCAGCGCCGAACGCTGGTGGCGGGCTTTCCGTCGCAGGTGGCCTCGATGCGCAGTGTCGCCAAGGCGTTTCTGACCGAAGTCTTTCAGGAAAACCGGTTTCAGCATCGCCAGATGCTGCGTGGCGTGTATTTCACATCCGGCACACAGGAAGGCACGCCCATCGACCGCTTGATGCTCAGCATGGCGCGGACGTTCGGGATTGGTCGCCAAGCCATCGGCACAGGGCAGGGGGCCGGTCGATCCTACTTCCTGACGCGTCTGTTCGAAGGTGTGATCTTCCCCGAAGCCGGGCTTGTGTCTGCGGATGACAAGGTCGAACGCCGCTACAAGATCACCAAATGGGCCGCGATCATTGCCACGGTGATGGTTGCCGCTGGCGCCGGGACTCTGCTGGTCCGGTCATTCCAGGGAAACAGCGAACTGATCGCGCAGGCCAACGCCCATGTGGCCGAATACTCCAGCGCCGCCTCGAAACTGCCAAGTAGCCCGATCGGGGACACGGATCTTGTTCCCGTCGTCGCGGCCCTGAATGTCTTGCGCGACATGCCGGCCAACCCGACGATTTCGGATCCGGAACCTGAAAGCCGACTGACCTATGGTCTTTACCAGGGCGAGGTTATCGGCTCGCAGGCGACCCAGACCTATCGCCGCGCGCTGAACCAACGACTGCTTCCGCGGCTTCTGCTGCGGCTTGAAGAGCAGATGAGCGGCAACATGAACAACCCGGATCTGCTTTACGAGGCACTGAAGATATACCTCATGCTGGGGCTTCAGGGGCCGATGAATCAGGACCTTGTCTCGGAGTGGATGCTGCTCGACTGGGAACTTGCCTTTCCCGGCCCGGCGCGCGAAGAATTCCGGCAGGATCTGGACATTCACCTGACCGCACTTCTGGACCAACCGATGCAGGAGATCGAATTGAATGGCCCGCTTGTGGAACAGGTTCAGGCGCTTCTGTCCGAAATGCCCCTGGCGCAGCGGGTGTATAACGGGATCATCAACAGCCCCGCATCGGTATCGCTCCCCAAATGGCGGATCACGGATGCAGGCGGCCCGGCGGTTGCACGCGTCCTTGTGCGCTCATCGGGAAAGGCGTTGACCGACGGGGTCGATGGCATCTTTACCTATAGCGGTTTCAACGACGTCTTTCTTGGCGAAGCCCTGAGCGTGGCAGCACGGATCCAACGCGAAAGCTGGGTGCTTGGTCCGCGCGGTGAGGCCGAACAGACCGAACAGGCGCTTGCCGCACTGAGCCGGGATGTGTTGGACCTGTATTACAACGACTTCATCTCGCGCTATGATGCGATCCTTGGTGATGTCGATATCATTCCGCTGGAGTCGCTCAGCCACGCGGTTGAGGTCACAAATGTTCTGTCCGGTCCAACATCGCCCATCGTCAATATCCTTGAGGCGATTGCCGACGAAACCCGTCTGACCGAAGACCGTTCAGGCGGGACCAGCGAGTTGGCAAGCGACGTCGGTGCCATCGCCCAAGAGGATGTGCAGCGTCAGATGAGATCGCGGACCCGGCTGTTGCTGGAAGCCTTGCAGAAATCTGCGGCCAACTCCGGAGAAGCGGCACCGCAACCGCCGGGGTCGTATGTCGAAGACCGGTTTGGCTGGCTGCAACAGCTGACACAGGCTCCGGAACCCGGTTTGCCGTCACAGCTTGATGAGCTGATCGTTCTTTTGACCGAGCTTTATCAGGAATTGAACAAGATGAGCTTCTCGGGGTCGTCCTCCAGCGGGGAGGGCGGTGCCGCAATCCAGAGGTTCCAGGAGGCGGCTGCGCGTGCGGACGGACCGTTGGAGCGTTGGGCCACACAGATTGCGTCGGGGTCTTCGGGCATCACGTCGGACAATACACGGACGGGAATCAATGCACGTTGGCAATCGACAATTCTGCCGTTCTGTCAGCAGGCTTTGGGGGATCGATATCCGTTCAATCGGCGCGCGCAGGCTGATGTCGCGATCGCGGATTTCCAGAAGCTGTTTGGTCCCGCTGGTCTTATTGACAGCTTCGTCAACGAAAACCTGATCGAGTATATCGACACCCGGACGCGCCCATGGTCATGGAAACAGGTGAATGATGTCGATCTGGGCATCAGCCCGGCTGTGCTTGAACAATTGCAACACGCCGCCGAAATTCGCGAAGCGTTCTTTGCCGGGGGTGGCGCGCCAAACATCCAGTTTCAGATGATGCCCCAGGCCTTGGACCCCAAAGCGGAATCCGTGATGCTTGAAGTGCATGGAAAACAGGTTCCATTTGCCCATCGTGGCGGTGCGCCGACCCCTGTGGCGCTTGATTGGCCGGGCGGAGTGGGTCTTGCCCGCATCAGCTTTACCCCTCCAGCACAGAACGTGGAAAGTGTCCTGCAAAAGGACGGTCCCTGGGCCTGGTTCAGATTGCTGGACGCGGCCGAGGTGCGGCGAACCAATGTCTCTGACCGCAAGCGTGTCATTTTCAATGTCGGTGGGCGCATCTCCATCTTCCAACTTCAGGCCGGATCAGTCTTGAATCCGTTTGCGCTGCCGGCGCTTTCGAAATTCAGCTGCCCGAAAACATTCTAATGACGACCGTGAAGTTCGGAGCTTTCGGGAAAATCCCCTCTGTCGGGGATTTCTTCCGCATCAACGCTCCGCCCGGTTTCGCGGATGTCTGGGACGAATGGCTACAGCGCTGCCTCGTGTCAGGGGCACATGCCTACGGCGCGCGTTGGGACGAATTGTATATGTCGGTTCCGATCTGGCGCTTTTGCCTTTCGGCGGGCCTTGCCGGTCCCGGAGCTGTGCTTGGCGTGCTCATGCCGTCGGTCGATCGGGTCGGGCGGCGCTTTCCCCTGACGCTCATGGTGCCGCTTTCCGAAGAGATGACGGCCATCCGAGCGCATTTGATGGACACGGACGTTTTTGAAGAGCTTGAAACGATCGCGTTGTCGGTGCTGGACGAAGACATCAGCAGGGATGCCCTGGACGAAAAACTGTCCGCGCTCGAAATTTCGGTTCCTTTGGAAAACACACACTGCCGGGTCGCCGCCGGGTCTGTTGTCGCCTGCAGGAATGCGGATGCGCAAAAGATGCTCACGGGCCTCACGGCCGATCTTTTGGCGCGGTCCTTTCAGGTTCCCACCATCTGGAGCACGACGATGGATGGGGACAATCGTCTCATGGTGTGTGACGGTTTACCGGATGGGTCGAACATGCAAGGTTTGTTCGATCTGGACGCCGAGCTTTGGAGAGAAGGCATTTTATGAATGTTGTTACCCCACGGGTCCGCTTCAATGCTCGAAGCCACGTTGGACTAAAGCGCAAGGTCAACGAAGATTCCGTTCTCGCGCTTCCGGAACAGAACATTTGGGTTGTCTCAGATGGGATGGGCGGTCACGAAGCCGGTGATTTTGCCAGTCGTCTGATCACTGACCTGATCGCCACGATAGAACCTGATCTGTCCGCAACTGACCGCATGCACGCGTTGCGCCATGCCATACAGAAAGCCCATGAACTGATCCGCGCCGAGGCAGAGGCCCGTGGCGTGGCGACGATTGGCGCGACGGTGGCCAGCCTCATGTTGGCCAATTCGCACTTTGTCGGTCTCTGGGCCGGCGATAGCCGCATCTACCTTGTACATGATGGTGCCATTCAGATGCTGACGGCTGACCATTCTCTGGTGGCGTCCTTGGTCGAGTCTGGCCAGATGACATGGGACGAGGCCGAACATCATCCGCAATCCAATGCCATCACCCGCGCTGTCGGGGTCGGGGACGAACTGGAACTGGACAAGGTGCGCGGTGTGGTTGAACCCGGCGACCGTTTCCTCGTGTGTTCCGACGGATTGACCAAATACGCGACCTTCAAGATGATCGAGGATGTGATGAACGCTGAACCGCTGGAAACCGTGGTGGACCGGCTTATTCAGATCGCCTTGAACGGCGGCGGCGCCGACAACATTACCGTCATTGTAGTCGAGATCATGTAGCAGTTCAAACGCTGCCGGATTACCGCGCCAGCGTTTCCAGAATTCGACTGTCGAGTGAATAGATACGCGAAGACGCGTTCCGGTCCTGCTCGAGCAACGCTTCCGAATAGCTTAGCGCAGATTCACTTGTCGGGCGCATTTCATTGAACAGCGGCTCGCTCGAGTGAATGACGATGATCTTGCTTTTCCCCAGCGTGGAATCGTCGACCCGAAACGCCAGACCCCCGGTTTGTTGTGCTTCCTGGATCGAATAGGCCACCCGGATTGACGTGGCACCGTCTTGCCCGTCACGCAGGCTTTCAACGGAATTGTCGGACCGATTGAGGTTCGGCAAGAGATGAAAGACATCCCCCGAGACGTCGAGCACGGAAACCGAAAGAAACCCGTCCGTGACATCTGCGGGCAATTCAATGTCGATCACCGGGTTTTCGCCAACCACAAATTCTCCCGTCGGGTTGGGATTGCTGCCACCGTCACCTTGAAAAAAGGCGACGTCGATTGTGCTGGACGGGGCCTTTGGCATCACGCTCTCGATCAGGCAGAGCGTCGGATTCAAGATATCCACATCAATGCGAACCGGCCGTGTTCCCACCACGGTTCTCATGGCGTTGGACAAAGCGGATCGGCTTTCTTCGCTCGACATTGTGCCACGCACGTCAATCGGGCTCTCGGGGCCATACCCCGCAATGGGGCGATTGACCAAATTCAGCGGCCCACAATCGGCATAGGTGTTAAGGATCGGGTCAAGCTGCTGGGGGGCAAGGATGACCTCGTCAAGGGTCAAGGACGGCTCTCCGTCAAGTGACCCCATCACACCGGCATCAAACGCCGCGAGAACGGTGTCATAGACCGGTCTGCTTGTGGTCGATCCTTCAACCTCGACCGTGTCGCCCGAAAGGGACACCCGCCAAATGTCCATCTCGTCGATGGCATCAACAACCGCCAGCATGTCCTGACCCCAGCTTTCCGAGATTGCACCGGATGCAAGGGTCAGATCAAAGGTTCCGTCCTGATCCTGCATCTGCTGGCGCAGTTCAGAGGCTACGTCTTCGGCCGGGACAAATCCAACGGCGCGGGGCGGGCTGTCTTTGGCTTTGGCCACGGACAGCCGGTAGGGATCAGCGACGGGCATGCTGGGAGCGGACGAGAACAGCCCCATTGCAAACGCGCCGGCGACTCCTGCAACGAGGACGCCGCCAATCGCAACCGGGATCACCATGCCGCTTTTCTTGCTGTCGGACTTTGGCTTTGCGGCGGTCTTTTTTGCGGGCTCTGGGGCAGGGGGCGCTGTAACCGGCTCTGCTTTGGCGGCGGATTTTGCGGCGGCGGACAGGGGGACAATTACTGTCTCATCCGAAAGCGTGTCGGATTTCGGCAGATCAAAGGGTTCACCGTCCAGCGCCGCCAAAACCTGGGCTGCGCTGTCGAACCGCTCATCCGGGTTCGGATTGGTCATCTTGTCCAGCAAGGACTTGAGCGGCTCCGGGACGCCATCTGTGTCCAGCTTTTCAGATTTCTTCTGAACAACCTCCATCGGGTTTCGCCCGATGTCGGGGGATTTGCCGCGGAAATTTGCCAGAAGCAATGCCCCGAGCGAATAGATATCAGTGCGTGCGTCGGTCTTGCCAGCCAGTTGTTCCGGCGCGGCATAGGCGTACTTACCGGCGAATTCGTTGCCGACGATGGTTTCCGCACCCGGATTGGTGTCTTTCGCAATCCCGAAATCAATAATCACCGCTTGGGCGGGATCGCCGTCGCGCAGGATGATGTTGTCCGGAGACAGATCGCGGTGAAAGATGTTGCGTTCGTGCGCGGCTTGCAGGCCTTCGGCGACGCGTCTGCAAATGGTCAACAGATCATCCGCCGACATCGGCCCCTGCTTGAGCTTTTTATCAAGGCCGGGGCCATCGATATAGTCGATCAGAAGATAAACATGGCCGTCCGCAGTGCGATGGTTTTCAGAGTACCGCACGATGGCATCATGCCGGATTTCACGCATCGCTTCTTCACGGGTCAGAAGCAAAAGATAATCTTCGTTTGTGGAAAACTCGGACTTGAGCACCTTCAGCGCAACAAGCCGACCGGAAATCTCGGACCGCGCCCGATAAACGTCAGACGTTCCTCCGCGTCCAAGGATTGCTTCGACGCGGTAGGTGTTATTCACCAGATCGCCAGGCTGAAACAGGTCTCCTGGACGGCTATCGGTCATAATGTCTCCGGGTTCAGAATGTGACCGAAGTCATTAGCCAAGTGCTTGAAATTCAACGCGTCGGTTGTCATCGCTGCGTGGGTCAGCAGCATTGTAAGGAACGCTTTCGCCCATTCCGATGGCTTCAAGACGGTTGTCCGCGATCCCACATTCATTGACCAGATGCCGCTTGACCTCTTTGGCGCGCAGCAAGGACAGGTTTTCATTATACGAGGCAGACCCCGAACTGTCGGTGTGCCCAACAATCTGGAAAAGCTGAACATCGACCGATTTCATCACCTGGCACAACGTGGCCAGTTGCGGTTTCTGGTCGTCTCGAAGCGTTGCGCTGTCGAAGTCGAAGTTGATCTTGATGTTCACCTGATCGGATTTTTCGACCTCTGAATAGGCGGTCTCTGTCGGTGCGACGGTGGTGGTTGCCGTTTCGGTGGTGGCGGCCGCCGCCTCGCCCGAAGGCACAAGAACAAGCCCGCGTGTTTTCTGCTTTTCAAAGGCTTCGGTGATCTGCTCGGCGGTCATCCCCGCACCGGACGCGTCTTGCGCCGAAGCGTGATGCACCGTGCCGACGCACAGTGAGATGGCAAGGGACAGGATGGAAACTGTTCGAATGTACGACATTGTAATGCATGTCCTCGAATGAAAAAGCTTTGATGCAGTAAGAGTAGCTTAGCTCAGACAAGGCGGCAATGGTTTTGACAGGTCAATCTGCACAAAGCTCGCGTTATTCCTTCCCCCGAAAGACCTTTTTTTCGCCAGTGCCAAAAGACAGTTCGCTTGCGCGCCATGCCCGGCCCAGATCGGGGCACCTTCGTGGGATGGGGCGCACATCTTAAGGACAGTGGCGGTTTATCCTTGGCTTGAAAGGGGGAATCCGGTTAACTCGGATGGATATTTTTTGGTTGGGAAATTGTTTCATGCGCCTGGTTCCGGCGATTATCCTGAGTATTGCAATCATCCTTGCACCGATCATCTGGATCTTCGTTCCCAAGCTGTTTCAGGAGGAAGGGTTTGCAGGCTCCGCGATAGATTCCGGTGCGCGGATCGAGATTGAGATGCTCAGCCAGCAGGTTGAGGATCTGCAAATCCGCATGGAAGACCTGACCAAAGAACTGTCCCAGGTCGCCGCCGCTGCGTCACGCGCCCCACTGACAACTGCGCCGGGTCGAAATCTGGGCATGGCCCCGTCTGATGGGTCAGAAAGCTTTCGGCAAGACGGTGAAAACGAAATTATTGATGCCTATGCGCAAGTTGTGCTGATCGCCAATCGTCGCAACGTGAATGACGGGCTGACCATTGCAGGACCAACATATCTGACACGGGTTTTTGGCCCTCCGCGTGAAGTCATGTCCGACAATTGCGAAGAGATGACCAATCCCCGTCTGGCAAGCAAGCTGGTGCTTGAAGAGGTGGGGCCCATCCGTGTTCGCATGCTCAAACCTGCCGCCGATTCCCTTCGGAGGGTGTTCGAAGAAATCCGGGTCACCGATCCTGACCTCTATGCCCGTATCGACACTGCGGGTTCGCTTTGTGTGCGCCAAATTCGCGGCACGCGTGGCCGGGCATCGACGCACGCGTTCGGCTTGGCCGTCGATCTGAACATCGATGGCGTTCTCGACACGCTTGGCGATGGCAAGACGCAACTGGGGCTTACCATTCTGGCCGATTTCTTTCGAAGTGAAGGATGGGTCTGGGGGGCGTCTTGGGGACGCGAGGACAGCATGCACTTTGAGGTCAGCCGCCAGAAGCTTGATGAATGGATCAACTCCGGGGCACTTTGACTCGCGTTCAGGATGATGGTGCGTCATTCCCGGCCTGGCCGCCGAAGCGCGGGTTGCGAACGATGTGACTGAACTTGTCCCCGACATTTTCCAGATGCGCGAACAACCGATGGAAAAGGATCTGACGAATGAATGACGGAGTCCGCTGCATGTGGATGCGGGGCGGCACCTCCAAGGGTGGTTATTTCCTTGCCGGGGAGCTGCCCGCAGACCGCGAGGCCTTTCTGCTGCGGGTCATGGGAAGCCCAGATCCCCGCCAGATTGACGGAATGGGTGGGGCCGATCCGCTGACTTCCAAGGTGGCGGTTGTGAAACGGTCGGACCGTGACGGCATCGACGTGGATTACCTGTTTCTTCAGGTCGCAGTCGATCAGCCGATGGTGTCCGACGGTCAGAACTGCGGCAATATCCTTGCTGGTGTCGCACCCTTTGCCATCGAACGCGGCCTTGTCGCGGCGCAGGACGGGCAGACGCGCGTGACGATTTACATGCAGAACACCGGCCAGACAGCCATCGCCACGGTTCAGACGCCGAACAGAGCACCGACCTATGCTGGCGATGCAGCGATTGATGGCGTGCCGGGAACGGCAGCCCCCGTTCCGTTGGAGTTTGTCGGAACCGCGGGTTCGACCTGTGGTGCGTTGCTGCCGACAGGGACCACGCTGGATCGTGTCGAAGGCATCGACGTTACGATGATCGACAACGGCATGCCGGTGGTCCTGTTGCGTGCTGCTGACCTTGGGATCACAGGCACCGAAGACCGCGACGCATTGGACCAAGACGAAACGCTCAAGTCCCGACTTGAAGCGATCCGCCTTGCCTGTGGTCCGCTGATGACCCTTGGCGACGTCGCGCAAAAGACCGTGCCCAAGATGACGCTGATCAGCGCGCCGAAACAGGGTGGCGTGATCTCGACCCGGACGTTTATTCCACATCGCTGCCATGCCTCTATCGGGGTGCTGGGCGCGGTCAGCGTGGCGACGGCGTGCCTGTTGCCGGGATCAGTGGCCGAAGGGTTGGCACAGGTGCCCAATGGCGCGCAAAAACGAATGCCCATCGAACATCCGATCGGAGAGACCAGCATCATTGCGCAAGTGTCCGACACCGGAGAAGTCACATCCGCCGCCGTTCTGCGCACCGCGCGCAAGCTGATGGATGGCGTGGTCTTCGCCTGACCCTACCTCTCGCCGCGCCGATAGGGGGCCATCAGCGCCTCTGGCACCTCGGCCCGGCGGGCAACAAGGATCAGCGCCACGATGGACAAGACGTAAGGCGCCATCAGGAACAACTGGTACGGCACGCCGTCGACCACGTTCTGCAAACGCAACTGATAGGCATCGAAAAACGCGAACAACAACGCGCCAACCAACGCCTTGCCCGGTCGCCACGACGCAAACACCACCAGCGCGATACAGATCCAGCCGCGCCCTTGCACCATTTCCGGGAAGAACGAATTGAACGCCGCGGTGGTCAGGAACGCGCCGCCCAGCCCCATCAACGCCGAACCGGCAACGATGGCTCCGATGCGCAGCGCGTTCGGGTTCAACCCTTGGGCCTCGACCGCGTGGGGGTTTTCACCCGTCATGCGGATCGCCAGTCCAAGCGGCGTGCGCGCCAAGACATAGGCCAGCACCGCGACCGAGATCAGCGCAAGATAGGTGGGTGCAGTTTGGCTGAACAGGATCGGGCCAAGGACCGGCAGGTCCGACAGGCCGGGAATGTCCAACGGTTTGAACGGTTCGATGGTCGGCGGAGTCTCACCGACTTGTACGATCAGGCGGTACAAGTAGTACGACAAGGCCGACGCAAAAAGCGTGATGCCAAGCCCGGAAACGTGCTGCGACAGCCCCAAGGGTACGGTCAGACCAGCGTGCAGGAACCCCATCAGACCGCCACTTGCCGCCGCAATCACAAGCCCCATCCACAGGTCACCGCCAAGGTACACGGTCAGCCACCCGGCCATCGCGCCCATCGTCATGATACCTTCGATCCCAAGGTTCAGAACCCCTGCGCGTTCACATAAAAGCGCCCCGAGAACGCCGAAAATGAGCGGTGTTGCAATACGCAGCACGGCGGCCCAGAGGCTTGTATTGGTCAAGATCTCCAGTGCTTCGATCATCGGCGCAGCCTGTAGGTTGTAAAAAGCAAAGCCACCAACATGGTCAGCAACGACAGCGCGACGATCACGTCCGCGATGAAACTCGGCACACCCGTGGCGCGGCTCATGGCGTCTGCGCCGACAAATACCGTCGCCACAAAGATCGCCGCCACCACCACGCCCGCCGGGTGCAACGCGGCAAGCATCGCAACGACAATCCCGGCATAGCCAAACCCCGGTGACATGGTTGTCGTCACACCTCCCGTGACGCCCATCACTTCGACCGCCCCCGCCAGGCCAGCCAGCGCCCCGGACACCAGCGCCACGCCCATGATCGTGCGGGGCAGGGAAATGCCCGCAAACGCGGCAGCACGGGCATTCAGGCCAGCGGCGCGGGTTTCAACGCCAAACACGGTGCGGGTCAGGACAACCCAGACCACGCCCGCCGCCGCGATGGCGACCAACAGGCCGACATGCAGCCGTGTGCGGGGCACCAGATCAGGCAGGCGGTAATCGCCCTCCACCGGCACCGATTGCGGCCAGCCAAAGGCCAAAGGGTCGCGCAGCGGACCTTCGATCATCAGGCCCACGAACAGGATCACGATGAAGTTGAGGAGGAGCGTCGTGACCACTTCGTCGACACCAAAGCGTAATCGCAGGAACGCAGGGCCAGCCAGCAGCAGCGCCCCTGCCGCCATCCCGCAGACCATCAGAACCGCCATCCCGATGGGGCCGGGCAAGGTAAGCGAATGGCCGATCCACGCGGTGGTCAACGCCCCGACATAGAACTGGCCCTCTCCGCCGATATTCCAGAGCCGGGCGCGAAAGGCCACGGCGGCGGCAAGCCCAGTCAGAATCAGCGGAGTGGCACGGGTCAGCATTTCCGTGATCGAAAGGCGCGACCCCAAAGCGCCGCGCAGCATCTCGACATAGGCGGTCAAGGGGTTGACCCCGGCAGCTGCGATGAGTCCCGCGGCCAGCAGCAAGGCAGCAAGGATCGCGGCCAAAGGTGCCGTGGCCACCAGCGTCAAGGGCACATGCTCTCGCCGTTCAAGCCGCATCAGTTTCGTCCCAAACGCCTGCCATCATCAACCCCAACCGCCGCGCATCGGCCTCGTCCGCTGTAACCGGATGTGACAGCCGTCCTTTTACAATGGCCTGTATCCGGTCCGACAATTGCACAGCCTCTTCAAGTTCTTCCGAGATCAGCAGGATCGCCGCCCCCTCGGCCCGCGCGGCCAAAAGCTCGGCATGCACCGCCGCAATCGCCCCTTCGTCCAGACCGCGTGTCGGCTGGTTGGCCAACAGGAACCGTGGCCCGGTGGCAAGGCAGCGGCCAAGGATCAGCTTTTGCATGTTGCCGCCCGACAGCAACCGGATGCGCGTGTCAGGATTGGCGCCGCGCACGTCAAAGCGTTGGATCAGGTCAGCAGCAAACGCGCGCGCGGCGGATTGCCGGACAAAGCCCGACTTGGAAAACTGCGGACTGCGCAATCGCTCAAGCACCGCGTTTTCCCAGACGGTCATTTCGCCCACAGCGCCTTCGGCATGCCGGTCTTCGGGCACCCGCGCGGCCCCGGCCTGGATCAACCCGCGTGGTCCAAGATTGCCCGCATCGACGTCATTCAGCGTCAGCGTGCCTTGGATCGGATGCATCAGCCCCGAGAGCAGCGCCCCAAGAGCGCCCTGACCGTTGCCAGACACGCCGACAACGCCAAGGATCTCGCCCGCATGCACGGTGAAGGACACATCGTCCAGCTTGGTCTCGCCGTCCTCGGCCACGGTGACGCGATCCGCCACCAGCACCGGCGCACCGATGGTCTGGTCTTCGCGCACGGGGCGTTCCACCTTGCGACCGACCATCAGCTCGGCCAGCTCGGCGGAGGATGTCTCGGACGTTTTGCGTTCCGCGACCATTCTGCCGCCGCGCAGGACAGCCACACGATCAGAGGCGGCCATGACCTCGTGCAGCTTGTGACTGATAAAGATCAGCGACAGCCCGTCTTTCGTCATACCGCGCAGGGTTTCAAACAGGCGTTCCGCCTCTGGCCGCGCCAGAACGGCGGTGGGTTCGTCAAGGATCAGGATACGCGCATCGCGGTAAAGCGCCTTGAGGATCTCGATCCGTTGCCGTTCCCCGACCGACAGGCGTGACACCTTTCTGTCCGGGTTCACCGGCAAGCCAAATCGGTCGGAAATCGCCATCAGCTTTTCGCGTGCCGCCGCCGTGTCAGAGCGCAGACGGCCCAAAGGTTCAGACCCCAGCATGACGTTTTCCAGAACCGTCAGGTTGCCCGCCAGCGTGAAATGCTGGTGTACCATCCCGACTCCTGCGGCAATCGCCGCGCGCGGTTTGCCGGGGGGCAGGGTTTCGCCGAACACCCGCACCTCGCCTTCGTCGGCGTTGTAATGGCCGAAGAGAATGTTCATCAGCGTCGTCTTGCCAGCGCCGTTTTCACCCAGAAGGGCAAGGATTTCGCCCTGTCCCAGATGCAGCGACACGTCCTCGTTTGCGGTCAGCGCGCCGAACCGCTTGGTGATGTTGGAAAGTTCAAGAACAGCGGTCATTTGGGCAGTCCGGCAATTGGGTGCGGAAACGGAATGTCGACACATTGGGCAAGACAGGTGGCAAGCGCCAGCAGATCGGCGTCTTTTCCCTGCGGTGCCAGAAGTTGCGCGCCGATGGGCAGGCCGTTGGCAAAGCCCGCCGGGAAGGCCAGCGCAGGTAGTCCCGCGACATTGGCGATCGTCGCCATCGGGGCAATCCGGGCCATGCGATCAAAGCGCGTCTGGGGCGATGTTTCCGTATCGGGGAAGCTTCCAGTTTTTGGCGGAAGCCCCGACATGACTGGCATCAGGATCGCATCACATTCGGTGAAAAGCGCGTTGGTCTCGTGGCTCAGCCGGACCAAGTCTCTTGTGGCCGCGAATACCGATGCTCCAGTCATCGCGCGGCCTTCCTGTGCGATGGCGGCAGCTATGGGTGTAATGTCCGGTTCTCGGAGGCCCAAGACATCAACCCAATCTGCCAGCGACACGGTCAGGATCGTGCGCGTGAGGCGGTCGCAGTTGGTGGCGAGGAGGCTTGGTGCCGGCATGTCTGTCACGTCGTGGCCATGCGTGGACAGCTGCATGGCGATGTCCCGAAGCTCCTTGACGGTTTCTGGTGACGTGTCGACCGGGATACATACTTTGATGCGTTTGGCCAAGACAGGGGCTCTTGTGGGCCGTGTTCGCGTGACCGCATGAAACGCGGTTGTCACGTCCCGCAAGCTGCGGGCAAGCACCCCTTCGCTCGTGAGACCTATGAGGTGATTGCCGAAATCCGGACCTGTCGGCACAGCCCCACGCGACGGTTTCAATCCCCAGAGCCCGCAGCAGGCCGCAGGAACACGGATTGACCCCGCCGCATCGGTTGCATGGGCGATGGCAACCACTCCGCTGGCGACGGCACATGCGGCCCCGCCGGACGACCCGCCCGCCGAGAGCGATGGATCAAACGGATTGATGGCGGGCGGCATGCCGCGCGGTTCCGTGGTCAGGGCAAGGCCGAACTCGGGCACGCTGCTCAGGCCGAAAGGCACCAGCCCCGCCGCGCGGAACCGTTCGAAGATCGCGCTGTCCTGTGATGGGTTTTCTGTACGAAGCCGCAAAGCTGGAACACCCGCCGCGATGCCAAGCCCACATGCGGCAGAGCCAAGATCCTTGCCCAGAAATGGCACGCCGGAAAATGGCCCGGGCGCGACCGTTTCGGCCAAAGCCAATGCGGCGTCGTCAGTCAGCACGCGGGCCAAGACACCGGGAACTTCCCGCGCACGGGCAAGGCTGGCTGCCATCACCTCGCGGGCAGACACCCGCCCATCAGCAATGGCAGCGGCAAGGGCCGTTGCGTCCGTCACAGACGATCAGGCAGGCTCGTTTGCATCGATCGGCACTTCGAACTCACCTGCCTGAATGGCCGCGCGTTTTGAGTCCATCGCGGGCACGGCATCGCCAGGCACCATGCTGTCGACATAGATCAGGTCGTTGCCGCCATACTTCATGAACGAGTACTCGGTGTAGTCGCGTCCCACCGGGTTGTCCGCAGTGACATCGGCCACGATGGCCTCTATCGTCGGGCCATAGTTCCAGATCGCATTGGCGAACACGGTTTCGGGGTAACGCGGCGTGTAGTCGATCAGTGACCCGATGGCCTTGACCCCTTTGGTTTGTGCCGCGTCGGCGGTCCCGATGCGTTCCCCGAACAGGATGTCCGCACCTGCATCGATCTGGGCAATCGCCGCCTCCTGCGCGCGGGCGGGATCGAACCAGGCACCGATAAAACCGTTGAGGAAGGTTGCGTCGGGGTTCACCTCGCTTACCCCCATGCGGAACGCGTTGATCAGCAGATTGACCTCGGGAATAGGATAGCCACCGACCGATCCGAAGACATTGCTTTCCGACATCTTGCCCGCGAGCATCCCCGCCAGATAGGCCGCTTCGTGGTTGCGGGTGCCGAAGACGCCGAAATTGTCACCTTCCGGGCCCCCGGACGACCCCATCAGAAACGCGGTGTCAGCGTAATCTGCCGCCACTTCGCGCGCTTCACGTTCCACGGCATAGGATTCCCCCCAGACCAGTTGCGCACCGCTTTCCGCGTATTCCCGCATCGCGCGGGGGTAGTCGGTGGCGGCCACGCCTTCGGAGAATTCGTACTCGATCAGCCCGGCCTCGGCGGCCTGCTGCATGGCAATGTGAATCCGACTGTTCCACGCGTTCTCGACCGGAGAGGCATGGACACCCGCCACCTTGACCACGGTTTGCGCGTTCACGCGGCGGATATAGGCAGGCAAGGCCAAGGTCGCGGCAGCGCCGACAAGCAGGCTTCGGCGGTTTGGGGTCAGGGTCATGGCAGCATCCTCTGTGTTGGGTTTGGGTTATGTGTCTTGCGGCGGTGCATACTCCGCCGGGTTCACGCTGTCGGGTCGCCCCGGCAGTGAAAGCTGTGCAATGCGCGGTGCGGTGCGCGACAGAACCTTGCCGCCCCGGATGACGGCCAACCGCGTCGCCTTGAGGCGCACTGCCTCGATCGGGTCGCGCGCCTGAAGCAGCACCATGTTCGCCGGTCCGCCGATCCGTAGGGTTGGATCGGGCAGACCCATCGCCGCCGCGCCGCCCAAAGTGACCGACTGGAATGCCCACGCCATCGCCTCGCGCGAGGTCATGGGCACGGCATGCACCCCCATATGTGCCACGTCGAGCATGTCTGCCGATCCCAGCGGATACCAAGGGTCCATCGTGCAATCCTGCCCGAAGGCCACGTTGACCCCGGCCGCGCGCAGTTCCTGCACACGGGTCAGGCCGCGGCGGCGCGGATAGGTATCAGACCGCCCTTGTAGCGTGATGTTGATAAGCGGGTTTGGCACAACATGCATGCCGGACTCTGCGATCAACGGGATGAGTTTGGACGCGTAGTAATTGTCGTAGGAATGCATCGCGGTGACATGGCTGGCAACGACACGCCCGCCAAGACCCAGTCGCGTGGTTTCCGCTGCCAGCGTTTCCACATGCCGCGACATCGGATCATCGCTTTCGTCGCAATGCAGATCAACCGGCAATCCCCGATGCGCCGCGATCTCGCAGAGCCGTTTCACCGACCGCGCACCGTCTTCCATCGTGCGTTCGAAATGCGGGATGCCGCCCACCACGTCGACACCCATGTCCAGCGCGCGCAGCAGGTTGTCCTCGGCCCCGTCAGCGCGAAACAGACCGTCCTGCGGAAAGGCCACCAGTTGCAGGTCGATATAGGAGGCCACCTTCTTTCGGACCTCAAGCAACGCCTCGACCCCGGTCAGCGGCGCGGTACTCACATCGACATGGCTTCGGATCGACAACAGACCTTGGGACACTGCCAGATCGCAATAGCGCAGCGCGCGGTCGACCACTGCATCAACCGTCAGCATCGGCTTCAATTCGCCCCAAAGCGCGATCCCTTCAAGCAAGGTGCCCGACTGGTTCAACCGTGGCAGACCAAGGCTCAGCGTCGCGTCCATGTGGAAATGCGGATCGACAAACGGCGGAGAGACAAGTTGCCCCTGTGCGTCGATCACCTCGATGGCGTCGTCAGGTATGTCATGACCAATCGCGGCGATTGTGCCGTCTTTGATCGCAAGTGTCACCGGGCCACGCCCGTCAGGCAAAACTGCCTCTTTGATCAGCAGATCAAACATTGTCCCTACCAGTTTGTTCCTGCGCACGTTACGCGCAGCACAGCGTTTTCCAAAGCGTTTAGAAAAACTTGGCGGATAAAAAGCAGGATCGTCTGATTTCATGAACGCGCGGGCCGGCAGCCGTCCCGAGTGGTCATAATTTAGGCACATGCATCGCCACATGCACCTTTATGATGAGTCACGGTGCCTGCGATCCACACCTGATTAAACGCGTGGCCCGACACGCATCAGGATGCGTCTATCGTTGATTCAAGCTCTGTCAGGTTTGGGGACGGCAACCGCGTGAGCAGGTCATGAACTGATCTGCGGGCCTGTAACCCAAGCCATTTGTCGGAAAACAGCAGGTCCTGAAAGGCTGGAACCCGCAGGATCAAACGGCGCCATTCATGTACGATGACCACGCGAAGCGCCGTGCGTTGCAGCAATGTCAGCTCGTCCAACCGCCTGTTGTCCCGCAATGCTGCGAAACGTGCGTAAAGTGTCTGTGATGCCACCTGCACCTCGGGTGGGCAGAGCTTGTCTGCGACCCATTGCGGCACCGGGTGTGACAAGGGAAGCGGCACCGCCCATTGCGACTTTGACCATTCGGCGTTGCGCGACACATGGATGCGCGGTGCGACGGGAACGGTGTGTGCAGACGCGCGCAATGGAGCCGCGTCGCCTAGGGCTGTGGGGTCGTCCATCACCATATAGGCCTGCGCCTGTTCGGGGGCGGGGCCATAGACGCGCGACCATGCCGCGTTGGTTTCGCTACGCCCCTGTTCTGTCAGCCCATAGCGCGACTGACGCCCGGTCCGGTGGCTTTCGATCCAGCCTTCCTTGCGAAGGCGGTGCAAGGCGACGCGGGTTGCCTCGGGTTTGATTCCGATGGTGGCCGTGATCGCGTTGACACTTGCCCCGCTCAACCGGGTCTCGGGCGAAATCGCCAGATCGCCGAACATCGTCACCAGAAGGGACCAAACCCTAGGTGCGGCTCCATCCAGGAGGTGTTTCATGATCTGATCAAACTCGGCATCACGCATGCTGCATCGATACCCGTCGATAACCCGAACGCCAAGGATCACTGCGACTTTGCATATGCGTTCATGGTCAGAAGGTCATAATCGGCCACCTGGTCGTCGTCCTGATTGCGCAGAACCACCTGCCAGCGCACTTCGCCATAGTCCTCGGTGCGGCGGGTCTTCTGTTTGACCGTCAGCTGCACCTTGATCCGATCCCCGGCGCTGACCGGTTTCTGAAAGCGCAGGTTGTCGAGTCCGGTATTGGCCAGCACCGGGCCTTCGTCGGGATCGACGAACAGGCCGGCGGCAAAGCTGAGCAGCAGGTAGCCATGTGCGACACGACCGGGAAAGAACGGGTTTCGACGGGCGGCGTCGTCATCCATGTGGGCGTAGAACGTGTCGCCGGTGAAATCCGCGAAATGCTCGATATCCGCAAGCGTCACTTCGCGCTCTGCCGTGTGCAGGGTTTCCCCGATCTGGACCTCGTCGAAACTGCGCCGGAAAGGATGCCCCGGGCCTTGGGTCGTAGTGGCACCAGGCACCCATTGGCCTGACATCGCTTGCAAGATGTCGGGGCTACCTTGAATGGCCGTCCGTTGCATGTAATGCAGCACGCCGCGCACACCGCCCAGTTCCTCGCCGCCACCTGCGCGTCCCGGTCCGCCATGCACCATGTGGGGCAGGGGTGAGCCGTGCCCCGTCGCCTCGGCCATGCTGTCGCGGTTGTTGAAATAGAGCCGCCCGTGATACGCGCCCGCGCCCATCACCACCTCGCGGGCCACCTGCGGGTCATGGGTGATGATCGAGGCCACAAGGCTGCCTTGCCCCCGGTTTGCCAGCGAAATGGCGTGGCCCAGGTCGCGGTAGCCCATGATTGTGGCAACCGGGCCGAAAGCTTCAGTCTCATGCACATGGGAGGCCGCGTCGGGGTCGGCGCAGTGATAGAGCATCGGGGGCAGGAACGCGCCCTTCGTGGCGTCCGCACCCTTCACCTCGAAAGCGTCCGGGTCACCAAACACGCGCTCCGCCTCGGTGCTCAATGTGGCGCATTTGTCCAGCACATCCCGGCGCTGGGCGTCCGACACCAACGCTCCCATCCCTGTTGCCGGATCGCGGGGATCGCCGACCACCGTATCGCGCAAGCGGTCAGACACGGCGGCAATCACAGCATCGACCTGCGCGTCAGGTGCGATGATCCGGCGGATGGCGGTACATTTCTGCCCAGCCTTGGCGGTCATCTCGCGGTGGACTTCCTTGACCAACAGATCGAATTCCGGCGTTCCCGCCACCGCATCCGGCCCAAGGATCGACGCGTTCAGGCTGTCCTGTTCGGCGGTGAACCGGACGGAATTGCGCAGCAGGTTCGGCGCGCGGCGCAAGCCAAGCGCGGTGTCGGCAGAGCCGGTAAAGCTCACCACGTCCTGCGGGCCGAGATGATCCAGCAAGTCGCCCAAACCACCAGTGACAAGCTGAAGTGTACCATTTGGTAAAATTCCGCTCTCCAGCATCAGCCGCACGCAGGCTTCGGTCACATAGCAGGTCGTGGTCGCCGGTTTCACGATGGCGGGCATACCGGCCAGCAGCGTGGGTGCAAGCTTTTCCAGCATGCCCCAGACCGGGAAATTGAACGCATTGATATGCACGGCAACACCCTGCAACGGGGTGCAGACATGCTGTCCGACAAAGCTGCCCTTGCGTGACAATTGCTCGACGCCGCCATCAAGATAGACATGCCCATCCGGCATTTCCCGACGGCCCTTCGAGGCGATGACCAGCATCGTGCCGATCCCGCCATCCACGTCGATCAGGTGGTCTTTCTGCGTGGCCCCGGTGGAAAAGCTGAGATCATACAGCACCTGTTTGCGCTCTTGCAGATAGAGTGCCAACGCCTTGAGCATCCGTGCCCGGTCATGAAACGTCAACGCACGCAGGGCAGGGGCACCGACATTCAGGGCATGGTCGATCATGACACCAGCGTCCACCTGTGCCCGACCGGCCCGCGCAATGGTTTCGCCGGTCACCGCATCCGCGATATCGCGCGCGCTGCTGTCCGGGGCGATCCATGCGCCCGCAATGAAACTCTGGACATCCTGAACTGTCATCGCAGCCTCCCCATGACGTGTCTAAGTATTTGACCGGGCGCGAACTTCATGCAAGCGTCGCGTCCATGACACCAAAAGACCGGGCTGAAAAAGCCGCACAAAGCATGTGGCAGCAGGACCATGCCTCGCAATGGATGGGGATGGAACTGGCGGATGCGTCCGAAGGCCGGGCGGTCATGGAATTGACCGTCGCAAAGCACCATTGCAACGGCCATGGCATGTGCCACGGCGGGGTGATCTTTGCGTTGGCCGACAGCGCCTTTGCCTTTGCCTGCAACAGCCGCAATCAGGTCACCGTCGCGCAGCACAATTCGATCACCTACATCGCGTCGGGACGATTGGGGGACCGACTGCGGGCAGAGGCGACCGAGATTTCGCTGCGGGGACGCAGTGGGGTTACGGATGTGACCGTGACCAATCAGTCCGGCACCGTGATCGCGGAATTCCGCGGGATGTCACGCGCCATCAACGGCACCGTGTTCGACGAAGCATAGGGGAGGCGCCGCGCGTATGAAGGATTTGTCACCTAACCCGTCCGACCTTGATCCGATCGAACTGGCCTCGATCGACGAGATCCGCAGCCTGCAACTGGACCGTCTGCGTTGGTCGCTGCGCCATGCCTATGACAACGTCGCCCTGTACCGCGCGAAGTTCGACGCGGCGGGGGTGCATCCCGACGATCTGAACGACCTGTCCGATCTGGCGAAGTTTCCCTTCACCCAGAAAGCCGACCTGCGCGACAACTATCCTTTTGGCATGTTCGCCGTGCCGCGCGATCAGATCTCCCGCGTGCATGCGTCATCGGGCACCACGGGCAAACCGACCGTTGTGGGCTACACGAAGAACGACATCGACATGTGGGCTTCCGTGGTGGCTCGGTCGCTGCGGGCGTCCGGTCTGCGGGCGGGGGACATGGTACATGTGGCTTATGGCTACGGCCTGTTCACCGGCGGACTTGGCGCGCATTACGGGGTGGAAAAGCTGGGCGGCACGGTGGTGCCGATGGGCGGCGGGCAGACCGAAAAACAGGTCGGTCTGATCACCGATTTTCAGCCCAAAGGCATCATGGTCACGCCGTCCTACATCCTCAATATCCTTGAGGCGTTCCACAAGGCAGGTCTTGATCCGCGCGCGTCTTCGCTTGAGGTCGGCGTTTTCGGGGCCGAACCCTGGACCAACGCGATGCGGCTTGAAATCGAAGAGGCGTTCGACATGCATGCGGTCGATATTTACGGCCTGTCCGAGGTGATCGGACCGGGGGTCGCCAATGAATGTGTGGAAACCAAGGATGGTCTGCATATCTGGGAGGATCATTTCTACCCCGAGATCATCGACCCCGAGACCGGCGACGTGCTTCCCGATGGCGACAAGGGCGAGTTGGTGTTCACCACGCTGACCAAGGAAGGCATGCCTGTCATCCGCTACCGCACACGCGATCTGACGCGGCTCTTGCCCGGCACGGCGCGGACGATGAGGCGGATGGAAAAGGTGACAGGGCGCAGCGATGACATGATGATCCTGCGCGGTGTGAACGTCTTTCCGACCCAGATCGAGGAAGAGGTGATGGCGACCGGCGGTCTGGCGCCCTATTTCCAGATCGAGCTTTACAGCGCCGGGCGTCTGGACGCGATGCGCGTTCTGGTCGAGGCGATGCCGAATGCCGCCAGCGACCTGTCCCGACAGGCGGCGGCCACCATGCTGACAGAACGGATCAAGGACCATGTCGGCGTGTCGGTGACGGTCGATGTGGGCGATCCCGGCTCGGTCGCCCGGTCGCAGGGCAAGGCGGTGCGGGTGGTGGACAAGCGTAGGGCTGATTGACCGCTACTGGTCGTAATCCACCACGATGCGCGCGCTGATCGGGTAAGACTGACAGGACAGGATATAGCCCTGTTCCACCTCGTAATCTTCAAGCGCGTGGTTGGCGACCATGTCCACCTCGCCCTCCAACACCTTGCATTTGCAGGTGGAACAGACCCCCGCCCGACAGGCATGGGGCGCATCCATTGCATTTTCGAGCGCGGCTTCGAGCACGGTCATGCTCTTGTCCATGTCAAAGGATCGGGACATGCCGTCAAGAGATATGGTGGCGGCGATCGTGTCGCTTTGCGTTGTCTCGGCGGATTTTGAGCGGCGTGCAACCCGGCCCGTCTGAGCGCTGGCGAACAGTTCGAACTTGATCTGGTCTTTCGTCAGCCCATGGTCCCTGAGTGCCTGCGCGATGGCAAGCATCATTGGTTCCGGCCCGCAGATAAAGGCGGTGTCGACGCTGGCAATGTCGATCCAATAGGTGAACAGCGCAGTGCATTTGTCACCGTCAATGCGGCCTTGAAACAGGTCGATGTCCTGTGCATCGGTCTCCAGAATGTGAATGATGGACAACCGGCCCATATGTTGGTTCTTGAGATCCTCCAACTCTTCGCGGAACATGATCGAACTGACGCTGCGATTGGCATAAACAAGCGTGACTTGGGACAAGGGTTCGGCGACCAGCACGGTCTTGAGGATCGACAGAACCGGTGTGATCCCGGAGCCGCCCGCAAAGGCAAGGTAGGTTTTTGCCTTGTCTGGTTCGATCCTGGTGTGGAATTTCCCCATGGGTTCCATGGCGTTGATCACCATTCCGGATGTCAGATCATCGTTCGCCCAAAGCGAAAACGCGCCGTCGGGAACCTTTTTGATGGCGACACGCAGCGCGCCGTCATGGGTGCCGGAACAGATCGAATAGGAGCGGCGCAGTTCGACTCCATCGAAATCGCGTTTGAAGGTCAGGTATTGGCCTTGGGTGAACGCGAAATCGCCCCCGTCGCGGGCGTCAAAAGTAACGACGACGGCATCGCGGGTGGTTTTCTGGACATCCGTCACGGTCAGAGGGAAAAAGCGCGCCATGTCAGAGCCTTGTGATCAGATACATTTGAAATAGTCGAAGGGTTCAAGGCAGTCTTCGCAGCGCCAGTGTGCTTTGCACGGTGTCGATCCGAACTGGCTGATCCGGGTGAGATGAGTCCCACCACAGCGCGGGCAGGCCTCTGGTCCACCAGCGGGGGACGGAGGCGCGATGCCATAGTCCAGCAGTTTGGCGCGGCCCTTGTCAGACAGCCAGTCGGTTGTCCAGGCTGGGGCGATCTGCGTCCTGATCCGTATGTCTCGTACACCCCGATCGTACAGCGCGGCTTTGATGTCCATTGCGATCACCGATGTGGCGGGGCATCCCGAATAGGTTGGGGTCACGGCCACTTCGAGCGTGTCGCCCTGCCACGACACGTCGCGCACGATGCCGAGATCGACAACCGAGATCACCGGGATCTCGGGGTCTGGCACCTGATCCAGCCAGCCCCAGATGGTGGACAGGTCGGGCGTCATGTCACCACGCAGCACCCGGATAAGCACGTTGCAGCCACTGCATCTGGGTCAGCATATGGCCGAGATGTTCAGTATGGCGGAAGCCGGTCTTGCCACCGGACTGGGCATAGGTGCTGTCCGGTTTGGTCAGTGTCGCTTCGGTCAGGATGGCGTTGATCCGTGTGTCGAAGCGGGTGCGCAGCGTGGTCAGATCAGGGGCAATCCCGGCGGCGTGTATGGCGTCATCAATGACATCGGGTTTGAACATCTCGCCGACATAGGGCCAGAGCAGGTCCAGTGCCGTTTGCATTCGGGCATGGCTTTGCTCGGTCCCGTCGCCAAGACCGATCACCGTCTCGGAGGACCGGTCGAGGTGGTAGGTCACCTCCTTCAGCGCCTTGGCGGCGATGCCTGCGAAACGGACATCCCTGGAGTGGCTGAGGCCAGTCAGAAGTTCGAAATGAAACACATCGAACAGGCATTGCCGCATCATGGTCTGGCCGAAATCGCCGTTCGGCTGTTCCACCAGCAGCAGATTGCGGAAGTCCCAGACGTCGCGGAGCATGGCCAGATCATCGGCTGAGCGCCCCGAACCTTCGACCTCTCCGGCCAAGCCAAGCCACATCTGGGTCTGTCCGATCAGATCCAGCGCGGTATTGGCGAGCGCGATGTCTTCTTCCAGAACCGGCGCGTGGCCGCACCATTCGCTGACCCGGTGGCCCAGCACCAGCGTGTTGTCCCCCAGCCGCAGCAGGTATTCGAAGAGCGCGGTCTGGTCGGCCATCACATATGGCCCGCTTCGTCAGGGATGTCGAAGAAGGTCGGGTGGCGGTAGACCTTGCTTTCCGATGGATCGTAGAGCGGACCTTTGTCCGACGGCGACGAGGCGGTGATATGCGCGGCCTCGACCACCCAGATGCTGACGCCTTCGTTGCGGCGTGTGTAGACATCGCGGGCGTTCTTGACCGCCATTTCGGCATCTGGCGCGTGCAGGCTACCGACATGGCGGTGGTTCAGGCCGTGCTGACCACGGATGAAGACTTCCCAGAGGGGCCATTCCCGAGACATGCGTCGCTCCTCCTATTCCGCTGCCAGCTTGGCCGCGCGTTTCTTTTCGGCATGGGCCATCAAGCCTTCGCGCACCCACGCGCCGTCGTCCCACGCTTTGTTGCGCGCGGCGAGCCGTTCGGTGTTGCAGGGCCCGTTGCCCTGAATCACGTCGAAAAACTCGGACCAGTCCGGTTCGGCAAAATCGTAGCCGCCTTTTTCGTCATTCCGGCGCAGGGTCTTGTCCGGCACGGTCAGGCCAAGGAATTCAGCCTGTGGGACGGTCTGATCGACGAACTTCTGACGCAGCTCGTCATTGGTGTTCATCTTGATCTTCCACTTCATCGACTGCGCGGAATGCACGCTGTCCTTGTCCGAAGGACCGAACATCATCAGTGACGGATACCAGAAGCGGTTGAGCGCATCCTGTGCCATCTTCTTTTGCGCAGGTGTGCCTTGGGCCATCTTCATCATGATATGGTAGCCCTGCCGCTGATGGAACGACTCTTCCTTGCAGATGCGCACCATCGCGCGGGAATAGGGTCCGTAGGACGTGCGCTGAAGCGGCACCTGATTCATGATCGCGGCCCCATCGACCAGCCATCCGACCGCGCCCATATCGGCCCATGTCAGCGTCGGGTAATTGAAGATCGAGCTGTATTTCATCCGCCCATCCAGCAGCATCTCGGTCAACTCGTCCCGGCTGACCCCCAGCGTTTCGGCAGCGCCGTAAAGGTAAAGCCCATGCCCGGCCTCGTCCTGCACCTTGGCCAGCAGGATCGCCTTGCGTTCCAGCGTCGGCGCGCGGGTGATCCAGTTGCCTTCGGGCAATTGGCCGACGATTTCGGAATGGGCATGCTGGCCGATCTGGCGGATCAGCGTCTTTCGGTAACCTTCGGGCATCCAGTCCTTGGGTTCGATCTTTTCGCCAGCGTCGATGCGCGCCTGAAACGCGGTAAGCTTTTCCGGGTCATCTGGCGTTGCTTCGGACGTGATCATCTGCGCGTACATCTATTTGGACCCTTTTTTGGCTGATCCCCGAACATGAGCGGACCGTGGCATTGTCCCATATGCGGATCGTACAGAGAGTCCGTCATTCTGGCAAGAATTGCGTTACGGGTTATTCGGTTTGTGATCTTATCTGTAACATAACTATGATGTCGCGAATCTGGCGGTGGGTTTGATCGTCATGGACCGGCAAAAACGGCAAAGCAGACCCGATAACCGCAACAAAGAGACGTGCTGTTGCTTTTCCGGGAAATGACCACGCATTTGATCGCAAGACTTCATTTGCGTGATGTAATTCAAAAAAATTAAATACTTTCAATAGTATAGATGCGTCTGATTGCAGTCATACTTCGGTATGATGCCTATCCGACCTTGGGCTCAGTGGGACAGCGATCATACCGTTGAAGGATATCCCGACCCGGCAGACTTCGACAGATAGGGCTTCATGAGCGGTCATCCCGACCATCGTTACTTGAGCACACATCTGGCGAAGGAGCCTGAACAATGAACACTTTCACACTGAACAAAATCACCACCCGTCTGGTCCGTTTCGGCAAAGACGAAAGCGGCGCAACAGCGATCGAGTACGGCCTTTTCGCGGCGCTGATCGGCGCTGTCATCGTTGGCACGGTTGTCACCCTGGGTGGTCAGACGAATGCCGGTTTCACCACCGTCAGCACCGAACTCTCCAACGCTGGCATCGACGCACCAGAGTGACCTGTGGACCGGAAGCTGCACGGCTCTCTGGGTGTGAGCCGTGCGTTTCTCCACACCCCCACAGTCAGTCTTTAGGAACCTTGTCATGTCCCCATCCCAAACAAAATCAAACCAGAGCCATCCGCTTGCCGCCTATGTGTGTACCGAAATGGGGGCAGCGCTGGCACGCGAGGTCATCGGTGCATCAGGCGCGTCAAGCGGGTCTTTGATGGGCGGTGGGTTGAGCGGAGCGGCGCGCGCGGCAGGAGGGGGCGGACACACCCAAATGTTCCTGACCGAGTTGGGCGAGCTTCCCGTGGATATGGCCTGCGACAATGTTGTGGAGCTGCGCAAGAGCGGAGCCGGTGTCATCGTTTTCGGGGAGGATCAGAACATCAATACGTATCGCGCATTGCGCAAAGCGGGAGCGTTGGAATACTTTCCGATGCCGGTCACGGCACAGGACATCCTGTCCATCGAGATCAGCCTCTCTGAACCGGCCAACCTGTCCAGACCTGTCGGGACACGCCAGCGCACGATCGGTGTGATCGGCACAAACGGCGGCGCAGGGGCAAGCGCGCTTGCGGAAAGCCTTGGACATCTCTTGGCCTCCGGGCGTGACGAAGGTTGCCGAACAGCGCTGGTTGATGCGGATTTGCAATTCGGGTCGATTGCCCTTGATCTTGATCGCGCCGGGACACCGGGGTTGATGGATGCGTTGGAGGCCCCGGACAGGATTGACCGGACGTTTTTGCAGGCGACGATGGATCAGGTCACGGAAACGCTGTCGATCTATTCGCACACTCTGGATTTGCAGAGTGACATCGCCGTGGCGCAATCCGGATGGCCTGCCATGCTTGAACGGGCAAAGACGGAGTTTGCAACAACAGTGGTCGATCTGCCGCGCAGTTTGATCTTGCAGGACCCCATGGTGCTTCATGCGCTTGATGTCGTGGTGCTTGTCGTTCCTGCTGGTTATGCCGGTGTCAGTGCGGCGGTGCGGCTTGTCACACATATCAGATCGGTACATCCCGATGTGCAGATCTGCCTCGCGCTCAGCGAAGTGCGCAAGGACGCACAATTGCCACCCAAAGACATTGCCAAGGCGCTGGCCCTTGAATTGAGCGCGGTCCTGCCGCGCTGTGACGCACATATACTGCGGGCGCAGCGCAAAGGCAAAACGGTGGCCGAGCTGTATCCGCGCGCACCCTACGCCAAGGCCTGCCAGGACATCCTGTCCTCCATTACACCTGACAACGGTTCCAGGCCGTCCCGGAAGGGATTGTTCCGGAGGGCCTTCAAATGAGCAATGTGCCGCCAAAGCCAACCCATTCGCAAACGCTGCAGACCATGCTTCTCAAGTCGCGGGGCGGGGACACGCAGACCGCGCGCGCGCCTGTTGCGACCCAGACTGCGGCATCTGCCGCCCAGCGGGACCGACTGTCCCAGGTTGCGAAGTCCGCCGGGCATCAGGAATCGTCCTCCCTCCCGGCGCTGCCAGAGCCATCCCAAGCGCAAGCCTCAAAGCAGGTCGATACCGTCGGGCCGATGCTGGCGCTGGCCAATGACGTCATTCGCGATCTGTCGGATACTCTGGATTACACAAAGCTGGCCGCGCAAAGCAGCGAGGATCAGCAGGCCACCATCCGCGCGGGCATTTCCAAGATCAGTGCGCAACGCAAGCTGCACCTGAACGGGCAGGAAGTTGCGGCGCTGGTCAGCATGGTTCTGGCCGACATGCTTGGTCTTGGGCCGCTCGAGTCGCTTCTGGCGGATGAAACGATCACCGACATCATGGTCAACGGCCCGCATCAGGTGTTTGTTGAACGGAACGGCAAGCTTGAACACACGAACATCCGTTTCAGGGACAATGACCATGTGTTCAGTGTTGCCAGCCGGATCGTCGGTGCGGTGGGTCGGCGTATCGACGAAGCGCAACCGATGGTGGATGCCCGCCTGAAGGATGGTAGCCGCGTGAACGTGGCCGTGCCGCCGCTGGCGATTGACGGGACCACGATCACCATTCGTAAATTCCCGACCGCACCTGTCAGGTTGGACACCTTGGTTGGCAATGGCAGCCTGTCGGCGCAAATGGCCGCCTTTCTGCGTCTCGTGGCCGAGCTTCGTCTGAACGTTCTGGTCTCTGGCGGCACGGGGTCGGGCAAGACGACACTGATGAATGCGATGTCGCAATTCATCCCGGATTCCGAGCGTATCGTGACCATCGAAGACGCCGCCGAACTGCGGTTTCAACAGCCCCATGTCGTGCGTTTCGAGACGCGCCCGCCAAATGTCGAAGGCACCGGCGAAGTGACCATGCGCACCTTGATGCGCAATGCGCTGCGGATGCGGCCGGATCGCATCATCATCGGTGAAATCCGCGGCGACGAAGTGCTTGATCTGCTTCAGGCGATGAACACCGGCCATGACGGGTCGATGAGCACGCTGCACGCCAACTCCACGCGCGAGGCACTGACACGGGTCGAAAACATGGCTGCTCTGGCCGGGTTCGTTCCGGGCATCGGTGTGGTCCGCAGGCAGCTTGTCGATGCCGTACATCTTGTCATTCAGGTCAGCCGCATGCGCGACGGTCGCCGTCGGATCAACACCATTTCGGAAATCGCCGGTCTGGCCGGGGATGCGATCACGTTGCAGGACATCTTCCGCTTTGACGTCGATCCCAGCAGCACCCGGTCGGATGTGCGTGGGAAGTTCGTTTCAACGGGGTATCTCCCGAACTTCACAAGCCGTGCCGCAGATTATGGGCTCGAATCCGAACTGAACCGGATTCTGAAGGGGTGATGTGATGAACGGATTGATCTTCATCGCCGTCTTTGCCGCCTTCGGTCTTTCTGCGGTGGCGCTTATCGGGCTGATCCAGATGGATCGGGACACGCGTCGTCGCCGGTCACGGATCCTTCGCGCCTGTTCCGGAAAATCTGGACCGTTGGTCGATTCTTTTGAAGCAGATCCGCCCAAAGCGCCAAAGCGGGATCGGGGTCGCCAAGACGCCCACAAGGCGTTTCAAGTTCTGGAACGGCATATCGCGCAGGCCGGACTGCGTCTGACTCCGATCGAGCTGATCGTGCAGATCGCGATGGCGGTTTTTGCACTCTATGCCATCGGGATCCTGATCCTGAAGATGCCCCCGGCCTTTACGGCGCTTGTCTCGATTGCGACGCCTTTGGGTTGCGCGGTTCTTGGGCTCAAGATCGCGACAACCCGTCGGGTGGCGGCGTTCTCAAATGGCCTGCCGGAAGCTTTGGATGTGTTCGCGCGGGGCTTGAAGGCAGGACGGCCTGTGGCGGATTCGATTGCCGTGGTGGTGGAAAACTCGGTTGATCCCATCAAATCCGAATTTGCACGGTGTCAGGACGAGTTGCGCCTTGGCACCAGCCTTTCGGACAGTCTGGATCGTCTGTGCCGACGAATGCCGACAGCGGAAGTCCGGTTCTTCAGCGTCGCCACGTCCTTGCAGGGTCAGACCGGGGGGAATCTTGTCGAGACAATGGAAAATCTTGCTGTTCAGCTTCGGGATCGCCGCAAGCTCAAGAAAAAGGCGCGCGCGCTGTCGTCCGAGGCGCGGGCGAGTGCCGCCATCCTTGCCGCCTTGCCGTTTACCGTCGCAACCGCGATTGCCTTTCTCAACCCAAGCTACCTGAGCGCGCTTTATTCCGATCCGCGCGGGCAGGTGATGTCGATTGCGGCGCTGCTGTGCATCCTGCTTGGAATTTTCATGATGATCCGCATGGGGAAACTGCATGTCTGATCCATTTACACTGATGTCTTTCATCCTGTTCATCGGCATGACGGCGGTGTTTGTCGGGCTTGCGACCGTGCTGATGCTTGAGCAAAGTGCAATGCGGACACGACACCGCATCCAGCGTGCGGCGGGTGTGTCCTCCTCTGCGCAAAGGCCGTCGGCCCATGGCGGATTTCGCCACCTTGCCTCAGTCCTTCACGCAGCCGTTGTCAAAGCCGGAGATCGCGCTTCGATCATATTGGGCGGTGAGGCCCAGACAACCCAGGATGAACTGGTCAGTGCCGGATATTCAGGGCGTGACGCGTTGCTGGTCTATGCGTTCTTGAAGACGGTTCTTCCCGTGGCCACGCTGATCGTGGGTGTTGTCGCGGTGGTCGTGTCGGTGCCTGTTGGGGCGGACATGATCATACCGATGGCCATGGCGCTTGCGCTAGCCCTGGCCTTTTCGAAGGCGGTTGATTTTGTCGTTGATGCCAAGCGTCGGGCACGGTTGGACCGTATCCGGATCGCGTTTCCAGACATGCTCGAATTGCTGGTCATCAGCAGCGAAGCGGGGCTTGGTCCGCAGCCTGCGTTGCATCGCGTTGCCAGTGAACTGAAGACCGCACATCCGGAATTGGCGAAAGAGACGCTTCAGCTGGTGTCGGAAATGCGTATGACGAACAACCGGCGCGCGGCTTATGAGCGGCTGAATATCCGGGTTCCACTGCCGGAAATCGCGGTGTTCACGCAGACGCTTGAACAGTCAGACACCTATGGCACGCCGTTTTCGCGCGCGATGCGCACCCTGATCACGGATCAACGCGCGGATCGTCTGCTGCGGGTCGAGGAAAAAGCCGCGCGCCTGCCTGTCATCATGACCGTGCCGCTGATTTTCTGCATCATGCCGGCGGTTTTTGTCGTTCTTGTCGGGCCAGCGGTGCTGAGCGTTTTCGACAACATCATCGCGGGAGGCTGATCCATGATTGCGCGCTTTCAAAGCAGGTTTGACCGGTTCAGACGATCCGAGGACGGGGCCGTTGCGGTAGAGTTCGCTTTGCTTGCGCCCCTCTTGTTTGCGATGCTGTTCGGCATTGTGTGCCTTGGCTACTTCATGGCGTTAAGCCATTCCGTTCAAGGTCTTGCCACGTCAAGCGCGCGCGCAAGTCTTGCCGGGATCACCACGGCCGAACGCCAGACTTTTGCCGAAGCGTACCTGGCACAGGCCGGGGCCCGGTATCCTTTGCTGGATGCATCCGCGATCAGCAGCTCTGTTACCATGTCCGAAGGGGCTGCCTCGGCCATTACGGTGACCGTCAACTACGCGCTTGGGGGGTCGATGCTCGACCTGGCGACCGGGTTCCTGAAGCTAGACCTGACATCCTTGGAAACAGGAGCGTACCTTGCGTATTGATCAACAGTTTCTCGCGCGGTTCCGGGCAGACACAGAGGGTGCGGTCGCGGTGATCGTTGCGCTGACTTTTGTGATGCTGATGGGCTTTGTCGCGCTTGGCGTCGATACGGCATCCCTGTATCGCGAACGTCACAAGCTTCAGTCCATCACCGATCTTGCAGCCTTGAGCGCCGTTCCCGAATTGGCCAATGCTGAAAGTCGTGTCACAGCATCGAAATCGGCCAATGGCGTTCCTGAAGCTGCAACAGAGTTGTTGACCAAAGGCCGCTATCTGCGAAACCCGGCGATCCCGCCAGACGCGCGGTTTTCGCCCCTGCCGGACGGCACACCCGGCATGAACGCGGTGAGGGTACGGTTGCGCGACGATGCGCCATTGTCATTCGCACAGATCTTCACCGAGGACGATCACGTCACGCTCAGAGGCACAGCGCTGGCGGCACGCACCGGGGCGGTCAGCTATTCGCTGGACAGTGCACTTGCGCAGCTTGATGGCGCGGCCATGTTGGACTTTCTGAATTCCGCGTTTACCACATCCGTGTCGGTGAACGCGACTGATCTGACCATCCTCGCGGGAACATCGGTGTCTGCCGGCGATCTTGTGCAGGCTTTGGCCTCTCAGATCGGTTTCAACGGGGCAAACCCGGCGGACATCCTGAACGCCACCGTGACGCCAGAGCAGGTCTTGTCTGCCTTGCAGAGCATTTCGACGACCAGCCTGGCAAATGTGGTTTCACTTTTGTCCGCCACAGAAGGGTCAACACTCACCGTCTCGGAAATTGTTGGTGGGATTGATACCGAACTTGGTCTGACGGTGATCGACTTTTTGGACGAAGTGCAGATTTCGGCGCTCGATGTCTTGATGGCGGTGGTGCCATCAACAGCGTCGGATCAATCCATCGCGCTTGACCTGAATGCAGAGGTTTCGGGGTTGTTGTCGCTGAATGTGTCCTTGATCGAAGGCGAGAGAGCCGCACAGTCCGGTTGGATTGCGATGGGCGAAGAAGGCGTGACCCTTCATCGGGCTGCCGTTCGGGTCGATATTGACACCGAACTGTCACCAACGCTGTTGGGGTCGTTGTTGTCCGGTGTGACCGCCACACGTCTGCACCTGCCGCTTTACCTTGAAGTTGCAGGCGCGACCGCGACTCTTGACCGGATGTCCTGCTCTGAGAACCCGGCAGAGATTGCTGCTGAATTCGTAACGTCATCCACGCCTCTCCATCCGACAAACGGGACGTCGGTGGCGGCGCTATATCTTGGGGAATTGGCGCAGTCGGACGGCGCGACGATTGATCCATCCACCCTGGGTTTTGCGGACTTCCTGACGCTTGAAATCCGGATTCCGGTTCCGCTCTTGCCGGATATCACGGTCGGTCCGATCACGGTGCAGGTCCGGTCGCTTGCTACGATCGGGCAGTCGAACACGGAACGCCTGCGGTTCACCCGTGGTGACATGAACGAAGGTCGCACCACGCAGAGTTTTGGTTCGGAATCCCTTTTGACATCCGGAGTGACAAGTCTGCTGTCCTCCAACACGACCGAAGTCAGGATCAAGCCGGGACAAGGCAACCTGCTCTCAAGCCTTACCGCTGGCCTGCTGAACACGGTGATGGAGGCTTTGCCGCTACAGCTTGCTCAGACCCTGACAGGTCCGGTTGATACGCTGCTGGATTCAACCCTCGCGTCGATTGGTCTTGAATTGGGAGCGGGTCGGTTGACCGTTGACGCGTTGCATTGCGAACGCGCGCAACTGGTGCAGTGAACGGTCAGCGACCAACCGCAGCGGTCTTGAGGGGATGGTGCTTTGCGGAAGAAACAGCACGGGACGCCTTCTTTACCAAAGGTGTGATGTTGTCCCGTTCTGGCGTCGGGGCTGGGGCTGGCTCTGCCGATTCGGTGACCATCTCGCAAACCTCGTCGGTGACGAACGCGATCAGTTGGTAGCGCGAATCCAGTCGGGATTTCTGGTAGATGTTGCTCAGTTGCGATTTCACGGTCGGCAACGAAGACCCACGCATCGCGGCGATTTCGCTGTTTGAAAACCCTTTGGCTGCAAACAGGGCAACTTCGGCTTCTGCCTTGGACAGACCCCATTCGCCGGAATAATGCTGAACCACCGCGTCTTTCGATGCCGTGTCACCTCCGCCAGGTGCAAGCTTTTGCTTTCGCTGACCTTCAAGGAAGCTCGAAATCCGATTGTAGGCGATATAGGCAACGCCCGCAGTCATGACTGCAAAAAGCGCGAAGAGACCAGAAACTATGGCCACGTTGAGGTTTGTGGAGGGCAAGACAAAACTTGCGACGAGCGCTGTTTTCAAACCAGCCACTCCAAGGACCAGAATACTCGCAGTTGCCAGATAGCGGTTCATGGGGTTCTCCGTGTTCATCATGTGACAGCCATTGATCCATTGAGAATGTGGCGAAACAAAGCTATTTTGGTCTCGAATCCATGGTAATCTGGGAAGTGCAGGTGGTTTGGTTCGACAGACCGCCCAGTCCGGTCATCCGTGTCGGGTTACCGATTCTTGCGAAACTGGCCATTGTGTCTGCTGACGCGACTCACCCGACTTTTCGTCCTGACGGCGACGCCATGTCGAAGAGCCGA
>NZ_JBHYFV010000031.1:0-47979 GCF_051859345.1 Marivita sp. | reverse complement strand
ACACCGGCACTTCCATCGGGAAGCCACCAGCCTCCCAAATCCCGGCCTTCACCTTTTCGGCCAGTTCCCGCAGGTGGCCGTTGCACGGCGTCATGTCCGACCAGGTGTTCAGAATGCCGATAATGGGCCGCCCGTCGAACAGGTCATCCGGGTAGCCCTGGTTCTTCATCCAGCCCCGATGGTAAATGACATCCTTCGTGCTGCCCCCGTACCATTCAGCCGATCTCAGCTTGCGGGGCCATTCGGCAGGTTTGAAAATCATGCCTTTAGCCTTTCACACCGGCCGATATCATGACGGCCTCGGTCACGCGTTTCTGGAAGATGAGATACCCGATGATCACCGGGGCAGCGGCAAGCAGCGCCAGTGCCATCATTCGGGCATAGGCCACTCCGAAAGCGTCGTTGACCTGTGTGATGCCAACGGGAATCGTCATCATGTTTTCGCTTGTGACAATCAGGAACGGCCAGAAGAAATTGTTCCACGTGGTGATGAAGGTGATGATCGCCAGCGCCGCCGTGATCCCCCAGTTGAGGGGTAGGTAAAGCTTGAAGAGAAGTGTGAATTCCCCGCCGCCATCCAGCAGCACGGCCTCGCGCATTTCCTTGGGTATGGCGTCGAAGAACTGCTTGTAGACGATCACCACGACCGGCACGATCAACTGTGGCAGGATGATGCCCCACCATGTGTTGACCAGTCCCAGGTCGCTCATCAGGATGAATTGCGCGACGTAGAGCGCGGGAACGGGGACCATGAAGCTGGCCACGACCAGCAGATAGAGCGCCTTGCGCCCCGGAAAGCGCAGTTGTGACAGGGCATAGGCACACATCATTCCGGTCAAGAGCACGATCGCGGTGGTGATCACCGAGGTTGCGACGGAATTGAGGTACCAGATCGGAAGTTTGGAGGTCGACAGGACTTCGACATAAGCCGAGAAATTCAGCTCATCCATGAAAATACCCGCGTCCGAGACGATGCGGTTTTCACTGCGCAAGGAGGTGGTCAACGCCCAATAGAGCGGGAAGATCCAGATCATCGCAGCAATCAGGACGATACCGGAGAAAGCGAAGTTGCGTGCGCGCTTGGCGGTCATTTGCGTCCTCCGATGCGCAGCAGTTGAAATTGCAGGACCGATACGATGACGATGACCAGGAACAACACCATCGCGATGGCCGAAGCATACCCGCCGTTGTTCAACTGGAACGCCTCGCGGTACATCTGCATGAGCACGACATAGGACGAATTGAACGGCCCCCCGTTGGACAGCAGGTAGACTTGATCGAACAGCTTGAGTTGCAGGATGAGTTGCAGGGTCAGGACAAGCGCGGTCACCGGCCAAAGCAAGGGCCAGGTCACGCGCCAGAACCGTTGCCAGGGTGTTGCACCGTCAAGCGACGCGGCCTCGTAGAGATCCTCTGGAATATTGCGCAGACCCGCGATCAGCAAGAGCACGTTGAACCCGTTGGTCCACCAGATCGTGACAACCGCAATCATGGGCATGACCCAATAGGGGTTTCTGAAGACCGGCACCGGCTTTCCGGTCACCGCAGCGATCAGGGGTTGAAGAATACCGAACTGAAAATCCAGCATCCACGCCCAGATCAGCGTGACCACCGAGACCGGCAGGACATAAGGAAGAAAGAACAGCGTCAGCACCAGAGCCTGCATGCGACCTTTGAGTTTGCTCACCGCCAGCGCGATGAGCAGTGCGATCACCGTTGTCGGTACAACGGTCAGCAGCACGAAGTAGAGGTTGTTCCAGAGCGATGTAAAAAACAGCTTGTCGTTGAGGAGCTTGGCATAGTTGGCAAGGCCGATCCATTGCCCCTCGCCGATCAGCGGTGCGTCCGTGAAACTGAGCGCGATGACCTTGTAGGTCGGGTAAAGGAAAAAAATCGCGAAGACAAAAATAAAGGGAGCGATCAGAAGGCCTGCGGCCCGCAGCTCGCGGTGGCGGCGTTTCAATTTCGACATGATTGCCCCCTTACTCACGGGATTGGGTCGGGGGCACTCGTGGTGCCCCCGGTTTGATTGATCAGTTCAGAAGGCCTTGCAACTGATCCTTCATTTGCGCGGTGGCGTCCTCGGCGCTGAGGAAACCGTGCACTGCGGGCGCGATCAGATTATCGACCGCGTCATAGATCGGCGAGGCGACACCCGCGATCTTTGACCTCGGATCGAAGGCCGCGTTGTCAGCCAGTGATGCATAGGTCGCGTTGGGCTCAAGCGCGGCGTACTCTGCGCTCTCGACTGTCGGCTTGTAGGCCGGGATGTGACCCGCGCCTGCCCACGCCAGCGAATGCTCTTGCATCCAGCCGATGACGGTCAGGACCGCATTCCGCATCTCGTCGGTCATTTCGGGGTCGTTCGGGATGGCGAAGGCGTGGGAATCCGCCCATGTTGCAGGCTGGTCCATCATCTGCGGGACTTCGTTGGCGAACCATTCAAAGCCCAGCGTTCCCGCCTCGGTTTGATCCTTGAAAGTGGGGACTTCCCAAACACCATTGATATGCAACACGGCCTTATTTCCCGAGAAAAGTGCGACCCCTGCCTCGTAAGACGCCTGTTCCGGGATCAGCCCTTCCGATCGCCAGTCGGCGAGGGTCTGAATGGCAGTCACGGCTTTGTCGAAGTTGTCGCCGGCCAGCACTTCGCCATCGGTCAGGATTTCGCCGCCCTGCTGGCTGAGCAGGGTGTAGAACATGCGCCAGGTGCCACCGCCACCCGAGGTCTGATAGCTCAGCGGATCCGAGAAGCCATTTTCCTTGGCCCAGATCAGCATTTCGGTCATGGCTTCGATGGAGTTCAGGTTGGTCAGGTTGCCATCCTCGTCCAGCCACTCCGTTCCTTCCAATGCGGTGCGGTTGTAGTGCGCCACAATGGAATGGATGTCGAAGGGGATCGCCATAAGTTGACCGTCATTGGTGGATGCGGCAGTGATCGATGCTTCGAAGAAATCGCTGGTGGAAATACCTGCTGTTTCCAGATCCTCCGCCGAGATCGGTGAAAGGACGTCTTCTTCCAACGCCAATGGCAGGCGTGAGAGGTGATAGGTCATGATGTCCGGACCTTGACCGACCGCGACCGCAGTCCGCACCTTGGTGTAGAAAGGCAGACCCCATTCCAGCGTCGTGCCGCTGATTTCGATGTCAGGATGTTCGGCATTGAACTCGTCGATCAGCGCCTTCATGCGGACGCCATCACCGCCGGCAAGAAAATCCCACCATTCGACTTCGACCTGAGCCCAGGCCGGGCTGGACAAGCCCACGACAAGTGCCGTGGTTGCCGCGAGTTTGGAAATAACACGTTTCATTTTCAGTTTCTCCTCCATGTTGTCAGTCAGTTCACCGGATACGTTCGCCTTCAGTGTCGAAGACGAAGACGCGCCCCGGTTCGGGCGTGACGGTCTGTACTGTGCCATGCATGCCGTGCCGTACGCCGGCCTGTTGGAAAATCACCGCATCGCCGCCTTCCAACGTGCCGTGCTGATATGAGACACCACCCAGTTCCTCGGCCACATCGACGGTGACCCGCAGGCCCTCGGACTGAGTCACGATCAGATGCTCGGGCCGCACGCCCAGCTCTACCGATGTTCCCTTCGAGGGTGGCTGCGAGAGAGGGACGTTCAAAGTCAGGTCGGGCTGCCCAGTCAGTCGGACGACGACGCCATCTTCGCTTCGGTCGTCGACCGTTGCGCCGAAAAAGTTCATCGACGGTGATCCGATGAACCCGGCAACAAAGCGGTTTGACGGATCGTCATAAAGGTCCAGCGGCGCCCCCGATTGCTGGACGTGCCCGCCCTGTAGTACAAAAATCGTGTCTGCCAGCGTCATGGCTTCGACTTGATCGTGGGTGACATAGATCATCGTCGCGCCGAGCTTTTGATGCAGGCGCGCCAGTTCCAGACGCATCTGGACCCGCAGTTCTGCATCGAGGTTCGACAACGGTTCATCAAACAGAAAGACATCCGGCGCGCGCACGATAGCGCGACCAATGGCAACGCGCTGGCGCTGCCCTCCTGACAATTGCGCCGGCTTCTTTTCCAGATGATCCGCCAATTGCAGAATGCCGGCAGCCTCGCGGACTTTGCCGTCGATCTCGGCTTTGGGACGTTTGGCCAGTCGAAGGCTGAAGGCCATGTTTTCGTAGACTGACAAATGGGGGTAGAGCGCATAGGATTGGAACACCATCGCCACGCCACGATCCGCCGGGTCTTCGTTTGTCACGTCGCGATCACCGATGAAGATCCCGCCGTCGCTTGTCTCTTCCAGTCCCGCGATCATGCGCAGAAGCGTTGACTTGCCACAGCCCGATGGGCCCACAAATACGGCGAATTGGCCCCGGTCGACATCCATGTCGACACCGCGAATTACATCAACGACGCCAAAACTTTTCTTGACCCCCTTTAAGTGGACGCCGGTGGCTGTCATGGCTGTTTCTCCTCCGTAACCCCTTCTGAGCTTACCTGACCGAAAGCCGGATCAGGTTGTATGAGAAAGCGGGCAGTTCGCCTCTGATGCCGCCATCGCCGACGGCAAGTTTTTCGCCCTTGCGCGGTTTGATACTGTCGGGCGCAGCGCTGGTGTTGGCAACGCGTGCCTCGGCGCTGTTGCCGCCCATGACCTTGTGTTCGACCAGTTCAAGCCCATCGAACCCTTGCAGCGCCATGTCCAGTTCCATCGATTCTTCCAGGCTGCGGTTGATGGCAAAGATCGTGATTGACGTGCCATCCGGCGACAGGACCGCCGCCACATCCAGGTAGTTCACGTCATGCGCCGCGTCGGCGTCATAGCGCGGCCCGTTAACCGCGACATTCAGCGCGGTGCCGCGACCGTACAGGCTGGCGAACTGGTACGGATAGTAGATCGATGTGGCCCAAGCGGAGCCGCCCTTTTCGGCGCGGATCGGGGCGATGACATTCACCAGCTGTGCGATGCAGGCGATCTTGACGCGGTCAGACCGGCGAATGAACTCGTTCAGAAGACCGCCGACAAGAAGCGCATCTTCAAGATTGTAGTCTTCTTCTAACAGCTCTGGCGCTTCGGGCCAATCCCAGGATTTCCAGTTCTTGGCGTCCTGCTCGCGTTTGTGATACCAGACATTCCATTCGTCAAAGCAGATATAGACATCGTTCTTGGCGCGCTTCTTGGCCTTCACATAGTCGATGACGCCACCAATGGCCTGAATGTAGCGGCCGGTTTCGTCGATTTTGGCGAAGTAGTTCAGCGAGTTGTGGCTGCTGTTCCCAAAATACTTGTGTAGTGAGATGTAATCGACAGTCTCGTAACACTCTTCCAGCACCTGGCGTTCCCAGTCGGGATAGGTCGGCATCCCGTCGTTGGATGACCCGCAGACAACGGTTTCAATTCCGCTGCCAAAGGCCTTGACCGCCTTCGAGGTTTCGTCCGCAAGCCGCCCGTATTCCTTGGCCTCCTTGTGGCCGATCTGCCAGGGACCGTCCATTTCATTGCCAAGGCACCACATTTTTACGTCATATGGGTTCTCGACACCGTGGCTGCGGCGCAAATCGCTCCAGTAAGTGCCAGACTGGTGATTGCAGTATTCGACGAAATTGCGTGCCTCTTCAATTCCGCGCGTGCCAAGATTGACGGCCAGCATCATCTCGATATCGGCATCCTTGGCCCACTGGGCGAATTCGTTGATCCCGACCTGGTTCGTTTCCTTGGACCGCCACGCCAGGTCCAGCCGCACGGGCCGGTCCTCCTTGGGGCCGATGCCGTCTTCCCACTTGTAGGCCGATACGAAATTGCCGCCCGGATAGCGAATGGCCGGGATGTTCAGCGCCCGGACAAGATCCAGGACGTCGTTTCGGAAACCGTGCGCGTTGGCCGTCGGATGATCGGGCTCGTAAATGCCGCTGTAGATCGCCCGCCCCATATGCTCGATAAACGCAGAGTAGAGTCGGTCATCGATCTGCGCGAGTGCGAAATCCCGGTGAATCGTGGCACGAGCCTTCATATCCCCTCCCAGTGGCAGATATCCTTGTTACGGACACCATAGGGATAGTCTGTCTTGACAAACAATTTACATTTCAACTTATCGCGTTGACAGTATTGGTAACGCTTCAGGTGCTGACTTGATCCCGGACATGGTCCAGAAGCCGCTGCGCGGCTGCCGACAGCAATCGGTCGCACGGACAAAGAATGTAATAGGGTTCAATTGCTATCGGTCGGGCGGTGTTCAGCAACACAAGGTCCGCGTTGTAGGGGGGCGACAGCAAGAGGTCGGCCACTTCTTCAGTCACAACCGCAATCACGTCGGAATGGCGCAACATGGACATGATCGCCACCACTGACGCCGTTTTGATCAGACGGGCGGGAATGTCTGCGCCTTCCTCGTGGAAGGCGATTTCAAGTGCATGGCGAATCGGCGCACCACGATCCTGCATGGTCCATAGATAGTCCCGCAATTCACGTAGGCGCACCACCCCGCAACCGGCAACGGGATGTCCGCGCCGCACCATAAAGGCGACTGACTCGCTGCCAGCGGGATATATGTCCAAGCCTCGCGAATTGTCATTGGGTCCCAAGCGGCTCAGGGTGAAATCATACTCCCCCGCTTCAAGGCCACGCATGAGCTGCGCCGAGGACGCAACATCCAGCGAGACATCTACCAAAGGCGCATGGCGGTGAAGTTCCAGGATCGCGGGGATCAGAACGCCCAATGCCCCTCCAGTCACCGCGCCAACACGGACGCTGCCACCAGTGCCATCCAGATGGGCGGCGAAGTCCTTGGACATTTGATCGATGTCGTGGACCAGTTTTCTGGCCTGATTGGAGAGCACATCGCCAGCGGGCGTGGTGAGCATGCCTTTCGGTGTCCGCTCGAACAGAACCGCGCCAAGCTGCGTCTCGATCTCCGCCAGCATGCGCGATGCAGCTGGCGTTGTCATCGCGCAGGCATCCGCTGCGAGGCTTAACTTGCCCAAACGCGCCACAGCAGCGATCAGGCGGAATTGGTTCGGGCGAAGAGAGCGTAGAAATGTATTCATGAGCCCACCAGATGCTTGCAGACGTAGCGTTGGTCAATGCCACATGGTGGTACCATTGCTGATCTCAGGTTTCGAACGTGATCTGCCAGGCTCTGTATTCGCAGGGTTGGGGCGGCCAGCGCCCAGTTACCGTAATATCCGACGGGAAGCCCGCTCTCCCCAATTCTGGTACCACGCGCGGGGATTGGGCAAAACCTGGGGGTCGTCGTCTATGATGGTGGTCTACCGCAAGAGGGACTGCCATGGATGTGCGTAACATAGTCGAGATGACATTTGAGAAGGGAACCACGAAGACGCGTCGTCTTGGACGCTTTGATGTCAAGGCGCTGCGCATTCGCCCTTGCGCATGCAACGCCAGATCCAACATCGTCCAAATCGGTCAGATCGCGCCGCGCAGACAACAGGAAATCAAAGGTTTGACCATCCCGATCCACAGCGCGATAGAGGTAGGTCCAGCGGCCCTTCACCTTGACATAGGTCTCGTCCATCCGCCGGGATTTGGCGGTTGACCGCCTCCGGGCCTGTGCCCAGGCGGCAATTAGCGGGTAGAAATTCACCACGCATCGGTTCAACGCGGCGTGTCGATTATGATGCCGCGCTCCTCCAGGTTTTCCTCGAGGTCGCGATAGGAGACCGCGTAGCGCACAGAGAAGAACAAAGCGTGCAGGATCACCGATTTCGGATAGGGCACGCCCTTGAATTCGATCACGTTGCAAGTTTCTCACCAACCACATGACAACGCTGGCAGATCGCAGGCACGCAGGGAAATGGAAATTATTCGACAGTACCGTCGTGGGTCAGGTGGACAAACCAAACCTCAGCCGAAGGCGCTGATATCTGATTAAGCGAGTCGGGTTTCGCTGAGATTTTGAAGTTGGGGCATTGTTTGCAAGGCTGTGCAATTTCAACACCTTTACCTATCAAGTGAAAACGACATAAGGCTCCATACCAATGGCGGTATCCACTGCACAGAAGTGCAAAAAACCTTGACTCAATGCTTGATGCCGTAAAGGTTTGCTGCATGGACCGCGTTGCAGAGGAACCCCATCGACGTGTGCCGAACGATTTGCGATGTCGCAAGGAGGGCGAACATGTGGACAGGATATGACAGGAAGGTGCAGGTATTCCGCACCCCGTTTCTGAGCGACAGAATGGAATGAAATCCGAAACGGCCCGAACAATTCGGTCTACCGTACCGGAACTGTCCCTGGCGCAGCGAGTGCGTTATCGCGTCCGCGTCGCCTCGCGCGAACCGACGACACTGATCGGTATCATTGCCGCAATCTTGTTTCTCTATCTTATCGCCGTCCCGATCCTGTCGATCATGACGGATGCCGTGACCGTCCAGTTTGGCGACGAACGGCGGACAGACGCCGCCACCGGTAACGGCACGCTCTACTATCTGAGGCGAACCCTTCTGTCGCCAGTTGCGTTCGACCTGTTTTGGGAGCCGCTACGCAATACGCTTTACGTGGCATTCAGTGCCATCGCCGTGTCGCTTTTCGTTGGCAGCATCCTGGGTTGGTTGATCAGCCGGACTGACATGTTCGCCCGCCGCTGGTTCGCCACGGCGTTGATCGTGCCCTACATGCTGCCGGGCTGGACCTTTGCGTTGGCCTGGACCACGCTGTTCAAGAACCGGACCGTGGGTGGTCAACCCGGATGGTTCGAGGCGATGGGCCTGTCGCCGCCCGATTGGCTCGCCTATGGACAATTCCCGATTACCGTCATTCTGGCACTGCATTACACGCCTTTCGTAATCCTTTTATTCGGGTCCGCACTGAAACGCTTTGACAGCCAATTAGAGGACTCGGCGCGCATTCTGGGCGCCAGCCATCGCGACGTGGCAATGCAGATCGTGCTGCCTTTGATGCGTCCGGCGTTGATGTCGGCGGTGGTGTTGATCTTCGCCAAATGCCTCGGAGAATTCGGTGTGGCCTATGTGCTTGGGTTGCCGGTGAACTTCGACGTTCTGGCGACCTCGCTTTATCAGTCGATCGGATCGCGGCAAACTGGTGTGGCGGGCGTTCTGGCTGGGGCGATCATGCTGATCGGGGTGATGACGATCTTGATCGACGCCTACCTGGTGCGCGAGGCGCGCCGCTTTGTCACCGTGGGCAGCAAGGGCATGATGAACGTTGTGGATCGTGGGGCTGGCCTCGATCGGCTCTGGGGTCCTGGGCATCCTGGTGGGCTATGTCGTGGTGCGGACTCCGGTCAGGGCGCTGTCGGTCTTTCTGCGACAGGTGACGTTCTTGCCATATCTAGTGCCCGGCATCGCCTTTGGAGCGGCCTATCTGTCGCTGTTCGCGGTGCCCCGCGGACCGATCCCGGCGCTATACGGCACATATGCCATCCTGATACTCGCACTGATGGCCGACCAGATGCCCTATGCCTCGCGTGCCGGGATCTCGGCCATGATGCAGCTGGGCAAGGATCCGGAAGAAGCGGCGCAGATCATCGGTGCAGGGTGGTTCCAGCGGATGCGGCGCGTGGTGATCCCGATCCAGAAAGGGTCGCTTGTCACCGGGATCATGCTGCCCTTCATATCGGGCATCAAGGGGTTGAGTCTGTTCGTGATTCTTGCCGTGCCCAGTACCGATGTGCTGACGACTTTTTCGCTGCGGCTGGTCGATTACAACTATACGCAAGCGGCGAACGCCGTGGTCTTGATCATCGCGGCCATCGCCTATTTCGGAACACTGCTGGCCCAAAAGTTGGCCGGAGTAAATCTTGCAGAAGGGCTGGGAAGCTGATGCCAGAGATAATCCTGCGCCAGGCACACAAGAACTATGGTGGCGGATCACCCGATGCGGTGAAAGGGCTTGACCTGCATATCGGTGACGGCGAGTTCATGTGCTTGTTGGGACCATCAGGCTGCGGCAAGACCACGACCCTGCGCATGATCGCTGGGCTGGAAAACCTGTCGGGCGGCGAGATCCAGGTCGCCGAAGAGATCGTGGACTGCGTCGCCAAGGGTATCTTCATCGGCCCGGAAAAGCGCAAGATGGGACTGGTTTTCCAGAGTTATGCGCTATGGCCGCATCTGACCATCGAACGTAATACCGATTTCGGGCTGCGGCTGCGCAAACTGCCAAGAGCCGAACGGGAACAACGTGTGACAGAGGTCATGCAGGCGTTGGGGATCGAACAATACCGCGACCGTTATCCCTCGCAGTTGTCGGGCGGGCAGCAACAGCGGGTCGCGCTCGCGCGGATGTTGGCAGTCAATCCCGGCATTCTGTTGCTAGATGAGCCGCTGTCGAACCTTGACGCCCGGCTGAGGCTGGACATGCGCGCCGAACTCAAGAGAATCCATGCCAATTTCGGCACCACGATCCTGTTCGTCACCCATGACCAGTGGGAGGCGATGACACTGGCCACGACCATTGCCGTGATGAACGAGGGGAGGTTGCAGCAGATCGGCACACCCGACGATATCTACGGCAGACCGGCCAACCGTTTCGTCGCTGAATTCGTCGGCAGCCCACCGATCAACCTTTTCGACCTGGCGGATGGTCACGGAAATCCGGTCGAACGGCAGATCACCAATTATCTTGCGGCGTGTCTGGACGTTACCCCGGTGCCGGGGTCTGTCGGGTTGAGGCCAGAGGCCCTTCAGGTGGCACCGGACGAAGCCTCGATTCCAGCCGAGAATTTCCGCCACGCGGCGATTGTGACTGGCATTCTGCCCACTGGCGGGAGCTGGATTATTGAGACGGAATGCGGCGATCAAACCGTTTTCCTGACAACCACCGAAAGCCCCATCTTGTCCGGCGGAGATAGGATTTTCCTGCATGCGGCACCCACAGCCTTTCATCTCTTCGATGCTCAAGGCGAGCGATTGGCCAAAGCGGATGCACAACTGGCTGCGATGGCAGCAAACGCAACCTAAGACCGACTGAAACTGAAACGACAACAGGAGGAGACACTAGATGAAACGCATCACGACAAAGGCTTTTCTTTTGGCCACGGCAATAGCGACCTTCGCGTCAGGCGCCGCTCTGGCCGAGGAATTCAATCTCGATGCTCTGATCGAGGCCGCGCGCGCCGAACCGGCGATCAATGTCTATGACAGCACCGGCAAGATCGTTGAAATGGCCGAGAAATTCACCGCCAAATACGGGGTCGAGGCCATCGGCACAAAGATCAAGGCACCCGCCGCGCTGGAAATGATCATCCGGGAGGCGCAAGCCGGCAATGTTCAGGCCGACGTTTCAATTATCTCGGACGTGCCGGCAGCGATGGCGCAACTGATCCCGCAGGGCTTTGCCGAAAGCTGGGTTTCTCCGGCCTTGGCCGAACATATCCCTTCAGAGGCGCAGAACCCGTTGCTGGTGGTCAGCAGCGCGAATATCATCGCCTACAACACCACGCTCTACGATACCTGCCCGTTGACCAACATCTGGCAGTTGACAGAGGAAGAGTGGAGCGGTCGTTTTGCCATGCAGGATCCGCTGGGCAAACCGTCCTATACGGACTGGTTCAACCAGATGCGAACCTATGCCGATGACAAGGTTCGTGCGGCCTATGAGGCGCAATACGGCAAGCCTCTGGAAACGGAATACGACAGCGCGACCGAGGCCTTTGTCGCTGCGCTTGCCGCTAATGGCCCGCTGCTGACCGACAGTGATTCCGCCGCCGCAGAGGCCGTGGCCGCGCCTGGACAGACGGAACCGTTTCTGGGTCTGGTCGCCTCTGCCAAGTTTCGCGACAACGCGGGTGCCGGGTTTTCGCTGGGCTTGTGCAAAGGGGTCGATCCGATAATCGGCTTCATGAACTCTGGCGCTGGCCTGATGATGACCGGGAGCGACAGCCCCAACGCATCGAAGCTGTTTCTGCACTATGTCATGACAGCCGAAGGCATCGCGCCCCAATCGGCGGATGGCAAGATGTCCAGCAATCGCTCCGTTGCGCTACCGGACGATGAACCGTCGGGCATCGGCGAATATGTCGATCAGGTCTTGGCCTACAACCCAGCCAAGGGCGAGGATGACTGGGATACGCGTCAGGACTGGCAGGATTTCTGGCGCGTGAACTACGCACGCTGATACCGTGCAAACCGGCGGGCGGCCCAAGGTCTTCCCGCCGGTTACTTCTTTCCAGTTTTGAACACGAAGGGCGCAGGCTCATGCAACTTAGCACGACCGAACTTGATCGGCGCGAGGCGTTCTGCCGCGAACTGGCGTACGACGCGGCGCGGCTGGCCCTGGATGGTTTTCACCGGCAAATGGGACAGCCCGTCGGAATGAAGGGACCGCAGGACTATCTTACCGAAACCGATGGCGAGGTTGAACGCCACATCAGGGATCGTATTGCCGCGACCTTCCCGCACGATGCATTTCTCGGAGAGGAAACCGGCGCGGATGCCGCTGCAGGCGCCAAAGGCGCTGTTGTCTGGGTTGTCGATCCGATTGATGGCACCGCCAACTTTGCACGGGCCATCCCCCATTTCTGCGTGTCGATCAGCCTTGTCGCCAATGACGAGATACAGATTGGTGCCATTGTCAATCCGGCAACGGATGACCTTTTTTTTGCAAGAATGGGGCGTGGGGCCACCTTGAACGGTCACACCGTCCGTGTTGCCGCAACTGATGACATTCGTGCAGCTTCGTTTGAACTGGGCTGGTCGCCACGCATCCCCGCAGCACGGTATATCGGCGCGCTGTCGGCCCTGCTGGAGGCAGGCAGCAACGTGCGGCGCGGCGCATCTGGGGCGCTGGCTCTGGCCTATGTCGCCTGTGGGCGCAGCGACGGCTATGCAGAATTGCACATGAACTCATGGGATTGCCTTGCCGGGCTGCTTCTTGTGCAGGAGGCGGGCGGAATCGTTGGGCCATTTCTGTCCCGTGGCGGGTTGTTCGACGGTGCGCCGGTTCTGGCGGCTGTCCCCGCGCTGGCTGGAGTGCTATCGCAGTCTACCGGAATCCCGATCCTCTCGGGGCTCGGCCGCATTTCCAGCCCGGTCACGGTCAACATCTGAGGACGTCCATGCAAGATCGACCAACCAAGCACTACGAACGCCCCGCTATCAGCCTGATCTACGAAAACCTGCCCGTCCATGGGGTCGATCTGTATCTCGGGGGCCGTCAGGGTGCCGCCAATCTGGACCTCCTGCGCCGTCACGGCATCACGACGGTGCTGAACACTGCCGTCAATCTGGATTTCAACTATGCCGATCCGGTGCCGAAATCGGCGGGTGGCATCGGCTATGGCCCCGGTCCGGTGCGCTATTACAAACTGGGGATAGTCGATGGCCCCGGCAATCCGCAGACCATGATGCTGGCCGGGTACTATCAACTTCTGGGAGCATTGGACCAGATTTTGCCCGATCGAGCCAGCTATCCGATGCGGGAACGTGGCAATGTCCTGATCAATTGTCGCGCGGGCCGGTCGCGGTCCGTGGCGCTTGCCGCGCTGTTCTTGCACCTGCAGCTACCAAGCGAATTTCCGACGCTGGCCGATGCCATTGATCACACCCGCCGCAAACGCGCGTTGCAACCCGACGAATGGCACGAGACCCCCAAGCCGATGCTGATTGATGCAGCGGAGCGGGCAGCGCAATGGGTACGCATGGTAGAGGCCGATCTTGCAGCGCGTCCCGCACCAACCGTCGAGGACGTCGGCTGATGACCCGTATCGCCGTCATCGCCGACCCGCATTTTCATGACACGAGACTGAAGCCCGGCGGCACGGATTTGAACGGGGCGTTCCGCAGCTATGACGACACGGCATCCTCGACCCGCGTGTTTAACGAAAGCGCGCCTGCCTTTCGCGCCGCCCTCGATCGCGTCGTTGCCGAGGGGATCGAACTTGTCATCATAGTTGGCGATCTGACCGACGACGGACAGGTGCCGAACATCCTCGGGGCCATGTCGTTGCTCGACGAATATCGCGCGGCCCACGGCTTGCAGTATTACGCGACACTGGGCAATCACGACCTCTTTGCGCTGGCCGGTCGTCCGCAGACCAAGGAATTCCTACGTCCCGATGGAACCCGCGTCACCGTGACCAGCGACCCGGAAACGGCGCGACGGACCGGCGCGCTGTTGTCGTCGGAAATGGCAACAACGGGCACTTTGTCCGCACTGAACCTGATGGCACCGCTGGGCTTCGTGCCGCGCCCCGGTGAATTGTACTGGGAAACGCCGTTCGGTCCTGGCGCGGATTTCTCGGATCGGACCTATGTCGCCCGCAGCGCCGATGGCAGCGCGACTTGCCGGATGATCGACGCCTCATATCTGGCCGAGCCCGTGGAAGGTCTTTGGCTGATGTCCATCGACGCCAATATCTGCACGCCGAAGAATGGCGCGATCGATTTCGACGCGGTTGAGTCCTACTTCGATCCAACAGATGGCGGCTGGGGCGCTTTGCTGGATCAACGCGCCTATCTTTTGGACTGGATGACGGATGTGGCGGCGCGGGCGAAGGCGCAGGGAAAGCACTTGCTGGCCTTCTCGCATTATCCGGCGCTTGATCCCCTTGCTGGGTGTTCGGCCATTGAAACGACTATCTTCGGGGCAACCGGGCTGGCCCGCCGTGCGCCCGGTCCAGAGGTGGCGGAGGCCTTTGCCGCGACCGGAGTGCCAATCCACCTCTCCGGGCATCTACATGTCAACGACACCGCGATCCACCGGGACAGCGCGGGCGGCTTCGTCAACATTGCGGTGCCTTCCCCCATTGGATTCCCGCCCGCTTTCAAGATCCTTGAAACGGGTCCGAACAGTCTGACGGTGCGTACCCTGTCGCTGAACGATGTGCCGGACCACGACATTGCCTATGCGTTCTATCTCGCAGAGGCCGCGCACCTGGGCACTGACAGTCCCACCGCGGCGCAAAGCCCCGATCACGGGACCTTCATCGACCGGCATCTGGCCGATCTGGTGGTGCAGCGCTACACCGCGCGCGAATGGCCCGAGGATATGGCAGGGTTCGCGGCGGATCGAACCGTTTCCGATCTTGCCGACCTGCTGGGTCTGCGGGGCATCGGACTTGCCGATCTGCCCCTGACAACCCTGCGCGCCGATTGGTACCGGTTGCGCAAGGGGGCCGATGCGGCCTTTCGCTATATCCCGCGCGACCGGATGGCGACATACGACAGATTGCTATCCGCACTGCCGGAGGCCGCGCCGGAGACGTCGCTTGGACAAACATGGTTGATCTTTCTACAAATCATGCAGGCCTATCGGCGCCGCCCGCCCGCCGGTGATTTCACCGTTTCGCTGGACGATCTGACAGTAGAATATCTGGATGATTGACAGTCAGGGGCGGACCGTGTTGCGCCAGATCGGTTGCAGCGCCATCCGGGTCATGCGGATCGCCGGTGCTTCGGTCGCGAGCATGGTGGCGATTCGCTCTGCCATCTCTTCGATCGGTTGGCGAAAGGTCGTCAGCCGGTAGGAATTCCAGCTTGCCTCAGGGATGTCATCCAGTCCGATGATGCACAGATCCGCAGGGATGGACAGGTTGAATTCCTGCCGCGCGACATCCATGAAACCGGTGGCCAAAAGGTCGGTGACGCAAAATACCCCGTCGGGCCGAACGGACGCAGCCAACAGCGCGCGCGCACTGGCCGCCCCCGTGGCATAGCCAGTCGGTCCCTCGCGGCTGATGTGGATCTCCATTCCATCGGCACGGGCTTGGGCCTCGAACGCAGTTTCTCGCGCGGTCAAGCTGGGTGTGCCTGCTGTCGAACTGACAACGACGAGGCGGCGGCATCCGGCGCGTTTCAGCATCCGGTACGCCTCTTGTGCCGCTGCCTCGTTGTCGACCATAATGCTTTCCGGACCGTCCGTCATATCATCACGGTTGATCAGGATGACGCGCTGGCCGTTGTCGATACAGGTTTGGATCAGCGTGGCGGGCGGGCTGCCCGAAACCACCAATGTGGCATCTGCGCGGTAATTCAGGCTTTGCTTGAGTGCGTTTTCGACATTTTGCGGATCGCCCGCTGTGTTTAGAACCATCACCACCTTGCCGATCTCCTGCATCCGACGGATGCAAGCCTCGACAAAGGCGGAATGATAGGGTGCCCCCAGTTCAGCAACAAGGATGCACACGATACCCGACCGTTGGTGCATTAGGCCGCGCGCCAGATGGTTGACGTGATAACCCAGTTCCTCCGCTGCCCGCAGCACTTTGGTGCGGGTCGTGGCAGAGACGCTGGCACCTTCGGTGAAGGTGCGCGAAACGGCAGACCGCGACACGCCTGCGCGTTCTGCGACCTTCTGTGCGCTGACCGAATGGCGCGCGGGACGGGGATCGCGGCTGGACAATGAAGGTATCCCAATCGTTTCGGCTTCCCCGGGTTTGCACCAAAAAAACGATCAAGACCACTGGCAACCGACCATGCCATCCTTGTTTTCATGGCAGCTATTCCGACCCCGATGATCTTAAGGATGCGATCTACGACTACCTGCTGCAACACAACGCCAGGCCGAAGCCCCTTTTCTTGAGCAAGAGCGCCGACAACATCATCACCCGAGAGCGCCGCGCACTTGATGCCCAAGCGCGTATTCTGAGCGCCGTGCAAGACATTGTGGCACAACATCCTGGTGGGGAGACCTCGCCATTGTCACGCATGGTGCTGTGGGAACCCTGCTGTATTGCCACCTGCAAGGCGTGGCCATCGATCGGGTCCACGATCAGCCGGGACAGGGCCATTTCTGGACTGCCAACCTGGCATCTCTCCTCCCCGATCACGGCTGGAGACCGATCACCTGACCCGTCGCGTCATTTGTCTTGTACGTTGACTGCGTGAGGCCTCAGCCGCGCCAAGCCCTGTCGGCGACTTCAACAAGCGTGGCAACACCCGGCGGGGCACTGGAATGGAAGGGAACTTACTGACGCCAAGGGCCGCGTTGAAAGGGTCCGCAGGCAAAGACGCTTTCTTCAATGGTTATGACGCGGTGGTTTCATGGCTATACGGTGAAACCCCTTGGCTGATCGCAGGACGGCACCCTCGCTCAATTGCGTCGCCTCCTGCCGATAGATCTTTTGCCAAGGTGTCTGTGCAGGAGGCGCGGGGGGACGCGTTTCGAGCCGCCTCCGGTCGATCTCGTCCTCGTCGACCAACATGTCGCAGCGCCCGGAATTCAGGTCGATCAGGATCATGTCGCCGCTTCTGAGCCAGGCGAGGCCGCCGCCTTCCGCGCTTTCCGGAGAGGCGTGCACAATCGAAGGGCTGTCGGCCGTGCCCGATTGGCGCCCGTCGCCGATGGTCGGCAGGCTTGTGATGCCCGCCCGGATCAGCCGGTCGGGCGGTTGCATGTTCACCACTTCCGCAGATCCGGGCCAGCCGAGCGGGCCGGCCCCGCGGATCACCAGGATCGAGCGTTCGTCAATGTCGAGCGCCGGGTCGTTGATCCGGGCGTGGTAATCTTCGGACCCGTCGAAGACCACGGCGCGGCCTTCGAAGCAGTTCGCGTTGTCCGGGTTGGAAAGGAAGCGGCGGCGGAAGTCATCAGAGATCACGCTGGTCTTCATGATGGCGAAATCGAAGAGGTTGCCGGTGAGCACGCGAAAGCCTGCGCGTTCCATCAGGGGTGCTGCAAAGGGGCGGATGACCTCGCGGTCCTTCGCTTCGCAGCCTTCGAGGTTCTCGGCGATGGTCCGGCCCGTGACGGTCCTGCAACCGGTCTCGAGTACCCCGGCCTCGGCCAGTTCCCACATGATCGCGGGCACACCGCCGGCGCGGTGGAAGCGTTCCGACAGGAAGCGCCCGGCGGGCTGGATATCGGCGAGGAGGGGGATGTCGTAGCCGTGGATCTGCCAGTCATCCTTTGACAGCTCGACGCCCGCGGCCTCGGCAATGGCGGCGAGATGCGGCTGCGCGTTGGTCGATCCGCCGATGGCGGAATTCACCCGCACGGCATTGAGCATCGCCTCGCGGGTCAGGATGGTCGAGGGGCGCAGGTCCTCCGCGACCAGCTCGACCGCGCGCTTGCCGGTGCGATAGGCCATCTGCCCGCGCTCGCGGTAGGCGGCGGGAATCGAGGCGCAGCCGGTGAGCGAGAGGCCCATGGCCTCGGCCAGGGCATTCATGGTCGAGGCGGTGCCCATTGTGTTGCAATGTCCGATCGAAGGCGCGGACTCGAGCGCCATCTCTAGGAATTCCGCCCGATCGATCTCACCCGCAGCGTAGCGGCGGCGGGATTGCCAGATGACAGTGCCAGAGCCCGCCAGGCGGCCCTCGTGCACGGAATCGAGCATCGCGCCGCCGGAAAGCACGATGGCCGGGATGTCGACGGTCGCCGCGGCCATGATGGCTGCGGGGGTGGTCTTGTCGCAGCCGGTAGTCAGCACCACCCCGTCGAGGGGATAGCCGTGCAGCAGTTCCACCAGCCCGAGATAGGCGAGGTTGCGGTCAAGCGCCGCCGTGGGACGGCGGCAGTTCTCGAAGATCGGATGTGTGGGGAATTCGATGGGAATACCGCCGGCGTCGCGGATGCCGTCGCGTACCCGCTTGGCCAGGTCGATATGGTGGCGGTTGCAGGGCGAGAGATCGCTGCCCGACTGCGCGATGCCGATGATCGGGCGGCCCTCGGTCAGTTCCTCGGGGGTCATCCCGTAGTTCATGAAACGCTCGAGGTAGAGCGCGGTCAAGTCGGCATGGTTGGGATTGTCGAACCAGTCCTGGCTCCGGAGACGACGTTTCGTCATTGTAGGATCCCCCTTGCCGCAAGATTGCCCATCAGCGCGCGTGTTCCGAAGCTCCAGGGCGCGACCGCGTCGCAGGGGCGCACCCTATTGACCAGGCGGCCGAGCTGCGCCGAGGACACGGTGACCACATCGCCCGTCTTGTGGGTAAAGCCCATGCCCGCGCCGTCGCGGTCTTTGGTGGGCGCGAACATCGTACCGAGGTAGAGCATCGCGCCGTCCGGGTATTGGTGTGTCGCGTTCAGGAGCTGCGCCGCGAGTTCCGTGGGTTGGCGCGAGATCTGGGCCATGTCGGAATGGTCGGAAAGGGCGAAGCCGTCGTGGCCCGTGATTTCCAGGCCGACGCACAGGGTGCTCAGGTCTTCGATTGCGAAACCATCGTCCATGAGGCGGATGAAGGGGCCGATGGCGGCGGCGGCGTTGTTGTCCTTGGCCTTGCCGAGGAGCAGGGCGGAGCGGCCTTCGAAATCGCGCAGGTTCACGTCGTTGCCTAGGGTGGCGCCGCGGATCTCGCCGCGCGAGTTGATCGCGAGCACCACCTCAGGTTCCGGGTTGTTCCAACGCGAGCCGGGATGCACGCCGATCTCGGCGCCGCAGCCCACGGCCGACATCGGCTGGGCCTTGGTGAATATCTCGGCATCCGGTCCAATCCCCACCTCGAGGTATTGCGACCAGAGCCCCGCTTCCTGCAGATGCGTCTTCACCTCCGCTGCCTTTTCCGAACCCGGTACCAGCCCCCGCAGGTTGCCACCAAGAATTTCGGCCAGCTCGTTTCGGATCGCCTCCGCACGGGCCGGGTCGCCCTTTGCGCGTTCCTCGATCACCCGTTCGATCATCGATCCCGCAAATGTCACGCCCGCAGCCTTGATGGCCTGCAGGTCGCAGGGCGCAAGCAAGTGCCCGGCGCTTCCCCTGCCGTCGCCCTGGTCCAGGAAATTGTCGAGCGGACCCAGAGAGCGGCCTCCGTCATGCAGCGCCCCGAAAAGGTCGTCAATTTCCAAGAGGTCCGCCATGGTCGGGGCGATATGGGTGAGGTTCTGCACCTCACCGTCCCTGACCAGGACTGGGCAGGGGCCGCTTTCCGTCTTCGACCAGACCCGGCCCAAGAGCAGGGCCCCGTGGCCTTCCGGCAGGATGTCTTTCGCGCTCAAAGCCAGTGGCTTGTTCTGTGTCATTCTGAAACCCTTGTCCCGCGTCCGTAAATCAGGAGCATGCCGGCGATGACCGTGCCGTATATGATCTGCCGCAACGCCTCGGTCATCTGCATGATCGACAGCGCCGAATTCAGCAGGCCGACGCCGGTTCCGACCGCAAGGGTCGCGATCATGCCGAAGGCGATCTGGGTCGGGGTCCCGTCCAGCAGCCAGGAGGCCACGCAGGTCGTCAGGGTCATGATCGCCCCCACCGAAAGGGCGAGTCCGCCGAGCAGCACCGGCACTGTCTCGGCCATAGCGACAAGACCGATCGCCACCAGCTCGTTCGAGTTCTGCACCAGCACGGCGGTCGAGAAACCGCGCGGATGCATCAGGTGGTAGGAGAGGTAGAGCGCAAGGAAGAGCGCCAGAGCGGCGGCAAATCCCCGGTTCTGTCCGATCCAGCGGGTCATGCCATTTCTCCGTGTATGTTGAGCGATGCCGAGACGATGGCTTCCTCGGTGATCGCGTCTCCGGTCGGATCGCTGACCACGCGGCAGTCGTTGAGCACGATCACCCGGTCGGAGCAGCCGACCAGCTTGGCGTAGTCGGAGGAATAGAAGAGGATGGATTTCCCCTCGTCTTCCAGCGCCCGCATGATGCGGAAGGTCTCTTTCGTGGTGCCCACGTCGATGCCGCGCGTCGGGTCGTTCATCAGGATCACGTCGGGCGCGATCATCAGCCACTTGGCCAGCACGACCTGCTGCTGGTTGCCGCCAGAGAGCGTCTGGACCGTATCCTCGGTGGCGCCCGCCTTGAACTGCAGCCGCTCCATGCCCTCCTGGATGCCCGCATCCGCCGTCTCGGCGGGTCCGGAGAAGCTGACCTTCTCGCCGTTGACCACGGCGATCCTGTAGGGGCCTTCCTTGGCGGACCACTGCATGTACGTCATATCCTCGTCCCAAGGGGCGAAGCACTCGGGTTCGGCACCGGGATCCGAAACGACCTTAAGACCGCCGTGGAGCGCGCCCACGCCCAGAAACGTCGCTGTCACCAGTGTCGCAAACAATGTCTTCGGTTTCATTTTCTCTTCCCAGAGAGTTTGGAAATTCCTATGTCCGGCCGGCTGACCACCGGCTCTCGTTCGAGTTGCTCGTCAGGTCTTGCCTTCCGGAATGGCGGCCTGCTTGGAAAAGGCTGCGAGGCCTTGCCGCAGGTGCGTCCGCATGAGGTACTGGTAGGCTAGGTGGTCCGTCTCCTCGACTGCCCGCAAGACGCCTTCGTGTTCCTGGTAGGTTTCGCCCTCGATGATACGGCGAGTCTTGCCGTGCTGCATGATGCGCAGGATCACCGGCTTCATGATGCCGTAAACATCGAGGATCGATCCGTTTCCGGTCAGCGAAATCAGCTTGATGTGGAACTCGAAATCGAACTCCGACGCCTCGACGACGCTGCGTGTCTGCACCATCCGGCGGTTGAGGTCGCGCAGTTCGGCCATGTCCTTCGGCGTCGCCGCATCGAAGATGGCGAGCGCGGTGCCAGTCTCGATCAACTCGCGGAACCCCTGGATGTCGTCGAAGGTCCGACGCGAGATCTCGGCCACGTTGAACGAGAAGATGTCCAGCGCGCGGTTCATCCGTTCGTCGATGATCGTCGCGCCTACTTTGGGCCGCACGTCGACAATGCCATAGGCCTTCAACATCCGCATCGCCTCGCGCACCGTATTGCGGCTGATCGCGAAGCGCTCGCAGAGCTCACGCTCGGTCGGGAGCTTGTCGCCCACGGTCAGCCCGTCGGTGTCGATCAGCTGGCGGATCTGGGCCACCACCTGATCGACGGCCGATTGGCCCCCGGTATCTTCTGAGGTCTCGACCAGGTCCGATGCTTCTAATTTTTCGGTCAAGATGCCCCTCACACAAGCCAGGTGGCAATCGGCGGGAAGAACAGGATCGTCGCCAGGACCACCAGTTGCAGAGCGATGAAGGGCAGAAGCGCGACGTAGATGTGCTTCAGAGTGATCTCCTTTGGTGCCACGCTCTTGAGGTAGAAGGCGGCGGGGCCGAAGGGCGGCGTCAGGTAGGAGACCTGCATGTTCACCGCGAAAAGAATGCCGAACCAGATCGGGTCATAGCCAAGCTGCACCACGATGGGCACAAAGATCGGCAAGGTCAGCAAGGCGATGCCGATCCAGTCAAGGAACATGCCCAGCACCAGCAGGATCAGCATCATCACCATGATGATGACCACCGGCGCCGCATCGATTCCGAGGATCGCCTCGGCAACGAAGCGGTTGCCGCCCATCAGGTTATAGACGCCGACAAGCACGGCGGCGGCGATGCCGATCCAGATGATCATGCCGCAGGTCTGGAGCGTATGCACAAGGCTGTCCTCGACCATCTTCAGTGTCAGCTCGCGCCGCAACATGGAGATGATCAGCACGGCCGAGACCCCCATGGCCGCCGCTTCGGTGATCGAGGCGATGCCGCCGTAGATCGAGCCCAGCACGACGAAGACGATGAACAGGGGGCCGGCCAGAGCGCGGAGGGCAGAAAAGATGGATTCCTGCGCCACTTCCTCGCGCGACATTGGCGGGCCAAGCTGCGGATTGCGCCAGCAGAGGAAAAGGACATAGGCCACATAGAATCCCAGCAGCAATAGCGCTGGGGTAATCGCGGCGATGAAAAGATCGGCGATGGAGGTGTTTGCCACCAGGCCGTAGATGATAAGCACGATGGAGGGCGGCATCATCGTACCCAGCGACCCGCCCGCGCAGACCACACCGATGGAAAGGCTCCGGTCGTAGCCAAGCCGCAGCATCTGCGGCAGGGCGAGAATGCCCAGCAGGACGATCTCGCCCCCGATGACGCCAGACATGGCGGCCATTAGGATCGCGACGATCAGCGTCTGGACAGCCACGCCACCGGGCAGGCGCCCGGCGAGGATACGCATCCCGTTGAACAAAGACCGCGCGATGCCCGAGCGGTCGAGCAGCGCCGCCATCAGGATGAACATTGGAATGGCGACAAGGGAATATTCGGTGATGAAGCCAAAGATCCGAGAGGTCACCAGTGGCAGGGCCATTGGGCCGAACCAGCCAAAGGTGAAGATAAGCGCGACAAATCCGGTGACCCAGGCCAGCGGCTGACCGGTGAGAAGCAGCAGAAAGATCGCGCCAACAAGGAGATAGGACCCGTATTCGATACCGATAGCACTGAGGTCCATTGTCATTTGCCCCCTGCGGAGGCGGTCTTGTCGGAAGGATCGCGCCGGATTGCGGAGATCAGGTGGAAGACGGTCTGGGTGAACATCGTTACCACGCAGAGCAGCACCATCAGTTTCAGAAGCGCCGGGGTCGGCGGGTTCCAGGACGTGCCGGTGCCTTCCAGATGCAGCGCACCCGAAGGATTGAACCAGGATTTGCCCACCATGATCCAGCTTGCATAGGCGAGGCCGGCAAAGAACATGAGTGCGATCAAGGAATTGACGATATCGAGAATCCGCCGGCGGCGGCGGTTGACGGAATCATAGAACATCCGCACCCGGATGTGCTTGTCACGCGCCAGGGCGACCGGGCCGCCGATCAGGAAGATCGCGGCGATCAGGAAGGACGTCGTCTCATGGGCCCAGAAGGTTGGACTGTTGAAGGCGTAGCGCGCGAAGACTTCGATCACGGTAATGAGAAAGGCCACGAAGATCGCCCATGCCAGGACCCTCGTCGATCCCGCGATCGCCCGGTCCAATCCTGTGCGGATCTCGGTGTCGTCTTGCTCGATGGTGTCTGTGATGTCGCTCTGATCGGCCATTTGCGGCTCTCCTCCTGCCTGTCGGTTCCACGCCCGGCGGATGGCCTGCCGGGCGTGGTCGTTCCGTTTTCCCGAAGGATCAGAGCAGGTTGCGGCCCGTCAGATAGGATGTCACAGCGTCATAGTAGCGCTGCGTCATCTCTGTCCTGGATGCCCAGTTCTGCCATTCCTGCTGTGCGATGCGACGGAACTTGGCGCGCTCATCACCCGACCAGTTGATGATCTCGATCTCCGGATTCGCCTTGGCCTGTTCCACCGCGGCGGCATCAAGCTGACGCACCGAGTAGATGTGGTTGAAGCTGAACTGCTTGACCGAGACCGTCAGGATTTCCTGCAGGTCTTCGGGCAGGCCGTCCCAGATTTCCTTGTTCATCGAAATGTCGATCATCGGCAGCGAGTGAAAACCCGGGTAGAGGGGATAGGGCGCGATATCGTTCATCCCGAGCGACTGGTTGGTCGCGAAGACGGTGTTGTCCGCCGCATCCACCACACCCTTGTCGAGCGCCGAGAAGATCTCGGAGCCGGGCAGCGAAACCGGCGCTGCGCCTGCCTTCGAAAAGATTTCGTAGACCATTCCTTCGGGGGCGCGCAACTTGACACCTTTCAGGTCATCGACCGTGCGGATCGGTACCCGCGAGACGAAGGCTTCGGGCTCTGTCGCCGAGGCGCCGATGAACTGGACGCCATAGGGCGCGACCAGTTCGGCATACAGCTCATTGCCGCCGCCGCTCTCCATGAAGCCAAGGAACTCGAAAGGGTCGCTCCATGCGCCGACGAGGTTGCCCATCATCGCGAAGGCCGGATCCTTGCCCGAGAAGTAGCTGGGGTCGGTCAGGTGACCTTGCAGGATGCCAGCGCCGACCGCGTCAAGCGTATCGGTATGTGGCACGACGGAGCCGATCGGCAGGATCTCGATCTCGATCCGGTCGCCCGACAACGTGCCGACCTCTTCCGCCCATTTCTGCTTGTTGATGAAGCCCGGCTCGCCCGCAGTTTCCGAGGTCTGGAACGTCCAGTTGTAGTCCGCAGCCATGGCGGCACTGGAAAGGCTCAGCGCAGAAATCGTCAGCGCTGCCAGCCCGGAAAGCCTCTTGATGAAATTCATGTCTTTCTCCCTTTTATCCAATCCCGGACCATCTCCTCCAGAGAGCCGGGTGGGACTTTCAGCCCCTTTGGTTGGGCAAATAAGGCATAGATCAAACCGTATATCAACATTCACTTTTGGCCTGAGATGGCTCATTTTTGCTTTTTGTCGTACCAAAAGGGAGTCAGGTCATCTGAGCTCACCCCATTCTGGCGAGATTTCGGCGACTGGAGGCGGAATATGCGTGTGTTACTGCTTTATCTGGTCAAACAAATTGAGTCTGAGGTGTGTGGCGATTCCCTCAATGTCGCGCGGTATTTATCGCCCAGATTGATTGGGTAGCACCAAAGGGAGGACGCACTGTGACAGATGGATACCTACTCTGATGAACCTGGAGGGAAAGGTGGCACTGGTCACGGGAGGCAACGGCAACCGCGCCCAGTCTAGGTTATTGGTCCTACAAGGGGCTCAATAACCGCGCAGAAAACAGCCGCTTGCCTTTCCGAAAACGAGAGCGGGTGATGCAGGATTTCCGATCACCGGATGGATTGCAGCGCTTCGTCCCCATGCAGTCCGCGACCCGCAATCGTATTTCCGTACCAGCCCGCCGTCGTTCCGCACTCAACTTCGCCTGGAAGCATTCGAGGCGTGGAAATCCGCAGCAAATGTCGCTTGATAAACGACCGGCATGCCGACCTCCAAACTTGGCGAGTTAACGTGACAACACCGCTGGCACGCCTGCTTCCTAATCAAATGTCCAATTCTTCCGTCGTGGTACTCGAACGGCCAGCATCGGCTTGAGAAATCGTGAGCGAAACCTTTTTAGATCAAGCGCTTCGTGTACGCCAACGGTCTTCTCGCCATTTAGCCGAGTTTCGACCATGGACCGGGAATAAAATGGCGCATCCAGCATGTTCATCACCTGCTTTGGCTGAAACCCGCAATCGCCACGCGTTTCGCGCCGGATGGCCCAAAGCGACCGTTTGAATTCAAGCTGGGGCGGCGGGCTGATTTCCGATGCGGTTCCGTCGGGGTTGAAATGAAACCCCGCGCCAAGTTCTGAACCGTCCAGTCGCGTTGCATCATAAAAGCAGGTGCTGCCGCCCGCAGCTGGATACCTGCCCCATGTCCAGTACGAAAAATCCTCTTCCAGGGCTCGCGTGCCGAAATTGGCGTCGAAATATCCGTGCCCGTCCCATTGCCACCCTGTCGCATCAAGATCGACAGAAATGTCCGAGACCGGCCCGAATGGCCGCCAGATATGTGCGCCATCTTCCGTCAATGGCAGTTCGACCTGTGTGATCGCGCTGGGCGTGACGGTGATGGTGCCGCGCACCCGGCTGATTATGGGAGGTCCGGACAGTTCGTTGACGTCAATCACCAGTTTTCCATTGTTCCAGCTCATCGAGGACGGACCAACAGTGAACGTGTCGGTGCTTTGCCGGAGGGCCGGAGTGCCCCGGTCGGTCATGGTGAACCGCCCACCGGGGCCATAGGTGGCCACATTGATGCAGACGTGGTCTTCGGGGTTCTTGCGGCCCGACCACCGATACCATGGTGAAAAGACCGATCCTATGAACCCGATGACCGAGACAGCGCGCTTGCCGTCACTGCTGATGCCGTCGACGTACCACCAGGCGTAGCCGTTTTCCGGAACCTTGAGGTTAAAGTTTGGTCCGTCACAATCGCCGCGGCCGCGTGCCTGCCGGAGAGCGCCGCCATCGGGACGCCCGCCCCCGGATGCGTGCCGCCGCCCGCGAGGTACAATCCCTTGATCCTGGTTCGCGCTGTCGGTCGCTCCAGCGCCGCTGTCATTCCGTGCGGGGTCTGCCCGTAAAGCGAACCGGCGCTGCCGGGAAAAAGCGCATCGAAGGTCTTGGCCATTGTCAGAGCCTCCGGTCCCGGTTCCGGCCGGAACCTCAGCCCGAAGCGGCGAAGAGTCGGAAAAGTCCGAGTGTGACATATCTCATAATCCTCGGGCTGCGCCGCCCGTTGCGTTAGCGACGGCGTGTTCATGATGATTTCAAAGCGTTCCGTATCTGGCTGGGCGACGCCTTGCCCCCGATCTTCGGCACACACATAAAGTGTGGGGTCCGATGGGATATAGCCGCGCGCAATCTCGGCGAATTCATTTTTGGAAGGATCGCAGAAGAACACGTTGTGATGCACAAGTTCGATGTCGGATGGCGTCGCCGCAAAGCTCCAGACATTGGCGGAATGACTGCGGGCGCGTTTGGTTGTGATGGTGGCTGTCTGTGACGACGGTTCGCCAAGAAGCCCCAGTGCAAGGGCGCGGGGATCGCCGTTGAACACCACGTGATCCGCGTAGATCGTTTCTCCGGTCGTCAGCGTTACGCCTGAAACGCCGCCAAATGCAGTGTTGATCTTTTTCACCGATGCGTTGGTTCGGATTGCCCCGCCTTTGGTTTCGATCAGCGCCGCAATCGTTCTGGCCAAGGTGCTCATCCCACCTTTGACGCACCAGACGCCGCGCGCTTCTGCGTCCCAGATCAGGGACAAAAGAGCCGGCGATTGGTCTGGTGAGCCACCAACATAGGTGGCGTAGCGACCGAATAGCTGTCGCAGGCGCGGGTCGGTAAAGCTCTTTTCCAGAAGGCGCCTCATCGTCTGGCCCGGTGCCATATCCATGATCAGGCGCGGGTTCTTCAGAACATGCGCGGAAAGATTGGCAAGTCTTGGCTCTGCCTTGTGCATCATCGGCCCTTGGAACCCATCGTACAGGCGCGCGGCGCGATCTGCGAATGTGGTGAACTCGTCGCGTGCCGCTGGTCCGGCGAAGTCGCAAATGGCTTGGGCGCTTTGATCGCGGTTCTGGAACAGATCAAGCGGACCAGAGTCCGGCCACCAGTGCCGCGCCAGGATGTCCTGGGGGATCAGGGTGACGTGATCCGAAAGGGTTTCTCCCACATCATCGAACAACGCCTCGAACACATCCAGCATCGTCAAGACGGTTGGACCTGCATCGACGCCGTTCACCTGACGCATCTTGCCGCCGGGCACTGCATGCCGTTCCAGAACTGTCACGTCGAATCCGCGATGAACCAAGGGCAGGGCTGTCGCCAACCCTCCGATTCCCGCGCCAATCACAATGACGCGCCCAGAGCTGTGCCGCGGCTTTTTCATCATCGAATTGTTGACTCACATTCGCCAAGTGTCCAGTATGGTTTACACTAGTGTGTCAATTCAAGATGACAACACAATGTTTTAGGAGTGTTCGATGGGACTTCAGACCCGCATTAATTCCGCTGTTGAAGCGGCAATTCGCATCGGACAAGGCGGGACGCCCCCTGCCAAGCTGTCGGAGGCCTTGCATTACTCCTGCACACCGGGCGGGGCGCGCATTCGACCGACGATCCTGATGTCGGTCGCGATGGCCTGTGGCGACGATTCGCCCAAGACCGCGGACGCTGCCGCAGCGGCGCTTGAGCTTATTCATTGCGCGAGCCTCGTGCACGACGATCTGCCCTGTTTCGACAATGCGGATATCCGACGTGGCAAACCTTCGGTCCATCGCGCGTATTCAGAACCGCTTGCGGTCCTCGCCGGAGATTCCCTGATCATTCTCGCCTTCGAAGTGCTGGCCATGGCGGCGCAGCATTCGCCGGAACGCGCTGTGCGCCTGATCCGGACGCTGACGCGCCAGTCGGGCATGCCGCATGGCATCTGCGCCGGACAGGGATGGGAAAGTGAATCCAAGATTGATCTCTCAGCCTATCACAAATCGAAAACCGGGGCGTTGTTCATCGCCGCGACCCAGATGGGCGCGATTGCCGCGGGACAGGATGAAGAGCCTTGGTTCGAACTTGGCGCGCGGATTGGTGAGGCGTTTCAGGTGGCCGATGATCTGCGTGATGCGCTTTATGATAGCGAAACGCTGGGCAAACCCGTAGGGCAGGACGATCTGCACGGTCGCCCGAATGCTGTCGCGGTCCTCGGTGTGGACGGGGCACAATCGCGGCTGCGCGATATCCTGTCAGGTGCCATTTCGTCCATACCGTCCTGTCCGGGCGAGGCGCAGCTTGCGGAAATGGTGCGGATGCAGGCAGAACGTTTGACTCCTGTTCCGCAAACCCGCGCCGCCCGAGCCGGTTAAAATGGCGCTGGCCTCTGATATCCCTCCGATCCGCTACCGTCCAAAGCTTGGTTTGCGCACACGTTTGATGCGTCTGGTGGCCCGCCCGGGATTTCAGCGGTGGGCCTCTTCCTTTCCTCTGACGCGGGGTACCGCTGCAAAAGACGGGGCAGACCTGTTCGATATCGTTCAGGGCTTTGTAAAATCCCAGGTTCTTTTTGCGTTGGTTGAACTGCGTCTGCTGCATCGTCTGATGGAGGGTGCTCACACCGCCAGCGATCTGGCGGGCGGTTCCATGATGACAGTTGACCGGATGGACCGTTTGCTCAGGGCGGCAACTGCGATGAAGCTGACCAAGCGGGATCGAAAGGGGCGCTACAGCCTTGCGCGCAAGGGCGCAGCAATTGTGGGCGTGCCAGGTCTGGAAGACATGATCCGCCATCACGCCGCGTTCTACCGGGATCTGAATGACCCTGTCGCGCTCTTGCGAGGAGAGGTTGAAACCGAACTGGCCGCGTTTTGGCCCTATGTGTTTGGTGCTGACAACGCGACCGATGCAGAGACGTCGGACCGGTATTCCGATCTTATGGCCCGGTCACAGGAAATCGTTGCGGCGGACACTTTGGCAGCAGTCAATCTGGGTCAGTCGCGCAGGCTTTTGGACATCGGTGGGGGGTATGGGGTGTTCGCCGAGGCGGCCGCTCTCAAGTATCCAGAATTGCATGCGACGGTTCTGGATCTTCCGGCTGTTGAGCCAAACGCCCAGGCGAGGTTGCGCGCGTCAAGGGCGCAGGATCGGTTGCGCTTTGTCCCCGGTTCTTTCAGGGACGATCCTTTGCCCGAAGGCGCTGACACGATTTCTCTGATCCGTGTGCTTTACGATCACGAAGACCACACGGTCTCCGATTTGCTGGCCAAGGTGTTTGGCGCGCTGCCGAAAGGTGGGCGGCTTTTAATCTCGGAGCCGATGTCTGGTGGCGATACGCCAGAGATCGCAGGTGATGTCTATTTCAGCTTTTACTGCCTCGCCATGCAAACCGGAACGGTGCGCAGCGCCAAACGGATCGGCGCTTTGTGCACGGACGCAGGATTCGGAACGATCAAGGTATGTCCGTCGCGCCGTCCTTTTGTGACGACCACGATGATGGCTGTGAAGTCCTGAAACTGGAACTGCATCAGCAGTTTATCCGCCAAAGTGTCTAATATAGTTGACAGATAAGTGTGTAAGAATAAACTGACACTCAACAAACAAAGACGCCGCGATGGATTCGTCCCCTCGAATCGATAGTTGCCGCGCCGCAGGAGGTTAGGATGCAAACAAACGCTGTCGTGCTGAATGCACCGAAGACCCTTGCGTTGGAGACTGTCCAGCTGAGCGATCCCGGGCCGGATGATCTTGTTGTGGACATCGCGCATTCCGGTATCTCGACCGGCACCGAAAAGCTGTTCTGGTCCGGTGACATGCCTCCGTTTCCAGGAATGGGATACCCTCTGATTCCGGGATACGAAGCTTCGGGAGAAGTTGTCGAGGCAGGGTCGAACACAGGCTACAAGCCCGGCGATCATGTTTTTGTGCCCGGCGCGAATTGTTATGATGGCGTGTTTGGCCTGTTCGGTGGGGCGACGCGTCGTCTTGTGACGGCGCAGGACCGTGTCACCCTCATTGATCGTCAGCTTGGGGCGCAGGGCGCTTTGTTGGCTTTAGCCGCAACAGCACGCCACGCGATGGCTGGTCTGGACAAGGCTGTGCCCGACCTGATCGTAGGCCACGGCGTTTTGGGCCGACTGTTGGCGCGCCTGACCATCGCCGCCGGAGCGCCCGCGCCCACGGTTTGGGAAATTGACGCGGATCGCACCACAGGCGCCGACGGATATGAGGTTGTTCATCCCGACAAGGACGAACGCCGCAATTACAAGTCCATCTATGACGCCAGCGGCAATGGCGGCCTTCTCAACGATTTGATCGGTCGGATCAGCAAGGGAGGCGAGATTGTTCTTGCAGGGTTTTACACCCAGCCTCTGCAATTCTCGTTCCCGCCTGCCTTCATGAAAGAGGCACGCTTTCGTGTAGCCGCCGAATGGGCGCGCGATGACCTCGTGGCGACACGCACGCTGGTCGAAAGTGGCGCGCTGAGTCTTGACGGACTGATCACACACCAAGCGGCAGCACAGGACGCTCCGGGCGCGTATCGTACAGCGTTCGAAGATCCGTCCTGCCTGAAAATGATACTTAACTGGGAGACGCCTTCGTGAAAGATGAAGTTCCAAATCTGAAAGACTTCGACCAGCGCCTGCGCGACGAGGCCAATGAAGACCTGGCAGACGTCATCCCTGCCGAAGCCACCAAAAAAACTCAGATCATTGCGATTTACGGCAAAGGTGGGATCGGCAAATCCTTCACGCTGGCCAATCTCAGCCACATGATGGCAGAGCAGGGCAAACGCGTTCTGCTGATCGGGTGCGATCCGAAATCCGACACCACCAGCCTCCTGTTCGGTGGCAAGGCCTGCCCGACGATCATCGAGACCTCGACCAAGAAGAAACTGGCCGGGGAAGAGGTGAAGATCGGCGATGTCTGCTTCAAGCGTGGCGGTGTCTTCGCGATGGAACTGGGCGGCCCCGAAGTGGGTCGCGGATGTGGCGGACGTGGTATCATTCACGGGTTCGAGCTACTTGAAAAACTGGGCTTTCATGATTGGGACTTCGACTACGTCTTGCTCGACTTCCTCGGCGACGTTGTTTGCGGCGGCTTCGGCCTGCCGATTGCCCGAGACATGGCGCAAAAGGTGATCCTGGTCGCGTCGAACGATCTTCAGTCGCTGTATGTGGCAAACAACGTGTGCTCGGCCGTGGAATATTTCCGCCGTCTTGGCGGGAACGTCGGTGTCGCTGGTCTGGTCATCAACAAGGATGATGGATCGGGCGAAGCGCAAGCCTTTGCCGAAGCGGTCAAGATCCCAGTGTTGGCGTCGATCCCGCAAGATGACGACCTGCGGAAGAAATCCGCAAATTACCAAATCGTCGGAACAAACCAATCCCAGTGGGGCGCGCTGTTTGCCGAACTGGGTTTGAACGTTGGTGAAGCGCCGCCCGTGCGCCCTGCACCGCTAAGCCAGGATGAACTTCTTGAGCTGTTCGACGGGTCCGAGACCGGAGCGGGTTACACGCTTGTTCCGGCAACAGACACCGACATGCGCGGCAAGAACGCAGCGCCAGCAGAGTCGCTGGAAGTGATTTACGACGAAGCGTGACGGTTAGCCCCCGGAGCGACCTTGGGAACGAAAGAAGAAGAAAACGTGACGAACGAAGCAAAATACGACGAGACGGCAGAGGTAGAGGTCATCCGTGGGGAACCACGGGTCGACGTCCCCGATGCGCCTGTGCTGGCGGATGGGCTTGGGTGTCACTCTGGCTCTGAAATGGAAAAAGCCGCGCGTCTGGCCGGCAATTCCGAAATGCTGGACCAATTCGCAAAGGACTATCCGAAAGGTCCACACGATCAGCCACAAAGCATGTGTCCCGCCTTCGGGTCACTGCGCGTGGGTCTTCGGATGAAGCGGACAGCGACCATTTTGTCCGGCTCTGCCTGCTGCGTCTATGGTCTTACATTTGTGTCCCACTTCTATGGCGCGCGTCGCTCCGTCGGTTATGTGCCCTTCAACTCCGAAACACTGGTCACGGGCAAACTCTACGAAGACATTCGCGACTCCGTACACGAAATGGCCGATCCTGACCGGTTTGACGCCATCGTCGTGACGAACCTTTGCGTTCCAACCGCGTCCGGCGTCCCTCTTCGATTGCTCCCGAAAGAGATCAACGGCGTTCGGATCGTCGGTATCGACGTGCCGGGGTTCGGGATACCGACCCACGCCGAGGCGAAAGACGTCCTTGCGGGGGCAATGCTGAATTATGCGCGGGAAGAGGTTGAGGCCGGGCCGGTTCAGGCCCCGGATGGGGGCAAAGCGGATCGTCCAACCGTCGCCTTGCTGGGTGAAATGTTCCCGGCTGACCCGATGATGATCGGGGCGATGCTAGCTCCGATGGGACTGGCTGCTGGTCCGGTAGTTCCCTGTCGCGAATGGCGCGAGCTTTATGCCGCGCTGGATTGCGGTGTGGTCGCGGCGATCCATCCTTTCTACACGGCGGCGATCCGCGAATTCGAGGCGGCGGGTCGTCCAATCGTCGGCTCTGCGCCGGTAGGGCATGACGGTACTGCGGCATGGCTTGCTGGCATCGGCGATGCGTTCAACATACCCGCCGACCAGATTGCCGCTGCACAAAACGCATTCCTGCCCGCCATCAAAGGCGCGCTTGCTGCGACTCCGATCAAGGGCACGATCACGCTGTCCGGTTACGAAGGGTCCGAGTTGCTGGTTGCACGGCTGTTGGTCGAAAGTGGTGCAGACCTGCGTTATGTCGGCACCGCCTGCCCGCGCACCAAATGGTCAGAACCCGACCGCGAATGGCTGGAAAGCAAGGGCATCAAGGTCACATATCGCGCTTCACTCGAAGACGATTGCGCGGCAATGGAAGCGGTCAAGCCCGACCTTGCCATCGGCACGACTCCGGTTGTGCAAAAGGCAAAGGAAATGGGCATTCCGGGCCTGTACTACACCAACCTGATTTCGGCCCGTCCGCTGATGGGTCCAGCCGGAGCGGGAAGCCTTGCCGAAGTGATCAATGCTGCCATCGCGGGCAAGTCGCGGATGGACGACATGAAGGCCTTCTTTAAAGGCGTTGGCACTGGAGACACGGCCGGTGTCTGGGAGGGGTCGCCGAACTTGCGGCCTGATTTCCGCGCCGCGCATCAAAAGAAGCTCGACAAACAGGCGCGCGCCGCGAAAGCGGAGCAGATGATATGACGCTGATCCAGGACCATGATCGCGCCGGTGGCTATTGGGGGGCGGTTTACGCCTTTACTGCGGTCAAAGGATTGCAAGTGGTCATCGACGGACCTGTTGGTTGCGAAAACCTGCCCGTGACGTCTGTTCTTCACTATACAGATGCGCTCCCTCCACATGAGCTTCCCATTGTTGTCACCGGTCTTGGCGAAGGCGAGATGGGCAAAGGCACGGAAGAAGCGATGGAGCGGGCATGGAAGGTGCTTGATCCCGCGCTGCCCGCCGTTGTTGTGACAGGGTCCATCGCCGAGATGATTGGCGGCGGCGTAACTCCGCAAGGCACCAACATCCAGCGCTTCCTGCCGCGCACCATTGATGAGGATCAGTGGGAAAGCGCGGACCGCGCGATGACATGGATCTTCACGGAATTCGGCATGACCAAAGGCCGGATGCCGCCGGAAAAGAAGCGCGAAGAAGGCGCAAAGCCGCGCGTGAACATTCTGGGTCCGATGTATGGCACGTTCAACATGCCGTCAGATCTCGCCGAAATCCGGCGTCTGGTCGAAGGTATGGGTGCCGAGGTCAACATGGTGATGCCCCTGGGTGCGCATCTTGCCGAGATGCGGAATCTCGTGAACGCCGATGTGAACATCTGCATGTATCGCGAATTCGGCCGCGGCCTGTGCGAATGCCTTGGCAAGCCCTACCTGCAAGCGCCGATCGGCATGGATTCAACCACCAAGTTCCTGCGCAAGCTGGGTGATATGCTGGGCCTCGACCCGGAACCGTTTATCGAACAGGAAAAGCACTCGACGCTGAAACCGGTCTGGGATCTCTGGCGGTCGGTCACACAGGATTTCTTTGCAACCGCACAGTTCGGGATTGTCGCGAACGAGACCTATGCGCGCGGTATCCGCAAATATCTGGAAGGTGATCTGGGTCTGCCATGTGCTTTCGCTGTGGCCCGAGTTGCCGGATCCAAGACCAACAACAACGAAGTGCGCTCCATGATCCACACCAAGCGGCCGCTGGTCGTGATGGGGTCGATCAACGAAAAGATGTACCTTGCCGAAATGCAGGCCGGGCATGGCCCGCAACCGACATTCATCCCGGCAAGCTTTCCAGGTGCAGCGATCCGCCGTCATACCGGCACGCCGATGATGGGCTATGCCGGTGCGACCTATCTGCTTCAGGAGGTGTGCAACGGGTTGTTCGATGCGCTGTTCCACATCCTGCCGCTGGGCACGGAAATGGACAAGGCGGATTCGACCCTGACACCGCTGCGCCGTGACTTCCCTTGGGATGCAGACGCCCAGTCCGAACTGGACCGGATCGTGTCGCAGCATCCTGTGCTCACCCGAATTTCTGCCGCCAAGAACCTGCGCGATGCCGCAGAGGCAGCAGCCCTGAAACAAGGTGCTGAACGTGTCGTCTTCGAGACGGTTCAGGCCCTGTCCAAAACCCAAGGAGGACCGACCACATGACGGATTTCACCTCTTCTGACACGCGCCCTCACAAGCACGGTCATACAAAACGCGGAACCGAGTTCCTGGTTTATTTCAGCATCATCTTCATCGTCGCGATCCCCTTCGCGACCGTGATCTGGATGCTCGACGTGTTCCAGAAACAGACGCTCAACATGCGGGGCCCACTGGCGCGCGCATGGTGTGAAGCGGACCGGATCACGCCTCTCATTTTCTCGGCTTAAACCGCCGGGAATCCAAGACTGGCCACCCGGCGGGGTGGACAGGACCTGCAGGGTGTAATGCCCTAACGGACCCGGCCGCAGGGAGTGCGGCGTCAGCATAACGTTCCGGAGGAATAGTTCATGGCTGATAATACCGACCTGTCATTCACAGGTTTAACTGACGAGCAGGCCCAGGAACTGCATTCCGTCTACATGAGCGGCCTTTGGCTGTTCTCGGCGGTTGCAGTGGTTGCACACTTGGCAACCTTCATCTGGCGCCCGTGGTTCTAAGGAAGGATTGAAACATGGCAAAGTTCTACAAGATCTGGCTCATCTTTGATCCCCGTCGCGTGTTTGTCGCGCAGGGCGTCTTCCTGTTCCTGCTTGCTGCAATGATTCACCTGGTGGTGCTGTCCAACGGCATCAACTGGTTCGAGACCGCAGCCGCGGCTGGAATGTGAACCAACAGCTTGCTCGAAAGAGCGCATGAAATCGCTGCGGGCGGCATCGACGATCACCCCGCCCGCGGCAAAACCAATATGAAACATGACGGCTACGCCTCGATTTGGTCATGCCGGCAAACGCGGAGATAAAGAAGATGGCGCTGCTCAGCTTCGAAAAAAAGTACCGCGTCCGCGGAGGGACGCTGATCGGCGGCGATCTGTTCGACTTCTGGGTTGGGCCTTTCTATGTAGGCTTCTTCGGAGTCACGACCGCCTTTTTCGCTCTGCTTGGCACGATCCTCATCCTTTGGGGCGCGGCTGATCAAGGCACATTCAATCCATGGCTCATCAACATCGCGCCGCCTGACCTGAGTTATGGTCTGGGCATGGCACCGCTGATGGAAGGCGGCCTCTGGCAGATCATCACGATCTGCGCGGTTGGCGCATTCTGTAGCTGGGCGCTGCGCGAAGTTGAGATATGTCGCAAGCTTGGGATCGGCTATCATGTCCCGTTCGCCTTCAGCTTTGCGATCTTCGCATATGTGACCTTGGTGATCTTCCGCCCGCTTCTGATGGGCGCTTGGGGCTACGGCTTTCCCTACGGTATCTTCAGCCACCTCGATTGGGTGTCGAACACCGGATATGCCTACCTGCATTTCCATTACAACCCGGCTCATATGCTTGCTGTGACGTTCTTCTTCACGACAACTTTTGCGCTGGCTTTGCATGGCGGTCTGATCCTGTCGGCAGCGAACCCTGAAAAGGGCGAGGAAATGAAGACACCGGATCACGAAGACACGTTCTTCCGCGACTTCATCGGTTATTCGGTCGGCACTTTGGGCATCCACCGCGTTGGTTTGCTTCTCGCGCTGAACGCCGGTTTCTGGTCCGCGATCTGTATCATCATCTCTGGCCCGGTCTGGACCAAAGGCTGGCCCGAGTGGTGGAACTGGTGGCTCGAAATGCCCATCTGGGGCTCCAATGTGGTGGGAATGTAATCATGGCTGAATATCAGAACATTTTCACACAGGTCCAGGTGCAGGGCACCCCGGAATGGGGTCTTGAAACCGAAAGCTCTGGTCGCGAGAGGATGGGCAAACCCGGCTTCTCGACCCTGGTCGGATGGATCGGCAACGCGCAGCTTGGCCCGATCTGGCTGGGTTGGACCGGGATGGTGTCACTTGCGACAGGTATCCTTGCGCTTAACATCATTGGACTCAACATGCTGGCGCAGGTCGGCTGGTCGATCCCCGAATTCATCCGACAGCTTTTCTGGCTTGCTCTTGAGCCGCCCAGCCCGGAATACGGGCTCAAAATTCCGCCGTTGAATGATGGCGGATGGTACATCATTGCAAGCTTCTTCTTGCTGGTCTCGGTGATGAGTTGGTGGGCGCGAACCTACCTGCTGGCCATGGAACACAAGATGGGCAAACACATCTTCTGGGCTTTTGGTTCGGCGATCTGGTTGTTCCTCGTGCTGGGGCTGTTCCGTCCGATCCTCATGGGGTCATGGTCAGAAGCGGTGCCTTACGGCATCTTCCCGCACCTTGACTGGACCACGGCTTTCTCGATCCGATACGGCAACCTCTACTACAACCCGTTTCACTGCCTGAGCATCGTGTTCCTTTATGGCTCCGTCCTGCTTTTTGCGATGCACGGAGCGACCATTCTGGCGGTGACCCGCTACGGCGGCGACCGCGAACTGGAACAGATCGTCGACCGTGGTACGGCCACCGAACGGGCCGCCTTGTTCTGGCGCTGGACCATGGGCTTCAACGCCACGATGGAAGGTATTCACCGCTGGGCCTGGTGGTTTGCGGTTCTGACACCGATCACCGGTGGTATCGGCATCCTTCTGACCGGAACCGTGGTGGACAACTGGTTCATCTGGGCACAGGAGCACCACTTCGCTCCGATGTATGACGGTTCATACGGGTACGAAGCCTACGGTTCCTATCAAACCTTTATTGGACAGGAGAACTGATCATGTTTCCCAAGTGGTTCAATAAATGGAACAGGGAAAACCCGACCAATATCTACGGTCCGTCGATCCTTGTAGGTGCCGCTGGTGTGGCCGTAACAGTCGCCGCGTTCCTTGTGGTGGTCGGCCAGCCCTTCAAGACCGAGAGCCTTCAGACCGGCCCACGCGGCACGGGCATGTCGGTGCCGGAATTCGTCAACCAGGTTCGCGAGGCAGATCCGTCCATCGCGGGCTATCTAGGCCGGGGCGACATCACCGAAGAGGATGTCGCGGCCGTCAGTGCGGAAGCGTTGCAGAACGTACCGCCTGCGCTGGGCGACATTTCGGAAGAAGACTACGCTCAGCTGATCGTCGCGATGCGGTCCTGGACGGGTATTCCCGATCTGATGGAAGATCCGGAGAACTACCAGACCCAGGTCGCCTACACGATGGTGGGCATGGTTCAGGCGATCAACGAAGGCTGGATCGGCCACGTTCAATCCAACGCCGTTGTGGGTGTGACCTGCTATACCTGCCACCGCGGCGAAGCCGTTCCAAGCGAGATCTGGTTTCGCCTGGGAGACGTGAACGAGTCTGCGGGCGGCTGGGCAGCAGTACAGAACCGGGTGACTGTGCAAAGTCAGTACACGTCACTTCCGTCTGATGCGCTTGAAACCTTTCTGTTGGATTATGGCCGCATCGGGGTTCACAACCTTGAACCGCATGTCGCCGAATATCCCGACGAGGAAGGTGTGCCGACCTGGCAGGACACGGAACGGACGTTCAGCCTGATGAACTATGTCTCCAACTCTCTTGGTGTGAATTGCGTGTTCTGCCACAACTCCCGCGCCTTCTATGATCCCGAGCAGGTGACACCCCAGTGGTCCACCGAACAGCTTGGCATCGGCATGGTGCAAGAGATCAACAACGACTGGCTGGTGCCTCTTGAAGGGCTATTGCCTGCCGAACGTCTTGGCCCGGTCTTTGCCGACGCTCCGAAGGCGGCATGCAAGACATGTCACAAGGGGTATCAGCAGCCGATGCAAGGTCTCAATGTGATCGACGATTGGCCTGAATTGGCGCTCACGGCTGAGTAGGTCTTACCAATTTCCCAAGCGGTAGAACATATCGCTTGGGTCGCCAGATCCGGTTTTGAAAGGTTCCCAAATCGCAAAACCGGATACGGGGGCTCAACACCCCGGTTCCCTTCCTGTTGGCTACAGGAACTGGCGTCACGTTTCGATATATCCCTTGTAAACGTGACGCCTATCTTCCCTCTGTCCCCGAGGAGACTGTCAGATGACACACCCCAATACCCCCAATCTAGACCGGGTCGCTGGACCTGCGGATCTGCGGAACATGGATGATGCGACACTGACCAAAGTTGCGGAAGAGGTCAGGTCGGAAGTCATATCGGCGGTGTCGCAAACAGGTGGTCATCTTGGCTCCAGCCTTGGGGTTGTCGAGCTCGCGGTAGCGATCCACGCGGTGTTCAACACGCCGATGGACAAGTTGATCTGGGATGTCGGGCACCAGTGCTATCCGCATAAAATTCTGACAGGTCGCCGCGATCGTATGTCGACACTGCGCCAAAAGGACGGATTGTCCGGCTTCACCAAGCGCAGCGAGTCCGAATACGACCCGTTTGGTGCGGCGCATTCCTCGACCTCGATCTCGGCGGCGCTTGGCTTTGCCGTTGGTCGCGACATGGGTCGTCCGACGGGTGACGCGATTGCTGTCATCGGCGACGGCGCCATCAGCGCTGGTATGGCTTATGAAGCGATGAACAATGCCGGCCACGAAGGTCGCCGCCTGTTCGTGATCCTGAATGACAACGAAATGAGCATTGCCCCCCCGGTTGGTGCAATGTCGTCGTATCTCAGCCGCATGTATGCAAACGATCCGCTTGCCAAAGTGAAGTCGCTCGCCGAAGGATTCGAGGCGGCTTTGCCCGCCCCGATGCGTGAAAGCGCAAAGCGAGCACGCCAGTTGGTGACGGGAAACCTTCAGGGGTCAGGCACCCTGTTCGAAGAACTTGGGTTTGAATATATCGGCCCGATCAACGGACATGACATGGGCCAACTGCTTCCGGTCTTGCGGGCAGCACGCGCCCGGGCGACCGGACCTGTTCTGATCCATTGCTGTACGGTCAAGGGCAAGGGCTATGCCCACGCCGAGAACAGCGCCGACAAATACCACGGCGTGTCCAAATTCGACGTCGAATCCGGCGCGCAGGCGAAATCCAAGCCCAACGCGCCGAGCTATACAAAAGTGTTCGGAGACACGCTTACCGAAGAAGCGGCGCGCGATCCGAACATCGTAGGTGTCACGGCTGCGATGCCCGGAGGCACCGGTATCGACATTCTGGCAGACCGCTTTCCGGCGCGGGTGTTCGATGTCGGCATCGCCGAACAGCATGCCGTGACCTTCGCCGCCGCAATGGCCGCATCCGGACTCAAGCCGTTCTGTGCGATTTATTCGACCTTCCTGCAACGTGGCTTTGACCAGGTTGTGCATGATGTGGCTTTACAAAATCTTCCTGTCCGTTTCGCGATCGACCGGGCCGGTTTGGTTGGTGCTGATGGCGCAACCCATGCCGGTGCGTTCGATGTTGGATATCTCACAGCGTTGCCCAACATGACTGTCATGGCGGCCGCAGACGAGGCAGAGCTAAAGCACATGGTTGCAACAGCTGTTGCGCATGACAGCGGCCCAATCGCGTTCCGCTATCCGCGCGGGTCCGGCAACGGTGTCGAAATGCCGGAACGGGGTGAGGTTCTTGAAATTGGCAAGGGCCGTGTCCTGCAAGAGGGCAGCGATGTTGCCTTCCTCAGTTTTGGTGCCCATCTGGCCGAGGTCGAAGCGGCCGCGCGTCTGCTTGAAAAAGACGGTGTCAGCGTGACGATAGCGGATGCCCGATTTGCCAAGCCGCTGGATATCGACCTGATCCTGAAGCTTGCGAGAACCCATGATGCATTGATCACTGTCGAACAAGGCGCGCGCGGTGGCTTTGGCGCGATGGTTCTGCACGAACTTGCGGATCACGGCGCACTGGACCGTGGGATCAAGGTTCGGACAGTAACACTGCCGGACCGCTTTATTGATCAGGCGTCGCCAGACGAAATGTACGCAGATGCCGGGATGACGCGCTTTGATCTTTACAAGATGGCCGTGTCCCTCACATGCAGCGATGGCAAGGTGGTTCCCCTCACCAAAGGTGCGTGAGGGTTAAACCCAGTCAAGAGCGTCCTGAAGAAGGCCGGTTACACTGATCGTGAATTCCGACCCTTGTGCGGTGTCGGTCAGTGCAGCGAAATCGTCGATAATGTCTTTTGCCTCGATGACAGACGCGATGCTTCCATCAAAAGCCTGCATCGCGTTGCTTGCCACAGCACCGTTGTTCAGCCCGTTGACCACCGCATAATATGCACCGATTTCCGCCTTCGTCTCGAGGTATTGCGCGTCTATCGCGCTGCCAGTGGCGGCTTTGGCCCCGTCGAGCATCGCAAGAATGAACTCGGCCCGGCCCACAGCGCCACTTTCCAGAACATTGACCCAATATCCAAATCCGGCCGCATCCGGATTGCGACCAAGGATATTTGAATAGACCGCAGTGACAAAACCCGACGCATCGTCGGTTGCGCCATAAAGTGCCTGTGTCTCTGGTTGGTCAAAGAACAGACGCGCGATCTGGTTCATGGACATGCCATCGGCAAGCGCAGAGCCCCAGAACAGCAGCCCTGTCGCGTCCGGCGCGCGGTTGAAATAGGCCACATACAATTCGCAAAACGCCAGCATGTCCGCATCTGTCAGCGTGCTGACATTGGTGAACTTGCTCAGCTCGAAAATGGTCCCGTCGAAGTCCAGATTCTCGATGCTGTTGAGCGTGTCTGTTCCATCGCCACCACTGCGGTCTTCAATGACAATTGACCCATTGTTGATCGTCAGCGCGTAGTTGGACATGTCATTCATGTAGACTGCGGTATCAATGCCTTGCCCGCCTGAAAGAATGTCATTGCCGCCTGATCCGGTGATCGTATCGTTTTGATCGGTTCCAACCAGATTTTCGGCAGTCGACGTTCCCACCAGAACGTTTGACACATCGGGTTGCGTGTTGGTGTTGTCCGGGTTGGTGTTTGCGTGGCTCAGGATGTCTGGCGTTGTCTGTCCACCCGTCATCGCAAAGTTCTGCGTGACCATGACCGAATAATAGGTGCCACTATCGTAGGAATAGGCTCCGGTCTGGATACCGATCCCGACAACTTCCAGATCCGGCATGAGGATGTTTTCACGGTGGCCGGGGCTATTCATCAACGCGAGGTGCAGATCGTACACGTCGTCGAACAGCCCTTCTTCACCACGCTCGCTTTGAGCGGCGATGTTCTCGGCGGTGCGCCATGACCCCGACAGGTCAAAGCCCTGCGCGGTCATACGTTCGGTAGGCGTAGATCCACCGATCCCGGTATGGCTGAACACGTTGTTGTTCAGCATCCAATCGGAATGCGCATCGGCAGACGCGTTCAAGACCTTATCGAGCACAAGTGCGTCCAAGCCACGGCTTGTGCGCTCCTCGTTCACGAGATCCAACATGTACCGTTCCAGATCACTGGCGGTGGCAGCAGACATCCCAAACTCCCCAGTTCGAGCCCCAAATAAAGGTCTAAGGACGAATTCGGGCAAGAAACAGGAACTGATGTGTTTAAAATTAGCTGCTTTATGCCGGGTTTACGCAGGAAACCGCCATATCTCCGAAGATTTGTGGCGCGTATGTGTCAAGGTAAATGCGTAACCAGGGGGTAAAGCGGTTTGGCTCTTTAACCACGTCTTGCATCAAATCGCCGTAGCGTACCCACCGAGTCGCCATCACTTCGTCAGGATTGAGCGACAGGGTCGGGGCGGTTTCGACGTTCGCCACAAAGATATCCACGACTTCATGTTCAATCAGGCCGCCACCCACATCGGCGCGGTATTCCACGCGGTCCCGGTATTCAAGCGACAGACCGCTGATCCCAAGTTCTTCTTTCAGGCGTCGGTTGGCGCAATCCAGGCTGCTTTCCTTCCAGTTGGGATGGGTGCAGCAGGTGTTCGCCCATAGGCCAGGGGTATGGTATTTGCCCATCGCACGTCGCTGGATCAGGATTTCATCCCCGCGCAGAACGAAAACCGATATCGCCTTGTGCTTGAGCCCACGGATATGCGCATCAAGCTTTTCGACAGGTTTGAGGGTGTCACCACACCATGCAGGGATAAGAGTCTGGGTCATACATGCGTCTCCCGCACAAGACCCAAAAGATGGCGCGCGTTCTTGAAGCCGATCTTCAGATGCGCCATGGGCCGTGCTTTCACGAGCTTTTTGTTCATATACGCTTCAAATGTCAGCTTTTGAACATCGACATCATGACACAGGGACACGAACCGTTCCCGGCGCGAGTCGCTTTTGTAATAGGCGTCCTGCATTTGGCCAAGCACGCGGAACACTGTCTTGTGCTCTTTCATGAACAGGCGACGTGCCAAAGCCAGGTCTGTGATCCGACCCGATTTCAATGTTGCCGCGCAGGCCGTTGCGGCAACGCGTCCACAGACCATGGCATAGTAAATGCCTTCACCACTTGAGGGCGCAACCACACCTGCGGCATCGCCAGCCAGGACAACGTCACGCGCGTTATCCCAGAAACGTAACGGTTTCAGGGGAATTGGCGCGCCTTCTTTCCGAAGGGTTTCGCAATCGGCAAGTCCAGAAGCCTGACGCAACGCGGCGGTGGCCTCTTTCAGGTTCACACTTTGGATATAGGTGCCCATGCCGACCGATGTGGTGCCGCCATGCGGGAACACCCAGCCGTAGAAATCCGGGCTGATCGCACCATCGTAGATCACATCACAGCGCATCGGGTCATAAATGTCGTTCTTCTCGGGCGCGGCGATGATCTCGTGATATGCAAAGACCAAAGGGACCTTGTCACCACCGGGGATCTCATCGCGAGCGACGCGCGAATTGGCACCGTCCGCACCGATGATCAGTCGCGTCTCGAGTCTGCTCTCTTCGCCGGTTTCCTTGTCGCGGTAGACCACCCAGCGTTTCTTGGCGGCCTTGTCCCGGTCGATCCGTACGAATGTCCCCGTGAACCGTACGGCACCTGCAGCTTCGGCACGGGCGCGCAGGAAGGGGTCGAAATCCTTGCGATCGACCATCCCGACGAAACCGTTCTCGATGGGAATGTCGACGTGGCGCCCGGTTGGTGAAATCATCCGCGCCGTGTTCACCTTGGCGACAAGCTGTTCTTCACCGATGTCGAAATCCTGCATCAGTCGGGGCGGAATGGCCCCACCACAAGGTTTGATGCGGCCTTCACGATCCAAGAGCGCAACTGTGTGCCCGGATCGGGCAAGGTCTTCGGCTGCAGTTGCACCCGAAGGGCCGCCGCCCACAACTACGACATCATACATGGTCACTCTCCTGCGATCAGTTCGGCTTGTGCGGGGCGGCCCTCCATGATGCGCAGGGCCATGAAGGCGGCGCACAGGAACAACCCGGCTTCAAATACAAAAACGGCCCCGAAGGCCGGTGCATCAGCGGTCACTGTCCGCATCACGTCTGCGGCAGCAGCCCCGGTCAGGCCACCGAAACCGGCTGCGATCGCTTGCGCCGCGCCCCATAGGCCCATTCGCGTGCCTTCGCGTTTTTCCCGGCCTTCACCGGCCAGTGCCATCATCGACCCGATGGCAGCCACCGCAAACGCGCCGTTGAAGAACCCAAGGGCAAACACGGCAGGCAGCAAAGTCTGGGGCAGGGCGTAGCTGCCCAGTATGGCAATCACACACAGACTGGCCGCGGATCCTAGGCATCCGCCAATGACCCAATTGCGCAGGCAGCCAAAGCGCAGCGCCGTGGCGGCGATGCCGACGGTCAGCATTCCAAGGAAGACCCCGCCGTTCTGGATGCCGGACAAAGTTGTGCTTTCTCCGGGAGAAAATCCAAAGACGAGACCCGCGTAGGGTTCAAGGATGAGTTCCTGCATGAAGTAGGCGGTCATCGACAGAAACACGAAAATGGTGAACAGGCGTGCCTTGGGTTCGGCCCAAACTTCGGCCAGCCCCTCGCGGAAAGGCACCGGGTCTGGTTCCGGTGCAGCTTCGACACCACGTTCGATGCGCCAGGTGGCCAGAACGGTGATTGCAAAGGCCGCAAGTGCGACACCGGATACAACGCGGATCAAGACGGCGGGCGTGTAGGGATCAAGCAATTGACCTACCACACCTGCGGTCATCGCGATGCCGAATATCATCATCAGCCAGGTGATCGTCGCAGCAGCCGCCCGACGATGGGGTGCTGTGGCTGTTGCCAGCAGCGCCAGAACGGATGTCCCCGCCGCCCCGGCTCCGAGGCCGATCAGGGCGTATGCGAGAATCGAAATGGACAATCCGTACCAATAGTGCGCTTCCATCTCGACGACGCCCACTGCAGCAAGGATGCCGCCAGCAGCCAAGATCACCATGCCCCGCAGAATCCAGCGAGTGCGATTGCCGCCCTTGTCCGAGATGAAGCCCCAGTTCGGTCGCGTGATCTGAATTCCGTAGTGCAAGCCGACCAGCATCCCGGGCAGTACGGCGGGAAGCGCAAGTTCGACGACCATCAAGCGGTTCAACGTAGAGGTTGTCAGGACAACGATGGCCCCAAGAGCCATCTGCACCAGACCCAACCGCACGATGGCAAGCCAACCCAAGGTCATCAGAAGACTCCTACCGCGCGCAGGGCAAAGGCCGACACCATCATTCCCGACACATACATCAGGACGCCGGTTGCATTGTACCAAGGCGCCTTGGCCTTGGGATCCTTGAGCATGACGGACATCGCCCAAAGCTGACCAAGCAGTAGCAGCAAGACGAGGGCGGCATGTGTGGATTGCCCCCATTTCGCCAGCGCAAGGATCACGAAGATCTGCGGAACAATCATGACGACGCACGCAACCTTGGCCGCTTTTTCCGGTCCAAGCGTGACGGGAAGGGAGTTCACACCCATCTGGGCATCGCCCTCTAATGCTTTGAAATCGTTTAACGTCATGATGCCATGCGCGCCGATCCCGTAGAGCAGCGCAATCAGTATGATCGGGCCGGAAGGCAACGTCTGGCTTAGAACTGCTGCACCCGTGAACCAGGGCAGGGATTCATAGGATAACCCCACCAACCCCGGACCGAACCATCCCGATCTTTTGAGCCGGATAGGTTCAACGGAATAGGCCCATGCGGCGATCACGCCGACCACGGTCGCAATGAAACCCCATGTGCCCAGCAAGGCACCCAAGGCAAGCGACAGCACTGACATTGCCAGTGCGATCCACAGACCCCAGCGTCCCGGAATACGCCCAGAAGGAATCGGACGATTGGGTTCGTTGATGGCATCGACATGCCGGTCACACCAGTCGTTGGCGGCCTGGCTCATGCCACAGACCACCGGCCCGGCAAGGATCACCCCGACGAAAAGGAGGCCGAGATTCTCTGTAATGGCCACACCCGAGGCCACGGCTCCACATGCATAGGCCCACATCGGTGGGAACCATGTCACAGGTTTGATCAGCTCCAGCATGGCCGAAGGAGCAGGGTAGCGATCTTGGTGTAAACTTATGCTGACAGTCATGTGTAAACTAAACACGACAAATCGATTCACATCAAGCGAAACAGACAGGACGAATTGTCATTCGAAAGTGCGCTCTGCCATGGAGCAAAGCATCACTCGCCGTCAGCATCCTTGCTGAGAAGCCCGTACTTTCGAAGCTTCACATAAAGACTCTGGCGCGACAGGCCGAGCATCTCGGCAGCAGCGACACGGTTGTTCCGTGTCAGGCTGACCGCCGTTTCGATACACATCTTTTCGACCACGTCGGTGGTTTCCGAAACGATTTCTTTTAACGTGGCAGACCCAACAAGCTCCATCACGTTGCGGCTGGATTCCTCGCTTGTCTGAAGCGGGGCTTTGCGCATCGCATCGACGCGACTGATATCGCGGATGATGAAGCCCAGTGTGGGTTCGTTGCGATCCTCGAAAAACGTGACCGCCATTTCAACCGGTGTTTTCGCGCCGAATTCGTTCAGAAGTTTGGTGGAATACATCCGCATCTGACCTGTGCGGCGCGCGTTTTCAACCAGAACGCTCATGTCGATCTGACCGCGCCCCAGAAAGTCAGCAAAGCTACGGCCGCGAATATCGGCGGCATGGGCGGCATCGACGAGATCAAGGAAGGCATCGTTGCATGACTCGATGATGCCGGCCGCTGACGTGAAGATGATTGCGTCTGACCCTTTTTCAAAGACCGACGCCAAATTGTTGCTGAGGTTGTCGAACCGGGCCGTGCTGTCTTCGGCTGTAGTCAGTCGACAGATCAGGATACGCTCTCCGGCGGCACGGAACACCTGAGGCGAAATCATCACCCGCTGACGGCCGCGACGGGATTGAACCTCGAGTCCGGCACCGTTTTCCGACATTGAGGCATTGATCAACGCTTCAGTGAATTCCTCGGGACGTTTGTCACGGAATTCCTTCGCGAAAGACGATCCGATCAGATCTTCGCGGGTCGATTGCAAAAGCGTCGCAGCCGGATCGTTCAGATCCTTGATCTTTCCATCTTTGACAGAGATGAACACGATGCAGTCTCGGACCGAGCGCAGCAAAAGGCGATAACGCGCGTCAAATTCGCGGCGCGCCTCGTAACCTTGTTCCAGGGACATCTGTGCCTGAACAAGTTGCTGCTGCGTTTCGGCAATAGGCCGCAAATCGCGCCCCAGCATCAGGAATGATCCGTCTGACCCAAACGGGTGAAAGCTGTAGCGGATCGGAAATTCCCAGACGGCATTGTCGGAATGGTTCAGTTCCAGAGAGCGCGACGGGATCTCGCCGTTTTTCATGATCTGCATCACCGCCTCGACCTTGGGGCAGCTTTCGCGAGTCAGGAAGTCTGTTAGGGGCCGACCCTCCCAGTGGTTCAGTTTTCCAAAAGACGTTTCGTTCGGATTGATCATGACGGACAGAACTTCTCCGTCGCTTGACACAACCAACGCGATGTCCGACGCAACCGTAATGATACTCGACAGAACTTCAGCATCGATCAGGGGAACGGAACCACTGCTCCAGAAACTGGACCCACTACTGTTCATCACCGCATCAAAAACCTGCTTCTGGACTTGTTCTTTTCGCACAGTGACCTGCTCCCCATCGAGTCCGCGTTCATTAGTTAGCTCTGTTCAGGGTTTGGTCCTCTCTCGACCGCTGGTGATA
>NZ_JBHYFV010000030.1:0-48719 GCF_051859345.1 Marivita sp. | reverse complement strand
GATCGACGACCGTCTGCGCCTTCAGGCCGCCGAAGAGGCCGGGATTGTCCCCTCGCCGGAAGAAGTGCTGGACGGCATGAGCGAGTTTGCAAGCCGCGCCAATCTGAGCCGCGAGGAATTCATTCAGTCGCTTGAGGGAAGTGGCGTTTCGGCGCAGACCTTCCGCGATTTCGTGCGTGCGGGCCTCAGCTGGCGTTTGCTGGTGCAATCGCGGTTCGCGGGCCGTGTGAACCTGTCCGAAGACGAGGTCGACCGCGCGCTTGGGGCGTCGGGTGGATCGTCGGTGCGGGTGCTGTTGTCGGAAATCATCATGCCTGCCCCGCCGCCACAGGCCGAAGCGGTGCAGCAACGCGCCGAGCGGATCAGCGAAATCACGTCGGAGGCTGCGTTTTCGCAAGAGGCACGCCGCTACTCCGCCACCGCCACGCGGCAGGCCGGTGGGCGCCTGCCCTGGCAGAACCTTGACGATCTGCCGCCCGTCCTGCGCCCGCTGGTTCTGGCGCTCGCCCCAGGTGAGGTGACGGATCCGATCCCGATCCCGAATGCCGTGGCGCTGTTCCAGCTGCGCGATATCGAAGAAGCGGGCTACACTGCACCGACCTATTCGGCGATTGAATACGCCGCCTATTATCTGCCTGGCGGACGCAGCGAGACGGCGCTCGCGCAGGCTCGGGTGCTGGCCAGCAAGGTCGATCGGTGCGACGACCTGTACGGCGTGGCGCGTGGTCAGTCGCCGGACGTGCTTGACCGCCAGACGCTGCCGCCGGCAGAGATCCCGACGGATATCGCGTTTGAGCTGTCCAAGCTTGACCCCGGTGAGGTGTCCACCGCGCTGACCCGCTCGAACGGCCAGACGTTGATGGTCCTGATGCTGTGCGGGCGCACCGCCGAGATGAACGAGGATGTGGACCGCGACCAATTTGCAATTGGTCTGCGCAACCAGCGGCTTCAGTCGCTTGCCGAAAGCTACCTGTCGCAACTGCGCGCCGACGCCCGTATCGTCGCGCAATGAGCGCAGCACCGATTGTCCTGACCATCGGGGAACCTGCCGGGATAGGCCCAGAGCTTGCCGTGATGGCGTGGCAGGCCTTGCGCGGTGAGGTGCCGTTTTTCCTGATTGGCGATCCGGCGCATTTGCCCGACGGCACCGATTGGGTCGAGATCGCGGCCCCCGACGATGTCTCGGCCAAAGGCGGTGCGTTGCCTGTGCTGCCGCATGTCTTTGACGGACCGCGACGTCCGGGACAGGCGCAACCTGCACAGGCCAAAGGGGTCGTCGCCGTGATCGAACGCGCAGTTGCGCTTGCGGCCTGTGGCAAGGCGGGCGCGGTCTGTACGCTGCCGATCCACAAACAGGCGCTTCAGGAAGGGGCCGGGTTTGCATTTCCCGGCCATACCGAATTCCTGGCGCATCTGTGCGACACAGGCGATGTGGTGATGATGCTGGCCGGGCCAGAGTTGCGCGTGGTGCCCGTCACGATCCATATTCCGCTGGACGAGGTGAAACGGTCCCTGACGCCAGAGCTGCTCGAGACCCGTATCCGCATCACCCATGCGGCGCTGCGCACGCAATTCGCGATTGCCGCGCCGCGTTTGGCTGTGGCGGGGCTTAACCCGCATGCAGGCGAAGGTGGGCGCATGGGGCGCGAAGAGATCGACGTGATCGCGCCCGTGCTTGACCGTCTGAGGGCGGAAGGGATGGACATCACAGGACCACTTTCGGCGGACACGATGTTTCACGCCTCGGCACGCCAGGGGTATGACGCGGCGATCTGCATGTATCACGATCAGGCGCTGATCCCGATCAAGACGCTGGATTTCGATCGGGGTGTGAATGTCACGCTGGGTCTGCCGATCATCCGCACCTCGCCGGATCATGGAACGGCCTTTGACATCGCGGGCACTGGTCAGGCGAATCCGTCATCGACCATCGAGGCGCTGCGCATGGCGTGGCGGCTGGCCAACGCGGCCTCCTGACGGCATCGCGGGTGGATGGGACAGAGTTTGCATATTTTTGAAAAGAAGAAGCAGGGCGCTGCGCCCGGCAAGGCGAGGCTGCAATGGCGATGATCGACGGCTTGCCGCCGCTGCGCGAGGTGATCGCGACACATGACCTGAGTGCGAAAAAGGCATTGGGGCAGAATTTTCTGCTGGATTTGAACCTGACCGCCAAGATCGCGCGGCAGGCAGGAGACCTGAGCGGCACCGATGTGCTCGAGGTTGGGCCCGGCCCAGGCGGGCTGACGCGCGGATTGCTGGCCGAGGGCGCGCGCAAGGTTCTGGCGGTGGAGAAAGACCCGCGCTGCCTGCCCGCGCTGGCCGAGATTGCCGACGCCTATCCGGGACGGCTTGAGGTGGTTGAGGGCGACGCGCTGGCGATCAATGCGCTGGACCGACTGACACCCCCCATCGCGATCTGTGCCAACCTGCCCTACAACGTCGGCACCGAATTGCTGGTGCGCTGGCTGACGCCACCCGCGTGGCCGCCGGTATGGAATACCCTGACACTGATGTTTCAGAAAGAGGTGGCCGAGCGGATCGTGGCAAAGCCCGGTTCCAAGGCCTACGGGCGGCTGGCCATACTGGCGCAGTGGCGCTGCGACGTACATGTGGCCATGCACTTGCCGCCCGAGGCGTTTACACCACCGCCGAAGGTCAGCTCTGCCGTGGTGCATCTACGCGCGCTGGCGGAACCGCGATTCGAGGCCGATCCGAAGATCCTTGAACGGGTGGTGGCAGCCGGATTCAACCAGCGGCGCAAGATGCTGCGCGCGTCGTTGAAGGGGGTGTCACCGAATATCGAGGAGCACCTGAACGCCGTTGGCATTGCACCGACCGAACGCGCCGAACAGGTGTCGGTCGAACAGTTCTGCGCCTTGGCGCGACAGCTGGGCGGGTGATTCGATCCGCCCGCCAATGCGTCATTCGGCGGCGTTGGTTTCTTTTTGCTCGGACTGGGCCTCGGACGACTGGGCCTCGGCCTTTGGTTCGGGCTTCTTGCGCGGCTTGCGGGGCGCGCGCGGTTTCTTCGGTTTTTCCTCGGCTTTCGCTTCGGGTGTTTCGACCAGACCGCTGTCATTGCCGTCGTTGCTCGCGCCGGTATCGTCGCTGTGTTTGTCGATCACTTCTGGCTGCGGTGCGCTTGCCGGATCATTGTGGTTCTGCGTGTTCTGGGGCTGCTGCTGATCCTGATCAGAACGCTGCGGCCGTTCCGCGTCGCGTTGCTGCTGGCGTTCGCGGTTTTCGCGTTCCTGCTGTTCGCGGCGCGCATCCTGTTCGCGCTGTGCTTCGCTCAGCATGCGCATGTAGTGTTCGGCATGCTGCTGAAAGTTTTCCGCATTCACGCGATCATTGCTCAGCTGAGCGTCCCGCGCGAGTTGGTTATACTTGTCAATGATTTGCTGCGGAGTTCCGCGCACCTTGCCCTCGGGGCCAGAGCTGTCGAACACACGGTTGACAACGTTTCCGACAGAGTTCGAGCGGTTGCGGTTGTTCTTATTCCGCGGACGTTTGTTTGAAGAACGCATCTGTAACTTTCCAGCCTTCTTTCAGCTGTTTTTGCGATTGCTGTGTGCGCTTTGTGCGCGGGTCCTGTGCAATAGCATCCATGTTTGGGCTTAACGACCGCGCGAGAGGGGTGTAAACCTGCCTCGACCACTGCGGTAATCCTGAATAATCATGTCCGACCGCCGCTTACAAGCATAATTTGCCTCAAATGCTTCGGATTTTGCCGATTACCGGTCGTTTTGCGGCAGGAATACGCCAGATACGACCCGATCCCGCCCATCGAGGTCCGGAAACGTCGTGACATCGCTCAGTCCGGCAGCGATGAACAGCCGACTTACGGCGGCCGCCTGGGTGGGGCCGATTTCGACCATCAGCCGTCCTTCGGGTTCAAGATGGCCTGGCGCCTGCGCGGCGATCACCCGATAGGCGCTCAGTCCGTCTGCCTCGTCCGTGAGGGCAGAGCGTGGTTCAAAGCCAAGTTCCGGTGCCAGGGCGGCCATTTCGGATTTGGCGATATAGGGCGGGTTCGACACGATCAGGTCATAGGTGCCGCGCACATCCGCAAACCAGTCCGACAGGGCCCATGCCACGCGATCCGCGACCCCGGCGGTTTGGGCGTTGCCCCGCGCCACATTCAGCGCCGCATCAGAGATGTCGGTGCCAAGCCCCTGCGCATCGGGGCGTTCGTGCAGCAGGGACACCAGGATGCAGCCCGATCCGGTGCCAAGATCCAGAACGTTGTCAAAAGGTCGCGATAAAGCGGCCTCGACCAGCGTTTCCGTATCCGGGCGCGGGTCGAGCACGTCCGGGGACACGGCGAAATCATGCATCCAGAAGGCGCGCTTTCCGGTGATATGGCTGATCGGTTCGCGCCGCGCGCGCCGCGCGACCAGCCGTTGCAGTTCGGCCATCTGATCGTCACTCAAGACGCTCCACGAAGGCGCGTTCCCCTGCACCTTGTCCAGCAACGCGCTGGCATCGCGCGCCGCACTTGGGGAGCCTGCCACTTCGAGCTGGCGGCGTGCGTGTTGCAGGGCGTCCTTCGGGTCGTGGGTCACGTCATCTCGGCCAGCATCGTGGCCTGCGCATCGGCGGTGAGCGCGTCGATGATGTCATCCAGATCGCCCGCCATCACCGCGTCAAGCTTGTAGAGCGTGAGACCGATGCGGTGGTCGGTCAGGCGGCCTTGGGGGAAATTGTAGGTGCGGATGCGTTCCGAGCGGTCCCCCGAACCGACCTGGCTTTTCCGGTTCGCCGAGCGTTCGGCATCGACCTTTTGCCGTTCCTTATCAAAAAGGCGTGTGCGCAACACCTGCATCGCGATCTCGCGGTTGCGGTGCTGGGATTTCTCGGAACTGGTCACGACAAGGCCGCTGGGGATGTGGGTGATCCGCACCGCCGAATCGGTGGTGTTGACGTGCTGACCACCTGCGCCGGAACTGCGCATGGTGTCGATGCGAAGGTCATTGGAGTTGATCTGGATGTCCACATCCTCGGCCTCGGGCAGCACGGCAACCGTGGCGGCAGAGGTGTGGATGCGCCCGCCGCTTTCGGTTTCGGGCACGCGCTGCACCCGGTGGACACCGGATTCGTACTTGAGCCGGGCAAACACATTGTCGCCGGTGATGTGGGCGACAACTTCCTTGATGCCGCCGATCTCGGTCTCCTGGTGTTCGATGATCTCGAACCGCCAGCCGCGGGCTTCGGCATAACGCTGATACATACGCAAGAGGTCTCCGGCGAAGAGCGCTGCCTCTTCCCCGCCGGTGCCGGGACGGATTTCCAGCATCGCGGGCCGGGCATCCGCCTTGTCGCGCGGCAAGAGGGCCAGTTGCAGGGCATGTTCGACGTCCGGGAGCCGCGCCTTGAGGTGGGGCAGTTCCTCTTGCGCCAGTTCGCGCATCTCGGGATCGGACAGCATCGCCTCGGCATCGGCGATGTCGGCGCGCACCTGTTTCCATTCGGCGATCTGTTCGACGACGGGGCGCAGGTCGGAATATTCCTTGCCCAATGTCGCAATATCGCCCGACCCTTCGGCCATCTGGGCCTCAAGGTATTCAAAACGCGATGTGATCTGGTGCAGGCGGTCTTCGGGGATCATGCGGTTCTGTCGAGCATCAACGCCGTCCGGTCAAGGCCTATTGGCCAAGCCGCTCCAGCCAGCCCTCCACGCGGGCCTTGTTCACCCCCATGTCGGACTGGCCAAAACGTGACCGCGCGAAGAGTTCGAGAATGTCCTCGTTCCTCATCACTGTCGTGTAGTCGGGAAACCCCATCCATTGCGAGCGGGTGATATAGGTCACCTTGCCCTCGTCCACACTGCCCGCCAGCACTTCGGTGCGCGGCGTGGCGAGGATGATGCGGTCAAGCGCGGCAAAGGTGCCGTCCTGCGCGGGGATGCGACGACGTACGCCACCGGCCAGATCCTGATCTGCGGTCACTTTGGGGTCGACATGCCACACGGCCGGGTCGGACGGGGCAAGCCTGATCCACGCAAGCCCACCGACCACGATAAGCACCACAAGCCAAAAAATCATCTTCACGATGCCTCGATCCTTGCCTCAGCGGGCCACTTTGCCCGGCTATACGAGTACTGAACGTTACGCGCGGCGGGTCCATCCCCAGAGCGACAGAATCTCGGTCGCCACATGCGCCCCGGCAATCGCCGTTGCGCCCGTAGTATCGAAAGGCGGGCTGACTTCAACCACATCGCCGCCCATCAGTTCGATCCCGGCGATATTCCGCAGGATGACGGCAATGTCAGAGGTCGATGGTCCGGCCCAGACCGGCGTTCCGGTGCCCGGCGCAAAGGCCGGATCAAGGCAGTCAATGTCGAAGGTAAGGTACGTTGGGTAATCCTTGAGGATCTCACGGATATGTTCGGCCACCGCTTCGGGCCCGATGCGGTGCATCTCGCGGGCGTCGATGATGTTGAACCCCAGCGTGTCGGGATTGTCGGTGCGGATGCCCACCTGAACAGAGCGCGCGGGGTCGACCAGACCCAGCTTGACCGCCTTGTACAGAAACGTGCCGTGGTCGATGCGGTCCATGTCATCGTCGGCCCAGGTATCGGTGTGGGCATCGAATTGGAGCAAGGACAGAGGCCCGAATTTTTCGGCATACGCCTCCAGGATCGGCAGGGTGATATAGTGATCGCCGCCCAGCGTGACGGTGGCTGTGTCGGTCGCCAGAATACCCGCGATGTGGTTCTTCATCGTGTCGGGAAATTCGGATGTCTTGGCATAGTCGAAGGCCAGATCGCCGTAATCGGCAATCGCGAATTCCTCGAGCACGTTGTAGCCCCAGCCATAGGGCATGTCGTAGGGTTGCAGGCTGGATGCCTCGCGGATCGCGCGGGGGCCAAAGCGGGTTCCGGTGCGGTTGGTGACCGCCTGATCGAAGGGCACGCCGGTGACGGCCACGTCCACCTGGCGCAGATCCTTGGTGTATTTGCGTCGCAGAAATGACGTCGCCCCTGCAAACGCGTTCTCGAAACTGCCACCCTTGAGGTCATCGCGGGTGAAGGCGTGGTCGATCTGGGTTTTTGCGTCTTCAAGCGCCATGGGTCACACTCCGTGCCGTGTTTCGATGAGGCGCGCGAAGAAAGACGCGCCGATGGGGGCGACATCGTCGTTGAAATTGAACGCCGGGTGATGACAGGACGGGCCGATCCCCTGCCCCAGCATCAGGTAGCTGCCGGGACGCTTTTCCAGCATGTAGGAGAAATCCTCGGCCCCCATTTCGGGTTGACGGTCGCTGATGACGTTGCCCGCGCCCGCGACCTCTTCGGCCACTTTCACGGCGAATTGCGTCTGCGCGGCATGATTGATCGTGGCCGGGTAATTGCGCATGTAATTCAAACTGGCCTTCACCCCGTAGCTGGCCGCTTGCCCCGCGACAATCTCGGCAAAGCGGCGCTCCACCATATCGCGCAGGTCGGGATCAAAGCTGCGCACGGTCCCGGCCAGCCGCATGGTCTCGGGAATGACGTTGGTGGCGCTGCCGGTCTGAACGATGGTCAGCGACACCACCAGCGGCAAACGCGGATCGGCATTGCGCGACGGGATCGTCTGAAGCGCCTGCCCGATGGCCAGCCCGCATGGGACCGGATCAAGCGTGGTGTGCGGGAACGCGCCGTGCCCGCCCTTGCCGGTTATGGTGATTTCGAAATCATCCACCGCCGCCATGATCGGACCGGGACAGGTGTTGAAGACACCGGCTTCGGAAAACGGATCGGTGTGGAGCGCGTAGACCTCTTCGATGCCGAACCGCTCCATGATGCCGTCTTCGACCATGATGCGTGCGCCACCAATGGTTTCTTCGGCGGGTTGGAAGATCAACGCGACTGTCCCTTTGAATTTGCGGGTTTCCGCCAGATAGCGCGCGGCGCCCAAGAGCATCGTCGTGTGCCCGTCATGGCCGCAGGCATGCATCTTGCCGGGGAGGATCGAGGCATAGTCGGCGCCGGTGGTTTCCTCGATCGGCAGCGCGTCCATATCGGCGCGCAGCCCGGTGACGGGGCCGTCGCCCTGCCCCCGGATCAGCGCCACAACACCCGATTGCGCAATCCCTTCATGGATTTCGTCGATGCCGAACTCGCGCAACCGTTCTACGACGAAAGCCGCAGTTTCATGGCAGTCGAGGCTCAACTCGGGGTGCATGTGCAGGTGACGCCGCCACGCGGTCATGTCGTCTGCATAATCGCCGATCCGGTTGATGATGGCCATGTCTGGACTCCCTCGGTCTGATGCCGCATCCCTGCATCTAATCCCGAAGCACGGAGGCCTGCAATGTCCGATGACCTGATCCACGATCCCAAGGGCGGGATGCCCCGGCTGCTGGAAATCATGCGCCGCTTGCGCGACCCCGAGACGGGCTGCCCCTGGGACATCGAACAGGACTTTGCGTCCATCGCGCCCTACACGATCGAGGAAGCCTATGAGGTGGCCGATGCGATCGAGCGAGAGGCGTGGGGAGAATTGAAGGGCGAATTGGGAGATCTGTTGTTGCAGTCGGTCTATCACACGCAGATGGCCGAAGAGGCCGGGATGTTCAGCTTTGATGATGTGGCCAACGCCATCAGCGACAAGATGGTGGCGCGGCACCCGCATGTGTTCGGGGACGAGAGCCGGGACAAATCCGCCGAACAGCAGGTTCAGGACTGGGAACAGATCAAGGCAGCGGAACGCGCGGGCAAGGCAGAAACAGGGGTGCTGGCGGGTGTGGCAAAGGGGCTGCCGGCGCTGACCCGCGCGATCAAGTTGCAGAACCGCGCGGCACGGGTCGGGTTCGACTGGCCCACGACGGACGAGGTGTTGGACAAGATCGTCGAGGAAGCGCAGGAGCTGTGCGAGGTTCAAAACGAGGCAGAGCGGTTCGAGGAATTCGGCGACCTGCTGTTCGTGATGGTCAACCTGGGTCGCCACATGGGGCTTGATCCCGAAGCGGCACTGCGCGCAGCGTCGGCCAAGTTCACCCGGCGGTTCGAAAGCATCGAAGCCGCATTGGCGGACATGGACAAGACCCCTGCCGACAGCGATCTGGCCGAGATGGACGCGCTGTGGGATGCCGCCAAAGCGCAAGACAAGGCGCAAAAGAAAAACGCGCCCTGAGACAGAGCGCGTTCTAAAATGTCGAAGTTCGAACCGCTTACTGCGCTTCGTTGATGAACTTTACCGCGTCGCCAAAGGTCTGGATGGTCTCGGCAGCGTCGTCCGGGATCTCGATGCCGAACTCTTCTTCAAAAGCCATGACCAGCTCAACGGTGTCGAGGCTGTCAGCGCCGAGATCGTCGATGAACGACGCATTCTCAACCACTTTGTCCTCTTCAACACCAAGGTGCTCGACAACAATTTTCTTAACGCGATCTGCGACGTCGCTCATGTTTTCTTCCTCACAGTTTCGTCGGCGCGGAGGCCGGGTTAGCCCTCGCCCGGGCGGAATTGATCTTGCCCTTGCGGGCGGCGGTTTGCGTCCCGGTCGAACGCGACAGACCGATCATACCCGAAAATGGGCAGGTCCAAAACCTGCGCCGCTATAGCACATGAAACAGCGATGGCAAACGCTTTCAACGTAAACGCATGCAGGAGAAATATTTCGCGATATCAGCGGTTTCTGCACCTGCACAAAACAGCTTTCCTCTGCAAAATCAGAGCATTGCCATGCCGCCATTCACATGCAGCGTGGTGCCGGTCACATAACCCGCCTCTGGGCTGGCGAGATATAGCACCGCTGCCGCGATTTCCTCAGGGGTGCCCATGCGCGCGCAGGGAATCTGTGTCAGGATGGCGGATTTCTGGTCGTCGGTCAGCTTTTCGGTCATTGCGGTCGCGATAAAACCCGGGGCAACTGCGTTGACGGTGATGCCGCGTGTGGCGACCTCGTAGGCCAGCGATTTGGACATTCCCACCATGCCCGCCTTGGCCGCCGCGTAATTGCCCTGCCCCGGATTCCCGGTGGCCCCGACAATCGACGAGATGTTGACGATCCGCCCCCAGCGCGCCTTCATCATGCCGCGCAGCACACCTTTGCACAGCTTGAACGTCGCCGTGAGATTGACGTCGATCACAGACTGCCATTCGTCATCGGACATGCGCATGAACAGGTTGTCGCGCGTGATACCCGCGTTGTTTACAAGGATATCGACACCCCCCATCGCCTCTGCCGCCTGTTTCGGGAGGGCTGCAACGGCCTCGGGATCGCTCAGATTGCAGGGGAGCACATGGGCGCGGTCGCCCAGATCGGCCGCCAATGCTTCCAGCGGTTCGGTGCGGGTGCCGGACAGACCGACCGTGGCACCGGCAGAGTGAAGCACGCGGGCGATCTCGCCGCCGATGCCGCCTGATGCGCCGGTCACCAGCGCGGTTTTGCCTGTCAAATCGAACATATATGGTCCTTTCGCATGTATCCGGGCCCCGGGCGGCAGAAAATTCGTACGAATTTTCTGCGTTGCGGACCGTTATTCCTGTGTGTCACCTTGGCGGCGGTCAGAAAATTCGTACGAATTTTCTGACGCGATGTCCGGTGTTGCAAGTCTCATGTGTCTGACGCCGCAGACTGAACGTCGCTGGCGGTCCCAACGGCACATGACGCGGCAGAGCGGTCGATACGCCGCACCATCCCGATCAACGCCTTGCCCGCGCCGATTTCCCAGAAGTCATTCACACCCTGCGCGACCATCCAGGACACGGATTCGCGCCAGCGCACCACGCCAGTGATCTGATCGACCAGCAAGGATCGGATGGTTTCCGGTGCCGTGACGGCCTCGGCCAGCACGTTCGCCACAACCGGAACCGTCGGCTCGTTGATGGTCACGCGGCCCAGAGCCTCGGTCATCGCGTCGGCGGCCGGGGCCATCAACGCGCAATGGAACGGGGCGCTGACCGGCAAGAGCACCGCGCGTTTCGCCCCCGCCGCCTTTGCCAGATCTATGGCCCGTTCGACCGCAGCCTTGTGACCCGACACCACAACCTGTCCCGGATCATTGTCATTCGCCGCAGCGCAGATTTCGCCCTGGCCTGCCGCCTCGGCCACCTGGCGCACGTCCTCAAGACCCAGCCCAAGGATGGCCGCCATCGCCCCGACGCCGACCGGCACCGCGTCCTGCATCGCCCGACCCCGCGCGCGCAACAACCGCGCTGCGTCGGAAACCGACAGCGCACCTGCAGCTGTCAGGGCGGAGTACTCGCCCAGCGAATGCCCGGCCACATAATCCGCCGAGGTGACAGCCACCCCTTCCGCTTCAAGCGCGCGCATCGCTGCTAGGGAGGTCGCCATCAGCGCCGGTTGTGCGTTCGCCGTCAGGGTCAGCGTGTCGATGTCGCCCTCCCAGATCAGCGCGCTCAGCTTTTCGCCCAGGGCATCATCCACTTCGTCGAACACGGCGCGGGCGGTCGGATAGGCGTCAGCCAGATCGCGCCCCATGCCGATGGTCTGGGCGCCCTGCCCGGGAAAAAGAAAAGCTCGGCTCATGGCACCCCTCCAAAGTTGATTGGCCCAAGCCATTACAGCCCGCACTGACGCGACGCAACGTTGCTGCACGATTTCTGTGCGGTGGCGAAGATTGCAGATGTCGGGGGCTGCGATAGCTAGGCGCCAAACCTGCGCAACTTCGGAGGCTCTCATGCCCGCCACCAATACCACGTCCCGATACGGGGCAGTGTCCAAGACCTTTCACTGGCTGACCGCACTTGGCATTCTGGTTGTGATCCCGCTCGGGATCATCGCCAATGACCTGCCTTATGACACGGCGGATCAGTTGGCCGACAAGGCCTGGCTGTTTTCGCTGCACAAAACCGTAGGCGTCACGCTGTTCCTTGTGGCGTTGGCCCGCATTCTTTGGGCGCTCAGCCAGCCGAAACCAACCCCTCTGCACCCGGATCGCAAGGTCGAAACCGTTTTGGCCGAAACCGTGCATTGGCTGCTCTACGGCTCTTTGGTTTTGGTGCCGCTCTCGGGTTGGGTGCATCACGCCGCCACCGAAGGATTCGCTCCGATCTGGTGGCCCTTCGGGCAGAACCTGCCGCTGGTTCCGGAAAGCCTGCCGGTCGCAGAAGCTGCGGCAGGTCTGCATGTTGTCTTTGAACGGGTGCTGGTGGTCTCGCTTGTCCTGCATATCGCAGGGGCGATCAAACATGCGGTGGTCGACAAGGATCAGACGCTTGCCCGCATGTTGCCCCGTCGCAGGATCGCGCAGACCGTCACAACCCAGACGCGGAATGGTCTGGTGCCTGCGGTTCTGGCGGTTGTGATCTGGGCTGGCGCGCTTGGGGTCGGAAGCATGTTGGGCGTTTACAGCAAGGGCAGCGCCATTGCTGCCGAAGGCCCGGCCCTGCAACAGGTCGAAAGCGAATGGGCCGTCACCGAAGGCACGCTTGGCATCACGGTCCGCCAGATGGGCGCGGATGTGTCCGGATCCTTCGCCGACTGGACCGCCGATATCGACTTTGACGACACCGTCACCGATGGACAGGCCGGTACGGTGGATGTCGAGATCGCAATTGCCTCGCTGACGCTGGGATCGGTCACACAGCAAGCCATGGGACCGGATTATTTCGCCAGCCAGGACTTCCCGACAGCACGGTTCACCGCTGACATCCTGAAGACGGAAGAAGGCTATCGCGCCGATGGCGTGTTGACGTTGCGCGGGGTCGAACAGCAAGTACGCCTGCCCTTTGCGTTGACCCTGGACGGCACCACGGCGCAGATGCAGGGCAGCACGTCTCTGGATCGGCGGGAGTATGAGATCGGCGCGGGCATGACGGATGAAAGCCAGCTTGGCTTTGAGGTGATCTTATCGGTCGACCTGATTGCAGAGCGCGCGTCCGAGTGATCCGTCACCTTCGGCCAAAGAAAAACCCCCGGTGCAACAGGCGCCGGGGGTTTCTTACGTTCAGAAGTCCTGAAGATTACGAATCTGTTCCGGTCACTTTCATCGCCTCCAGCGAAATCTGAATCTCGACTTCGTCGCTCACAAACGGCGCGAACATACCGACTTCAAAGTCACTGCGCATGAGGGTTGCGGTTGCATTGAAGCCCGCCCACGGCTTGCCTTCCATCGGGTGATCCCCCGCCTGGTTCAGCGTCGCGGCCAGAGTGACCGGCTTGGTGATGCCGTTCAGGGTCAGGTCACCGATGATGTTTGCGGTGGTGTCACCCGTGACGTCGATGGAGGTCGAGGTGAAGGTCACCATCTCGTCTTCGTCCGCGCCGAAGAAATCGGCTGACATAAAATGCTCGAAGCGGCCTTCCCAGCCGGTGAACATGGAGCGGACCGGGAAAGACACGGTCACAGAGGAATTGGCCGGGTTGTCCTGATCGAACTGGATGTCGCCCTCGAACCCCGAGAACATGCCCCAGGTGGTCGAATACCCAAGGTGGTTGTAGGAAAAGAGGACCTGGCTGTGGCTTGAATCGAGCGTATAGGCTTCCGGTTCGGCATGGGCTGCAAGTGGCAGGGCAACAAGTGCGGCGGCGAAGAGAGTCTGTTTCATGGGTTTGTCCTGTGTCAAGATTTCGATGGCGCACAAATTGCCGTGGCGGCGCGAAGTCTCAATTGGACGAAACTCAACAGAGTCTGTGTCGCAATGAACAGTCGCCCACAGCGGGTCAGTCCGATGCGGGCACATGCACCCATTTCGCGCCGGTTGCGCGTTCGGTTCGGGCGGGGGCGGTGCTCTGGACCAATTGGGCAGGTTGCGCCCCAGGACTTTGCGGAAGTGCCGCGTCAGCGATCAGCGATTGCCACATCAGCGGGGCGAGGCTTTTGCCGATGCCATAGTACCAATGGTTATGTTCGGGGATCACGGTCAGCGAGGTCGGATGGCCCGCGCGGGCAAGATGCTTTAGCGCCATGCGGGAACTGTCCACGGTGAAGGTCACATCGGCATCGCCAACAAAACTGTGGATCGGCACCGCCGTCAGGGCCGGGATCATGCGCCGCCGGGTTGGATGCCCGGAATGGGTCACCACCGCCTTGAACGGGCCTCCGCCAAGATTGGCGATGCGCATTGCGTGGGCACCGCCGTCCGAATGACCCGCGAGGTATATCCGATCTGTGTCCAGCGGATACCGCGTGGCCGCCTCCTTCAGCAACGCGCCAAGAAACATGGGCCCGTCGGTGACAAGCGACCATCGCGTCGCGCGCGCATCCGGAGCCACCAGCACGATATCCTGGCGCTTTGCCAGGTCCTGCCACATGTCGATCATCGACGCGCCATTGCGCCCTGCCCCGTGCAGCAGCACGACAACCGGTCGCGGCGGGCCGTCGGTTGGACCAAACCCGTACCACAACCGTTCTTCAGGGGCCCCGAACCCGACGACAGGTCCAATCCCGAACACATGTTGCGTGCCGACATCGGCGGGCGCGTCATAGACATAAGGACCACGTCCGGCGCGTTCGAATGTCGGGCCGGCGTATACGTCATAGGCACCCACCCGGTCGGGCAGCACCAGCGCATGGACAGACACGGCGGCCACTGGCCCCAGAAGCCAAAGCGCGGCCATGACCACCAGCTTGCGCAGAAAGCTGCGGATCATCGCCGATTGGAGCCGAAAAAGCACAGGCCTGCGAACCCCATGACGACGATGGACAGCGCCAGCCCCAGAATCCGCGCCTCGGGTGCCGCGCCCTGTACCGCGATCCAGATGCCGGGAAGCGCGATCAGGCAGGCTATGCCGATGATGCGTCGGATCAGGCGATTTATCGTGTGTGCGCCGCGCACATAGTTTTCGTCATAATGAACCATTCCGTCTCTCCCCGACCGGCCTTGTTCCGGTCGTGTTACCGTTTACACTCGGGAAACAGTCTGTTCGGAAAATCCGCCCAATTCTGGGCGCGCACCGCCCCGTCCCGAGGCAAGTTCACGGCAGGATTATGACGCGCCGTTCCCGCTCTGTCAGCGACGCTTGATCCCCCGATCAATCCGTGTATACGGAGCGCTCCTTTCGCGGATCGATTTTTACCGCGCAGTCTCTCGTGGGCAGGTGCGAAAGGGTCAAAGCCTGTCCGTTGAAATGCGCCAGAACAGAAACGGAGTTCACATGCCGCTATACGAGCATGTTTTTATCTCGCGTCAGGATTTGTCCAACGCGCAGGCTGAAGGCCTTATCGAACATTTTGGCACGGTCCTTGCAGACAACGGCGGCAAGCTGGTCGAGCAAGAGTACTGGGGCGTCAAGACGATGGCCTACAAGATCAACAAGAACCGCAAGGGCCACTATGCCTATCTGCGCACCGATGCACCGGCCACTGCCGTGCAGGAGATGGAGCGCCTGATGCGTCTGCATGACGACGTGATGCGTGTTCTCACCATCAAGGTCGACGCGCATGAAGAAGGCCCCTCGGCCCAGATGCAGAAACGCGACGACCGTGGTGATCGTGGCGACCGCCGCGAACGTCGCAATTGATCGCCTGAAGAAAGGACGCTAACCCATGGCTACGAAACCATTTTTCCGCCGTCGTAAGGTGTGCCCCTTCTCGGGAGACAACGCACCCAAGATCGACTACAAAGACACCAAGCTGCTGCAACGCTACATCTCTGAGCGTGGCAAGATCGTGCCGTCGCGCATCACAGCCGTGTCTGCCAAGAAACAGCGTGAGCTGGCCCGTGCAATCAAGCGCGCCCGGTTCCTCGCCCTGCTGCCCTACGCAGTGAAGTAAGGAGACACGCACATGCAAGTCATTCTTCTGGAACGCGTGGCCAAGCTTGGCCAGATGGGCGACGTCGTTGACGTCAAGCCCGGTTTTGCGCGCAACTACCTGCTGCTGCAGGGCAAGGCGCTGACCGCCAGCAAAGAAAACATCGCCTCGTTCGAAACCCAGAAAGCGCAGCTCGAAGCGCAGAACCTGGAAACCCGGAAAGAAGCCGAAACGATGGCCAACCGCCTGGGTGGTCAGCAGTTCATCGTGATTCGTCAGGCGTCCGATGGCGGCAACCTTTATGGCTCCGTCACCACCCGTGACGCGGCTGATGTCGCCACCGAGGAAGGGTTCACCCTCGATCGCAAGCAAATCATCATCCGGACCCCGATCAAGGTTCTGGGTCTGCACGAGGTCGAAGTCCACCTGCACCCCGAGGTGATGGTGGCTATCGAACTGAACGTCGCCCGCTCCCCCGAGGAAGCGGCGCTTCAGGCCTCCGGCAAATCCATTCAGGATCTGGCCGCCGAGGAAGAAGCGCAGGCTGAATTCGAGATCCAGGAGCTGTTCGACGATATCGGCGCGGCACAACTGGACGATCTGGAAACAGAGACCGAACAGGATGCCGGCAAACCTGCCGTGCAGGACAAAGCCGAACTGGACGACGACAAGTAAGTCGCGTCGACAGGTCAATCGACAAAGCCCCGCCAAATCGGCGGGGCTTTTTTCGTTTTTGAGACCCGCTTCAAGGCCTAAGACGTCATTGCAGCACCATCCCGTATGATCGCTCCTGACGTCACCGCTTTGGCGTTCCTAACCGTATTGGACCGGCTGGGGGTCGGGTTGCTTCACGGCCGCGCCACGAATGGGCCGAATTTCTTCGCTCGGTGCCCCGATACGGTTCCCGTGTTCGCGGATCGCATCAGGGCTGTCCGCCTCATAGAAGCAGACAGAGCCGATACGCCCATCCTCTTCGTTCACGGCGTAGCTGCGGATCCAACGCAACCGATCACCCATGTCTTCGCCAACCTGAGCAGATTCTTCATTGGTTGCCGCCAGCTCGTCTTCGTTGGCCCAGATACTCCTGCGGCGGATCATGTACAGGTCCATTGTGCGCCTCCTAACTGTCATTGTGACTGGGCTTGATATTGGGCCAAATCCGCCAAGTTTGGAGGCGGTGATCGTGCCGAACCACGGGGGTGATTGCGCCAAATCCTGCCGCCGGGTTGGACTCTTGGCCGGATTCCCGGAATCATGTGCCCCGAAAAAACGGGAAAGCATGGCCGAGAGTGACAAAAAGCTGGACGTGGTGATCGTGCTCGTCAACGAGGGGCACGCATCGACGGCGGTTTCTCCGATCGAGATTTTTTCGTCGGCCGGAGCGATGTTCAATGAACTGCGCGGCACCGACCCAAAGCCCCGATTCAGGGTGACAACCGCATCAATCGACGGCGACCTGATCAAGAGTGCCTATGGGCTGCGTATCGCACCCGACTGCAGCATCGCTGACGTTGGCCCGACCGATCTTGTCATGGTCTCAGCCTCGGGTCCGGTGCCGTCTGAATGGATGTCGCGACATGCCGCGCTGTTGCCCTGGCTTGTCGAACGCCACCGGCAGGGCAGCCTGATTGCCGGTGTCTGCTCGGGCGCCGCGTTCCTGGCCGAGGCAGGTCTCCTGGACGGTCGGCGCGCAACAACATACTGGGGCGTCGCTGACGCCTTTCGGGAACGGTATCCCGATGTCGATTGGCAGACTGACCTGCTGATCACCGAAGATTCCGGGCTCTTTTGTGGAGGCGGGGTGAACGCGGCAACGGATTTATCCCTCTATCTCGTCGAGCGGATGTGCGGCCACCGCGTTGCAGTCGAGTGCTCCAAGGCATTGTTGCTTGATATGCCGCGCCTCAATCAGACCGGCTACGCGATCTTGCCGCTTGCTCGTCCGCATGGAGACCGCAAAGTGCAACAGCTCGAAGACCACCTGAGCGCCAATTTCCAGCGCGAGGTTCCCATCGAGGAACTTGCCGAGGTCTCGGGTATGAGCCACCGCAACCTGATCCGGCGCTTCAAGGATGCAACCGGATTTCAACCCGGCGTCTACCTTCAAATGTTGCGCGTTGCCGCAGCGCGGAGGATGCTGGAGGACGGCGCACCGTCAATCCAGCAGGTCAGTTTGTCGACGGGTTATGAAGACGTATCCTTCTTCAGGCGTGTGTTCAAACGCCATAGCGGCATGACGCCGACGTCCTACAGGGAACGCTTTGGCCGAGGTTGGACGTAACTCCGCTGCACTGCACGCTTCATTGCGAAATTCTTAGAGCATCCCGCCCGAGACCTGGATCGCGAGGATTCCCGTGCGTGTGAATTTGTGAACCATCCTGTTTGGGAGGATGGATCATGTCAGCACCTTTGCCAGACGGGCTTCGGGCGCGGTTTCAACGATACATTTAGGAAGGGTTAAGCGGTCGCGGGGCGGCATCGCTATTGAAGCTCTCGCCAGTTACGGGATCGCGGTGGACGCTTGCGATCCGGCGCACGGGTAAGGCAAGGCGACTTCGCGAAAACTTGGTGAAGCACTGCATTCCAGCCATGTCGAAGCACCCGGAACGCGTTGTCTTTATTGGCGAAACAACCGTGAAGACAACCCTGTCGAAATGGCATTCTCCAAGCTCAAAGCACACTTGCGCAAGATCGGCGCCCACATCTTCACCGCCATGTTCAACGCAATCGCCGAATTCTGCGACCTCTACTCAACCGACGAATGCCGGACCACTTCACCGCTGTCAGCGTCAAGTTGCGCTGCTTTGGGACGTGGTCCAGGCAACGGTAAATCGGTTCCTTATCTTCCATGCTGATCGTACATTCCGCCGCAAGGCAAAAGACCGTTAAACTTGTCACTTTTTTTCATCCGGTCATTCAAGAATACACGACCTCTTGCTCACAATTAATCCATCTCAATGGACTATGACACTCTTCGGTTGTGGCTTTGTCAAGGGAACCTACCGTGCCTGAGTATAGCTTTGCAGTTGTTGCTGCGTCTGATCTGACGGCGGGCGATTTTGTCGGATCGCCGCTCGATATGTCCAATATCTTTAACTGGCACAACGTGAATACCATCACGTTTTCCAATTTTCAGACCGTCACGCTGACAGATGATGACGATCGTTTTGACGACGATGATACGACCATGTCGACGCTGTCCGAGTCGTTTGAGGGCTTGCCGGCCGGAACGAAGTTTGAGCCAGAACAGTACATCGACCTGGAGGACAGCGGCGGCAACTTCTACCGTCTGGTTGCGATTTCGACCGATGCGAACAACAACACCATCACGGCTTATTCCTTCGTGGGTGACCCGCCGCCACCCGATGTTGAACTCACGATCACAAGCCGGACCCTGACCGACCTGCCGGATGAGAGCTTTTCGGACATGTCCACGGTGTGCTTTGCCGCCGGGACATGGATCGAGACACCGGAGGGCGAGGTGCTGGTGGAGCAATTGAATGTCGGCGACCTTGTCGAAACGCGGGACCACGGTGCGCGGCCACTTCGGGCGATTATTCTGAGGCGATTGGATTTCGCGCGCGCCCCGGACCACCTCAAACCCGTGCAGTTACGCAAAGGTGCACTTGGGAGCGACCAGCCTGACCGTGATCTTTGCGTCTCGCCGCAGCATAGAATAATGGTCAATTCCGACGCTGAACAGCCCGTTCTTGTCGCGGCCAAGGCGCTGACCGGGCAACGTGGTGTGCGCGTCATGGCCGGAAAGCGCCATGTCACTTATGTGCATCTTGCCTTTGATCGCCACGAAATCATCATGTCCAACGGTATCTGGACAGAGAGCTTTTTTCCGGGCCCCATGGCAGTTCAGGCCCTGACTTCTTCTCAGCGCAACGAAATCGTCGAGATCTTCGGTGCGTTTGAACCGCAAGCAACTTGCGCTGTTCTAAAGCTCGCCGCACCGGAATTGCGGGTACAGGAGGCAAAGAGGAGCGGGATGGTCTTTCATGCGCCACCGGGAAAACCCAATTCAAGGTCTATGCTCTTGCATTGACAAAAATGATCCGTCCACAGCGAGAGTGCACAGCTAACGAGGCGGCAGCCTTGAGCGACATGTGAGAGTGCCCATTTGTCAGTCTGGCGTATGGCGTCAATCCAAGAAAGTCACTGTTCTTGTTGTCGCCAGAGAAGGATCGGACCCTGTGGGTCGTCTCCAAGCGGCCCTTTGCGCAGCCGCTGCGAAAGCTGACTTCGTCCGCACACCGGCCAATTCCGGCACCAGCTCACCGCACGCTTCATTGCGACATCCTTAACCCATCCACCCGGATAACCCCGCCATCGGATCCGATACCCGTTCCGTCTTTTGGCGGAACACCCAAGGCGACTACCCTCTCTCTGCGGACGCTCATGTGCGTTCAGACCATGAGAGATGCATCTTACAGGCCTCGTCAGAGGTACAGGTTCAAAGCGGCGCAAACCGCTCTGCACGGGGGAGAGGATGTCCACCCACCTCAGGTGACGTCACCTCTTTTTCAGAATTCACCGAAGCGACACGTTTCGCCACCGGCAGCACCACCAGACAACCGGACCGTCCCGGCGACATCGACACCCCCATCAGCCACCTTGCCTTTGCGAGGCCAAACTGCTGTGGTGGTGTCATGTCAATTACCCTGACCCGCATCACCGTTTCCGCCACTCGCGTCCCGGTCCAGTCTCCTGTAGCCACATCCTTTGGCGTCATGACCAACCGTCCCGCCGTGTTCGTGCGGCTGGAAGACCAGCATGGCGCGTTCGGCTGGGGTGAGATATTCGCCAACTGGCCCTCCGCCGGGGCCGAACACCGCGCCCGGCTGGTGATGGAGGATTTTGCCGATCTGTTGCTGGACCAAAGCTTTGACGACGCGCGGGATCTGTTCACCCAACTGACCGACAAGACCCATATCCGCGCTCTGCAATGTGGGGAATGGGGCCCGTTTCGACAGGTGATCGCAGGTCTGGACACCGCCATGACCGATCTGCAAGCACGCCGTGCCGGGCTGTCTGTCGCGCGCTTTCTGTCCGCCGATGCCAGCACCAGAGTCCCCTGCTACGCCAGCGGCATTGCCATCACCCAGGCGACCCAGCAGATCGAACACAGCCGCGATGCCGGGTTTTCCGCCTTCAAGGTCAAGGTCGGGTTCGATCTCAAGCGCGACACAGACCTGCTGGCCCAGCTGATTGCCGATCTTGATCCGTCCGAAACCCTGTGCGCTGATGCCAACCAGGCGTGGTCCCTGCCCGAAGCCGAAGCGTTCCTGTCCGCCTGTAGCGGCATGCCGCTTGGCTGGCTCGAAGAACCCCTGCCCGCGGATGCCTCCCTGACCCACTGGCAGGCACTGGCGGACCAAAGCGCGTTTCCACTTGCGGGTGGTGAGAACATCACAGGAACGGGTGGCTTTGCCGATGCCATCGCCACCGGTGTCTTTGGCGTGCTGCAACCTGACATCGCCAAGTGGGGCGGTTTCAGCGGCTGTTGGCCCGTGGCCCGCGCCATCCGTTCGGCCGGACTGCGCTTTTGCCCGCATTTCCTGGGCGGTGGGATCGGCCTGATCGCCTCCGCGCACCTGCTGGCCGCTGTCGGCGGGGATGGGCTGCTTGAGGTTGACGTGAACCCGAACCCGCTGCGCGACGCGTTCGATCCGTGGCACGGCGCGACGGACCGGGGGCACTTTGCCCTGTCGAACGCGCCCGGCCTTGGCATCACGGAACTGCCGGATGAAATCGCCCGATACGAAACATATTCCGGCGCGCTGCACCGCTGATACCGTTTTTCGCGGCGTGACATGCGCGATTTTACGCGACCGCAATGAATCCGCTACCCGGATGTGATCCTTCTGGCCTAGTCTGTGCGCATGACAATTTCGAACAGGGGACACGATCATGGCACTGAACCTCAACCGCCGTGGATTTCTCGCCAGCACAGCTGGCTTTCTCGCGCTGCATCCGTTCTCGGTCCGCGCCGCCGCCAATCAGGCGCATCTGCGCATCATGGAGACCACGGACCTGCACGTTCATGTCCATCCGTATGATTATTACGGCGACCGCCCATCCGACACGGTGGGCCTGAGCCGCGTTGCCACCATCGTGCAGAACATCCGGGGCGAGGCAACGAACTCGCTGCTGCTCGACAACGGTGATTTCCTGCAGGGCAACCCGATGGGCGATTACATCGCCTATGAACGCGGCATGAAAGACGGAGACATGCACCCGGTCATCACAGCGATGAACGTGCTTGGGTTCGAGGCCTCAACCCTCGGGAACCACGAATTCAACTATGGGCTCGATTTCCTGATGAAGGCGCTTGCGGGCGCGGACTTCCCCGTGGTCTCGGCCAATGTGGTCAAGGAGACCGGGGCCACACCGCGCGACGACACCACGCTGGTGCCACCCTACGTCATACTCGACCGCGAGATCACCGATGGCGCGGGCGACACCCACCCGATCCGCATTGGTCTGATCGGCTTTGTGCCACCCCAGATCATGACATGGGACCGCCGCCACCTTGAAGGCAGCGTGTCTACCCGCGACATCCTCGAGGCCGCCCGCGCCTATGTCCCGCAAATCCGCGAACAAGGTGCGGATATCGTCATCGCGCTGTCGCATTCCGGCATTGGCGCGGCTGACGCAGAAAACGGGATGGAAAACGCCTCGGTGCCGCTGGCGGCGATTGACGGGATCGACGTGATCCTGACCGGCCATTCGCACCTGGTCTTCCCATCCTCGACCTATGCCGATCTGCCGGGGCTTGATCCACAAGCGGGCACCATCATGGGCAAACCCGGTGTCATGGCGGGATTCTGGGGCAGCCATATGGGGCTTGTCGACCTGATGCTCGAACGCGATGGCGACGGCTGGCGCGTGCTCAGCCATCAGTCCGAAGCGCGGCCCATTTCGCAACGCAACGAGGACCGGTCCATCACCGCGCTGGTCGAGGATTACCAGCCCGTTCTGGACGCCACGCAACAGGATCACGAGGAAACCCTGGCCTATGTGCGCCGCGCCGTAGGCAAGACGGCGGCCCCCCTCCACAGCTACTTCGCGCTTGTCGCCGATGACCCGTCGGTGCAGATCGTGTCGAACGCGCAGACCTGGTACATCGCACAGATGATGCAGGGCACGCCGCATGAAGGTCTGCCGATCCTGTCTGCCGCCGCCCCGTTCAAGGCAGGGGGTCGCGGCGGGCCCGAGTATTATACCGACGTGCCGATCGGCGATGTGGCGATCAAGAACGTCTCCGACCTCTACCTCTACCCCAACACGGTGCGGGCCGTGCGCGTGACCGGCGCGCAGGTCAAGGACTGGCTGGAACGCTCGGCGGGCATGTTCAACCAGGTCGCCGCCGGGGCCAGCGATACACCACTTCTGAACCCAGACTTCCCAAGCTACAATTTCGACGTGATCGACGGGGTCAGCTATCAGATCGACCTCAGCCAGCCGTCGAAATTCGACCGTGACGGCGCGGTGATCAACCCGGACGCCAACCGCATCGTCAACCTTACCCGTGACGGCGCGCCGATCGACCCGGCGGCCGAGTTCATCATCGCCACCAACAATTACCGCGCGGGCGGCGGTGGCAGCTTTCCGGGCACCGGCGACACCATCGTTTTCGAAGGTCCCGACACCAACCGCGACGTGATCGTGCGCTATATCGTGGACAAAGGAACCATCGACCCAAAGGCCGACTTCAACTGGCGCTTTGCGCCGATGGAAGGCACCAGCGTGATTTTCGAAACAGGCCCTGCCGGGGCGAAATACGCAGACTCGCTTGAAGGGATGACACTCGAAGAAGTGGGCACGAATGATGACGGCTTCGCGCTTTTCCGCCTGACGCTCTGACGAGGGCGCGTCCCCGGCTTCTTTGGGCCACAAATACCTCGGGGGAGTCGCCCTTGGGCGACGGGGGCAGAGCCCCCAACCTGTCGGATCGGCTTGGCCGATCCGATCCTCAACAAAAAAAGGCCGCCGGAACCGGCGGCCTTTGAACCATCTGAAATCAGATAGTCTTACGCGTCGTCGTCCAGCGCCTCGACGGCTTTTTCCAGATCGTCTTTCGAGATTTCTTTCTCGGTCACGGTTGCCTGCTCGGCGACGTGATCGACAACCTTGTCTTCGAAGATCGGCGCGCGCAGCTGTTGCTGCATCTGCTGGTTCTGACGGACGAAATCAAAGAACGCACGTTCCTGGCCCGGGTACTGACGCGCCTGGTTCATGATGACCTGCGTCATCTCGGCGTCGGTCACTTCGACCTCGGCCTTCTGACCCAGTTCCGCCAGGAGCAGACCCAGTTTCACGCGACGTTCGGCCAGTTTGATGTGCTCGTCTGTCGGTTCGACTTCGGGGTGGTCGTGACCTTCGACATCCGGGTTTTCTTCGTGCCACAGTTGGTGTGCGATCTGCTTGGCTTCTGCGTCGACCAGCGACGGCGGCAGATCGACAGAGATTTTCTCGTCCAGCTGATCCAGCAGGGCCCGCTTCATCACCTGGCGTGCGGCACCGGCATACTCGGCTTCCAGACGCTCGGCGATCTGGGTCTTGAGCGCGGCCAGATCTTCGGCGCCGAACTTGGTGGCAAGCTCGTCATTGATCTCGGCGGCCACAGGTTCTTTCACGGCCTTGATGGTGCATTCGAACACCGCCGCCTTGCCCGCGAGGTTCTCTGCGCCGTACTCCTCGGGGAAGTTGACCTCGACGTTCTTTTCCTCACCGGCCTTTACACCGACCAGTTGCTCTTCAAAGCCCGGGATGAACGACCCGGAGCCAAGAACCAGCGGGTAATCTTCGGCAGCGCCGCCTTCAAAGGCTTCGCCATCGACCTTGCCAAGGAAGTCGATGACAACCTGATCGCCGTCCTTGGCCTTGGAGCCCTTCTTGCGGTCCTTGAAGTCCTGCGCGGTTTCGGCAAGGTTTGCCAGCGCTTCGTCGACTTCCGCGTCACCGGCCTTGACCACCAGCTTTTCCAGCGTCACCGAGGACAGATCGACCTCGGGCATCTCGGGCAGCTTTTCGTAGGACATGTCGACCTTGACGTCGTCGCCCTCTTTCCAGTCTTCGTTGGCCATCTTGACCTCGGGCTGGAGTGCCGGACGGTCGCCACTGTCCTCGAAATGCTTGGACATCGCGCCGTCGATGGTTTCCTGCATGGCTTCGCCCAGAAGGCGCTGACCGAACTGCTTTTTCAAAAGCGGCATCGGCACCTTGCCTTTGCGGAAACCCTTCATTTCGATTTCCGGCTGTGCCTCTTTCAGCTTTTCATTGACCTTCGCGTCCAGTTCGTCCGCCGAGACGGTGATCGAGTAGCCGCGCTTGAGCCCGTCGTTGAGCGTTTCGGTGACCTGCATGTCATTCCCCTAAGCATCAACGGGGCGCGCCTGCACCCCGTACCTTTTGAATTCGGCACCTTCTATGCAGCAGACACCTTGTGTGCAAGGCGGATTCGACTCGGGCCCGTTCAGTTTCGCGGTGCCGTCGCGCAGCGGAATGGGGATACCCCGCCCTGGCAAACCCAACTTGCGCGATGGGTCTTTGAAATCCGGACATCGGATCACATGCACAGACGCGACTCTTTGCGCAAAAGGTCGTGTCAGAACGCAGACTAACGTCCACTCTGAACGGATTGAATTGACCACTATACGTTTTGAACACTGCGGTGTCGTGATTTCGGCATCCTATTGGACCAAAAGACATTATCAGGACCGCATGTTGCGACGTACCCGTCCGCCATCTTGCCCCTTGGAATGAAGATCGTGGCGGCGGATCGGTTTGATCGCGTTGGATGGGCAGAGTTCATCAGCACGTTCCCGAAGGCGGATGGGTCATCCAGCCGCCTCAGAGAGCTTAGCGCGATCAGCCGTCAGCGATCTGTTTGGCTTTTTGCACAAGAACCTCGGCCTGGCGGATGGAGGCGTAGTCGATCAAACGCCCGTCAAGCGACACGGCCCCTTTCCCCTCAGCCTCGGCCTGGGCCATGGCTTCGAGGATGCGTTTCGCCTTGGTGATTTCTGCCTCTGAGGGGCTCATGACCTCGTTGGCGAGGGCAATCTGGCTGGGATGAATCGCCCACTTGCCTTCACATCCCAACACAGCCGCCCGATAGGCCGCCGCGCGGTAACCATCGGCATCCTGAAAATCCCCGAATGGTCCGTCAATCGGACGCAGGCCGTTGGCGCGCGCTGCGACCACCATCCGCGCAAGCGCATAGTGCCACATGTCGCCCCAATGGGTCTCGCGGTTGCCATCCGCATCCGGGTCGGTCAGGACCGCGTAATCCTCGTTCACGCCGCCGATGATCGTGGTCCGGGCGCGGGTTGAAGCAGCATAGTCTGCGACGCCGAAATGAAGGCTTTCATTGCGTTTGGACGCGCCTGCGATTTCGGTGATGTTCTGCATGCCCAATGCGGTCTCGATGATATGTTCAAAACCGATGCGTTTGCGGTAGCCTTTTGCATCCTCGATCTGGGTCACCATCATGTCCACCGCATAGACATCGGCGGCGGTTCCGACCTTGGGGATCATGATCAGGTCAAGACGTTCGCCAGCCTGTTCCACCACGTCGACAACGTCCCGATACATGTAGTGGGTGTCCAGTCCGTTGATTCGAATGGACATGGATTTGGTGCCCCAGTCTATCTCGTTCAACGCCTTGATGATGTTCTTGCGGGCCTGTGCCTTTTCGTCCGGCGCGACTGCATCCTCAAGGTCCAGAAATATGACATCAACGTCTGATTCTGCTGCCTTTTCAAACATTTGCGGCTGGCTTCCGGGGACAGCCAGTTCAGAGCGGTTCAGACGACCCGGCGCCTGTTCTACGGGATGGAATGACATCTTCTTGGACCTTTCCTGACGGTAACTTTATTGCGTCAGAAGGGTTTCGGAAGAATGATTATGTCAAGAACTCTTTGGGTCTATCTGGGTATACCGGGCGTCTGTTTCGACTCCAGCGCAAGCCGGGACGAGTAGTAAAACGCAATCGCCTGTGCGCGGTTCTTGACCGAGAGTTTTTCATACAGATTGGAGAGGTGAAATTTGACCGTATTGGTCGAGATGTCCAACTCTTTGGCAAGCTCGCGATTGGTCAATCCTTTCGACAGCGCCTCCAGGATGATCCGCTCCTTGCGGGACAATTGGTGGATCGGGTCGGACTGCAATTCGCGCACGTCGAGAAATGGGAAGACCATTTTTCCGTCCGCCACTTCGACGCAGGTTTCCAGAAGCCTTTCGGCAGGGGTGGATCGCGGCGAAAACGCCGCGGCCCCGGCTGTCATCGCGCGGCGCGGCAGGTCGCCGGTGTCTTCGGCGTAAACGACGATACGGGGGGCTGTCGCCTGTTCGCGCAGTACCTCGATCAGTTTTGCACCTCCAAGCACGGGCAGGTTCCAGTTGATCACACCGACCTGCACGGGAACACGCATGACCGTGCCCAGAAACCCCTCGGCCGTGGCGGATGTGGCAACGAGAGAGAATCGCGGGTCGCGGTCAAAAAGTTCGGAAAGAGCGGACAGAACCAATGGGTTGCTGTCTGCCAGCATAATGGCTATCGGAGCGTCGATTTGGTTAAGATATTGATTCATAACATTTATTCTCAACTACCTACCCATAAGAATGGGGCCCATTTTGGTATACTATGGTACTTTTACCTGTATGGGTAGGGAATTACCCACCCAGATAGATACCCAAAAGCAGGAGTTTGGGACGTTGTGCAGTTTCACCAGCGGTTTACCAATGTCCATCCGCATCACAGTCGTCGTTTGTGACCGGATTTTGGACGAAGGCGCAACACCGCAGAATGCGACAGGACGCGAGAGCCGCCGACGAACCATAGGTGCTTTGGGAGGAGCGTAGATGGACATCCATGAATATCAGGCCAAGGAACTGTTGGCGAATTTCGGGGTCACGGTCCCGGACGGAGGTCTTGCCTACAGTCCAGAGCAGGCGACATACCGCGCCCGCGAATTGGGCGGCGAACGGTGGGTCGTCAAGGCCCAGATCCACGCGGGCGGTCGCGGCAAGGCTGGCGGCGTCAAGGTCTGCAACAGTGACGTTGACATTCAGAACGCGACCGAAGGCATGTTCGGTCAAAAGATGATCACGCATCAGACCGGCCCTGAAGGCAAGGGAATCTACCGCGTCTATGTCGAAGCCGCCGTTCCGATAGATCGGGAGATTTATCTGGGTTTCGTCCTGGACCGCACGTCTCAACGGGTGATGATTGTGGCAAGCGCCGAGGGCGGGATGGAGATCGAGGACATCTCGGCCCAGAGACCCGACAGCATCGTGCGTGCAACTGTCGAGCCAGCCGTCGGCTTGCGTGAATTCCAGTGTCGGCAGATTGCCTTCAAGTTGGGGATCGAGGCCGGCTTGATCCAGCATATGGTGCGCACGCTGCAAGGTTGTTATCGCGCCTTCACCGAGCTTGACGCGACCATGGTCGAAATCAATCCGCTGGTCATCACGACGGACAATCGTGTCGTCGCGCTGGATGCCAAGATGACTTTTGACGACAACGCACTGTTCCGGCATCCGCAGATCAACGAGTTGCGCGACAAGTCCCAGGAAGATCCCCGCGAAAGCCAGGCGGCGGATCGTGGGCTGAACTATGTGGGTCTGGACGGAAATATCGGCTGCATCGTGAACGGCGCAGGACTTGCCATGGCGACCATGGATACGATCAAGCTGGCTGGCGGTGAGCCTGCGAACTTTCTTGATATCGGCGGCGGCGCGACGCCCGAGAGGGTGGCCAAGGCGTTCAATCTGGTGCTGTCGGACCGGAATGTGCAGGCGATCCTGGTCAACATCTTTGCCGGTATCAACCGGTGCGACTGGGTGGCCGAAGGGGTGGTTCAGGCAATGAAGGACGTTGGTGTCGAGGTGCCGGTGATCGTGCGTCTGGCCGGGACCAATGTGGAGGCGGGACAAAAGATCCTGGCTCAGTCGGGGCTGCCGATCATCCGCGCGGCCACGCTCAACGAAGCGGCGGAACGCGCCGTCATGGCCTGGAAGAACGACCTCGCGCAGGGGACAACAAGACTGGAGGTTGCATCATGAGCATCCTGATTGACCGTGACACAAAGGTTCTTGTTCAGGGGATCACCGGCAAGATGGCCCGGTTCCATACGCGGGACATGCTGCAATACGGCACCAAGGTTGTCGGCGGTGTTGTTCCCGGCAAGGGAGGCGAAACCGTCGAGGGTGTGCCAGTGTTCAACACGGTCGAAGAGGCCGTTGCGCAAACCGGTGCCGAAGCATCGCTGGTCTTTGTCCCGCCCCCGTTTGCTGCGGACGGCATCATGGAAGCCGCCGATGCCGGTATCCAGTATTGCGTCTGCATCACCGACGGCATTCCCGCGCAGGACATGATCCGCGTGAAACGCTACATGTACAGATACCCCAAGGACCGCCGGATGATCCTCACGGGGCCCAATTGCGCGGGAACGATCAGTCCGGGCAAGGCGATGCTGGGGATCATGCCCGGACATATCTACCTGCAGGGACATGTCGGCATTGTCGGGCGCTCGGGCACGCTTGGCTATGAGGCGGCAGCCCAGCTCAAGGAACGCGGAATCGGGGTTTCCACCTCGGTCGGCATTGGCGGGGATCCGATCAACGGCTCGTCCTTCCGGGATATTCTCGAACGGTTCGAACACGACGACGACACCCACGTCATCGCCATGATCGGAGAAATCGGTGGCCCGCAGGAAGCCGAGGCGGCGGACTATATCCGCACCAGCATCACCAAGCCGGTTGTGGCCTATGTTGCCGGTCTGACCGCCCCGAAAGGTCGCACGATGGGCCATGCGGGCGCGATCATTTCTGCCTTTGGTGAAAGCGCATCGGAAAAGGTCGAGATCCTGTCGGCGGCCGGCGTGACCGTTGCCGAAAACCCCGCCGTGATCGGGGCGACAATCGCAACCGTTATGGAGGCTGCGTGATGGTCAGGCCAAGTGTCCTTTTGACCCGCCGCTGGCCGGGTGTAGTCGAACAAAAGCTGGCCGAGACCTATGATGTCGTTCTCAACCAGAGCGACCGTCCTCTGACGGCGACCGACTTTCGCGAGGCCATCGCCAAATACGACGCCGTCCTGCCGACCGTCACCGACAGGATCAGCGCAGAGGTTCTGGATGTGCCCAAGGCGCGAACCAAGATCCTGGCGAATTACGGCGTCGGGTATTCCCATATCGACGTCGGCGCAGCGGCCCGACACGGTATCGCCATCACCAACACGCCTGACGTGCTTTCGGAATGCACGGCAGACCTTGCGATGACCCTGATGCTGATGGTGGCGCGTCGGACCGGGGATGGGGAACGCGAATTGCGCGCCGGTGCGTGGTCAGGCTGGCGACCGACACACCTTGTTGGCACAAAGGTGTCGGGCAAGACCCTTGGCATCGTGGGGTTTGGCCGCATCGGACAAAAGATGGCGCAGCGCGCGCATCATGGCTTTGGCATGGACATCCTCGTGGTCAGCCGGTCCCCCGTGGATCCCGCATTCCTGGCGCAATTCAATGCCCGGCAGTGTGATACGCTCGAGGTGATGCTGCCACAGTGCGATTTCGTGTCGCTGCATTGTCCGGGCGGTGCGGAAAACCGCAACATGATCACCTCGGCGCGATTGGATCTGATGAAGGAAGATGCGTTTCTCATCAATACGGCCCGTGGCGAAATCGTGAATGAAACCGCACTGGCGCAGGCCTTGATGTTCGACACGATCGGAGGTGCAGCGTTGGACGTGTTCGAAGCCGAGCCGCGCATCCATCCGATGCTTGCGCAATGCGACAACCTCGTGATGTTGCCGCATATGGGCAGCGCCACCCGAGAAGCGCGCGAGGCCATGGGGTTCCGCGTGCTCGACAACCTCAACGATTTCTTCCAAGGCGGCGCCCCGCGTGACCTTGTGGCCTGACGCCGGTTTTCCGATAACAGGATCAGGCAAACGGCCGCGAATGGCATGTCTGGCAGATGTCTTCGATTGCGCGGGCCGCTTTGGCAGCGCCATTGGACGCCGTGGCGCGTCTGGCAAAGGCCTGACCCCGGTTGCGCATGGCGTTTCTAGAACGCGGATCGAGCATCATGCTGATCTGCGTCGCCAGATGATAGCTTTCGGTGGTTCTAAGCTGGGTTCCCAGACCCATATTCCGTGCAAATGACGCGCGCAGGATCTGGCGGTCCTGCTGGGCGTTTTCGTTCGGCACCCAGATTGTCGGCAGCGCCGTGGCGATATGTTCGGCAAAGGTGTTGTAGCCGGCTGCGGCAATCGCGAAATCGAACGCATTGTGAAACTGTGAAAACGGGTATTGCGTCAGTCTGACGACATTGGCGGGCACGTCATGCTTGGTGTGGGCAATTCTCCATTCGGCCACGGCCATCCCGACACCATGCCGACCCTTCAGTTGGGTCAGCGCCTTTTCTGCCACGCTCCCCGTATCGAAATTGTTGCCCGATCCCGGTGCGATCAGAACATTCACCTCTGACGGATCAAGCCCTAGGGTCGCGCAGGCCGATGCCCGGTCAAGCAGTTCTGCGGAGTCCAGAATTCTGACGGGTGGAACGGTCAGGACGTTTTCCCGAAACCGCGTCGTTGGTCCATCGTCAAGTTCCGGCGCAACTTCGCTGGGTTCGAGAACAAGATCAAACGCCTTACCGCGCTCAAGAGCGTCGATATCGCGGTCTATCCCCCACAATCCGCGTCTGATCCAGACACGGGCAAGTTCCGGTGCCCGGTCGAGCGCGGACATCAGTCCGATGAAGGGCATGTTCCCGTCATAGACAACCGCAGAAGGCTCGTAAAAGCCGAACATCATCGACAGGGTCTCGGTCAGGGCGGCGTTCCAATGCGCGCGCGCTTCTCCGTAGGCGGTATGATAGGGAATGTGTTCACAGGGGAACCCGTAATCGCGCACAACATCGACCGCCTGGGAATGGCTGACAAAGACCGGTTTGATCCGGTTGGGCAATCGTCTGGCGACAGCCAACTGCCGCGTCAGATGTCCCATCCCGACCCCGTTGGACGAGTAGAACAGCACCCGCGTTTCCCTTTGGGCGTGGATTGACGGGGCAAATGCATCGTTGCGCGGTGCGCCGACAAGATCACGCACCGTTTGCACAAAGGTCGCTTCGGAGAACTGATTTTGCAGCGCAAATTCTGCGGTGGCCTGAAGATCGCTCAGGAATCCGCGATCCCCGTGGAAATCAATGGCGACGCGGGGAAGTGTTTCTGTATCGCCATAAAGCGCCATGCCGCCGAATGTCGGGCGGTATTCGGGCGGCAAATATGGAACAACGCCCGCCCGCAACGCCATAAGCGTTTCGACCGGACACGGGTCATCCTCGGCCACGTCCGGATTTGCCAGAATGTCGATCCGGGCAAGAAAATCGGACAGCGACAGCCTGTCCTCTGGCCAGATTTGCACCGGGCCGCCTTGTGGCCAGTCCGGACGTTTCACATCACGCCCGCCGCGTATCTTCCAGCTGACAATGGGTGATGCGAAAAGGTGCTCTGACCTGGACAGGGCGTCATTCAATCCGGCGGAGCGCGTCTGCGACATGCGGGCCATGCCAACCACTGGACGGGCGGTTTCCGTCGCGGATCGTTCGGGTGCATTCCGGTTTGGCGCAACAGGAGACCAGTCATCGTCGGTCAGCGGCCAATGCGGCACGCTGCTTTCCAGCGCGTCTCGTGCGATGATGGAATTGGGCGCCCAGAGAACCGGACCGCCCAGCGCCATCTCTGCCGTGAACACCAGTCTTTCCAGATCGACACGCGCGGCATTGGCCAGGGAACGGGGACGTTCCACCGTGACCACGCGATGGGTGGCGTCGATCCGAAAGGGGGTATCCAGACGTGCCGAGACAACCCGGCTGTCAAAGACCAGCGCCAGCGCGCAGTCGATGTCGGCATCAGAGCTTATCCGGGTGATCCGCTCTTCTGCGAAAAGCTGACCATATGACGGGTCTATCGAAAACGGATCGGCCGCAATGGCCTTTGAGGCCACGGGAATGACACCAATTCGATAGCCCGCATGCGCCAGTGCGTTCAAAGCAGCGGCGTGGCAGGGGGCTGCGTTGTCGCCGACCCGGATGTCGGCGAGGACGCAAAGATCAAGGCGGAGCCTGGTCACATTCAGGACGCGCGGCAGGTCAGTCCGGATTTTGTCCTGGCGGTGCCGGTGGGCGGAAAGACAATCCGGTCAACGCCGACGGTCTGACGTCCATCAGGTGAACGATACACGATGCTGACCGCGTAGACCCCAGAGCGTTCCCCGGAGTTCAGAATCCCGTCGTCTCCGGGGGTCAGTTGGAGGTAGGCGTCAAGCGTGATGTCCGCGCGCTGACCGGTGGCTGTGGTGCGACGGGGCGAAATGGTTTGATAGGCACCGCTTCCTTCGCGGCACTGAACGGCGCGGGTGACTGGACCAGCATAGCTCAGCACCTGTGTGCCGCTGTCGGTGGACGCGGTTCTGCGGAACCCCAGAGACTGCAGTCGCGCAACCTCTGTGCCGATTTCAACCGGTTGATATCGTATCGTCGTTGGGCCAACACCTTCGGCACATCCGGCCAAAGCAAGCAGACCGGCGAGGATTGTCATAGGTCGGATATGCATCAGGGGCATAGCGGTTCTCCTAGTTGAAGGTCGAAAGGTCGGCCAGAACCTCAAGTGTGATGACGTCACCGGGTGGCGATTTTCCGCGTGACGCAAATACGGAGTCAAGGGCGGTTCGTGTTTGCGGTCCGATCTGACCGTCTGGTTCACCGATGTCTTCCCCCATCCCGACCAGCAGTCTTTGCGCCGCGAAATTGTAGTCGTCCGGCGCATAGGACGCGACGGCCTCGGTCACGAGGCGCGCAAGATTCGGATCATCGCTGAGACCCTGTGCGGTCGCGTACCAGATCAGGGCCGCGATCCGGTCCTGTTCGACGCCGCGCCCCGCTTCGGTCAGCTTGGCAAGGTCCAGGGCAGCCCATGGCACACCGCCTTCGGCAGCACGGCGATACCAGCGCACGGCTTGTTCGAAATCGGGCACCACACCGTCAGAAGACGCCCACGCCCGGCCTGCATCCCGCGCCGCCCAGGGATTGCCATCGGCGGCCACCGCATAAAGATCGCGGGCGCGCGCCAGGTCTTTGGGAACACCGCGTCCGTCTTCGTAAAGGCGGGCGAGTTCACGCTCTGCGCCATAGACGTTTTCCGAAAGCGCCCGTTCCAGCAGCCCCACGGCACGCGCCGGATCATCAAAAAGCGGGTGTTTCGAGGCGTAGAGACGGCCAAGACGGAAATAGGCTTCGGCATCGCCATCTTGAGCCGCGCGCCGGTACAAGCGGGCGGCGGCCTCGATCCCGTTGGCCTGCCCCTGCCCTTCTTCGTACATGATCCCAAGTCGCGTGACTGCGTTGGGAACACCGCGCCCTGCTGCCGTTTCGAACCAAAAGCGCGCCTGTTCGTAATCCGGCTCCACGCCGTCACCGGTCTGATAGATGCGGGCCAACCGGGTCTGCGCGGTCAACTCTCCGCTCTTGGCGGCAGTGATGTACCAGCGGATGGCTTCGGTGATGTCCTGATCAACGCCAATGCCCTCTTGGTAGAACTCGGCGATATTGGTCATGGCCCAGTCATTCCCGCGCGCGGCGCCTTCGCGGTAATACTCCATCGCCCTCGCGAAATCCTGCTCAACGCCGACACCTGCCCGATAAATCCAGGCCAAGGCGGTGAAGGCCGCGGTTTCACCACGCTCGGCGGCCGCCTCGAAAAGCGCTTTTGCCCGCGCATAGTCTTGCGGAACCGCCTGCGCGTCCAAGTACATCTGACCCAGATAGACCATCGCAGATGCATAGCCCGCATCCACCGCCTTTTGCTGGTAAAACAGCGCCTGATCGTATCGCCCGGCAGAGCGATAGGCGCGTGCCAGTTGTGCCCAAAAGCGCACCACGTCGGGATTGGTGTCGACCGCGATTTCACAGACGGCAATGGCGGCATCGAAATTGCGGTCGATGATGAACTGCCGGGTGCCCGCCGTGACCCTCTGGCTGTCATAGGGGTTGCCGGCAAGAATATCGCAGGCGTCTACATAGGTTTCGATGGCCACGCGGGTTTCAAGCATCTCTCCGTTGTCGCGCAGGGCGGCGCCGACAAATTGGTCAATCCCGCCGTTCGAACCGATCTTCGGTGTATATGACAGCGTCCTGGCTTCCGGAATCCAGCGCACGATATTCCGTGTGAGCGGTTCCCCCTCACCGACATTGACCTGACCAAGACGCGGTGCCTCTTCGACGTAGAACCAACCGGCCTCGTTGACCTCGGCGGGGGTCCACACCAACCCGGTTCCAATCGCCACCGCAACATCGCCGCGATCCAGTTCCGAGACGAATTCTTCGCGATCCGTGGCCCCTACTCTGGCGGTTGCGCCTGACCGGATGTCCTGAAGCAAGGGATCAATCGGGTTCACGTCATCCAGCGTGCCACCAAGGTTGCGGATTTCCTGCGCGGCATCCTCTGTAAATGCGCCATCCGGCAGAATGCGCAAATATGCCTTGTAGGCGTCGATGCGCCCGCTATCGCGAATGGATCGCCAGATGGTTCTGTCAACGATGCGTTGCGGGGGTAAATCGCCAAGGGTGTCGGACCTGACCCCCATGCCGGTTGTGGTCCGGACAAGATCGTCGCCTTCGGGTTTGAAGTAGAAGCGGCTTTCAAGCGTACTTGTCGTCCAGGCGATCTGATTGCCGTCCGTCGCCTCGCGCACATCGCCGCGCACCCGGCGAAAAAGATCGGTCACTTCCAATCCGGACTCATCAATATTGTCAGCAATCGCCTGCGTGTACGGGCTGTGTTTGCCGGTGCCATCATACGCCACCGCGCCCGGTGCGGTTGCAAAGCTGATGATGGTTTCGGTCTTGCCCGATGTCATCTCTGCCAACCCGCCAGTGCTGGACCCGGCAAGTTCCTTCAAACCGCGGGCAACCTCGTCCTCGGACGCACCAATCGAGATCGCGCGCGTCTCAAGACTTTTCGCGTCAGCTTCGGTAATCTCGGCAAACGGGTTGTTGCGACACGCATCAAGCAGAACCAGATTGAGCTTGGCGCCCGAATTCGACATCAGATCGACGAAAAGCTGCGCATCGACAGATTGCGCGATCAGATCATCGACCGACAAGGGCGCGGCGGAAATCGGTATCAGATAGTTCTTCCCGTTTATCTGAACGCCATGCCCGGCATAGAAAAAAAGCGCTTCGCTGCCTTCGTGCAGCCGACTGCGGAACGTCGCGAGATCGGCAAGCATTTCTTCGCGGTCGGCGTCTATGGTCTCGATCACCTCGAAACCGGATTCCCAGAGTTTCTCGGCAATGATGCGGGCATCGTTTGCCGGGTTCGGCAATGGGTCCACGCTTTGGTAATTCGAATTTCCGACAACCATGGCGACGCGGGGCGCGAACCCGGCGTTCGGCTGTGCAAAAGCCGGGCCAGCCGCAAACGCCAGCATCACTACGACCCCAAACGGCATCGCATGGTTGAAGACCGGATGGATCACAGCGTTGACCTAGTAGGGGTCGGGATCGGGCGGATTGGACGTGCCTGGCGCATTGGTGTTCGGATTGTCCGGCGCGTTGTCGCTGGGTGTGCCCGGCGTGCTCGTGCTGGGTGCGCCCGGCGTCTTGTTGTTGGCGGATGCACTCTGACGGACCTGTGTGGTCCGAGGGGCACCCTGATATCCAAAGCCCGAAATGATCTGGTCACGGGTCAGGCCGGGGTTATCTTCGGTCAGTCGAAACTCGGACAATGCCAGAAATGCGGCATTTGCCCGTGGGCCAGTCGGAAATCTGCGAAGATAGTCGCGCGCCTCACTTTCGGTGGCGAATGAACCGGTCTCAAGCGATTGGGCCTGGGCCGCCGAAAACGGTGCGCCAAGAATACCGATCAACGTGAGCGTTCTACCGAGAATCCACTTCGGCATCGTAAAAAACCTCAAAAAAATGTTCGACAGGGTCGAGACGAATGCTCAATACTAGACCGAAATAAATGCGACACGTCAAGGTTTGCGACAGTTCTGCGGCTGCATCGGCAACACAACGCTGTTGGGCCTGACCTGTCGCGCACCTTATACATTGATCTCATGTTCAAAGCACCTTTGGCACGCCCCATCCGCTGCACCTATTACCCTGATTTCCGGGCCAAGAATCCGTATCAAACGCAGCTTTACGACGGCTGGACGCCATTCGTGGATTGCAATCCCGGAACCATCTCGACAGCCCTCGAGGCACAGCGGCTGGACGCGGATGTGCCACATCTGTTTCATCTGCACTGGGAACATCATGTCCTGAACGACCCTGCCCTGACGGTGGAGGGTTTTCTGAATGACCTTTCAGAGTTTCGCGATTGTGGTGGGAAGGTGCTATGGAGCCTGCACAATATCGAACCGCATGAAGCCTATCCGCAAGATCAAGTGGCCGACCTGATTGCCGGACTGCGCGACCTTGCCGATGTCATCCACCTGCATTCACTGCAAGCGGTGGCCGAGGCGCGGGCGCACTGGACCCTTCCGGTCGATAAAATCCGCGTCGTGCCACACGCGAATTACGCGCAATCCTACCCGGTCTATCGGCGCGACGGGATGCGTCAGGACCTGGGGCTGCAAGATGCCGATATGGTCGTCCTTCTTCCTGGTCGCATCGCGTCGTACAAGAAACCGGACTCTCTGGTGCAGGCCTTTGTCGATGTTGCGGGTGCTCGGGATGTCTTGATCATCGCCGGTCAATTCACGCCAAGCGTCACTGTCGAAACGTCCGATGATCCACGCATCATCCTTCGGAACGAATTTCTGGATGCCGACGATGTTGCCCGTTTCCATGCAGCCGCGGATTTTGTCGCGCTGCCCTATGCCCAGTCCCTGACATCGGGTTCCGCCATCCTTGCTGCCACGCTTGGGCGCGGTGTGCTTGGTCCCCACAGCGCGGGATTGTTCGACGCGGTCTCGTCTGGAAAAACCGGCGTTCTTTATGACCCGACACCGCCCGATGCGCTTAAGCAGGCGCTGGATGCAGCGCTTGGGGACGGACCCGAAGTCTGGCGCGCACGGGGTGCGGCGGCGGCCAAGGCATCGCAGGCACGAGACATCACACTGGTCTCGGCCGCGTGGGGCGACGTGGTCACCGGATTATACGCAACACCGCCGCACGGCCAGTTGTGGAGCGCGGTTCGATGAAACCCTGGTGGAAGACGGCGACGGACCCGGTGGTGGCAGATGTGCGAGACTGGCGCGCGGACCTGACATGGCCCTTCAACACCGACAGTCCCGTGCTTGACGGCCTCAAGGCATCGGATCACCCGCTGGAGGTGATGCTTGTCGATGTGACCGGCCTTGAGTGGCCCGACATCGAACCGCTTTTGCCCTTGGCGCGCAAGACGGCCTTGGAACGCGGCATGGTGCCGGTGATTGTCGTGGACCTGACGGAGTTCGGAGACCTTCGGCAATCCGGTCTGGCCTACGACGTCTTGCCCAACGCTGCCGCCAATGCGCAATTGTTCCGTTCCGGAAACTGGCTCGGCTACCTCGCGCGTCGGCGACTGCTCTTGACCGAGAAATGGCGACCGGCGGCGATTGTACATCTCTCGGGCCGGGCCGAGGGCTGGCAATGATGATCGAACTTTCAGACTGCGATGTGGTGTTCATGAGTTTCGATGAACCGAACGCCGACAACAATTTTGAACAGTTGCAGGACGCCCTGCCACGGGTCAAGCGGGTTCACGGTGTTGTCGGTTTCGATGCCGCGCACCGACAGGCTGGGGAAACGGCGACCAGCCGTCATGTCATCACGATCGACGCCGACAATCTGGTGATTGATCCGGGTTTCATGAACGGCGGCTTCGAGGTGTCGGCCCGCGATCTTGGGTCGGTGTTTTCCTTCAGCGCCCGGAACGTGTTGAATGGGCTTGAGTATGGCAATGGCGGCGTAAAGATCTGGCCACGCACGGCGCTGTTGGCGTTGCGCAGCCATGAAAACGCAGGCCGGACCGAAGCCGCGGTCGATTTCTGCTGGACCGTTCCCTACTTCCAGGTCAATCGCGTCCTTTCCGAAGTTCACATGACAACCACACCGGCGCAGGCGTTCCGGGGGGGATTTCGCGAAGGTGTGAAGTTCAACCTTGCCGGTGGCAGTCTTGCCTACCAGGCGTTTCCCAATATCCCGAAGGCCGAGGCACTTCCGAAACATATCGGCAAGGCCAATTATGAACGCCTGCGGGTGTGGTGTTCGGTTGGCGCAGACATCGAGAACGGGGATTGGGCACTTTTTGGCGCACGGCTTGGCTGCGTGATGACCGCTCTGGATGGCTTTGATCCCGCACTGGTTGCCGACTACGCGTGGTTCCAATCCTTTTGGGAAACCGAGATTTTTCCGACATGGTCGGATGAGCGCACCCGCGCGGACCGGATCAGGACACTTGGAACCCAATTGAATGATGAATTGGAGCTTCACATCGCGGATCTGGATGCAGATGCGTCCTTGTTCGTGAAATCCGTGTTTCGCGGGAAACGGGCATATGGTCCGATGGAGGTTGTGTAGATCGGGGTGACGCGCCGTTCAACACTGTGTCCAGACGGTGTCGCAAGTCGGACCTATCTGCCGAATGAGTCATGCAGCCCCGCTTTCACGCGGGGGCCACGAGACGACCCTCCCTCACCGAAAAATTGCAAAGAAATTCTTGTTATGCCGCACCTAGTGTCATAAAATTCGAAAGATATGAATTTTGCATCAGAAAATGTGAATATAAACTTCCGCCATCTCCGCGCGCTTCATGCAGTGGATGCCGCAGGATCATTCAGTGGTGCAGCCGAACATCTGGGGGTTGTGCCTTCAGCATTGTCCGAACTCATCCGGCAGCTTGAAGCTGATATCGGTGCGCCACTTTTCGACAGGCGCACCCGTCCGCCGACGATGACGCCTTTGGGACGGGATTTCCTTCAGGATACAGCGTTCTTGCTTGAAGGAATGTCGCGCGCTGTCAGTCGATTGCGGCAGAGCACCGGCCTTGAACAAGGCACCTTGGTCCTTGGTGCCTCACCCTCTGCGATTTCCGAACTTCTGGCCCCGATCCTTGCAGACTTTCTGAAGGCCAATCCGGGCCTTGGCCTCACGCTGCACGATGACATCGCAGAACGACTGGCAGGACTGGTCGCGGACGGACAGATCGACCTTGCCGTGGCGGGGCGGTCGCTCCATTCGGCCGACCTGATCCAGAGGGAAATTCTGCGCGACGAAGTGGGCATCGCCTGCCCTGCTGATCACGCATTCGCGCAAGGTGATGCCGTCAACCTGAACCAGTTGAGTGCTGATATGCTGATCGGACTTGATCCCGACACCGGCACGCAGAACCTGTTGGCCGGATGCAAACGTATTCCGAAGGATTTCCTGACCCCGCGACTCAGGGCGCATTCCACGATTGCCCAGCTGTGCATGGTGCGCGCTGGGTTGGGTATTGCCTTGCTTCCCAAAAATGCGGTCATGTTGTTTCGGGACCCAGTGATCCGTTTCGTTCCGGTGTCGGGCCTGAACCTGTTTCGGACGCTTTACCTTCTCGAACCCTCACGACGCCCATTGAGCGAAGCCGCGCGCGCCTTTGTAGAATTGCTTGAAACGCGGGTTCCCGCGTTGAACGAGACCACATCCGTCTAGAGTTTTGCGCCTCTGAACCGGGAGGCGCGCAAAGGCCTGAAGACCGACACTGACAGGAGCCACCCCATGCAAGACGCACCGACGCACCCGTTGCCCTTTGTTTGCAGCAAGGCACCTGCCCGAGCATCCGGAGGAATGGTTGTCACGAACCATCCTTTGGGCTCGGCGGCGGGCCATGAAATGTTGGCGGCGGGTGGAAATGCGGTCGATGCAGCGGTGGCCGCTTTGTTGGCGTTGACCGTGGTCGAACCGATGATGGTCGGGATTGCGGGCGGCGGCGTGTCGCATCTTCGTCTGGCAGATGGGCGACACAAGGTTTTTGACTGTCTGTCCCATGCGGGTGCATCGGCAACCCCTGACATGTTTCGCCCGTTGTCTGACAACCTGCCTGAGTACATGGAAACCGAGGGGCGCAAGAACCTTGTCGGCCCGGCGGCTGTGGCAGTGCCGGGCAACCTTGCCGGATGGTGCGACATGCACAGCCAACACGGCAGCCTGCCGCTGTCCGATGTCATTTCGCCAGCAATCCGGCTGGCCGCAGGCGGCTTCAAGGTGACACAATACCTGAACGGCACGATCCACCGGCATGCCGAGGATCTGGCACTGGACCCGGTTATTGCAAAACTCTTCCTGCCGGACGGATCGCCTGCCGCGCCGGGCCATATGCTTGTGCAAGGCGATTTCGCGGAAAGCCTGCGGATGATCGCGCGCGATGGACCGGCCGCCCTTCATGGGGGCGCATTGGGACAAGCCCTGATCGACCGGCTGGGGGACGAAGGCCATGTCTCGATCGAGGATTTGCGGACCTACAGGGTGCGCGAGCGCGATGCGATCCTGTGCGCCTACCGGGGTTTCGAAATCGCGGGTCCGCCGCCCCCGGCCTCGTCCGGTGTGCATGTGGCGCAGATGCTGAACATCCTCGAAGGATATGACCTTCGCGCGATGGGGTTCGACAATCCCGAAACGCTGCATCTTTTGGCCGAAGTCATTCGGATCGGGTTCGAGGATCGGCGCGCCGCCTCTGGTGATCCGGATTTCGTCGATATCCCGGTCGAGCATCTGATTTCAAAGGACTATGGCCGTGCATGCCGCGACAGGATTCGTGACACCGCGCAGTTGCAACACGTCCCTCCGGTGGTGGAAAGCAACAACACGACCCATGTCACAATTGCCGACAAGGCGGGCAATATCGTGTCCGCAACTCATACGATCAACGGCCTTTTCGGCGCGCGCATCATGGTGCCGGGGACCGGAATCATTCCGAACAACTACATGTACAATTTCGACCCCCACCCCGGCAAAGCCATGTCCATCGTTCCGGGCAAACGCGTGCCGACCTCAATGGCTCCGATGATTGTTCTGCGGCAAGGCAAACCGCACTTCGCGGTTGGGCTGCCCGGCGCTTTGCGGATCTTTCCGTCCGCCCTGCAAGCCATCGTGAACATCATCGACCACGGCATGAGTCTTCAGCAGGCGGTCGAAGCGCCGCGTCTGTGGACAGAAGGCGCCCATGTCGAATTGGAGCCCTGTTATGAACACCATGCCGATGCGTTGCGTGCGAAAGGGCATCATGTCGAGATCGTGCGCCACATCGGTGGAGGGATGAATGCGATTGCCTTTTCGGGTGACGGCGAAATGACCGGCGCCGCCTGTTGGCGCGCCGATGGCACGGTGTCGGCCCTTGGTGGCGGCCTTGCCGAGGCCGGTGTGTCGTTCCATATCTGATGGTGACTGACGCAGAATCACACACGGCCGCAACCGGGACCGCAATCGCGTGTCGGCGGGGCAAGCCTTCAGTATCCCCGCTCGGCATCCGCGACGTCATCACAGGTTCCGGTCTTCGCGAAGGTCATCAGGTTGTTCGCAATGAGCCGCCCGCCGGTTGCTGCGTCGATCTGCGATGCCACATGCGGGGTGACGGTGACGGCAGGATGCGACCAGAATGGGTGGTCCGTCGGCAACGGCTCAATATGAAAAACGTCCAGCGTTGCCTGTTTGATCTGCCCGCTGTCCAACGCCGCCACAAGATCGTCTTCCACCAGATGAGGCCCGCGCGCGCAATTGATCACACAAGCGCCTTTGGGCAATTTCCGGAACAGGGACGCATTCAGGAGACCGCGCGTCTGATCCGTCAACGGCAACAGATTGACGAGGATGTCACACCCGTCGAGGAACGTGTCAAAGCCTCCCTGCCCTGCGAAACACGTCACACCGTCAATGGTTTTCTCGGATTTCGACCAGCCACGGGTCGCAAACCCCAATTGCGCAAGTGTGGTCGCCGCAGCAGCCCCGAGATTGCCCAACCCCATGACGCCAACAGTCCGGTTCGGCGCGACGGGAACGACAATGGCATGCCAGTCGTTTTGAGCCTGTGCAAGAAGTTGCCTGGGCATATCTCGATGGTGACGCAAGACATGCAGCGCAACATATTCGCGCATCCGCTGGGTCAGGTCGGCACCCACTGTCCGGATAATGGGAACATCCGACGGCAATTCGGAATCTGCCAGGACATGATCAATCCCCGCGCCAATGGACACGATGGCGCGCAGGTTCCGGAACCGCGCAAGATCGCCGGTCCGAGGACGCCAGACCACCGCAAAATCCACGGTTTCAGGGTCTGCGGCAGCATCAAGCGATACGACGTCCCAGCCCGGCAGCAAGCCTTGCAGCATGTCGACCCACCACTGGGTTTTGTCTTCGGCGGGCAGATAAACGGCAACTCTCATTCGGAATCCTTTCAGATTTAGGCAGGGGCAGTCGATGAATTTCAAACAGCTAGAAGCGTTCTATTGGCTGAGCCAGATCCAGAATTACCGGCAGACCGCAGAACGGCTGGGCCTGACGCAACCTGCCGTTTCGGCGCGCATCCAGTCTTTGGAAAATGATCTGGGCAAGTCCTTGATTGATCGCGATGCACCCGGATTTCGACTGACCGATCAGGGGATAGAGGTCGCTGAATTCGCGTTGCAGTTCTTGAACTTGCGCGAGACGATGAATTCCCGTTTGCTGGACAAGCGGAAACAGCGCCTCACGATTGGACTCGCGGGCATGGTGGCAATCACCTGGGGGCCGATCCTGCGGGCACGGGTAGAGGTCGAACATCCCGAGATCATGCTCGACATATATGCGGGTTCCGACCTTCAGTTGCGGCGCTTCATCGACTCCGGCACGCTGGACATCGCCTTTACCGCCAGTGGCGACCGCATGGCAGGCTGGGACTTTACCACGCGCTACACGGTCGGTTGGGTGGCCCGCCCCGATCTTATCACGGGGCGTGACTTGCCGATGACGCCAGAGGGACTTCGGGAGATGCCATTGGTGCTCTACCCCAAGACCTCGCCGTTGTTTAACCCGGTGGCCGAGTATGTCGACGAAATGAGATCGCAACCGGCGCCGCGCCATTATGGCAACTCGCTTGCCACGATCTGCGAGATGGTGCGACAGGGCTACGGTGCGTCGGCCCTGTCGCTGAGCGCCCTGGACGCCGACATCGCCTCTGGAAACCTGACGCAAATCCCCGTGACCGACACGATCGCTCCGCTGGATGTGGCGTGCACATATATCAACCGCGCCCGGCGCAAGCATGTGGGCCTTATCCTCGAAATCGCGCGTGACGTGTGTGAGACTTGGTGTAGAGAACATTCGGCCCACGCCTCCTTTCTTCAAACCGCAAGCGACTAGCCGGAAATCCTGGTCGCCACCATGGCCGAGGCTCCGGACAATTCGCCAAGATGTGTCCCGCCAGAGACCTTGTCTTCGTTGACACGTCCCCGTTCGGTCTTGGTTTCGCCCTCGTCCAGAACCGCATCAAGGTCTTCGGGCGCGATGAACAGAACACCGCTTTCATCCGCCAGAACGGCATAGCCCGGCAGGACGGCCGCGCCACCAATGCTGATGGGCACATTGAATCCCCCACCGGTGTTGTAAAGCCGGGTGGTGACGGGCGACGCCCCGCGCGACCACATGGCAAAGTCTTGTTCGACAATTTCCGCAGTGTCCGTGTGTGGACCATCCACGCAGCCGCCCTCAAGCCCGATCATGGCCGCCATACGGGTCACACCACCACCCCAACAGGCGTATTTCGTATCGCCCAAACGGTCCACGGCAAGGAAATATCCGGGGCCGCACTGGCTCAGGCAATGGTGCAGCAGGGTTGAATCGAGGCCGGGAATGGCAAGCGTCGCAACCGTTGCCGCCACCACCTTGCCCCGAAGAACGGGTTGGATTGCCGGTGCCGCAAAACCGAAATGGTAGAAATGGCCGATGGTCGCCGTTTCAAGCTTGGCAAGCCGGTCCAGCTTGTCCTGCGCAATCGGCGTGGGCATCGGGTTCATCTTGTATGTGAGGTTGGACATATCGCCCCCTTGGCTATTGTTTTCCGAGAATGAGATCGGGCAGGAACGTCACGGTGAGCGGCACATAGGTGAGCAGAAGCAGAACCGCGAACAGCGGCAATAGCATGGGCAGCACCGCAACCGTGACTTTTTCGAACGAAACACCACCGACCTTGGACACGATGTAAAGACCAATCCCCATCGGCGGTGTTGCGATGCCGATAAGCAGGCCCAGTTGAATGATGATGCCGAAATGCACCCGGTCGATGCCATAGGCGTCAATCAAGGGAAGCAAGGTTGGCACCAGAATGAGCTTGGCTGGAACACCTTCGACCACACAGCCCACAAGAATGATGAAAACCAGAAGCAACCCGAGAAAGACGTTGCGGTTTTCGGTCAGGGAAAAGGTCCAGTCAGCAAGTTTTTGCGGAGTCTGGTCAATCGCCAGAAGCCATCCCATTGCAATGGAAAAGGCGATGATGATCATGATGACCGAGGTCATCATTGCGGAATCCGACAAGGCCTGGGAAAATTTGGCCAAGGTCAGTTCCCGGTACCAGATGCCAAGTCCGATGCAGTAGATGCAGGCCAAGACCCCCGCTTCGGTCGCGGTCACAAATCCGAACATGATCGACCCCAGAATGATCGCAGGGGCCATCAGGGCGGCAAATCCGTGCTGGGCGGTTTGACCCACTTCACGAACCGTTGCCCGTGGTTGGGTCGGAAAATCCTCGAATCCCGCGCGCAGGCGGATGTAAAGCATCAGCGCCAGACCAACCAGAATCCCCGGCACCAGACCCGCCAGGAACATCCGTTCGATGGATTGCTGGGCGAGGAAGGCGTAGATCACAAGCCCGATGGACGGCGGAATAAGCGGTCCGATGACGGAGGAGGCAACTGTGACCGCGGCGGCAAAATCGGGTTTGTACCCACGTTCGCGCATCGCCTTGATCTCGATCGCGCCAAGCCCGGCGCAGTCTGCAACAGCCGCACCGGAAATCCCTGCAAAGATCATCGACGACAGCACGTTCACCTGTGCCAATCCAGCTTTGAAATGGCCCACAAGCGCATTGGCAAAGGCAAAGATGCGCACCGTCACACCTGTGACGTTCATCAGGTTGCCCGCCATGATGAAAAAGGGCACTGCGGTCAGGGACGCCTTGTTCACACCTTCGAGCATCTGTTGCGGGATGATCTGCAACGCGTTGGAAAAGTCGGAGGTGACAAAGGTCAGGACAGTCGCCATCCCGATGGCGATGGAGATGGGCACGCGACACAGGATCAGCGCGATGAAAGTCCCGATGAGTATCCACGCCACGGTCAGACCTCCGGGTGGGAGTCGCCCACGTTTTCCGGCAAGCCGGCAAACATCTTGGCGATATCAAGCAAAGCCGTGAACGCCACCAGCGCCGCAGACAGGAAAAGTGGAATGGACAGCGCCAGGCGCGGCAGTTCAAAGCCAGCGGGCAGAATGGCACCGTCATACACGCCAAGCGATGTCGAAATCACCTTGGGCAGTTGCCACAACAGAACAAAGGTCACGGTCAGGGTGGCCGCATCGGTCAACACGCGTGTGACCATCATTCCAACCGGCCCGAACAGACCGGCAACAAAATCGACCCGCACATCCGCAAGCCGTGCATAAAGCGCGAAGAAGCCGAAAAAGCTCAGCCAGATGAAAAACACCATGGTCCAGGGCCACATCCAATATGGTGCCAGACCCATCGGACGCAGGATAATCGTCGCTGCCGTCAACAGAAGCATCACAAGCAGACAACCATTCGACAGCCAGAGAAACACGCCGCCAAGCGTCCAGTTCGCGCGGTCAATCCGACCGAGGGCCCGCTGAAGCGGGCCCTCGGGTGTGTAGTCAAATGGTGTCACGAACCAGACTCACGCGACGCTTCGATCGCTTCCATAAAGCCTTCGGGCAATTCGCCCGACGCGGCCATGTCGCTGTAAAAGCTCTTCATCCTCTCGACCAATGGACCGGTGTCGAGCACGCTGAAGGTGGCACCCGCCTCTTCCATCCGCTTGATGCTTTCTTCGGCGACGTTGAACATCACGTCCTGCGAAAACTCGCCCACCTCTTCGTAAGCCTTCATCAGCCCTGCGCGGGTGTCATCGTCCAGACTGGCCAGCGCCTGTTCGTTCACCATGAACCCGATGGACTGCCAGTATTCGTCGTGGCGGGTGATGTAGGGTGCGACCTCGTTGAAGCGCATGGATTCAACAAGCGCGATCGGCGAGTTCACCGCTTCGACGATGTTCTTCGAGATGCCTTGGTACACTTCGGTCCAAGGAAGGGTGATCACCTCGGCGCCAAGATGGTCCCATGTTTCGATGGCGACCTTGTTCTCGTGCATCCGCAGCTTGACGCCTCCGACATCATCGGCCGAGTCGATCGGTACATTGGACACCATCACACGGTACGGTCCACGCAGAACAAGTGTCGGATCGCCAAGAGGCCGAACACCGGCTTTTTCCGCGGCATTGTCGAACCAGCCACTGACGGTTTCGGACGTCATGAACCGCTGCCAGTGATCGTAGTCATCAAAGGCAAAGGCAGCGGCAACCCAGGCCAGCGCCGGTTCCCATTTCTTCATGTAGCCGAAACCTTCGGCGTAAACCTGGATGATGTTCGCCTGTAGCTGTTCGAGGACAGCGTCTTCCTTGCCCAACTGTTCGTTGGGATACACATCGATCGTCAATTCACCATTGGTGTATTCAGCGGTAAGTTCAGAAAATTTTTCGAAGACCTGCCCTTCAGGACTGTCCACTGGCATCTTTGTTGCCATCCGCCATGTCGTTTCCGCATGGGCTGTTCCGCTGAGCACAAGAGCCATGGCTGTGCCGAGTGCCAAGAGAGTTTTTCGATTATTCATTGATTTACCTCCTTGTTGAGTTCGATGGAATTGGCAGTTCTAGTCATGCAAACCTTTTGCGACATGATCACAGACCAATCCGGCACCAATCGCTGCCAGACGTTTGACAAGTGTTTCGCCCGTCTCTGCGGAACACAGGGTCGGGTCGCAGCCGAAGGCACCCGTTTCAGTCGCTTCAAGCGCCTCGATCGGGACTTGGATCTTCGCCCCATCGTATGTGATCGTCGAGAAACCCGAGATCGACATATCTTTGATGCGCGCGCCGGTCGGGGACGGGCGGACAAGATCGGGGCGCAACAGGTCCGGGTAGAAATACAGGCCAACCGAGGTCAGCGGATCCCCCCCGTGCCCAGATGAGGCGCTGGCCTTTTCGGCGCCGATCAGATCCGGCAATTCTCCGTAGGCAACTTGCCACAAGTACATCGACGGAACGAACAGCCCTGCTTTCTGGCGCCACCGAAGGGTCACTTCGGTGATTGCCGGAACGTTTCCACCATGTCCGTTGACGATCATCACCTTGCGGATGCCATGTCGGTTCAAACAGCCGAAAATGTCGTCCAGCAGCGCAACCAGCGTTGCGTTGCTGATCGAAATTCCGCCATGGCTTGAATCAAAAAAGTCCTTGCCCCCAAAGGGCACAACAGGGGCGACGAACGTGGAGACACCGCGGCCACGCGCCGTCTTGGCGATTTCAAGGGCCATGAGGTCAGCGGCCAGATAGTCGCCCATTGGGGCGTGAATTCCCTGATCCTCAAGTGATCCCATGGGCAGAAGAACAACAGCATCTTCCGTCACATGCTGCCTGGCTTCTTCCGAGGTCAACTCGGCCATGCGGATCTTGTGGATCATGTTTGGTCTCCGGTGCTTGCAATTAAATCCCGCCACCATTGAAGGCTGCGGACGTGCACCCTGTCCAATTCAAACCATTTGTGTCGCGATAGAGATTTTTTGGGACTGCCGACCTGCACGGTCAGGCCTGCGCCGCAGCCAATGAGGTTTTCGGTTTTCGATCAAACCGCGAAAATTGAAACGGCGCAGGATCAACCAACGGGCGCGCGCCTATCCCCAACTCGACGGCCAACTGACCTGCCGCTGGCCCAATGCCGAACCCATGTCCTGAAAATCCGGTCGCCACGACCAATCCCGGAACACTCGAGATGT
>NZ_JBHYFV010000029.1:0-49292 GCF_051859345.1 Marivita sp. | reverse complement strand
CGCGATCGCCACCGGATGGGATGCCAAGGGCAGACATTTCCACGCATTGTTCCAGTTTCAGCTGATGGGCATTTGCGGCGCGTTCCTGACCGGTGACGTCTTTAACCTGTTTGTGTTCTTCGAAATCCTGCTGATCGCGTCTTATGGCCTGATGATCCATTCCGGCGGACGCGACCGTATGCGGGCCGGTCTGCAATATGTGGTGATGAACCTTGCCGGGTCGACCCTGTTTCTCTTTGCGCTTGGAACGCTTTACGCCAGCACAGGTACTCTGAACATCGCCGATCTTGCCGCCAAGATCCCGGACATCCCTGCCGAAGAAGCCGCGTTGGTGCGTGTGGCTGCAATGCTTCTGATGATCGTGTTTGCCGTCAAGGCGGCACTGTTCCCGGTGCAGTTCTGGCTACCTGCCACCTATTCCAATGCGCCCGCACCGGTTGCTGCGCTGTTTGCGATCATGACCAAAGTTGGGGCCTATGCCATTCTGCGGGTTCATACGGTTGTCTTTGGTCCCGGTGTTCCGGGCACCGAGGGTATGATAGACGCCTGGTTGTTCCCGGCCGCGATTGTAACCATCGCCCTTGGCGCGTTCGGAGTCTTGGGTGCGCGTCGGCTGATGCCATTGATCAGCTTTTCGGTTGTGGGGTCCATGGGCACGCTGTTGGTTGCGGTGGCTGCCTTCTCACCGATCGCGACCACGGCGGCGCTTTATTACATGGTTCATTCCACGTTTGCGGCAGCCTGCCTGTTCCTCATCGCGGATCTGGTAATTTCGCGCCGCGACGGAGATTCCCTGAATCCGACCGCTGCAACTGTGCAGAACGGGCTCTTTGCGGCGATCTTTTTCGGGGCGGTGATTGCGATGGCCGGGATGCCGCCGCTCAGTGGATTCCTGGGTAAGCTGCTGGTTCTGGATGCGCTGCGGGAACCAGAGCATCTGGTCTGGGCATGGACCGCCATTCTGGCGGGGTCGCTGTTGACCATCGTCGGGTTTGCGCGCGCGGGCAGTATCCTGTTCTGGAAATCCACGGCTATGCCCGCCCCGATCCCAGATCCGGACAATAGCGCGCCAATGCCGAAAACCGCCACTGTCGCCGAAGTGACGCCGGTGATGCTAACCTTGGCGGTGCTGGTCACCCTGTCGGTGTTTGCCGGACCGGTTGCGACCTATCTCGAACAGACCTCGCTCCAGCTTTTTGATCGGGACGGGTATATTTCGGCAGTGCTTTCACCCGGAGGGGAGACCTGAGATATGCTGACACGTCTGATCCCTCATCCGCTTCTGAGCTTGACGCTTGTTTTTGTCTGGCTTGGGTTGGTCAACACGTTCACGTTGGGAAACCTGATCCTTGGCGGGTTTCTTGGACTGGTCATTCCGATGCTGACGGCCCCGTATTGGCCGGATCGGCCCAGGATCAGCAGGCCGTTCAAGGGGATTGAATATGTGCTGGTCGTTCTTTGGGACATCGTTGTGGCCAATGTGCAGGTTGCCGCGATTATCCTGTTCAAGCGCGAGCGCGATATTCACTCGCGTTGGGTTGTTGTTCCACTGGAACTAACCTCTGCGGAGGCGATCACGGTTCTGGCCGGAACAATCACCATGACACCGGGAACCGTGTCGGTCACGCTTGCCGCAGATGGGGGCAGTATTCTTGTGCATTGCCTGCACACCGACGATGTCGATGCTGTTCGGGACGAAATCAAGACACGTTACGAACGGCGGTTGAAGGAGATTTTCCAATGATCGAAATCGCGATTATGTTTACAGCCGGATGTTATAGCATCGCCATGTTGCTTGACCTGTGGCGCATTGCGAAAGGGCCACATTCGGCAGACCGCATTCTTGCACTTGATACCATGGTGATCAACATGATCGCCTTTTTGGTGCTGTATGGAGTGTGGCGTGGCACGGCCATCTATTTCGAGGCGGCCATGCTGGTTGCCATGGTCGGATTTGTCTCAACCGTCGCCTATTGCCGCTTCCTTTTGCGCGGCGACATCATCGAGTGAGCGTGTAGCATGAACATTTTCGTCGAACTCCTGATTACCGTCTCGCTTGTTGTCAGCGGCATCTTTGGCCTTGTCGGATCCTACGGGCTTGTCAAACTGACGAACACGCTTCAGCGGCTGCATGCACCGACCAAGGCGACAACGCTTGGTGTCGGGGGCGTATTGGTGGCGTCGATGGTCTATTTCTATGCAGCGACCGGTTACTTTTCGGTGCACGAATTTCTTATCGCGGTGTTCCTGTTGCTGACAGCCCCGATCACGGCGAACTTTATCGCCAAGACCTTCATGGCAGAAAATCTGCGCGAGTCGGACCTGCCCGACAGTCAAAGCAGTTGTGGCTGGTCGATCTACGACAAACCCCCAGAGTCGCCTCCCGAGTCCTGATCGGTCCGCAATGTCTAATCCAGTCTCTTCCCCGCTCTGATCTCGCCCGTTGTGAGAACAGGGGACGCATCAAGGCCGCGGGCATCCAGCATATCGGCGACACGTTCCAAAGTCGCGACCAACTGCGCCTGCTCCCAATCAGCCATCTTCATGAAGGCGCGCACATAGCGTTGTTGCAAAGCGTCAGGCGCGTCTTCCAACCGTTCACGCCCATCTTTGGTGACAGTCACATTTGTCTGGCGACGATCTTCGTTTGAGGGCAGGCGTTCGACCAGCCCCCTTGCAACCAGCTTGTCCACGAGCGCCGACACCGTTGCCTGGCTGACACCCATTTGTGTGGCCAGCGTCTTTGGGGTCACGCTGTCTTTTTCGTCGACAATTTGAAGCACCCGAAGCTGTGCCGGTGTCAGACCAACCGCATGGGCCAGATCACGCGCATAAAGTTCGGTTGCCCGCAGGATGCGCCGAAGCGCAATCAGGCTGTCATCCATTCTGAGGTTTGGCTCTGTTTTCATGACGTTGAGCATCGCACGAAGTCTATTCAGGCTTCAATCTGCGATTGTCACCAAGGAAGCTTTGCCAGACTAAGTAGTTCGGGAACCAAATCAAGACTTCTCAGTTGAGTCGGTAACACGATACAGCGCTATTTGCGCACATCAGCGCTTATTTTGCCTTTATCGACCTTAGATGTTGAAACGCATCACAGGGTATATTACTTAGTTAGGCGAACTAACGAAGGGTCAGGACATATGTCAAAGAACAGTGAAATCCCCCGAACGGAAAAGCCCCGTCTGCGCAAACCAGATGCGACGGACGGGGCCGCAATCTGGGAGCTTGTGAAAGACTGCAAGCCTCTCGACGAGAATTCGATGTACTGTAATCTCGTCCAAGCAGAGCATTTCCGCGACACTTGCATTGTCGCCGAGTTGGATGGAGACATTGTCGGCTGGATTTCCGGCCATATGATTCCCGACCAAGACGCGTTGTTTGTTTGGCAAGTTGCCGTAAGTTCCAAAGCCCGTGGGTTGGGCTTGGGCAAGAAGATGCTCCTTGACCTGATCGAACGCGACGCCTGCGATGGCGCAACCCACCTCAGGACAACAATCACTCGCGACAATGACGCTTCATGGGGTCTGTTTCGCGGATTCGCCCGGTCCATCGGGGGTACGCTCACCGATACGCCGCACTACACGCGCGACACCCATTTCGAGGGTCGTCACGACACCGAACACATGGTGTCGATCACGCTACCAGCGGCAGACGACCTAAAGCGCGCGGCCTGATCTCAGCGCGCTGCGACTCCATACAATTTAATTTTATTGCCTTGAAAGGACATCTGATGCCCAAGGACATGAACACTATCGACTCGATTTTCGAACGCCGCGAGAGCGAAGCCCGCTCCTACTGCCGTGGCATGCCTGCCGTATTCACCAGCGCGAGCGGCTCTGAAATGACCGACGACACCGGCAAGACGTGGATTGATTTCCTCGCGGGCTGTTCATCGCTCAATTATGGTCACAACGACCCTGACATGAAGGCCGCACTGATCGAACACATCACGAATGACGGGATTGCACATGGGTTGGACCTGCACACCAACACGAAAGCGGCCTTCCTGGAATCGTTTGAAAAACACATCCTCGCACCACGGGGCATGGATCATCGCGTGATGTTCACCGGACCAACCGGGGCGAATGCCGTCGAAGCCGCGATGAAGATCGCCCGCAAGGTCACGGGCCGCACCAACATCATCGCCTTTACCAACGGCTTTCACGGTGTGACCACCGGTGCCTTGGCGGCTACCGGCAATGGCTATCACCGTGGCGGTGCAGGGATGTCGCTGAACGGTGTCACGCGTATGCCATTTGATGGATTTTTCCCGGGCGAAACCGATACGGTTGAATTCCTTGATGCAATGCTCAAGGACAAATCCGGCGGTGTCGATGCGCCTGCGGCTATCTTGCTGGAAACGGTGCAAGGTGAAGGTGGTCTGAACGCTGCGAGCCCGAAATGGATCAAGCGCATCGCGAAACTGGCCAAGGATCACGGCGCGTTGCTTATCATTGACGACATCCAGGCTGGCTGTGGTCGCTGTGGAACGTTCTTTTCCTTTGAAGAGATGGGCGTCACGCCTGACATTGTGACGATGGCAAAGTCGATATCCGGTTTTGGTCTGCCCATGGCAATGCTGCTGGTGCGTCCGGAATACGATATCTTCGGACCTGCCGAACATAACGGCACCTTCCGGGGCAACACGCACGCCTTCATCACCGCCAAGGTCGCGATTGACAAATTCTGGTCTGACGACAGCTTCCAGAAGGAACTGGCCGAGAAGTCCCAGATCATCCACGATGCGCTGGCCGATCTGGCAGCCATGGTGCCGGATGCGTACCTCAAAGGGCGTGGCCTGATGCAAGGTGTCGATGTCGGTTCTGGCGATCTGGCGGGCGACATCTGTTCGCGGGCCTATGACAAGGGTCTCATCATCGAAACTTCGGGCAGCGAAGATCAGGTGATCAAGGTTCTGGCACCTCTGACCACGCCGAAGGAAACGCTGCGCAAAGGGTTCAACATCCTTATGGATGCTGCCAACGATGTGCTGACCGAACCAAAAAATATCGCTGCGGAGTAACAGACATGATCGTAAGAGACTTCAACAAGATCGTTGAGAAGGAAAAAGACCGGGTCGTGTCTGATGCCAACTGGACAAGTGTCCGGATGCTTCTGGCGGATGACAATATGGGCTTTTCCTTCCACATCACGTTCCTCGAAGAAGGGTCCGAACACACGTTCGAGTACAAGAACCACTTCGAAAGCGTGTATTGCATGAAGGGTAAAGGGTCGATCACCGATCTTGCCACCGGCGAAACACACGAGATTGTGCCGGGCGTGATGTATGCGCTCGACAAGCATGATCGCCATGTCCTGCGCGCCGACGAAGAGCTTGTCATGGCCTGTTGCTTTAACCCACCCGTGACCGGCAACGAGGTTCACCAGGAAGACGGCTCCTATGCGACGCCGGTGACCGAGGACGCTTGATATGAGACATACTGTCGAAAAGATCGGCGGGACGTCCATGTCCCGCCTGTGTGAATTGCGGGACACGCTTTTCATCGGGGATCGCAGCAAGGACGACGTCTATGACCGCGTGTTTGTGGTGTCGGCCTTTGCCGGGATCACGAATCTGCTTCTGGAACACAAGAAATCCGGTGAACCAGGTGTTTACGCGCTGTTTGCAAACGATGACAGCAATCACAAATGGCAGGATGCACTGGATCGCGTCGCAGAAGCGATGAAGGCAGCACATGCTGAAGTGCTCACCCACGCGGGCGACGTGCAGCAGGCCAATATGTTTGTGGAAGAGCGTGTTCTTGGCGCGCGCAACTGCCTGATCGACCTTCAGCGCCTGTGTTCTTACAGCCATTTCCGTTTGCACGAGCACATGGGCCACATCCGCGAATTACTATCTGGCCTGGGCGAGGCGCATTCCAGCTTTGTCACCTCCATGATGCTCCAACGCAGTGGCGTCGAGGCGCGATTTGTCGATCTGTCGGGTTGGCGTGACGAAGGGGATGTAAGCCTTGAACAGCGGATCACCAACGCGTTTGAGGGAATCGACCCTGCAACCGAAATGCCGATTGTCACGGGTTATGCGCAATGTGTTGAAGGGTTGATGAACGAATTCGACCGTGGATATTCTGAGGTCACGTTTTCACACCTCGCAGCACTGACCGGCGCGCGTGAAGCGATCATTCACAAGGAGTTCCACCTGTCCTCGGCCGATCCCAAACTGGTCGGCGAAGATGCGGTGCGCAAGCTGGGTCGGACAAATTACGACGTGGCCGATCAACTGTCCAACATGGGCATGGAAGCCATCCACCCGAAGGCCGCCAAGACCCTGCGGCAGGCTGGCGTGCCTCTGCGGGTGACCAATGCTTTTGATCCCGGTGACCCCGGAACACTGATCGACGACCAGCCCGCCGATGAAGCGGCGGCCGAAATCGTGACAGGTCTGGACATCGTCACGCTTGAGGTTTTCGAGCAGGACATGGTCGGTGTCAAAGGCTACGACGCCGGCATTCTCGACGTTCTGACGCGCCACAATGTCCGTATCGTGTCGAAAGTGTCCAACGCCAATACGATCACGCACTACCTGGATGCGTCTCTCAAGACCATGCGCCGGGTAGAGCGCGACATCACCAAGATGTTCCCGGCGGCCGAGATCACAAGCCGTCGTCTGGCGATGGTGTCGGTGATCGGACGCGACCTGAACGGGTTGTCCATTCTGACCCGTGGACTGCAAGCCATTGCAAATGCCGGGCGTGAAGCCATCGGCGCAAGCCAGGGCCCGCGAAACGTGGATGTTCAATTCGTGATGGACCGGGATTCGATGGAGCCGGTGATCAAGGCCCTGCATGCGGAACTGATCGAAAACACGCCGACACGATTATCCCGTGTGGCCTGAGTAAAAACCCTCCGATGTCCGGTTCAGGGCATCGGAATATCCGTGACGAATTTCGGAACCTGATAGCCCTTCTGTACCGCCGGACGCTCTGCAATCCGCAGATACCAGTCTCTGACATTGGGAAAATCGTTCAGATCGATCTCTTGCCATTCGAACCGTGCGGCCCAGGGAAAGATCGCCATATCGGCAATCGTATAGTCTCCGGCGACGAAATCCTGCCCGTCCAACTGCGTATTGAGCACGGAATAGAGCCGCGCTGCTTCTTTCCCGTAGCGCGCCTCGGCATAGTCCGAGGTGCCCTTGTTGAACTTCAGGAAATGATGCGCCTGACCCAGCATCGGGCCAAAGCCCCCCATCTGCCACATCAGCCATTCCATCATCTGCCAATAAGCATCGCCCTCTGCCAGAAAACGTCCATGTTTCTGCGCGAGATAGAGCATGATCGCCCCACTCTCCATTAGCGACAGACCATTGTCCTGATCCAAAATCGCAGGGATCTTGTTGTTTGGAGAAATCTTCAGGAACTCCGGCGCGAACTGGTCATCCTTGCCGATATCGATGGAATGGACGGTGTAGGGCACACCCAGCTCTTCCAGCAGGATGGACACCTTGCGCCCGTTCGGTGTGGTCCATGTGTAAAGGTCAATCATCGCATCCTGCCTTGTTTCGTGAATTTACCGCAGCGCAGTGCCGGTCGCCGCATCGAAGATGTGCAACGTATCCACTGCCGCCGTCAGGGTTACTTCTTCGCCGACGTCGGGTGGTGTTCGGCCATCCGCCTTGGCGATCACTTCCTGTCCCTCGACTCCGACATAGATCAGCGTTTCATGCCCCAATGGCTCGCGCACCGTAACCGGCCCACGCACCAGCGCAGGCCCATCGCCGGGATGCAGGTCTTCGGGGCGCACCCCAATCGTAACCCGATGCCCGTCCGTCACGTCCAGCCCAAGGCCCAAGGTTTCGCCGGACCCAAGCCGAAGCGCCCCGTTAGACACTGTTCCCGACAGCATGTTCATCGACGGTGCCCCAATAAACCCGGCAACAAAGGTGTTCGCGGGCTTGTGATAAACCTCGGCTGGCGTGCCTACCTGCTGGATATGCCCGTCCTTCATGATCACGATCCGATCCGCCATCGTCATCGCCTCGACCTGATCATGGGTGACGAAGATAATCGTATTGCCCACCCGCTGATGCAGCTTCTTGATTTCCAGTCGCATCTGTGTGCGCAATTGTGCATCGAGGTTCGACAGCGGCTCATCGAACAGGAACACCGCCGGATCGCGCACCATGGCGCGCCCAATCGCCACGCGTTGCCGTTGGCCGCCGGACAATTGGCTGGGTTTTCGGTTGAGAAGATCGGTCATGCCAAGGATACCCGCAACCTCGTCGATGCGCGCCTCCTTGGCGGGTTTCGACATCTTCGCGGTGCGCAGGCCAAAGCCGATATTCTTGCGCACGGACATGTGCGGGTAGATGGCGTAGTTCTGGAACACCATCGCGATGTCGCGTTCCTTGGGTTCAAGGTTGTTGACGACGTTTCCGCCGATCAGGATCTCGCCACCGCTCACATCCTCCAGCCCGGCAATCAGCCGCAGGGTGGTGGATTTGCCACATCCCGACGGGCCGACAAATACGACAAACTCGCCATCTTCGACATCAAGACTGATGCCATGCAGCACCTCGGTCTTGTCATACCGTTTGACCAGATTTCGGATCGCAAGATCGGCCATGCTCAGTCCTTCACCAGCAGCGCGTCGAACGCCGATTTCAGTCTCTGTTGTGCGGTTTCGTGTCGGGTTCTGCGCACCACACAAGCCCCTCGCGCCGCCTGTGCCTCTTCCGCATACCCCTCCAACGCATTGCGTAACGCCGCCTCTGCCGGCCCACCAACACGATCCCGCCGCGCAACAAAGGTGTCCGGTGCCACCGCTGTCCGGAACGCGTCCTCACCCAACCGAGACGCCCGCCCGGTCAACTCCTCGAAGGCCACCGCGAACGCCGCAAACCCGTCGCCCAACGCCGCTCCTTTGGCAATCACCGCCTTCGCCGTCGTCGCCGCAACCTCATGTGCCGCGCGGAAGGTCAGTCCTTCGTGCCGCACCAGCGTATCCGCCAATTCGGTGATGGTGATGCAGGCCGCATCCGTCGTCCGCCGCACCCGGTCCGCATTCACCCGACAAGCCGGGATCAGCGCGGTGAGTAACTGCAACACCCGCGCCCCACGTTCGAACGCGGCATAGCCCAACTGCTGCACCTCACCCTCGCTGTCGTTCATGTCGGTGAACGGCGTGTTCTGCATCACGCCGACGATGGCATCGCATTGACCCACGGTCGCACTCGCCAGATGGCGCAGGTGCTCTATCGGCACCGGGTTGCGCTTTTGCGGCATGATCGAACTGATCTGCACAAGGCTGTTGGGCACATAAAGCTGCCCCACCTCGAACGCGGTCCAGAACTGCATGTCCTGGATGACGCGCCCGAGATGCAGGAACATCAGTTTCATCGCGGAATAAAGCCCTGTCACATAATCGACCGATGCGATGCAACCATAGGAATTGACCAACGGTCCCTCGAACCCCAACAACTCCGCCACCCGCCCCCGATCAATCGGAAAGCCGCTTGTGGTGATCGCCGCAGCCCCCATGGGGCAATGCTCAAGCCCATCCGCCGCCGCATTCAGCCGCGCGATGTCGCGCAACAGCACCTCGATCACCGCACCAAGGTAATGCCCCCAAGTCGTCGGTTGCGCGGGCTGCCCATGGGTATAGGCCACGATCAACGTCGCATTCTCGGCCTCCGCCTTGGCAATCAACGCCTCCGTTAAGGTTAACGCCTGCTCCAGCATCACCGCCACCCGGCCCCGCAGCGCCAGCTTGAACAGAGTATGGTCCATGTCATTGCGCGACCGCGCTGTGTGCAACGCACCACCCAGATCATCCAAGCGGCGCTTCAACTCCGCCTCGACCAGAAAGAAATAATCCTCGTGTTCGCCGGTATAGGTCAGCCCGTCGATATCGGTCTCGTCGTCAATCTCCCGCAGCGCGCCAGCGATCGAGCCCGCATCTGCCGAAGGCAGAATCCCGGTCTCGGCCAGCATCACCAGATGCGCCCGGTTGATCGCCGCCATATGGCCCGCGTAATGCGCCTTTACCCCGTTGAACAGCGGCGCCAACACAGTCTCCCGATAGGTCGGGTCCGGGAAAACGCTCTGGTCCGTCATGTACCGCCCCCTGGTTCTTCTTTTTCCAAATATGCAAACGCGACAAATGCCAAAGAGAGCACACTCATCCTTTGAGTCCCGCCATCACCACACCCTGAATGATATACCGCTGGAAGATCAGGAACACGATCAGCGTCGGAATGGTCGAAATCGCCGCCCCCGTCATGATCAACTCCCACGCCACATCGGCCTCATCCCCAAAGGACGACAGGCCCACCGGCAGGGTATACATCTCGACGGAATTGGTCACGATCAGCGGCCAGATGAACGCGGTCCAGTTGCCCAGGAAGACAAAGATCGCCAGTGCTGCCAGCGCGGGTTTCACCAAAGGCATCGCCACGGTCCACCAGATCTGCAATTCGTTCAAACCATCAATCCGCGCGGCCTCGATGAAATCGTCCGGAACAGTCTCGAAAAACTGCTTCATCAGGAAGGTTCCGAACGCCGTCATCAAGCCGGGGAACATGATCCCCCAATAGGTGTCCAGCCAGCCGAATTGCTGGCTCATCAGGTACCACGGAATGACCAGCATCTCGGTCGGGATCATCAGCGTCGACAGGATCGCGATAAAGATGATGTAGCGGCCCGGAAAGCGGAACTTGCACAAAGTATAGCCCACCAGAGAATCGAAGATCACGTTGCAGATGGTGGTAATGATCGCGATCACCATCGAATTGAGGAACCACCAATAGAACCGCCCGTCTTCAAGCACATAGGTGTAGTTCTCGATATGCGGCTCGTCCGGGATCAGCTTGAGGTTATAGACTTCATGCGGCCATTTCAGCGAAGTCGAGATCATGTAGGCTATGGGCATCACCATCGCCACGCCGCCCAGAAACAGCAGCATCCAGCGCAGGATCTGCCCCATATTGGCGGGTTTCTTTGGCGCTTCGGTTTTCAGAAGCGCTTCGGTGGTCGGGCGAATCTCTGTAGCGGTCATCTAGCTGTCCCTCAGGATGCGCAACTGGATCAGGCTCACCACCAGGAGCACCACGAACAGGACCACGGTTTGCGCAGCCGCATACCCCATGTCGAACGAACTGAACGCGGTTTCATAGATCATCAGGACCAGCGGTTTGGTGCTGTTCAAAGGTCCGCCGGGATTGTTCGTGGTCATGTTGAACACATGGTCGAAAATCCGCAGGAAGCCGATGGACGAAAACACCACGATGAACACGATCGTTGGCTTCAGAAGCGGCAGCGTGATCTCCCACAGCACCGTCCATGTTGACACACCGTCGATCCGCGCCGCCTCGTAATAACTGCGCGGAATGGCCCGCAGTCCGGCCATGAAGATGATGACCTGAAATCCTAACCCGGCCCAGACGGCAGGGGCCAGAACCGAGGGCAAAGCCCATGTCGTCGATTGCAGGAACGGGAATTGCGGAATGCCCAATCCGGCCAGTGCGTTGTTGAACAACCCCACCGGAACCGGCTGATAAAACCACCGCCAGACCCAGGCCATCGCCACCGCGCTGGTCATGAAGGGCAGGAAATAGAGCATGCGCAGAAACCCGTGCATGAACCGCACCTGATCAAGGTGATAGGCAATCACAAACGAAATCAAGAGACTGAGAGGCGTGCCGATCAGCAGATAGACAAACGTGTTGCGGAACACCTTCCAGAACACGGGATCGGCAAAGAGTTTCTGGTAATTGTCCAACCCGGCCCAGGTGCGGTCCCCCAGCAGGTTCCAATCCTGAAAGCTGATGAGAATGGCATTGCCCGTCGGGTAGAACCGGATCACGGAATAGAACAGGACTGGCAGGGCCAGAAAAGCCCATGCCCAGACGATCTGCTTTTGACGGATGGTCAGGTTGCGATACATGCCAATGTCCGGAAACGACGACACCCCGGTCGGGAGAAAGACCGGGGTGCCTGAAACGCGCTCAGTTGGAGGCGCTGTTGTAGTACTCGTCAAGGATCTTCTGTTCGGCTTCTGCCGCCACGGCAAGGCTTTCCTCGGCGCTCATGTCTTGGAGGGTCATGCGTTCGACCATTTCCACCATGACCTGCCGCTGCCCGCTTTCATCGGCGAACTTGGTGGTATGGGCATAAGCCAGACCTTTGATGAACGGGCCGTAAACCGGATTGTTGGCATTGGCGTCTGTCAGACCCACCGAAGGTTTCGCCGGAAGCTCGCCCACCACATCAAGCCAGATTTGCATGGCCTCATCGCTGGAGATGTACTCCATGAACTTGACCGCAGCGTCGTACTTTTCGCCCTCGGCCTTGGTGGTGATGGCATTCACCCAATACGAGGCATAGTTCGATTGTGACCCATCGGCTGCGGCAGGAAGCTCTGTCACACCCCATTTCAGACCGCGCGTCTCGTTCAGTGATCCGATGCGGAACGATCCGTCGATATGCATTCCGGCGCGGCCTGCCTTGAACGCCGCTTGCGGTTCATCCATGAAGCCGATTGATGTCACCGCGTCGTCACCGGTGAACAGGCTGGAATAGAAATTCAGCGCTTCCAGACCCGCTTCGGTGTTGTAATTCACGGTCTGATAATCATCGGTATAGGGTTCACCGCCGAACTGACGCACCAAGCCTTCGCGCCACCAGTGGTGATCCTGCGCGGTCATCCCGGCGGTCAAGCCCACCTGTGTCAGGTTGCCCGCGCCGTCGCGTTTGGTCATCGCCTTGGCGGCTCCAATCATCTCGTCCAGCGTGGTCGGCGGTTCCACCCCGGCTTCCTCCAACAGGCGTTCGTTGTAAAAAAGCGCCAGCGACCGCACGGCGGTGGGCAGCGCCCAGTACTGGTCGTCTTCCTTCATTGCCTGCACCATCGGAAAGAACTCTTCGTCGATGCGGCTTGCCGGGAACACATCGGAGGGCAAGGGCTGGATCAGGTCAGCCGCGACATAGTCATTCAGCCATCCATAAAACAGCTGGACCACATCCGGGCCTTCCCCTGCCGGAATCGCCGCCGCAACCTTGGTGCGGTAATCGGCATAGGGGAAATGGGTCATCTTGACGGTGATGTCGGGGTTCGCTGACTGGAAATTCTCGATCAGCGTTTCCATCGCGGCCACACGGGCATCGAAGAAATACTGCCAATATTCGATTTCAACCGCATGTGCGGCGGACCCGAACATTGCGGCTGCGCTGGTTGCGGTGGCGACAGCCAGTGCTTTTGCGTTGAAGATGGACATGGACCTCTCCCTGTTGAGATCTGTTGAATGTGCCAGCCCATTCTTGTGTGGGACCGGTCGATTTCCAAGCGTTAACTCAACTTTCTTGAGTGTTCAAGTTTGGTGCGTTAAGCGAAGGCATGGTCACCACGCTTAAACCCCAGCTTGGCGCAAATCCGGAACGTGCGCGCAGCCACAACAAACAGTTGGTTCTGCGTGCCGTGCGGCATGCCGGTGCGGTCGGGCGCGCAGAAATTGCCCGCGCTTCGGGTCTGTCGACACAAGCGGTGTCAAACATCATATCGGATTTGCTGGGCGAAGGTTTGCTCATCGAACAGGGTCACCGCAGCGCGGGGCGTGGTCTGCCGGTGCAGCAATATGCCATCAAGCCGGGTGGCGGATATGCGTTTGGCGTCGAAGTGCGCCCGACCGCTGTGTTCACTGCGCTGATCGACCTTGTCGGAACCCCGGTTCTGACCAAACGCACGCCTTTGCCCGACGCGCGGAAGATGACGATTGTCGATACGGTGTCCGACCAGATGGATCACGTCCTGTCAGAGGCGCAATTGAAAAAGGACAAGTTGCTGGGCGCCGGGATCGTCATGCCCGGACCGTTTGGTGACACTGGCCTGAGCGGCACCGCATCCGAACTTCCGGGCTGGAACAGTGACGATCCCGCCAGGACCTTCGCCAGCACACTCGACCTTCCTGTCTTTGTCGAAAACGATGCCAACGCCGCCGCAATGGCCGAACGGATGAACGGCATCGCACGGGGATTCGATGATTTTGCCTATCTTTATTTCGGTCAGGGCCTTGGTCTCGGACTCGTGCAGAACGGGCAAATCATCCAGGGTGCATTTGGAAACGCTGGGGAGATTGGTCAAATTCCTGTGCTCGTAAATGGAAAATTGACGGAACTGGAAAGCGCCGCCAGTCGTTTGTCAGCTCAGACCTATCTTGCGGCCCAAGGACTTGACGTGACCGACATGGACGACCTGATCAGTCTCTATTCCAGCCAAAACCCACATTTGCGGCGCTGGCTGGATCAGGCGGCACAGGCGCTGTCACCGGCCTTGTCGATCATCGAAAACCTGTTTGATCCGGAAACCGTGATCCTTGGCGGGGCGATGCCCGATGTGCTGTTGGATCATATCATCCAGCAAACGCCGTTGCCGGTCCGATCCGTCTCCAACCGGCCTGACCGTACCCATCCCCGATTGATGCGTGGCACCTCGGGACGCATGACCGCAACACTTGGTGCGGCAGCGCTTGTTCTGCATCAGGCCTTTACTCCCACCATCGCCGCTGCGAGGTAAACCATGCCCACCCCCGATCAAACCCGCTTGCAAGAGACCCGTATGCGCCCCCGCGTTCTTGATCTGTGGTGGGCGTTGCGCCCGCTTCAATCCGTGGTGCGGTTGATGAACACTGGCGCACATCCGGACGACGAGACAACCGCGCTGCTGGCCGCCATCAGCCTGCGCGACGGGATCAACCTCAGCTATGCCTGTTCCACGCGTGGCGAAGGTGGCCAGAACGACATCGGCACCGAAAGCGGTCCTGCATTGGGCGCATTGCGCACACGCGAGATGGAGCGTGCCTGTGATGTGCTCAACATGCGGCTTTATTGGCATGGCACGTCGCCGGACGATCCGATCCGCGATTTCCGCTTTTCCAAGAGTGGCGAGGAAACGATGGGAATCTGGGGGCACGATCATTTGCTGCACCGCTTTGTCGAGATCGTGCGCACCGATCGTCCCGACATCCTCCTGCCAACGTTCCTCGACGTGCCCGGGCAGCACGGCCATCACCGCGCGATGACAGAGGCAGCGCACGAGGTTATGACCGCTGCCGCAGATCCCGACTTTCCGTCCAACCTATCGCCGTGGCAGGTGTCCAAGATGTACCTCCCGGCATGGTCCGGCGCAGGTCAGGCTTATGATGATGACCTGCCCCCACCAAAAGCGACGTTGACCGTGCAGGGTGCTGGCAAAGACCCGATGTCGGGATGGAGCTATGCCCGCATCGGCCAGATGTCGCGTGCCTACCACCGGACCCAAGGCATGGGGCGCTGGGTTCCCGCCGGTCCGGGAAAGGACTGGCCTTTGCACCTGGTGGTTAGCCATGCCGATGGGCCCGACACGAGTTTGACCTCTGGACTGCCGCAAACCCTGGCTGACCTTGCAGACCAAGCGCCCGAGATCAGAGAGCACCTGCTTGCCGCGCATGGGTACATCACGGAAACGGTCTCGGCCTTTCCGCATTTCAACCACATCGCCGAAACCGCGCGCAACGCCTTGAAGCACATCCAGCAAGCCGAGGCCGAAGCGCCGCCAGACATCGCGCACCGCCTAGCCGACAAACACCGTCAACTTGCGCAAGTTCTTCGCTTGGCACTTGGGATCCAAGCGTCGGCCAGAACGGACACCATATGGCTTCGACCGGGTGATACCACACCTGTCACCGTCGAGTTCGACAAGGGCGATGCACAGACCGCAAGTTACAGCCTCGACCTGCCTTTCGGCTGGTCCTTTGAAGATGGCGTCCTCACAACCACGCCTGAGGCCAACCAGACCGATGCATATCGCGCGGAATATGATCCGGCTGATCCTCCGTTTCCCCGGATTGCGATCCAGCTTGAGACAACTTCGGTTGCCGTGCCCTTCGACGCGCCCCCGGTCATCCTTCCTGACCGTGCGGCCTGGATCGAACCAAATGCGGCTCTGATCAACCTCAATGAGCCCAAACGCAGCATCCCCGTTGCAGTGGCTGATGTCAGTCCGGCAGGTAGCCGGGTAACTTTTGATCTGCCCGACGGATGGAGCACTGACATGCAGGACGGGGGCCTCAAGGTCACCCTTCCCGACGACACGGAACCGGGACTCTATACCCTTCCGCTATATGTTGGACGTGACCCGGCAATGACGGAACGTCGGATCGTCTACGATCACGTCGATCCAACAGCCTTCGCCAAACCTGCCACCCTGCAAGTCCGTGTTCTGGATGTTATCGTGCCGGACGGCAAGATTGGCTATATCGGCAGCGGGCATGATGCGGTTGCACAGTGGCTCAGGGCGCTTGGGGCCGATGTGAGCGAACTGACCGACGATCAGATCAACAGTGAAACCGCGCTGGCAGATTTCGATACCATTGTCATCGGGATCTTCGCCCTGCGTTTTCGTGATGGGCTGGTCTCTGAAATGCCCCGGATTCACGATTGGGTCGAAGACGGTGGCACTCTGCTTACGCTGTATCACCGGCCTTGGGACAATTGGGATTCAGAGACTGTTCCGCCGCGAAAGCTTGAAATCGGGCAGCCGTCACTGCGCTGGCGTGTGACCGATGCGCAGGCCGAGGTGACCCATCTTGAACAGGATCATCCGCTTTTGACCACACCCAACGCCATCACTGAAGATGATTGGGACGGCTGGGTAAAGGAACGCGGACTGTATTTTGCCAAGACCTGGGACGATAGCTACACGCCGCTTCTCTCCATGGCGGATCCGGGCGAAGAACCCTTGACGGGTGCGTTGCTCACGGCCGAGATCGGCAAAGGTCGGCACACCCATTGCAGCCTGGTTCTACATCATCAAATGGCCAACCTGGTTCCGGGCGCGTTTCGCCTTATGGCCAATCTCATCGCCCCCCGACGATGACGCCAGACGCGCCGCGCGACAATCTCAGGGGTGGCGCGTGGCTTGTTGCTGACATGGCGTTGAACATATGGGCGCTGGGCATCGTCAAGGCGCTTGGGCTGGGCTACCCGGCGGCGCAGATCGTGTTTCTCAGGGCAGGTATCGGCTTGTTGCTGCTGCTGCCCTGGATATATCGCGACCGCCGCGCCTTTGTGACCATCCCAGCCCTTCCCCTTCAGCTGCTGCGCATCGGGTTGAGCACCGCAACCCTGACAGCAAGCTATTTTGCCATATCGCGTGTTCCGCTGGCCCTGTTCACCACGATGAACTTTACGCGTCCTCTGGTCGTGATGATCCTTGCTGCATTGATCCTGAGAGAACGCATTACGGGTGGTCAATGGGGTGCCGCCGCAATTGCGATGGTCGGCGTCGTGATAGCGATTGATCCGCAGGGTGCCGATATCGGTCCGGGCCTTCTGGCTTTGGCGCTGGTTATCCTGACAGGTTCTGGCGCCGTGATTGTCACAAGACGGCTGCGCGAGACTCCGACCATTGTTCTGATGACCTTTTACGCTGTTGGGCTGGGTCTTTGCACCCTCCCGTTCGCGGTATGGTCTTGGCAGCCGATCGCCCCCGAACATCTGGCACCATTGCTTGCCATTGGTGTTTTTGCTCAAGCCGCGCAAGCGTGCTTTTTGCGCGCGCATTACAATGGCGATGCCGGAGTCCTTTCGGTTCTGGGCTACATGAGCCTGCCGCTTTCAACAGCCGCCGGCTATTTCGCGTTCAACGAGACGCCCACACTGCGCTTCTTTGCCGGTGCCGCGCTGGTCGTCATTGCCGCCGCATCGCTGACGCTCCGCCGGCGACGCTTGTAGAGGAAGGCAACTCCCTCGGGCGCGTCGAGTCAAAGATGCGTGTCGTAATCCGACACCAGCAAATGCAGCGGCGGTTCGTCTTCCTCGATGTTCGAAAAACGCCCTATGGGCAAAGCGAAAATGTTATCGGTCAGGTCGTCATTCACCGTAGAGACTTCGCCGATCAGGACATCACCATCTTCACCCCAGAACGCGTGCCAGTTGTTTGGCAAAAGCGTCACTGATTCACCGGGAATAAGCTTTAAATGCCCGCCGGCGGGCAGAGTGCGCAGTGTCCCGTCGACCATGACGGTGACGTCGGCCTCTTGATCAATCGCGCCTTCGGTGTCGGCCATGAAAAGCTCTATCACCAACGTGCCACCGCCTCGGTTGATGATGTCTTCGACTTTGACGTCATGCCGGTGCATCGGGCTAAGCTGCCTATTGCGCGAGATCATGATTTTTTCGGCATAGAGCATGGCCGACATCTTGCCGAGATCGGCGTTCAGCCCATTGCGCGTTGTGAACAGGAACAGGCCCAGATCGTCAAAACTCTCTTTGCCGTAATCGGTGATATCCCATCCCATGCGCCGCGCCTTGATCTCGGAGTGATCGCTGGACTTCAGAGCGTCGGGAGACAGGTAGGCAAAAGGCGGCAGGGTATAGCCGAACGAGCGCATGAACGCGTCGCTTTCACGCAGGATGTCGTTAATGCGGGACCGTTTCATATGCACCTCCGGTAGATGGTGGCGCTAACATAGCGAAAATTGCCCCAGCACGGAAGCGGTGGGAGGTGTCCCGCGCCGGTTTATTTTATGTGCATGGTGTGTCTCATTTCCGAGGCACACCGATCACAAGACGTAGCGGCTCAGATCGGTTGACCGGGTCAGTTCGCCTAGATGCTTCTCGACAAAGTCGGCATCCACGGTGACCTGCTCTCCGGGTTTGTCCGGCGCGTCAAAGCTCAGATCCTCGAACACGCGTTCCATGACGGTGTACAGCCGCCGTGCCCCGATATTCTCGATCGACTGGTTCACGTCCGCAGCGATCTTGGCCAGCGCGGCGATGCCTTCTTTGGTGAAGGTCACGGTCACCTCTTCCGTTGCCATCAGGGCGGTATATTGCAGCGTCAGGGCGTTGTCTGTCTCTGTCAGGATACGCACAAAATCCTCTTCGGTCAGCGCGCGCAGGTTGACGCGGATCGGCAGGCGGCCCTGAAGTTCTGGCAGCAAATCAGACGGTTTCGCAATGTGGAATGCGCCCGAGGCAATGAAGAGGATGTGATCGGTCTTCACCGGCCCGTGCTTGGTGCTGACAGTGGTGCCTTCGATCAAAGGAAGAAGATCGCGCTGCACGCCTTCGCGGCTGACGTCGCCGCCGCGGGTTTCCTGACGGGCCGCAACCTTGTCGATCTCGTCAAGAAACACGATGCCGTTCTGTTCGACCGCTTCCAATGCAAGTGTCTTGACCAGTTCGTCATCAAGCAGCTTGTCCGCTTCTTCGGCGATGAGCGTTTCATAGCTTTCCGCAACCGTCATGCGCTTGCGGGTGGTGCGCCCCGCAAAGGCTTTACCAAAAAGGTCGCCCAGATTCATCATGCCTCCGCCACCCATGTTGGGTTGGCCGGGAATATCCATTGTCGGAAACGGGCTTGATGTGTCCAGAAGATCCAGTTCGATCACGGTGTCATCCAGCAACCCGTCCTTGAGCTTTTTGCGGAACATCTCGCGGGTGCCTTCACGGGCACCTTCGCCCGCTATCGCCTCGATCACACGCTCTTCAGCGGCTTCATGGGCCTTGGACTTGACCTCTTCGCGCATCTGGTCACGGGTCATTGCAATGGCGGAATCCACCAGGTCCCGGATGATCTGCTCCACGTCGCGGCCGACATAGCCCACCTCGGTGAACTTGGTCGCCTCGACCTTGATGAACGGTGCCTTGGCAAGCTTGGCCAAACGGCGGCTGATCTCGGTCTTGCCGACGCCGGTCGGTCCGATCATCAGGATATTCTTGGGATACACCTCTTCGCGCAGATCATCGCTCAGCTGCTTGCGCCGCCAGCGGTTCCGCAGTGCAACCGCGACAGCGCGTTTTGCGTCTTTCTGGCCAATGATGAAGCGGTCCAGTTCAGACACGATTTCGCGGGGGGTGAGGTCGGTCATATTGGGTATCCTTATCGGCGGCGGGAGGGGATCAGCGGTTCAAGCGCTGATCGTCTCAACCGTCAGGTTGCCGTTGGTGTAGACGCAGATGTCGGATGCAATTGCCATGGCGGCGCGTGCGATTTCCTCGGCGTCCTTGTCGCTGTCCATCAGCGCGCGTCCGGCAGCCAAGGCATAGTTCCCGCCTGATCCAATGGCGGTCACGTCGTGTTCGGGCTCAAGAACATCCCCTGCGCCGGTGATGACATAAAGATCCTTGCCATCCGACACGATCAGCATCGCTTCCAGCTTTTGCAGGTACTTGTCGGTCCGCCAATCCTTGGCCAGTTCAACGCTTGCCCGCTGTAGCTGACCGGGAGTCGCCTCGAGCTTGGTCTCAAGCCGTTCCAGCAATGTGAACGCGTCAGCAGTCGATCCGGCAAAGCCGGCAACCACATCATAGCCACCGGGGGAAATGCGACGCACTTTGCGGGCGGTGCCCTTGATGACGGTCTGGCCAAGGCTGACCTGCCCATCGCCCGCAATCACCACCTTGCCGCCTTTGCGGACGCCGATGATCGTGGTGCCATGCCAGCCGGGAAAGTCGTTGTCAGCCATGGGATGTCCTTTTTGCCTTTTGTGACGATATGGGCCGACCCACCGGATCACACAAGCCCTTCAACGCAAAACGCCCGGCGCATTGGGCCGGGCGTTTGCGTGAAATCTGTTTGCGATCAGATGCTTTCGTCGATCCAACCCTTCAACGCGGCTTTCGGGGCGGCGCCTGTCTTGTTGGACACGACCTGACCATCCTTGAAGATGAACAGTGACGGAATCCCGCGCACACCCATGGCGGCGGCAGTGTTGGGGTTGTTGTCGACATCCACCTTGGCAATCTTGATCGCGTCGCCATATTCGGCGGCCAGTTCTTCAAGTGCTGGGCCGATCTGTTTGCAGGGGCCGCACCATTCTGCCCAGAAGTCTACGACGACTGGAACGCTGGAATTCTTGACTTCGGCATCGAAGGTATCATCGGTTACGGCGACGGTGGACATTGGGGGTCTCCTTGCGGCTCATGCGCATGTTTGTGTCGGAACAGGAGACTATGTACCCTCTGCGGGGGCGTCAAGGTGGCGTGCCCTCACGAGAGCTTGTGTGACCCGCTTTTCTGACAACGGCATATAGGTGGCTGTCCGGGTCCAGAGTATCCCGGTTTCGATCTTTTTGTCGGGATAAATCGACCCCAACATCGCATGATAGGCGCCCATCTGACGCAGCAGACCTTCCGGTGTCTGGTCTTCAGAAGTCGGGACGGTGCGATTGGTCTTGAAATCAACGGCCGTGACTTTGGAATCAGTGATGATCAATCGATCGATGATTCCGTGCAAAGGTGAGTCTTGTAGCGCGTAAACCGGTGCGGTGACGGCCACTTCGGCCAGCGCAGTATCGGAAAAGAAAGGAAGCAGCGCAGGAGCATTGAGAACGGCCAGTGCTTCGTTGATCATTTCATCCGCCAAGGGATGGTCCCCGATCAGGGATTTGGCCACGCGCGTCCGATCCTCTGCCGCAAGTGAGGGCAAGGTTTCGAGAAGCAAGTGAATAAGCGTGCCGCGTTCTTTCGCGGTTTCGCTCAGATCACCATCGGCCCCCGAAAGCGCTTTTGCGCCCCCAAGGTCAGAGGGACTCAACGCCTTCGGGGCTTCGTCTGGGCGGGTCGCAACCGTCTGGAACACGACTGGTAGGGCAAGGGCCGATGGCGCGCTGTGGGCTGGGGCCTGTTTTAGTGCGCCGGGCCAAGCGAGGTGATCAAGGCGCAGTCCGGATTGGGGTCCGTCATCCGCAAAATCAAAGGCCTTCGGGACTGCGCCACATGTCTCTAACGTTGCCGATATGCGGTCATGCCAGCTTTCTGCACTCTTGTCCGGTGCCCCGGCTGCCGCGATGACAAGCCAGCGTTCTGCACGGGTCAGGGCAACGTAAAGCAGGCGGTCTTTTTCCTCTTCTTCGGCTTGCCTGGCGTGTTCAAGGGCTGTGCGCTGAAACGTGGCGCGAGTTTTGTCGGACCCTCGCCAATGTGCGTGACCGTCGGCCAGTACAAAGGTTTCCTTGCTGGATTGAGACGGCTTCTTGTGGGTGTCCGGAAGGATCACGACGGGGGCCTCCAGCCCCTTTGCACCATGGATGGTCATCACCCGAATGCGCGTGCCGGCGCTATCCACAGTGCGCTTTATTTCGATTTCATCGGTTTCCATCCAATGCAGGAAACCGGTCAGGCTCGGGATGTCGGTTTGCTCATAGGCCAGCGCCTGATTGAGAAGGGCGTCAATGCCATCTTCGGCCTCTTCCCCCAGTCGCCCGATCAGCTTTTGCCGCCCATTGTGACGGATCAGGATGCGCTCGAGCAGATCGTAGGGACGCAGGAAATCCAACTGGTCCCGCAAATCGTCGAGAACCTCGAGAATCTGCGGAAAATCGTTTCTACGCCTGCGCAATTCTTCCCAAAGATGCGGGGACTTGCGACGGTGTGCCAGATCAAAGATGGCCTGTTCGTCCAGTCCAAAAAGCGGTGATCGCAGGGCAGAGGCCAGAGACAGGCTGTCTTCGGGTGTCGCCAGAAACGCCAAAAGCGCGCGCAGATCCTTGACCGCAAGTTCGGCCATGACCTTGAGTTTGTCTGCCCCGGCGATGGGAAGGCCCAGCGCTTTACATGACTTCAGGATTTCATGAAAAAGCGCGCCTCGGCTGCGCACCAGAATGAGGAAATCCCCTGCGTGGATGCGGCGGGTTTCAATCGTGCCGTTCTTTTCGCCAATCGGAACCGCGGTTCCGGCATTCAACGTGCCGTCGATAAACCGCGCCACCCGCTGCGCCAGAACGACATTGTGATGTGTCGGGCTGACTCGATCGACCGGAGTGTCCCAGGGCAAGTCTTCGCTGTCGTCCTCGGCAGGTTCGACAAGCGGCCAAAGATCGACCCGACCGGGCACCTGATCGTGGAACGAAATGTGAGTCTGATCCGCCAGAAAACCCGCTTTGTCGCGGCCTTTGAACAGTTGATCGACAAGCCGCAGGATCGGAACAGAAGACCGGAAGGAATAGCTTAGCTGGCCGTCTTGAAGCGGGGCGTCGGTCGCTTGCATCTGATCGCGAAACGCCGCGCGCATGTGGTCGAATTCCTGCGGGTCGGCACCCTGAAAGGAATAGATCGACTGTTTCTTGTCCCCGACAACAAAGATCGTGCGTTGCACCCCGCTGCGCGCGCCTTCACCAGATGTGAACTCCTGAGCAAGCTTGTTGATCACGTCCCATTGCGCCGGGCTGGTGTCCTGCGCCTCATCGACAAGGATGTGGTCTATACCGCCATCAAGACGATAGAGCACCCATTCGGCCTGTTGCTTATCCGTGAGAAGCGCTCGGGTGCGTGTGATCAGATCGTCGAAATCAAGCCAGCCGCGCACCTGTTTCGTGGCCTCGTAGCGCCTCAGAAACACGTCGGCAAACCGGTGCAGGGTCGTGTCCCGCGACACCGCCTCAAGCGCAAGGCGGGTGTCTCGGGCGGCTTCGACCCGTTGAAAAAGGTCTTCAAGACGAGTGACGCTTGCGGCCAGCGGTCCCTTGCGCAGTTTCGTCGAGGGTGGAAGCGATTTGCGCAAATCCCCCTTCAAAGTGAATACCACGCTTTCCAGCGCGATCAATCCATCAATGCCTCCGGATTGGGCAAATTCAATTGCATCGGCCAAGCTGTTGTCCATGCCGACGCCAGAGCGTAGATCAGGGACCAACCCAGCCAAAAATGCCTGTTCGTCGCCGGAAAACACTTGGGCGACGACCATTTCGATCGTGTCGGTTTCCGAAAGACCGTAGCGTTTCAACAGATCTTTGCGCGCCAGTGCTGGCGCAAAACCGTCCCGATGTCGGACGATCCGATCCGCAAGTTCCTGCAGCGGATTTTGTGCCGCAATATGCGCGATATCCGCGATCAGATCAGCCTCGGGACCACTGGCCATGTCGTCCAGGATCTGTTCCCTCAACAATTGCGCGGCGCGGTCGTCGATTTCCTGAAACTGCGGGCTGACGCCAGCCTCAAGCGGAAACCGACGCAGAATCGAGGCGCAGAAGGCGTGGATCGTCTGGATACGAAGGCCACCGGGTGTTTCGATGGCGCGCGCGAACAAGGTCCGGGCGCGGGACAAGAAGTCGGTTGTCAGGCGTTCCCGGTCTTCGCCCAACTCCTGCAACTGGGCGATCAGCGCGTCGTTGTCGAGCATCGCCCATTCGCCCAAACGCTTGAACAACCGGTTCTGCATTTCGCTGGCAGCAGCATTGGTGAAGGTCAGACACAGGATATGTTCCGGGCGGGCATCGCCCAAGAGAAGCCGTGCCACGCGGTCGGTTAGAACCCGCGTCTTGCCCGATCCGGCATTTGCCCCAAGCCATGTCGAGGCAAAGGGATCAGCCGCGCGGACCTGGGCTTCTGTGGCGTCGTTGCGGATCATGCGAGGAATACCTTCTGCGCCGTGTCCGACGCATCCCATTCCCCGTAGCGGGAAAGTTGGTCATAATCAGACCCGAAAATGTCTTTGTGCATCTTGTTGCGCGCCGTGTAGCCCGTTTCGGGATCGCGATAGGCCTCGATCAGTTTGATCAGCATCGCGATGGTGCGTTCAGGTGGGCTATCCTCAAGCGGTGCCAGCACTTCTTTTCCGTCACCCGAGAGCGATATGTAACATGCCTCCGCCACGCCTCTTGGGCTCAGGTCTGCAAAGCCGCCTTCGCAAATCAACGCCGCGGTGACCAGCAATTGCACATCGAACTGTGTCTGTTGGTCCGGTGTGGGGGCCGTCCCGGTCTTGTAATCGTAAACAAACGCTTCGCCCCTGTCGTTCAGGTCGATCCGATCCGCTTTGGCGGTGATGCGGAAAGGAGGCTTGGCAATGTCCATTCGCCCTTTCTTTTCAAACAGGACGGGCCGCGCGCCTGACTGGCGTCTGCGTTCGTTGTGAACAAACCAGCGGGCAATCTTTTCAATGCGGACCCGCCATTGGATGCGATCTGTGGGCCAGGGCACCTGTGCGTTCAGAATGTCGCGCGCGGTCGACAGCAAACGCTCTTCGGTGATCAGATCGGGGTTTTGGGCCGTATCAGAGACGAAGTCTTCGAACACTTTGTGAATGACCGTACCCCTATGCATTGGGTTGGGGGCATGTTGGATCGGGTGCAATTGCCGAAGGCGCAGGATCTTTGAACCATAGATCGCATAGGGATCGCGGATCAGTTTTTCGATGTTGGTGACTGACAATTCATCGGGCCGCGCGATCACCGGCGGCACCGGTGAGGGCCGTCGCGCGGGCGGGGTGACAATCGGCGTTTCCAAAGCGCGGCCAAGGGCAAGCCAATGGTCGCCGCGGTCTTTCATCTCCCGAAGCGCATCCGGCCCTTCGATCTGTGACAAGCCAAGCATCAGGTTGGTCAGCCGGTTGAGCCAGCGTGATGGAACGGTCTCTGCATCCTCGGACCGTTCAGCCCGCGTCAGCCAAACTTCTTTCGCGCCGATGGCCTGTTCGAAGTCATGCGCGGACAACCCAATCCGCCGCTCTGGCAAGAGAAGGCCGATCTGCTGCCGCATCTGTCGATTGAGCCAGGGGTCTGCTGGAGGAGCATCCGGCCAGGAATGTTCATTCAATCCCCCGAGGATCACCAGGTCCGCACCCATCACCCGAGCTTCGATTGTGCCCCAGATCAGGATATGCGGATGCGGTGCATCACGGTCGCGCACCTCTTGTCCCCGCAAGACGCCATCCACAAGGTCGGCGTAATCCCGAGCGGTCGTGGTGCCGCCATACCCGGCGTTTTCGGTCAGATCGTCAAATACCTGTCGGCACGTTTTGCCCGTCTCTTTCGCCCATAGTTCTGACGCATCGGTGCTGGTGGAACCGGCACATGTCGCTTCGGCCTGTGCGATGTGCTGAACGACGTGCTCTACAAGGGCTTGCTGTGCCGTAAGGGCCGGCTGAAGCAGATATCTGTCGATCCATGCCAGCCAGTCCTGCGCATCGTCCGCCCCTTTCCACGCCATGAGTTGAGGCAGATCAGGAAAGGGCACGCCGGTCTTGCGGATGAACAGTTCAAGCTCGGATGTCCAAAGCCTGTGTTGTCCCCGATCCGCGCCAATATGGCACAAGGGGTGCTTGAGGATCGTCAGCAGCGCGTCAGCGGTCGGGCCGTTCACCCGAAGTTGCGCGATATGGCGCAAAAGCCGACCGGGGGCCGTCAGTTGCGCCGGTGTCCCCGCGCTGTCATCGGGAAGGATACCCCAGCGATCCAGCAGCGCCGTGACACGACGTGTCAGCATGCGATCCGGCGTAATCAGCGCGGCGCTGGTTTGGTCTTCGGCGGCTTGCCTCAGACGCAGCGCAATCGCGCGCGCTTCATCGCGTGGAGATTGCGCTTCAAGCAAGGTCAGAGACTGTATTGCCTCCTTCAGAGGGGGCAATTTTGGTCCATCGGACAGCCACTGATCGGTGACAGGGGCAGGGCGCATGGCAAGCGAAACCAGCGCATTGCGCGCCGGGTTCGGAGGTGGTGTCCTTGTCCAGGCCACTACTTGATCGTGCCGGATGTCCAAGGCATCCATAAGTCGCGCAAAGCGGAATTGCGGGTGATCTTCGCCTTGCATCGCCTCGGTGTTGCGCACGTTATCGCGCAGCACATTCCAGACGTCTTGGGGCATATCCGTGTCGAATCCTGGCAGAACAACGGCCCCCTGGGGCAGGCGTGCGACGGCCGACATCAACCGAAAGGCCGATCCGCGTGATCCGGTTGATCCGGCGACGATGATCGGATGTGTCGGAGGCGCCTCGTGCCAGCGATTCAGCCGGTTGGTCAGGGCAAGGCGATTGACGGTGGCGGCGTCTGGCTCCTCTGAATTCGGATCGAAATAATGCGTGACAATCTGCAGAAATCTTTGCGCCCGCTCCCAATGTCCGGACTGATCGGTGACATCCAATGCCGCGATGTCGTCTGGGGTCACGCCTTCGGCCTGCATTTCATCAAGAAGCGCACCAAGACTTTGGGCAAGATCGTAAATGGCCGATCGTGGCGCAAGGCTGGGGTCGAGATCAATCAACCGCGCAACCAATTCCGCAAGTTCAAGCTGACGGCGCAGCGCCGGGACGGGTTTGGGCAGACGGGCCTTGTCGACAGGATCGGCCAGATCGGTGATAAGACGGATGCGCGGCAGGAAGCCGGCGCCGAATTGGTCAAACACGGATTCGACCCGCCGCTGCATCCGTCGCGTGTTCAGGATCAATTCTACCCGCGCCATAGCTTCCGGAGGGCGATCAACAAGGCGCGCCTTGAGACCCCGCACAAGTTCCATTGCAAAATCGGCGCCCGACGGCAGGGCAAAGATTCTGGGTGTTCCGGTTGGGTCAAACATTCGCATATCCCAGCATCTGTTCGGCCATCGCGATACCATCTGGGTGTCCGACATCGCACCATTTGCCGGGATAGACCACTGCACGCAGTTGTCCGGCCTGCTCAAGCTGTTCCCAGATCTGTTTCAGTGAAAACACGTTTTGTGGTGTGTCAGAGACGAGTTCTGTTCGAATAAGCTGCACACCCGAGTAGATTGTTTGGCTACCCCAAGTGGCGCAACCCGCGTCGTCGATGTTCAGATCACCCTTTCCGGAATGGGCAATTGCGTTTGCGTTGGGGATGCACAACAACAAGGCCTGCGTGCCGTTCGTCCATGCCGATTTCAATACCGAAAGCGGGTTTGGACCGTCCCAGACGGCATCCGTGTTCATTGTGAAAACAACGTCGGACTGCAACAGGGGCAACGCCGCCTTGAGTCCACCTCCGGTGTCCAGAATCTTTGGCGTTTCGATGGAAACCTGCACGTTGGTTCCGGCAAAGTGTTCTACGATCTGATCTGCCTTGTAATGCGCATTGGCGACGATCGCAGACGGAGCGATATCGCGCACAAATGCCATGGCATGGTCAATCAAGGGCTTTCCCGCAACAGGGACCAACGGCTTTGGCCGATCCTTGGTCAGATCACCCATACGCGTCCCGAACCCGGCGGCGAACAGCATGATGGCGTCCGACATCAGGTGGCCCCCTTGTTGAGAAGGGCCGGTGTTGGCTCTGGGAAGAGGTCAAGAACCAGAGGCTCCAACTCTTCGGCGACAGGGGTGGCGAGGCTTGTTCTGATATGGCCCCAGACTCGCGGGATCAGAGACATGTACCCAGATTTCCCCGCCTGCTTTGCCAGTCGCGCGAATACGCCCAGGATGCGCAGATTGCGCTGGATGCCAAGCAGGTTGAAGACCGGCACGACGGTATCCGCAGATCGGCCAGTTGCGCCCAGATAGTGTCTGATCGTGACCATCTGACAGTCGGTCGTCACATTGCGGCGGGCATCCTGAAGCATGGAAACCAGATCATAGATCGGCGGGCCAATAAGCGCGTCTTGAAAATCCAATAGTCCAACCCGCTGAACGCCGGACCGTTCCGGAAGCCAGATCATGTTTTCGGCATGGAAATCCCTTAGGACAAGGACAGTTTCCTGTGGCAGATGACGTTCCAGGAGATCGGTCAGTCGCATTGTGATCTTGTCGGCGGATTGGTCGGGCGTGATACCCAATGCGGGAAGGTAGTGGGTAAATGCAGGTTCAATCATCTGACCCAGAACCTGAGGTGTTGCAGTGCGGAGACCCTCGGGCAGTGGCTCGGTCTCAAGATGGCAAAGCACATCGGTTGCGGCCTCGTAGAGCGGGATTTCCATATCCGGCGCATCTGCAATGACCCGCGCGAATTGTGCATCACCAAAGTCTTCGAGCAGCATGAGTCCGTCGGACCGGTCAAGGATGTCGGGCGCGGAGAAACCAAGGGATGACAGATGCGTGGCAATTGTCGCAAAGCGGGGGGTATCGTCCTGCGGATCAATCATCAAGATCGCGCGTTTTGGGCCCGAACAGAGCCTGATATAGCGTCTTGAAGACGCATCCCCGGCAAGCGGATATTGGTCTGCATCACCCCAGCCAGTGCGGGTAAGGAATGAGTCCACATTCATGGTAGAACCTTCTTGACCCGGTCGTTCCAGGAAGGGTCCGTCCAGTTCAGTGTGATCTGTCGTGTGTCATTCCGATGTGTGTCTTCAAAGCAAAGCGACAGAGCGTTTGCCGGTGTCAGGTCGCCCAGCCGATCTGGCCATTCGATCAAGCAGATCGCGGTCTGAAAAGCGTCAAGCAGACCCAGTTCGATGATCTGATCCGGATCAGGCAACCGGTACAGGTCTGCGTGCCACAATTCGCAGTCTGGCAGATCATAGCTCTGGACAAGGGTGAAGGTTGGAGAGGGAACATCCTCGGGCTCGGCCAGTTTCGACAGGATCAAAGCGCGCGCGAAATGGCTTTTTCCGGCGCCGATTTCGCCCTCAAGAAGTACGCAATCCCCCGCTTTCAGCTGTGCGCCCAGTCGTGTGGCAAGCTGTGCGGTCTTGTCAGGAGAGGTCGAGGTGAAGGCCGCGCTGTGATGGGTCATGGCGGCATGTTTACCTGCCCTGTCCCGGGTCGCAAGATTGGAAACCAAACGCTTAGGCGGAAACGATCTGCAGCCCGTCTTTTTCAGAGGATGTGTCGCGGCGTCTGGACGCGTGGCAAAAGCGGATCAGCGTGGCACCATAGCAGATCGGATCAATCCTGCAGACCACCTCGCGCCCATCTTTCGCGCGCAGTTCGCTGTCCCAGCTGGCCCGTTCTGTGGTGCTGATGACGTAGTCGCGCAGCTCCGGCCAGACCGGTGTTGGGTGAAAGGCCGATTTCCATTCCTGTGTTGCATCCATGATTGTAGATTCGGCGATGCAGGTGTCTGGGTCCACCTTCCACATCAGTTTGTAAGCGGCATTGCAGAGTGTCAGAACGCCTTGCTGATTGAAGACGGCAAAAGCGTCTTCCATGGCATCCAGCATGGATTGCATCGTTTCCAATTCGGTCCGAAACCCCCGTGTCAGAGACACTTCTGCCGTGATGTCGTTGAACAGGAACGCGATGGCTCCGTCCGGATACGGCCGCCCGGTAACGTCAAGGGTCTGACCCCCGGCAAGGTTCCATGTTTCGCGAAACCGATCGTCGCTGGCTGCCGCGACAAGCTTGGCCATGCGTTCGCGCCAATCATCGTAATTCTTGGGTTCCGGCATGACCTGCTTTTCGCGCAGTTTATCGAAGAATTCGAAAAGTGCGGGACGACTGCTCAGAAACTCGACGGATACACCGCTCAGGTCAATCAAGGCCGGATTGAACAGGGCAAGCCGCCGATCCCGGTCAAAGATCGCCAGTCCGGTCGTCAGATTGGCAAAGGTCTTGGACAAGGTCTGGACAAAGTTGCGCTGGGCCTCTTCGGCGCGCACCACCGCATCAATACTGGTCGCAAAGTAAAGCACGCCGGTTTCAGTTTCCTGTGGGGTCACTTCGAGCCAACATTTGCGGGCTTGAACCAGCTCAGGCGCAGAGAGTTTAATACGCTTTGAGCGCAGACCATCCGGATGGCCAAGCAACCCGTCAATATGATCGACAAAAGCGCGCGCGCCACCGTAGGCATCGGCATAGCGATGGAACGCATCGTTTCCTGAAATGAAATCGCCCTTATGGTCGACGCTCCACATCGGGTCGGGTGCATGGATCAAAGCAGGCTGCATGCGGGCCACGGCGATTTCGTTCTGTTTGGCCTGAAACCAGTCTTTCTTCTGGTCGGGAAGGGGATAAAGCGTCAGCCGATATCCCGTGTCATGCGGTTCTATCGTCAAACCGACCCCGGTGGCGGCAGAATCAAGGCTGAGTTCAGACAAGGTACCAGGCAAATTGGGGACATAGGGCAACAGAGCCTTACGCACGTTTGGCCAATCTGGCGCGGTGGCCGTGTCAGGCAGCAGAGGCCAAATTGCATTGTCGGCGTCAACAAGGCGATTCCCTTTGAACAGGAGTGAAAGGGTTTCGTCGTGATGGGGCAGAAGATCTCTGGTCGGTCTGCATGCCAAGTAGGCAAGGCCTGCAACGGTCAGAGCGGCGCATCCAAGGCCGATCAGAACCGAAATCCAGAATATAGAATCCATCTGATCACCCAATACCTTCTTCAGGGCTATTGAATGTCGAGATGATTAACGGACCGTTAAGGTTATGAGATTGCTTTTCTAAGGCTCGAAAGACGGATTTTCGCCAATGCCTTCGCCTTTGGCAAGACTCGCCGGGACAATCGCATCGCGCGGCCAGACCACTTCGACAATGGCACCCCGACGTTTCGAAGATCCATTCACACGATCAGCACCGTTGGCAAAGCTGAGTTCCGCCCCCGAGCGTTGCAGCAGCGTCTTCGCGATGAACAGACCCAGACCCATGCCTTCGTATTCCGGGCGCGCACTGCGGTCGCGGTCCGTACGGCGGTTGCGCACAAACGGATCGCCGATGCGGCCCAGCATATTGGTCGGATAGCCCGGCCCGTCATCCATGACCCGCACCGAGACCATATTTTCTGTCCAGCGGGCTTCGATCCAGACGGTTGCGCGGGCGAAATCGACCGCGTTCTGGATCAGGTTGCGCATGCCGTGGATAATCTCGGGGCGGCGCAGCGCCATGGGCGGGTCAAAGTCGTCTTCGCTTTCGCCCTGCGCATCGATGAGAACATCCTTGCCACGGTTCAGGTGGGGTTCCGCTGCCTCGCGGATGACCTCAATCAGGGGAGCGGAGCGGATGTGCAGGTCTTCTTTGCCCGCCCGGCCCATTGATTGAAGAATATCCCGGCAGCGATCGGCCTGTTCGCGGATCAGGCGGGCGTCATCCTGCAGATCGGGCTGGTCCTCCAGGTCTTCCATCAATTCGGCGCTGGCCAGCTTGATCGTTGCCAAAGGTGTTCCCAACTCATGCGCCGCAGCTGCGACCACACCTCCGAGGTTGTTCAACATCTGGGTGCGGCTGAGCGCCATCTGTGTCGCCACCACGGCGTCGCCCATGGAATTCATCTCTTCCGTGACCTGCCGTGCATAAAGGGACAGGAACACAACCGCGATGGTAATGGCGGTCCATTGTCCAAACACGAACACATCCGCGATGCGCATGATGAACCCCTGCTCTGTTCGCAAGGGCAGGTGAAAGAAAACCATCAGCGTCACAAGCGTAAGAGCAGTGGCCCCGATGATGATCGTGGACCGCAGCGACATGATCGTGGCCGAGACAATCACGGGGCCAAGGATGAGGATCGTGAAGGGATTGTGAAGGCCGCCGGTCAGATAGATCAGAAAGCACAATTGCAGGAGGTCGAACAGAACCATCAAGAAGTTCTCGGCCTCGTTCAGGCGTTTGTTTTCGGGGAAGACAAAGATGGCGATCAGGTTGCCCACAATCGACACGCCAACAGCCAAATAGCACAAACCCAGCTCAAGCTGTAGGCTATACAGCTGTTGTGCCAGTGTGATGGCGGTCAGTTGCCCGATGATCGCAAACCAGCGCAGCCAGATCATCGTGCGAAGACGAATAAAGCTGCCGCGTTGCCGTTCCTGGAAAAGACCGAAGTCTGATTGCGTCATCTGCGCCCTTTCGCCACTTGCCCCGGATTTCAAAATCTTTACCTCGACTGTAACAAAGCATAAGCAAGGCAGTTCTGATGAGAAGGGCTTTGTTGGTACAAGGACAAAGAGGATCACATGGTACGTTTGGCAGCGATTTCGGCAGGTGTGGCAATCGTCGCGCTGGTAGGTGGTATCTGGTACGCAAGCATGCCGGCGGGCAGTGGTGGCGATAAATACGCGTCTTGCCGGACCACGAGGGTCGCCGGTGGGTCGGATACGATCGGCGGTCCCTTCACGCTGGTCAATTCGTCCGGCGAGACCGTCACTGACAAAGATGTGATCACAAAGCCTTCACTGGTTTATTTTGGATATACGTTCTGTCCGGATGTCTGTCCGCTGGACACTGCCCGAAACGCCGAAGCGGTCGATATCCTGACGGAACAAGGCCACGAGGTCACGCCTGTTTTCATCTCGATTGATCCTAACCGGGACACCCCCGAAGTTGTCGGTGATTTTGCGGCCAACCTGCATGAAGACATGATCGGATTGACCGGTTCTGAAGAGCAGGTCAGGGCGGCCAGTCAAGCCTATCGAACCTACTACAGCCGCCAGCCAGGAGACGATGACTACTACCTTGTCGATCATTCGACCTTCAGTTATCTGGTCATGCCTGATGACGGGTTCGTGGAGTTCTTTCGCCGCGAGCTGAGCCCTGAACAGCTTGCAGAGCGCGCCGCCTGCTTTCTTGAAGTCGCGGAATAGCGCGCCATTTGAGCGTTGATGTTGGAAAATTCACCGTTAATACTGGCGGATAACGCAACGCGACGGGAGGGAACCACGGTGAGCGAGCGGACCTTAGACGATCTTGGCGACGACAAAAGCCTCTTGCTTGTGGACGATGATGAACCGTTTCTGCGTCGTCTCGCCAAGGCGATGGAAAAGCGGGGCTTTGAAGTTGAGACCGCTCAATCCGTCACAGCCGGGTCTGCCATCGCAACTGCACGTCCTCCTGCATATGCTGTAGTTGATTTGCGTCTTGAAGACGGGAACGGCCTTGATGTGGTCGAGGTGATCCGCGAAAAACGTCCCGACAGCCGTGTTGTCGTACTGACCGGATATGGCGCGATTGCGACGGCTGTGGCCGCGGTGAAGATCGGCGCGACCGATTACCTGTCCAAACCGGCCGACGCGACCGACATCACAAATGCGCTATTGGCCAAGGGTGATGATCTTCCTCCGCCGCCCGAAAACCCGATGAGCGCGGATCGCGTGCGTTGGGAACACATCCAGCGTGTTTACGAACTTTGTGATCGCAACGTGTCGGAAACCGCCCGTCGATTGAACATGCACCGCCGGACCTTGCAGCGGATATTGGCGAAACGCTCTCCGCGATAGAGCAGGGAAGTCTTTCGAAAGGGTTTGGTCACGCGGTTTCAAAACCGCATTAAGACTTGTTCGAACGTGCTTCCTGCAGGCCGCTTTGAAGCGGCTTCCCGACGGCACTACAGACGAAGATCAAACCGCTTGCTGATCTTGTCCACGACAACACCATTGGCCAGCTTTTGATCCGGGTGATGGGCGTAGGTCTCAAACCCACGGCTTTGGTAATACGCCAATCCGCCTGAATTGTCGGCACGGATCGTGGCGTTGATCCAGGCATACCCCAAGTCTTGCGCGGCCTGTCTCGAGGCGTCGAAAAGCTTTGAACCAACGCCAAGGCCGGTTTGTCCCAACTTGACGAAACTTGCGATATCGCAGGCCTCCGGCGGCAGCTCAGGGTGGGGTTCAAAGAACTGGAATCCCAGAATCCGGCCATCCCCGTCCTCTGCAACATGCCACGCGGACATGTCGGGGTCGCGTTTCATCCACTCGAGAATCGTGGCGCGTGTGACCTGTCCCGTATGGGCCGTTGACCCGCCTTTCCGGATGATTGCGTCCAGCAATTCGGCCATGTCCCGCGCATCCAGATCACCTGCCTTGCGTATTGTGATCACACCAACTGCCCCAACAGGGCGGCATGGCGCTGTGTAAACTCATGACGCACGTCCACGGGGGGGCGAAGCACGATATCAAGGTCGGCAATCAGGTCCAGATCGGGTGCGCCAAAGAACTTGTCCGCTTCAGGTCTCGTGAACCCGGCAATTTGCGTAGCCTCCATCCAGGCGCTGATGCGGTCCGCCTTCTTGATCTGTTTCTTGAGCTTGACAGGTGTGATCGCAGGCAGCCCAAAGCGGATATGAATTGCAGCGGTCAGCCGATCATCCAACGCCCCATAACCCGGTCCGACAGCCGCTTTCACCGGAGAGATCATATCGCCAATCACATATTCCGGTGCGTCATGCAGCAAAGCCGTCAACTGTTCGGCGGCAGTTGCTGTGGGGCAAAGGCGCGTGAACAGGGTTTCCACCAAAAGGGAATGTTCGGCCACGGAATAAGGGTAATCCCCAAAGGTCTGCCCGTTCCAGCGTGCCACAAAGGCCAACCCATGCGCGATATCCTCGATCTCGATATCGACCGGTGTCGGGTCCAACAGATCAAGCCTGCGACCAGACAGCATCCGCTGCCATGCGCGTGGGGATTTTGCCATATCATGCCTCTTTTCTGATGTGGGTAGAGCCACATCTGCCGGTTGTAAACTGCCACACATTGCCGGGACAGGGACCGCATGCTAACTCGCCTTCCAATCGAATATGCAATTGGAGCGCCGCACATGGCCAAGGACTATATCGTCAAAGACATCGCGCTGGCTGGATATGGCCGCAAGGAACTGGATATCGCGGAAACCGAAATGCCGGGCCTGATGGCGCTGCGCGAGGAATACGGTGAAAGCAAACCTCTGTCGGGTGCACGGATCGTCGGGTCTTTGCACATGACCATTCAAACCGCCGTTCTGATCGAAACGCTGACCGCGCTGGGCGCGGATGTGCGCTGGGCGTCGTGTAATATCTTCTCGACCCAGGACCACGCGGCTGCGGCGATTGCAGAGGCCGGCGTGCCGGTCTTCGCGATCAAGGGCCAGACGCTGGAAGAGCATTGGGATTATCTCGACAAGTCCTTCATGTTCCCCGAAGGCGCAAACATGATCCTCGACGATGGCGGCGATGCGACGCTCTATGTGTTGCTGGGCGCGCGCGCTGAAGCGGGCGAAGACATTATCCCGGTGCCGCAATCCGAGGAAGAAGAGGTGATCAAGAAGCAGATCGCCAAGCGGATGGCGGAAAGCCCCGGTTGGTTCACCAAGGTTCGCGATGCGATCAAGGGTGTGTCCGAGGAAACCACAACCGGCGTTCACCGTCTTTATGAATTGCACAAGAACGGTCAGTTGCCCTTCCCGGCGATCAACGTGAACGATTCCGTCACCAAGTCGAAGTTCGACAACAAGTATGGGTGCAAGGAATCGCTGGTCGACGGCATCCGCCGCGCCACCGACACGATGATGGCCGGCAAGGTCGCCGTGGTTTGTGGGTATGGCGACGTGGGCAAAGGCTCTGCGGCGTCGTTGTCGGGTGCCGGTGCCCGTGTGAAAGTGACCGAGGCAGACCCGATCTGCGCGCTTCAGGCGGCAATGGACGGGTTTGAGGTTGTTCTGCTGGAAGACGTTGTGAACAGCGCGGACATCTTCATCACCACCACCGGCAACAAGGACGTGATCCGCATCGAGCATATGCGCGAGATGAAGGACATGGCCATCGTCGGCAATATCGGCCATTTCGACAACGAAATTCAGGTGGCCAGCCTCAAGAACCACAAGTGGACCAATATCAAGGAACAGGTGGACATGATCGAACTGCCCTCGGGCAACCGCATCATCCTGCTGTCCGAAGGCCGTCTTCTCAACCTTGGCAATGCCACCGGTCACCCGTCCTTCGTGATGTCCGCATCCTTCACCAATCAGGTGCTGGCGCAGATCGAGCTTTGGAAAAACGGTGGCGAGTATGAGAACAAGGTCTATATCCTGCCCAAGTATCTGGACGAAAAGGTTGCCCGTCTGCATCTGGGTCGCATCGGTGTGAAGCTGACCCAGCTTTCCCCTGAACAGGCCGCCTATATCGGTGTGACACCAGAAGGCCCATTCAAGCCGGAACATTATCGGTACTGAGCCAATCGGCAAGAATTGGCGCATTGAATACGAAAGGCCCGGCGTGCACACCCGGGCCTTTTTCTATTCTTTGTTAGACCTGTAGTGTTCCAAGCCGCGTCTAACTTGGCAGAAGTCGCACTTCCATGGCTGGTGCTGACTGCAAAAGTCCTTTGAGGAACAGCGGCGACGTGGTTTAAAGGTCTCGTTTTTTTGCATTGTTTATTTCGCAAGGTGAGGTTTGGGATGGATAGATACCGGAACCACAAAGCAATTAAATCGATACGCACAGCGAATTTTAAATCTTTTGGTCCCGACCTCTGGGCGTCGGAGTTTGTCAAGATCTGCCACTCGGTTCCTGTTCGAACCCCTGGCGGAGGCGTCAAGAAAATTGCGATCACCAAGTATATCTCTGGGCATTCCGGAGCACGGCGGAAACGTGCTCAAACGATCAAGCAGCAACTTATCAACAACGAAGAAGTCAAAAAGGACACAGACGCCGTTGATTGGCTTTCCAGGAGCTGGGATCGCATCTCGTCATGTTTCTTCGGTCATGGTCAGATCGAAGAGATATCACTTCTCTTGGAGTTGGCTCTGAAAGCCGATCTTGTAAAGCCAGATCGTCTTCAGGAGTGGGTCAACAATGATCAATTGATTGGGTTAGACTGCAATGGCTTCACCAACGCCTATTATTCGGCCATCGGCTGTTTCATTGAAAACCCGATACACTGGCACAACAAGTACAAGAAGATCGCGGGCACTGCACACACATGGCATGATATAAATTACGACAGTGCCGTTCTTTGGGCCCGGTCCAAGTCCAAGCAGTCAGAAAAGGATGAAAACGACGACAAAGTTGTCGATAAACATGACCGTATCACACTTGATACTTGGGAAGTCATTCCTAACGGTCACAAAGGACCGGACCACCATGCCCATATTGGGGTGATTGACCATGTACTGAACGATGAGGTGGTTGTCTGTCAGCACGGCTCAAACGTGGGCCCCAGAACATCAACTTACAAAATTGTTTCAGAGCCACCGAGCAAGAAAAAAGGCAAGGAAGTCTGGTATTTGCGCGAGATCGGAAAGTCGAAGGCGCAGACTTTGATCCTTACCAAGCCTATGCCAACATTTGCTGCTGGTGAATAGATTCGCCTGAACTGGGCGCGTAAATATCGGCTGCGGTTTGCTGGTTTTTCCGAAGCTTTCAGATCGGGCAAACCGCAGCCGTTATTCCTTGAAAAAGCGAGATGCCTGAAGAGACCGCCAGGCATCTGCTTTAGGTTTCTTTCGGAATGCGCAGAACCTGACCCGGATAAATCTTGTCCGGGTGGCTCAGCATCGGACGGTTGGCCTCGAAGATGGCGTTGTATTTTGAGCCGTTGCCCAGCGTCTTTTCGGCAATTGCCCAAAGCGTGTCGCCTTTTTCCACGGTGTGAAAAACCGGATCGTGGGATGTGTCGGCCTCTACTTCGGCCACACCTTCGACGTTGCCCACGGCCAGAATGACCTTTTCGCGCTCTTCCGGAGTCATGTCGCCGCCCGAGACGACCACCTTGTCGCCCTCGACCTTGATATCGGCGCCCTTGGTATCAAGTCCGAGGTCCGCCACTTCTTTCTGTAGGATTGCCGCTGTTGGCAGATCGTCCTGGCCAGTCAGTTTCCGACCGGCTGATTTCATGAAATTCCAAAGGCCCATGCGCCTCTCCTATGTCTGAGTGTCCAAGCCACCATCCCGTGGCTTTCGCACCCACTCTAGGGGGAAAACACGCTCACGAAACGCAAAACGTGATTTTCCGTTGCCCGCGCGACCGGTTTTTGCAACCTTTCCGTCCATTGGGGGCCGGTCCTCAGGGGAAACAAGACTTCACAGGGAGACAGTGATGGGTAAGAGAGACGATTTGATCGCGCAGTATGCGGATGATTTGAAGAACAAGTGCGGGATGGCACCCGACATGGATTTGCTGACCAAAGTGACCATCGGGTGCGGTCCTGCGATCTACAATGCGGATGCGTCCACCGTTGCCGGTTCGCAGCCGTCCGAGCTTGAGACGGTCAAGGACAATTTCCTGATCAAGAAGCTTGGCCTGAGCGATGGGCCCGAGCTTATGGATGCGATCAATTCCGTGATCGAAACCTATGGCAAATCCGAGCGCAACAAATACCGCGCCGTTGTCTACTACATGCTGACCAAGCATTTCGGAAAAGAATCGGTTTACGGCTAAGCGCCGACACCACGATATTTGAAAGGGCGTTCTATCTTGGGCGCTCTTTTTCTTTGTAATTGAGCCAAATGCTTTGGACTTGGCGTTTGTTGAGACGACACGGTTGATGTAGAACATCCATGACGGTCAGGACGACCGAAACCATATTCAGTTTACGCGCGTGGTGACTTGGGAGCGCGGGGACGGAGGGTTTCGGTGTAATGCCGGACCCTCCGTATTTATCTTACAGCAGCGTGAGAACGACACCAATCACGCTGCAGCCAAAGATGGCATATCCACTGTCGATCAGAATGAGCATCGTCGGGCGCCCTGCAAACGCATAACATGTGGCGATCCAGGGCGTGGCGAGAAATGCGCCGATCCCCAGTCCGGAAACAAGGCCTTTGCCCAAGGTGTCGATGCCTGAAAGATTGAACATATGGCGCATCATGCCTGCCACGATGATCGCTGAAACAACGCTGATGATATAGGGAACGGGGTTCTTCTGGTTAGCGGGTTTGCCGTTTGCGTCAGTGACAACTCCAGATGCGCCTACCCAGGGTTTGGCAAAAACGCTGTACCAGATTGCACCGAAGACCCATGCGGCCAGCCCGGCCGCAATTACGGAAAACACAGACATGATGGCGCCCTGACCGTTGTTGCGGGGTAGAGTTGTTTCCTCTCTTTTGATCTTGAGCGCCGATCCCTAACCCGTCAAGCCCGCCAAATCGCAGATGATACGCCATTCCTCTTTGGTCACGGGCTGCACGGACAGCCGGGAATTGTTCACCAGAACCATCTTTGACAATCGGTCATCCGCCTTGATCTGATCCAGGGTCACAGGCGTTTTCGCCGCCTCAACAGCCTTGATATCCACACATTCCCAGCGGTCGTCTTCCGTCGAACTGTCTGGATGCGCCTCGGCGATCACTTCGACCGTGCCAACGACGGACTTTTCCTTTTGCGAATGGTAGAAGAAACCCAGATCGCCCACGGACATCTCGCGCATGAAGTTACGCGCCTGATAGTTGCGCACGCCGTCCCATTCCTCGCCGGCATCTCCCTTGGCAACCTGATCCTCCCAGGACCACGTCGACGGTTCGGATTTGAACAGCCAGTACGTCATGGGCCGACAACCCGCTTCCAAGGTATCAGGTCAACGCTTTGAAACAGACCGGCCTTGGCATAGGGGTCGTTGTCCGCCCAGTCCTGTGCGGCCGCGACGTCTTTGACGTTCAGGATGACAAGCGACCCGATCATCTGGTCGTCCGCATCCAAAAGCGGCCCGGCCTGTTCGACGACGCCGGTTGCGTCGATATAGGCCAAATGGGTGTCGCGGTTGGCTTTGCGTGTCTCCAAAGCGCCAGCTTTGTCCCGGGCGATAAGGGCTATCAGCATTTATTCTTCCTTCAGTGGACGGGTCATAAGGGTTTCTATGGCATCCACGACAGTCGTTGAACCGTCAAGCAGCCGTGTCACTGTTTCTGTGATTGGCAGATCAAGACCGCGTGCCTTTCCAATCTCGAACATTGCGCCTGCAGTCGCCGCGCCTTCGACGGTGATGGTCGGGTCAAAGACCTCTGAACGGCCCAGCGACAGACCAAGCCGATAGTTGCGCGACAGGTCTGATGTGCAGGTCAATGCAAGATCGCCCAGACCAGAGAGCCCTGCAAGAGTGTCGGTATGGGCGCCAAAAGATGCACCGATCCTTTGCATTTCTGCAAAACCTCGCGTCATCGTCGCAGCCCGTGCACTGTCGCCGAGTCCCGCGCCGATCACAGTACCGCAGGCGATTGCGATGACGTTCTTCAAGGCTCCACCCAGTTCGGCCCCAATGGTGTCGGTTGTCCGGTAAAGCCGCAGCGTCGGAGTCGTCAGTCTGTCTTGGAGGGCTTTCCCGATTGTCGCATCACGGCACGCCAATGTCAGCGCTGTCGGTCGCCCAATCGCGATATCCGCCGCAAAGCTGGGACCGGTGAGGATGGCGGTGATTGCGCCTGGCAGAACTTCCTCGACAACCCCGGTCGGTCCAAGGCCACTGGACAGTTCGATTCCCTTGCAACAGGCCACAATCGGCGCATCCGGCAGATCATGCGGGATTAGGGCGGACCGAAGGTGTTGAAGCGGCACCGCGACAAGCACCACCTTGCTATCGGCCAGCGCGTCGATGTCCGACGTGACGGAGAGCGGTTCGGGGAACGGTGCGTCAGGCAAATAGGCCCTGTTTCGGCGCAACTTGCCCATGTCTTCTGCATGTATTTCTGATCGCGTCCAAAGTGTGACGGGCGTGCCCGCCTTGGCCAGAGCGATGCCAAGCGCGGTGCCAAACGCGCCTGCGCCCATGATCCCGATCATGCTTTTGCACCCTTTTTGCCACTGCCCAGTGCGGCCGGGGCGCTTTGGTCCAAAGGCCAACGCGGGCGCGCGGTCAGTGTCAGATCATCCGCGCCATCAACGGCAAACTTCTCGGCCCCGGCAAAGGCAATCATTGCTGCGTTGTCGGTACAAAGCGCAAGTGGCGGCGCAACAAATGGCAGACCCCGAGAAGAAGAAAGCGTCTCTAATGCGGTGCGAAGCTGGGTATTTGCAGCGACGCCGCCAGCAACGGCGAAACCCGTGAGTCCATTAGACGAGGCCAGCGCGCGTCGTGACTTTTCTACCAGAACATCGCGAATGGCAGCCTGAAACCCGGCACAGAGGTCATTTACATCCTGCGTGTGCAGGCCACCCTGATCAGCGACCAGTTGATCGCGCTGGCGCAGCAGCGCGGTTTTCAGGCCTGAGAAGGACAAATCACATCCCGGCCGATCCAGAAGCGGACGGGGAAAGGCAAAACGCGCGTCGTCGCCGTCACACGCATGATGTTGCACCGACGGGCCACCAGGCTGTGGCAAACCCAGAAGTCGGGCGGTCTTGTCGAACGCTTCGCCAGGCGCATCGTCGATTGTGCTGCCCAATCGTGAAAAGGTTGTCGGGCCGTCCACACGCAGAAACTGGCAATGGCCGCCGGACACCAGCAGGATCAGGTAAGGATAGCCGAGTCCGTCCGACAGGCGCGGTGTCAGGGCGTGACCTGCCAGATGGTTCACGCCGATCAGGGGCTTTCCCGTGGCGGCACTTAGACCCTTGGCCATCATCACGCCGGACAATACGCCTCCGATCAATCCAGGACCCGCAGTCACGGCGATGGCATCGATGTTCGACAGGGTCACACCCGCATCGGACAAGGCTGACTCGATACACAGATCCAGCTTTTCGGCATGGGCGCGTGCGGCGATCTCGGGAACGACACCGCCGTAGGCGGCATGCAGCGCCGTCTGGTCAGCAACAACGGATGACAGGATCTTTCGTCCGCGCAAAACGGCCGCCGCTGTGTCGTCACAGCTGCTTTCCAGCCCAAGTACGGTGATGTCGTGGCCCATCAGACTTTCCGTTGCACCCATGAGGTCAAGCAGTTACCACCCTTGTTTGCTGCTCACAACAAGACGGACGGTATGGTCTCGCGACGCCCACTCCTGCTGCTGACACGGCCGAAGCCGTCTTCAGAGGCCTTTTGGGAGGCTTTGCCCGCGGAGTCGCGTGAGGCTGTCGATTATTTAATCAATCCCTTGTTGTCGATCCATGTCACAGGGCCTTTGCCGGCGTTGGAAGATGTCTCCGGGTTGATCTTCACCTCTGCGAACGCTTTAGATGCGTATGCTGCGCTGGGTGGATCGGTTTTGGACATCCCGGTGATCGCGGTGGGCGCGGCGACAGGTCAGGCCACCCGCGCGTTTGGGTTCGAGACCGAAATCGCGGGAGGAACGGCTGATCATCTGGTCCGGCATGTGTTGGATCGCGGATACAAGGGACAGTTGGTGCATTTGAGGGGCGAAATCGCAATTGGAGATGTGGCGCAGCGCCTGACAGCAGCTGGCGTGGCAACATCCGAAGTCATCTTGTATGGTCAGGTACTTGAACCCTTTTCACCAACCACACGGGAGGCTTTGTCGCAAGACAGACCGATCCTTGCCCCGGTATTCTCGCCCAGAACGGCGTTACAGTTTGGCCGCGAATCAGACGGAATCGGGGATGTGAGTTTCGCGGCAATCAGCCAATCGGTGGCGGATGTACTGCCCAAAGAGGCTGCAAGCCGGACCCGGGTTGCCGATACTCCGAACCGGGATGGGATGGTGAAATTGGTAAAGGAAATGATCGCACATGCCGTCACGCTTGAGCGGCGGATATGAGACCTGTAAGGTAAAGTTGACAATACTGTCTCAAAGACTTGACAGATTCGAAGGAAGAACCGGTGGCGAAACGCAAAAGCACGGATGAAACGTCGAAACCAGAGACGGAAGATCAGGTCAAGACCGATGGTGTGACCGATCCGAAAGATCCATCGGAAGATCCCAAATCAGATAGCGACACGACGGATTCCGGTTTGGGTGCGGATGGCGCGGGTGATGACACGCCCAAGGATGACGCCGACAGCGTCACCGCGTCAGTGACAGACGATGTCATCGAACAGGAAGAACCCAAACCCGAAGACGCGCCGACGTCAGAGGATGAACCGACCCCGGATGTGATCGAATCGACAGAGACCACTGATGTGGACGACGGCAAGACACTGGATGATCACCTCTCCGAGGAAGAGGCAGAAGCGCTGATCATTGATGCAGAGACTGTCGAAGGCCATAACACTGAACCTGAACCTGAACCCGCGCCTGAAGCCACAACATATTCAGAGCCGGTTCCCATTGCGCCACAGGTGATCCGGGAAACGACGGTTGAACGAAAAGGCGGATTTATCCCGATGCTTTTGGGTGGCGTTGTTGCGGCCGGACTTGGCTACGGCGTTGCAGCCTATGTGTCCCAGGATCTCTGGCCCTTCGCCACTGCGGACGATAGCAGTTTCGAAGACGACATTCGCGCGGCATTGACGGCGCAGGATGGATCATTGTCCGAACTTGGAACGCGGCTGGCCGATCTGGAAGGGGCCGAAGTCCCGACTGTCGATCTGACACCGATCGAAGAACAGCTGGCGACGGTTCAGTCTGCCACGTCCGACCTTTCCACCCGCCTTGATGAGATCACAGCCCGGATCGACACGCTTGAACGTCAGCCGCTTGAACAGGCGGTATCTCCGGAAGCCATCGCTGCATACGAGCGCGCCTTGGCTGATTTGCAGGCCGACGTCGAAGCCCAGCGGGCCGAAATTGTCCAGATGGCGCAAGAGGCTGTCGCTGCCGAGGAAAACGCCGAAGGGCAAGCCCAACTTGCGGCGTCCCGTGCGGCACTGGCCGAGATTACGACAGGGCTTGAAAGCGGCGCACCCTTTTCCGGGGCCGTTGGTGTCCTGTCCTCAAACGGAGTGGCGGTGCCAGACGTACTTTCAGAAAATGCCGAAAGTGGTGTTCCGACCCAGACTGGTCTGATGGAAGACTTTCCCGGTGCGGCACGCGATGCCCTTTCGGCGGCCCGCACCATGGAAACCGACGGAGCACAAGGCGCCGGCCGCATCGCATCGTTCTTTGCCAACCAACTTGGCGCACGGTCTGTTGCCCCCCGAGAGGGCAATGATCCGGACGCTGTGCTGTCCCGCGCAGAGGCGGCGCTCCGATCCGGCGATCTTGAAACTACCCTGTCAGAGCTTTCAGCCTTGCCAGAGGTCGCGCAAGATGCACTTTCAGATTGGCAATCCCGCGCACAAACACGCCTTGAGGCGAAAACAGCCGCGGACGGTCTCGTCCAGCAACTTCTTCAGGAATAAGGGGGCGTCCGATGCTTTGGTCTCTTTTCAAGATCGTTCTATTTGTTGTCATCGTCGCGGCCCTGACCCTTGGGGCGGGGTTTCTCATTGAAAGCAGTGGCGGTCTTCAGATTACGGCAGGGGGCACCGAATTCACCCTTGGCCCGCTTCAGTCGGTGATTGCCGCCCTGGTCGCGATCCTTGTGGTGTGGGTCTTCCTGAAACTGTTCGCACTGTTGATTGCGACACTGAAATTCATCAACGGCGACGAAACCGCAATATCGCGGTATTTTGACCGCAATCGCGAACGCAAAGGGTTTCAGGCGCTGAGCGAAGGATTGATGGCGCTTGCCTCGGGTGAGGGCAGATTGGCGATGGCCAAAGCGACGAAGGCGGAAAAGTATCTCCACAAGCCCGAACTCACCGATCTGATCACGGCGCAGGCTGCCGAGATGACGGGCGACCGCAAAAAGGCGGAAGACGTCTACAAGCGCCTTGTTCAGAATGACAGCACACGATTTGTCGGTGTGCGTGGCCTCATGAAACAAAAGCTCAACGCGGGGGATACGGACACTGCGTTGAAACTTGCGGAACGCGCCTTTGCGATCAAGCCAAAGCACGAAGAGGTGCAGGACACCTTGCTGCGCCTGCAGGCTCAGAATTCAGATTGGTCCGGAGCGCGCAAAACGCTCAATGCCAAGCTGAAACACGGTGCGTTGCCGCGCGACGTACACAAACGTCGGGACGCCGTACTTGCCCTGTCCGAAGCCAAAGGTGTGCTGGACGAAGGCAAGACCATCGAAGCGCAGGAAGCGGCGATCGCGGCCAACAAATCGTCGCCTGACCTTATCCCGGCAGCAGCGATGGCCGCGCGCAGCTATATCGCGCAAGGTCGCCAGAAATACGCGGTGCGCATCCTCAAGAAGGCCTGGCAGGTCCAGCCACATCCGGACCTGGCATCGGCCTTTGCCGAAATCGAACCGAATGAATCCGCCGAAGCGCGGCTCAAGCGGTTCCGGCAACTGACGGTCCTTCGTCCAGAGCATCGCGAGACCAAATTGCTTCTGGCTGAACTCAATCTGGCGGCCGAGGATTTTCCCGAAGCGAGACGGTCCTTGGGCGATCTGGCCGAGCGCGAACCAGACACCCGTGTTCTGGCCATTGTCGCCGCTGTCGAACGCGGTGAAGGTGCGTCGGATGCCGTGGTTCGTGGCTGGCTCGCCCGCGCGCTGACAGCGCCACGAGGTCCGCAATGGGTCTGCGACAATTGCAGGACCATTCACACCGAATGGACCCCGGTCTGCAATAACTGCCAGAGCTTCGACACGCTCAGCTGGACCAGCCCGCCGCAAAGCGAAACCGTGTTGCCCGCAGGCGCAGAGATGCTGCCTCTGATCGTCGGCGCAATCGAAGACAAGACAACACCGCCCGAAGGGCCGGATGTCCTTGATCCCGAAACGGCTGTGCCCGAAGATGAGACGCAAAACACACCGAAGTCCGACACCCCGGTTCAGGCGGAAACACCCGCCGAATCCAATGAACCTGAAAAGGTCAAATAGACCTTTCCTTGGTTCAACTCCGGTGCTAACAGCCCGGCCAATCTCTGGCTGGTGAGTTCGGCTCTAGAGATTGGCCGGTGTAGCTCAGCTGGTAGAGCACGTCATTCGTAATTAGCGGGTCCCCGCGAGAATGTCTTGCATATCCAACAGCTTCTAGGCAAACGAGAAGAACTAGTAGTGCCATAGTAGGGCCGAACAAGAGACGGATGCCCCATTAGCTCAGCTGGTAGAGCAGGTCCTTCGTAAGGACAAGGTCGGCGGTTCGAGTCCGTCATGGGGCACCATCATACGAGGAAAATTCACACATTAGGGCTTTGTGGAATTGCACCTAGGCGCTGTGTACCAAAAATAAAATCCCTCTACCTTAGGTATTGTCCAATACCGATCGTAGATCGGATTTGCGTAATAAGGAAGCGTTTCCAGATACTTAGCCGATGTCCGACATTATCCAGTCAGTGCGCGCCGTTGCATGTTGTTATCGTTCGTTATTATGCCCAACTTAGGCCACAAAGCCATGTGAAGCAGGGAAAAATGCGTGGGTGTGAGCATGACTGCGGCACAATTCAAGAGACTGACACTTGTTCTTTTGCTTCCGCTGTTTCTGTGCGGTGTCGCAGTTTACCACAGTGTCCTGCCGTCTTCCGGTTATAAATTCATGATTTGCTCTACAGATGGGTCCTGCCGCGAGATGCGCTACATGGAGCGCGAAAATCTTGAAAGCGACCGCAAACACTACCTCGAGATCTGGGCTTTCGAACTGAAAGCAAAGGTGGAATTCTACATGCAACCCATCAGCACCGAGGGCAAAATCGTCTACACCACCCCATTGATCGGCTTCGACACGGACTATGAAGCCGAAGAAAATGTGTCGCGACGCCTGCTCGGACAGGACGCAGCTTTTCTTTTAGGCGGCAACAGAGATATTCCTTCGTCCATTCACGGGGGGGACGTATATCTGCGGTGCAAAAACATGTCTTTCGAGCGGGGCGACGAGGTGATCTCCGCCCGTTGCGGCGGTGACGGGTGGAATCAGATCGTTCATTTCACGCCAGCCAGCGATCAGGCTTCTTTCTTTACAGATCTCTATGCGAACATGAAAGCCACAACTCGGGCCAAACGGGCCACCGAAACGGTCATTCAGGCGACAACATATGTCAGCTTCCTGCTGATTTACGGTCTGCTCTCCGCCGTCACAGCTGCCGCGATTTTCGGCTACAGATACGTGCGGCACGGCACGCTTTGGCGGGACGTGACCTGACAGGCTACTCTCGTGCCGTGCTAAAAATGCCCGTTGAACCATGCTTACAAACCTAACCTAACAGGACGCTGAACGCCTTGCCCAATGAATGGATGAAAAAAGTGGTGTCAGCTTTTACAATGATCAAAGTGGACGTGCACCGTGCGCTTATCGCGCCCTAAACGTCCGAGTTTTCGCGGCGCTTTGATGCCGGGACGGGCCATATTGGCGATTGCCTATACCAAGTGAACGGGCACTTTGACGATCAAAATGAATTCGGGGCGATGCTGCGGGGCACGTTTACCGGCATGATCCGATATTTTCCGGAACGCGGCAGTTGGCAGACCCAATCGCCGAGCGTCAATTATGAGCGTCAATTAGCGGTAGAAGCTGACCCCGGCAGCCGATACACTGCAAGCGCAGTGCAATAGGCGGTAGCGGCACGGAGCAGGCCATACAGGCCCACCTAGGGTGTTCACCTGCCCGCCACCTGCCCAATGCGGCCTTTGCGCCCCTCTGCCCGCCAAAATAAGCCCGAAGCAAAAATTGCCTTCCACCGACCTTTTTGTAACTTGTAACCGTAACTTAGCTCGGAAGTTTTCAGAACAGCAATAAGGCGGGGCACCGTAGCGCCCCGCCGGGTAGTGCAGGCCAGTTTGGGCCTTATGTTACGTTACAAGGTACGCCATGCCGCTCAGAAAGGTGGTTGGTCATAGTGCCGAGCAGACAGCTGCGAAATAATGACCACCCCGCCATCGACACGCTCAGCGATGAACTCAGTCTTTCGCTCTTCAGCATTGCCACGTGCGAACCCTTTTCGCGGGCCTTTCTCGCGCTTGCCGAGATCATGGAGGCGATGGGTTCCACTATCCCAGCCCAGCCTTTTCATCGCTGCATTGATCCGTTGCGTGTCCATCGTAGACATGCGCGCCGTGTTAAGACTAAGAAGGAGCTTTACGCTGTCCATCGAAACCCGCCCCTTGGTATTCCCAAAGACGTCCTCCAAGACTTCTCCGATTGAATCTTCGACCATTCGCTGGTTCTGAATCTTTGAGGCAGCATCCCACAGGTGCGGCGACAGGGTTATATTTTCACCGGCGGCCTCCCTCGCGACCGCCTCGGCCCAAAGCTGATGAACGTCTTCGCTGAAACGCTTCAAGTCAATCTGCCCAACACTCACCGGCCAGATACGCCGGTTACCGGTAAGATCGCGAAGGTATTTTCCGTCATTCGTGGTGCCCAGAATGATGCAGTGTCGCCGAAATTCAGCCACGTTGCGAGCATAGGCAGGACGAAACATATCGACAGAAGTGCTCAGAAACTTTTTCAGGCTTTGGCTCGTGGTCTTGTTCATTCCGTCCAATTCCTGACATTCGGCAATCCAGATGAGAGCCAACATCTCGGCCTTGGTCTTGTCATCGCTTTTAAGATCAAGGCTGCCACAGAACCACTCATCACGGATGGCCAGGCGCTGGGCGATTTGGGATTTGCCCACCCCTTGTGCCCCTTCGAGTACTAGCATTGTGTCGAACTTGACGCCCGGTTGCTTGATGCGACGCACGCCTGCTATCAGAAGTTTGCTGCCGAACTCAGCATTCAACTCGTTGTCTTCGGCACCGCAATAATCGGCCAGCCATTTGTCGAGGCGAGGCGTACCGTCCCACACAAGGCCATCAAGATAGTCCTCGACGGGGTGGTACTTCTGCTCATGGGCGATGGCCAAAAGCTCGCGTTTGATTGCGGCAGGCGTGGCCTTGAAGTTCGTTTCACGCGCGAACGCGCTCGACAGGATTTCGCAGATATCGTTCAGGTCGCGCCCGTCGAGACCGTAACCGCGAAACTCATCCGTTTGGGTGAAGGTGTTGCGCTGGGCATCAACGCCCAAAACAGCCAACGCATAGCGGATGTTCTTCGGATCGTTGCGGATCGGCTTGCCGTCATCATCGCGGACCGGCCAGCCGCCGGTCCGAAACTCAATCGCAGCCATCGCACGCACGACTTGGCGATGCGCGTAAGCGCTTGGGTTAGGATTTTCGAGCACATGGGCGCTGATACCGACATCCGGCGAT
>NZ_JBHYFV010000028.1:0-49949 GCF_051859345.1 Marivita sp. | reverse complement strand
CAGTGCCGGATGCACCGTGTCGAGCGTCAGCACATATGGGAACAGCTCGGATATCGTGGACATCAGCGCGACGGCGGCAAAGGTCTTGAGCGTGAAGGTCCAGCCAAGCTGATACACTGCAAGGATGTAGAAGGGCAGGTTCAGCACGAAAAAGACCAGCCCGAAGGACCAGTCGGTCACATAGCTTGTCACCAACGCCAGCCCGGCGATCTGTCCGGTCAGCAGATTGCTCTGCGCCAGGAACTGGATCGCCAGCGCCACAAGGATGGCGCCGATCAGGATACCCTGGATGTCTTCCAGAACCGTGTGCCGGTCGGCGGATGGTTTGCTGAGCAGAAACATAGGTCAGCAATTATGACATACCCGCCACAAGTCAAGTCTCGGATCAGCCCGTCAAGGCCGCGTTCAACCGCTCATCCAGCTTTTCAAGGAATCCCATCGTGGTCAGCCAGCTTTGCTGCGGTCCAACCAGCAGGGCCAGATCCTTGGTCATGAACCCGGCTTCGACAGTCTCAACCACGACCCGCTCCAGCGTTTCGGCAAAGGCGCGCAGGCTGATGTTCTCGTCCAGCTTGGCGCGATGTTTCAAGGCGCCGGTCCACGCATAGATCGACGCGATGGAATTGGTCGAGGTCTGTTCGCCTGCCTGATGCTGGCGGTAATGCCGTGTGACGGTGCCATGGGCGGCTTCGGATTCGACGATCTTGCCATCGGGTGTCATCAGGATCGACGACATCATGCCCAGCGACCCGAACCCCTGCGCCACGGTGTCGGACTGCACGTCACCATCGTAATTCTTGCAGGCCCAGACAAAACCGCCCGACCATTTCAGCGCCGAAGCAACCATGTCGTCGATCAGGCGGTGCTGGTATTCGATGCCCTTGGCCTCGAACGCCTCACGGAATTCGGTGTCGTAGATGTGCTGAAAAATCTCGAGGAACCGGCCGTCATATTGCTTGAGGATCGTGTTCTTGGTGGACAGGTAAACCGGCCAGCCGATGTTGAGACCATAATTCAGGGATGCGCGTGCGAAATCGGTGATCGAGTCGTCAAGGTTGTACATCCCCATGAACACGCCCGACGACGGCGCGTCATAGACTTCGCGTTCGATCACGGTTCCGTCTTCGCCCACGAACTTCATCGTCAGCTTGCCCGCGCTGGGGAACTTGAAATCGGTGGCCTTGTACTGATCGCCAAAGGCGTGACGGCCCACCACGATGGGTTTGGTCCAGCCGGGCACAAGACGCGGCACGTTGCGGCAGATGATCGGCTGGCGAAAGATCACGCCGCCCAGGATGTTGCGGATCGTGCCGTTGGGGCTGCGCCACATCTGCTTGAGGCCGAATTCCTCGACCCGCGCCTCATCGGGGGTGATCGTCGCGCATTTGACAGCGACGCCCACCTCCTTGGTCTTTTCGGCGGCATCCACCGTCACCTGATCCTCGGTGCGGTCGCGTTCCTCGATCCCGAGATCGTAATATAGCAGGTCGATGTCGAGATAGGGCTGGATCAGCTTGGTCTTGATGAAATCCCAGATGATCCGGGTCATTTCATCGCCGTCCATTTCAACGATGGGGTTATCAACTTTGATTTTCGACATTGGAGGGTCCTTTCCGTTGTCGGGTCAATTCATGGGGGACGGTGAAAGCTGCGCATCCGCCTGCATCATCAGGCGCATCAACAGCAACGCCGCCGCTGCTTCGAAAAATATGGAAATCGCCAGAGGCGTCGGTGTTCCGTCGAACATCAGACCGACCGGAATCGCCAGGATCACACCGCATACCGTGGCCACCGATCCAACCACACTTGCCGCAATGCCCGCGATATGACCCATCGGTTCCTGCGCGATTGCCACCAGATTGCCAAGCGTCATGCCGGCCTGAAAGAAAAGCGAAATCTGCCAGATGACGAAACATCCGAAATAGAGGTCATTCGAAATATGCCCGGCGGTCGCAGCATAACCTGCGGCAATCATGAGTGCAGACAGTCCCACCTGCGCAAGCAGCATGGCGCGCACCAGGAACATCATGCCCAACCGCATCACCAGACTGGCGTTCAGAATGCCGGAACTGGCCGCAATGACCGCAACAAACCCGAACCACAGCGCAAATGTGTCTGCGCGGCCAAAGGTGATGTCGTAAATCTGCTGAACGCTCGACAGCATGGAAAACAGCATGGCGAAACACAGGCCTTGCACCACGATGGACAGCCGCACGACGGGATGCACAAACATCTCGATCACCGCGCTGCGCAGGGCATGAAACCGGAACGGACGGCGGCGCTCGGGCGGCAGGGTCTCGGGCAGGCGAATGGCAAGCCACAGCGCTGAAATGACCGAGAACCCCATGAACCCGTAAAACACCGCGCGCCAGCTATAGGCGTCGATCACGAATGCGCCCAAGAGCGGCGCAATGGCCGGAACGATGGTAAAGACGATCATGATGAAGGACACGATCTGCGCCATGCCGCGCCCCATGTAGAGGTCGCGGACAACCGCCATTGCCACCACACGCGGACCTGCCGCGCCCAGCCCCTGAAACACCCGCGCAATCAACAGCACCTCAAGCGTTTCGGCCGTGGACGCGATATAGGCGCTGACCGTGTAAAGTGCGGCCCCCCAGAGCATCACGCTCTTGCGGCCATAGGTGTCGGACAGCGGCCCGGTGAAAAACGTCCCCAACCCCATGCCAAGCACAAATGTGGTCAGGATCAACTGCGCCTGATTGAGGTTGTCCGGGGTCAGTTCCTGCCCGATCTGCGGCAGCGCAGGCAGCATCGCATCAATCGACAGGGCCACCGTTGCCGCCAGCATGGCCATTAATGCGATGAATTCTTTGCGGGGCATGGCGTTCGGCATGAAGCGGTCCTGAGAATGTGCCGACAGCCCTAGCACCAAGTCAGATCAGGGAACAGGCCTCGCTCGGTTCAGGCATCGGGTGACGCGGCAGGCGGGGGCGGCGCGCCCGGATCGTCATCGGTGTTTGCACTTTCCCTGGGCGGTCCAAGGCGTCCCACGATCCATTCGACATGTTCTTCGCGCTTGCGCATGGCGAACATTCCGAACTGCTGGATCGACACGGCGAAGACGCCAAGCCCGACAAAGATGAACACCGTTGTCCCGATCTTGCCAAGCGCGGTTGCCGGAACAAGGCTGCCATAACCCACCGTCGACAGGGTGACGACGGTGAAGAAATACGAATCCAGCCAGCTCCAGCCTTCGGCCCAGCGAAAGAACGCTGTGCCTGTCGCGACGATGGCCAGCAGTGTCAGGATCAGCGTTGCAATGCGAAAGCGGTTTGTCATGCGTCCAGAGAGGCACCCTGTGCGAGGTCATCCAGAACCTGCAACCACAATTCGGTTGGCTGTGCGCCGGGGACAGCGTGTTTGCCTGCGACGATGAAGGTGGGCACCGAAGTGACACCCATGCCCCGCGCGGCGGCGTCGCGGTCCACGATCTCGCGGTGGTCTTCGTCGGTGGCCAGCAAGCGCAGCACCACGCTGGCATCCATGCCGCAGGTGTCTGCGATGTCGGCCAGCACATCATGATCGCCAATATCGCGCCCTTCGACAAAGTAGGCCTGAAACAGCGCGTCCACGACTTCGGTCTGGTGTTCTTCGATCCCGGCCCAATGGATCAGACGGTGTGCGTCTAGGGTATTCGGCGTCTTTTCAATGCCTTCGAAGTTGATCTTCAACCCCGCCTTCTCTGCGTTTTCGACCACGGGCGCATAGGCTTTGACCGCGCCGTCCTTGCCGCCGAACTTGGTTTCCAAGTATTCACGCCGGTCCATTCCGCCTTTGGGCATGTCGGGGTTCAACTGAAACGGGTGCCAGGTGATCAGGAACGGATGATCCGGGCGTTGTTGCAGTGCGCGATCCAGATTGGTCTTGCCGATATAGCACCACGGGCAGATCGGGTCGGACATGATGTCGAGCTTGACCATGTGTCTTTCCTTTGTGTCGTTTGACCCCGTTTAACAGACAAGGTCTTGAATGATAAGCAACTGCTTTCAGAGCGTTGCCTGATCCGGCAACGCCCGTCTCACCAGTTTGTTGTTGGCGTTCCGGGGTAGGGTTTCGACACGCTGATAAAGCCTTGGCTGCTTGTAGCGCGCCAGGTTTTGCGCTGCAAAGGTGGTCAATTCGTCCACGTCGATATCGCGATCAGCGACATAATAGGCCGCGATGATGCGCGTGTCGGGTTTGATGTCGATGTCGGTAACGCCAATATCGTGGATGTCTGGATGTGTGAGCAGGGCCGCCTCGACCTCAAGTGGGCTGACACGATAGCCGCCTGCATTCATCATGTCATCGGATCGGCCATGATAGAGAATGTCTTTGTTTTCAGTCATTTCGCCCATATCCCCGGTCAGGAACCAATCGCCGTGAAAGCGGGTCGCGGTCTCGTCCGGCTGGTTCAGATAGCCCAGCATCAGACCGGGATCGGACTTGTGAACAGCGATGATGCCGGTTTCGCCGGTGGGGACGGTGCCGTCTTTACCCACGATCGCGACGTGACGTCCCGGTTGGGGCCAGCCAAGGCTTTGGGGTGCAAGCGATGGCGATCCCGATGCGCTTGAGATGAAGGTCGAGCATTCGGACATGCCGAACGCTTCGTAAACGTGGGTGCCTGTGGCGGTGTGCCACGCGTCACGGATGGCCTGGGGCAGCTTTTCACCGGCGGAAAGGCCATGGCGAAGTCTGGGAAGGTTCAATGCGTCTGACTTCAGGATATTCCTGTAAACACCCGGGGCAGCTGCGAAAATCGTGGCTTCGTGCCGCTTCAGGAGCAGTGCAATCTGTACATGTTCGACGCCCTGCGCCGGGATCAGGGCGGTGGCCCCTTTGGTCCACGGGTCAAGCAATCCCGTGCCAAGTGTATAGGTCCAGTTGAACGCGCCTGCGTGCATCAGGCGGTCATTTTCGGTCAGACCGTACCAGCCCTCCATCATCATGCCCCGCGCCCAGATGGCGCGGTGGGCATGGCACACGGCGCGGGGTGTGCCGGATGTGCCGGAGGTGAAGATGATATAGGCGAGTCGGTCCGGATCGCCGTAATCGACCTGTGCAGGGGGCAAACCGTCCCATTCGGACAGTTGAACCGTACCGATCATCCGTACGGTGTCCGGACAGGCCGTGATCCCGTCATGCAGAACCGCCGCCGGGTCGGTCATGTCGATCAGCACCTGCACCTCGGCATCCGTCAATTGCGAAGAGGTGGGGATCGGGACGATGCCCACGGCAATCGCGGCAAGGTAGGCGACGGGGAATTCGACGGCATTGCCGACGCGCATCAACAGGCGGTCGCCGGGTTTCAGCCCGCTGTCCAGAAACCCGGTGGCGCAGCCAAGGACGGCCTGCTTGAGCCGCGCATAACTCCACCGCTGGGCACCTGTGGGTTTGACCACGGCCAGCGCGATCTTGTCGGGCACACGGTCGGCGGCGGCCAGCACATGGGCAGCAAGATTGAATCCGGACGGGCAGGCCGGATAGGGGCTTTGGTCGAACACGGACGTCATGCGCAAGGCCTAGGGTGGAATGCAACCGGTCGCAAGCGCGGCTTGCGGGGCGAGTGACCGGCCGATATAGACCTCGCCATGTCTGATGATCCCAGGAACCTGATCCGTATCGCGCGCGACACCGGAAGCCATGATCAACCGGAGCCGCTGAACCTTGGGGAGCGCGTGCGCGAACTGCGCAAGGCACATAACTGGACGCTTGAACAGGCGGCGCAGCAGGCCGGGCTGGCGCGATCGACCCTGTCCAAGATCGAGAACGGGCAAATGTCGCCGACCTATGACGCGCTGAAAAAGCTGGCGGTTGGCCTTCAGATCAGCGTGCCGCAATTGTTCACGCCGCCGCAGCGCGAAAAGGTGAATGGCCGGATGGTGATGACGCCCAATGGGCAAGGTCAACAACACGCCACAACCACTTATGAACACGAGCTTTTGGCGGAGTCCCTGACCAAGAAGCAGATGCTTCCCTATCGCGCTCGGGTGCGGGCGCGGTCGGTCGACGAATTCGACGGCTGGGTGCGCCATGACGGGGAAGAATTTCTATACGTCCTGACCGGGGTGATCCGGCTCTATACCGAATTCTATGAACCCATCGACATGCGTCGCGGCGATTCCGCCTATTATGATGCCACGATGGGTCACAATGTGATTTCGGTGTCGGACGAGGATGCCAACATCCTGTGGGTCACATCGCTGAACTGACCAGTAACAGTCAATGAAGGCGCAGGTCGCCAGCCTGACGGACCAGGGATTCAACAAACAGCCAATCCGCCAGTTCTTCGGTCGCTTCCAGCGTGGTCAGGTCGTGGGTATCCGCGAGATGATCCGAGAGGCCAGTCATGCTTTCGGGGGGCATACTCAACGCATCGCGGTCCAACAATGGGAACCGCGACTCCAGCCGTGCAAGGGCCGTGTGCCAGTTTTCAGTGATCTCGGTCCAGGTCATCAGGCGTTCCTCCAAACGCCCCTCGCACCATATACGATGGCATACAGTGCCAAATTCGCAAAAGCGTTTTTCCACCGCAGGCAGAAAAGCGCCACGGACTTTGGTTGCAGTCGGTGTCAGAACCAGCTCTGGACGGTGCGCGATCCGGTCGAAATATCCTGTCCGACACCGTCAACGGTGGCACAGGCACTCAGCGTGCCTGCAAGCACCGCCAAAAGAACCAAAGTCCGCATGGCTTACTCCTCTTCCCACCACCAGACATCTGGCTGCCAGCCGATCCAGTCGCCGTAGATCGGGATGGCCTCGGGGTATTTCAGCTCTTTCGCGTGGGCGATGCGGCTGATGTTCCACTGGTAGATCGGGATCACATAGCGGCCGGTGGTCAGGACCCGGTCCAGCGCCTGCGTGGCGGCGACGAAGTCTTCGCGCGTGTCCGAGTTGAGGATTGCGTCGATCATCGCCTCTGCCGCCGGGGAACACATGCCCATCCAGTTGCGCGTGCCCGGTGTTTCGACACCGTCACAGCCCCAGTACAGCTTTTGTTCGTTGCCCGGACTGAGCGACATGCCCCAGCGGTTGTAGCTCATGTCGAAATCGTAATTGGTTGTGCGCTCTTTGAACTGGGCGCTGTCGATTGCCGTGATTTTCGGGGTGATGCCGACCCGTTCGAGCGATTGCGTGAATAGGTCGATGATGGATTGTTCTTCGCTGCTGCCCTGTTGCAGCAGGATCTCGAAGGTGAAGGGTTCCCCGTCGGGGCCAACCATCTTGCCTTCGGAGATCGTGTACCCCGCCTGTTCCATCAGGTCGATGGCCGCGCGGATGTTGCCCCGGTTGCGTTCTGTGCCATCAGATTGCGGCAGGGCATATCCATCAAGCGCGCCGGGCAACAGGTCTGCGGCGAACGGTTCCAGCAGGTCACGCACGCGGCCGTCCGCCGGGCCATCCTCCATCCCCAGAACCGAGTTCGAGAAATAGGACGTGATGCGCGGCTGTTTGGAGCCGGTCATGGTTTCGTTGATGAATTCGAAGTTGAAGGCGTGCAGCATGGCATCGCGGACGCGCCAATCCTCGAACACGTCGCGGCGGGTGTTCATCACAAAACCGGTCATGCCCGAAGGGCGTTCATGCGGGATCACCGATTTGACGACTTCGCCGCTGTCGATGGCGGGAAAATCGTATTGCGTGTCCCATCTCTCGATATTGAATTCGCGGCTGGAATTCAGCGCACCGGCCTTGAACGCCTCGAACATGGCGGTGCCGTCACCGTAGAATTCAAGGCGGATTTCATCAAGGTTGGCCTGACCACGCATGAAGTTGACGCTTTGGCCCCAGTATTCGGGATTGCGCTTGAGGCTGACAAATCGGCCAGCCTCGTAGTCGTCGACCACATAAGGTGCTGTGGTGATCGGCACTTCGTCGATGCCGGAGGCGTCGAATTCCTTGCCGTCCCACTGGGCCTTTTTCAGGATCGGGCGCATCCCGATCAAGAGCGCCATTTCCGGATCTTCTTCGTTGAAGGTGAACCGGAGGCTGCGCGGGCCTGTCTGTTCCATCGACGCGATCTTGTTCCACGCGCCGTGATAGCGCGGGTGGCCGATGGTGCCGAGCGTTTCGTAAGACCACATCACGTCTTCCACGGTCAGAGGCGTGCCGTCCGAAAACGCAGCCTCTTCGCGCAGGACAAATTCGACCCATTCGCGGTTCTCACCCACCTCAATCGATTCGGCCAAAAGGCCGTACAGCGTGAAGGGTTCATCCCAATTCCGGCCCATCAGGCTTTCATAGGCCAGGAACCGAAGCTGCCACGGGGTAGAGCCTTTGGAGATGTGCGGATTGAGGCTGTCAAAGCTGCCGACCTCGCCGGTGACGATACGCCCGCCCTTGGGCGCGTCCGGGTTGGCATAAGGCAGGGACACAAAATCCGGTGGTAGTTCCGGGTCGCCATACATAGCTATGCCGTGCTGCGGGTCCGCGGCCCCGGATTGCGCGCTTAACGCGACTGCAATTGCAGCCACGACAAGTTGCCGTTTTAGGAAAAAATCCGATCTCATTTTCGCAACAATCCCTGTCTGCCCTTGTTTTATTGAACCTGAAGGTAACGGGGCTTTTGTGGCTTTTCAAACTTTTAGCTTGGATCGCTGCGAAGAATTGCCTATAAGGGAGTCACTGCTCGATAGGTTTCTTGCCTGTATGAAACCTGCCTCAATAACTTAACCCCGGCTTCGTGCCGGGGTTTTTTTCTGTCTGAACGCCACTCGATCTGCAAGGCTGACGCAGCAGGAGGAGTAGCGACATGAACAGTTTGAAGCCCGTATTAAAGGCCTATGGGGACGCGTGGTGCGAACCCGACACGGACAAACGACGCGCGCTGCTTGAGATCGCATGGGCGGAGAATGGCCTGTATCAGGACCCCAGTGGCGAGGCGTTGGGACGCGAATCGCTTGTCGGGCATATCGGACAGGTTCACGCACAGTTTCCGAGGGCGCGAATCGAACTGACATCGGGTGTGGACCAGCACCACGACCGGATCCGCTTTGCGTGGCGTCTGGTGGTGGCGGATGGATCTGTTCCGGTGAGCGGACTCGACATTGGACGTGTCGGTTCCGACCGGCGCCTGACCGAGATCATCGGCTTTTTCGGCGCACAGCCTCCGGCGGCCTGACACACAGATCCTTGCTTTGTATTATGCAAACGCAGCATGTAGCGTGCTGCACAAGCAAACACGAAGGAAGGAGCGATCATGTCGCTGAAGGGAAAAACCGCTGTCATCACCGGATCGAATTCCGGGATCGGTCTGGGTGTGGCGCATGAATTGGCGCGCGCCGGGGCGGATGTGGTGATCAATTCGTTCACGGACACTGCCGAAGATCACGCGCTGGCCGAAGAGATCGCAAAAGAACATGGCGTCACGGTGCGCTATATCCAGGCGGATATGTCCAAACCCGACCAGTGCCGCGCGCTGATCGAAAAGGCCGGCACCTGCGATATTCTGGTAAACAATGCGGGTATCCAGCATGTCGCGCCGGTGGATGAATTCCCAGTCGAGAAATGGGACGCGATCATTGCGATCAACATGTCGTCTTCATTTCACACCACAGCCGCCGCATTGCCGATGATGCGCAAGGCAGGTTGGGGCCGGATCGTGAATATCGCCTCCGGGCACGGGCTGCGCGCATCCCCATTCAAGGCGGCCTATGTCACAGCCAAGCACGGCGTTCTGGGGCTGACCAAGACCGTGGGTCTGGAAACCGCCAAGGAACCGATCACCTGCAACGCCGTCTGTCCGGGATATGTCCTGACCCCGCTGGTTGAGGCGCAGATTCCCGATACGGCCAAGCAATACGGGATTTCCGAAGACGAAGCTGTCGAAAAGGTGATCCTGGCCAAGCAACCCTCCAAGGAATTCGTGACCGTGGAACAGCTTGCCGGGACGGTGTTGTTCCTCTGCAGCGACGCGGCGGATCAGATCACCGGGACATCCCTGGCCGTGGATGGCGGCTGGACGGCTGCCTGAGCGCGGAGCCTAAGCTAAATTGGGGAACGAGGGGTCCGCCCCTCGTGCTCCCAAGGATATTGTTGAACCAGAGAAGCAGGAAACCGGCATGGTGAAGATCAATCTTGCGCTACAGGGCGGCGGGGCGCATGGCGCGTTTACCTGGGGTGTACTGGACCGGCTTCTGGAAGAGGACGACATCGAGATTGCCGCGATCACCGGCACCTCGGCAGGGGCGCTGAACGGGGCCGCGCTCAAGTCCGGGTGGCTGGTCGACGGGCGGCAGGGCGCGCGCGACAACCTTGACTGGCTCTGGGCGCAGGTGGCGCGATTGGACGATCTGGCCGTTCCCAAATGGATGCAGGCGTGGCTTCCGACGCCGGGCGCGATCAGCAAATCCATGGAGCTGTCACCGATCTACATGCTGGGCGACACCTTGGGGCGGATGATGTCGCCCTATGCCTGGGGCCCGTTATACGAAAATCCGCTGGAAAAGATCGTCGCCCAGTTCGATTTCGGGCGGGTCTGTGCGATGGAGGGGCCAAAGTTATATGTCTGTGCCACCAATGTGCGCGACGGCAAGGTGCGGGTGTTCGAAGGTACTACCATCAGCACCCAGAGCATCCTTGCCTCGGCCTGTCTGCCGACCCTGTTCCAGGCGGTTGAGGTGAAAGACCCGCAAACCGGGGAGACAGAGGCGTTCTGGGATGGCGGCTATACCGGAAACCCGGCGCTTTTTCCATTGTTTCACGGCGGTTTGCCGGACGACGTTGTCATCGTGAACATCAATCCGATGGTGCGTGACAGCGTGCCGGTGATGCCGAACGAGATTCAGAACCGGATCAACGAGATCAGTTTCAATTCATCGTTGCTGCGCGAATTGCGAGCGATCGAATTTGTGCAGCGACTGATCACGCAGGGCGCGGTCAAAGACGGTGCGATGAAGAACATGCGGGTGCATATGATCGCGGATGACGACCTGATGAACGACCTGTCGGTGGCAACCAAGATGGTGCCGGTGCCATCGGTCATCGCGGAACTGAAAGCCGCCGGTCGGCGCGCGGCCGGCGGTTTTCTGGCGCGTCACAAGGCGGATCTGGGAACCCGGCAGTCGGCGGATCTGGTCAAAATGTTTGGCTGAGCCACGCCATGTAGCCGGCATAGAGAAGCAGGAATCCCGCGCCGGTGCTGCGGCTGATCCGGGACGTCAGGAACAGCATTGCGATCAGCAGCAGCGTTGCGGCCAGCATGATCCAGATGTCACGCCCGAGATCCGTCGCGATGGGCAGGGGTACGACAAGCGCCGTTGTGCCCAGGATGCCAAGGATGTTGAAAATCCCGGACCCCAGGATATTGCCGAGGGCGACATCCGATTGCCCGCGCCGCGCCGCCATCACGGTGGTGGCCAGTTCGGGCAGGGAGGTGCCCACGGCCACCAGGGTCAGGCCGATCACCGCTTCCGGCACACCATAGGCACGCGCGATGCCGGTTGCGCCATCGACAAGCGCAATCGCACCACCGATGGTCAGCGCAAGCCCGGCCAACAGGATCAGCGCTGCAATCGGCAGCCGGTCGGCCGGGATCGAAAGATCCTGATCCGGAGTGTCCGAGGACCGGAACGCCCCCCAGAGGTAGAAGCCAAGGAGCGCGAGCAACACCGCACCGGTGAGAGAGGTGATCTGGCCATAGACCGCCAGCCCGACCAACAGCAGGGCGCTGCCCGCAACCCAACCGGCTTCGCGCGGGAGCGCGGGCATATGGGCCGCGACCGGGCGGATCACTGCGGCCACACCGAGGATCAGCAGGATGTTGGCGATGTTGCTGCCCACCACGTTGCCCAACGCGATGGCGGGCACACCAGACAGGGCGGCGCTGAGCGAGGTCACCAGTTCGGGGGCAGAGGTGCCGAAGCCCACCAGCGTGAGGCCGATCACAAGCGGTGACACGTTGAAGTGGCGCGCCACGGCAACTGCGCCGCGCACCAGAAGATCGCCGCCAAACAGCAGCGCAGCCAGCCCGAAGGCCACCAGAAACACGTCCAAGGGAAGCTCCTAAGCGTGGCGCGCGCGGGGGTGCGGCGCGACGTTCCAGACAGGTGTGCAGCCTGTCCCTGTGGTTCAAGCGTCGGCGCGAGAAATATTATGCGGCCTTGGCGGGCTGGGTCGGATCCTTGGCGTTGGGGTAGACCAGCCCCGCAGAGATCACCAGCTTGGCGGCGTCTTCGATCGACATATCAAGCTCGATCACGTCTTCCTGCGGGAAAAACAGCAGGAAGCCGGATGTCGGGTTCGGAGTGGTCGGCACAAAGACCGAAATCAGCTTGCCCATGGTTTCGGCCCTGTCGGCAACCTCGCCCCGCGCGTCGGTCGAGATGAAGCCGATGGCCCAGATACCCTTGCGCGGATACTGGATCAGGCAGGCCGTTTCGAAATTGCGTTCGGATTGGGCAAAGATCGTCTCGGCGATCTGTTTGACGCCGCTGTAGATCGACCGCACCACCGGCATGCGTTCCACCAGTCCTTCGGCAAAGCGGATCAGCGAGCGTCCGATCAGACCCTTGGCGACCCAGCCGACAAAGACCGTGAACACCAGGAAAAAGATGACCCCGACCCCGCGCAGGTTGATGCCGATATACTGTTCCGGGTTGAACCGGGTGGGTACAAGAGGCAGCACAAACCCGTCGATCCACCCCATGATCGTCCAGATCAGCCAGATCGTCAGCGCAACCGGAGCGATCACGACAATTCCGGTCAGAAAGCTGGCCCGCAAACGCGAAAAAAGACCGGGCTTGCGTCGTTCGGCTTCGAATGGGGTGGTCATGTCGGGTCCGTCACTGGTTCCGGGAAAACCTAGGGCGTCCGACAGGCGTCTACAATGGGTGCGCGGCGCAAGAGCCTGATTTTCAACGCAGCGACGTCAATTCCTGTGCAATTTGTGCGCCAAGCCGAGCATTGTTGAGCACAAGCGCGATATTGGCATCGAGGGATCGCCCGTCAGTCAGTTCGAAAATGCGTTGCAGCAGGTAAGGTGTAAGGGCCTTGCCAGAGATGCCGTGGGTTTCGGCGTCCTGTGTGGCGCGCGTGATCATCGGATGGATCTCGGCGTGCGGAATCTCGGCTCCGGCGGGGATCGGGTTGGCGATCAGCTGGCCACCCGGCAGGCCAAGCGCCATGCGCATCACATGAGCCTTGGCGATTTCAAGCGGCGTGTCGGCGCGAAGCGGTGCCTTGAGGGTCGACGCGCGGGACCAGAAGGCGGGCAGCGTGTCCTGACCATAAGCCATCACAGGAACGCCGAGTGTTTCCAGAACTTCGAGCGTCTTGGGCAGATCGAGGATCGCTTTCGCGCCCGCCGCGACGACGGTCACAGGGGTATGTGCCAGTTCCTGAAGATCGGCGGAGATATCGAAACTTTGATCCGCGCCGCGATGCACACCGCCGATGCCTCCGGTGGCGAAGACCATGATCCCGGCGAGGTGCGCGGCGATCATGGTGGCCGCGACCGTGGTTGCCCCGGTGCCACCCTTGGCCATACAGACCGCCATGTCGGCGCGGCTGAGCTTGGCGACGTGTTTGGCCTGCGCCAGTGTTTCAAGCTGTTCGGCGCTCAGGCCGACGCAAAGACGACCGTCGATCACGGCGATGGTGGCAGGCTCTGCTTTGTTGTCGCGGATCGTCGCCTCGATGGCCTGTGCGGTTTCAAGGTTCTGCGGCCAGGGCATGCCGTGGGTGATGATGGTCGATTCCAGCGCCACCACGGGCCTGTGCGCATCAAGCGCGGTCTGAACGGCGGGGGAAATATCAAGCGGCAGATGGGTCATTTCAGGTTCCTCCGGCGACGTAGGCCGCGGCTGTGGCAAGGGCGCGGTGCAGCGCGGTGGGGCGGTCGGCGCCGCGCAGTTCGGACGCGATATGGGCGGCCATGAAGGTGTCGCCTGCGCCGGTGACGCGGGTGACCATTACTTCGGGGGGGCGTTCGGCCAGGATGCCATCCTTGGTGGCGTCACAGGTGACATTGCCGCCATCGGTGACCAGCGCGCGCGCCGCGCCGCGTTCGATCAGGGCAGCCCCGGCCTGTGGCGCGCTTTCGAATTCGGTCTGGCACAGCAGGCCCGCCTCTTCGAGGTTCACATAAAGAACACCGTGCCCGCTTCGGATGAACGGCGACAGGCGTTCCGCCTTGCCGGGAGAGGCCGGTGCAATCCGAAGGTCGGCCTTGGAAAACGCCGGGTGGCGGACGATCTGATCCAGCAGCGCTTCGGTCAGGTTGCCATCCAGCGCGATGGGTCCGGGGAACGGCGCTTCGACAAATCCCAGGGGACCGTCGATCAGGGGGCGCAGGATCTTGTCGCCCGCCTGTTCAAGGGAATGCGCGTCGGCAATGGCGGCGATCAGGCCGTTGGCCGCTTCGATCGCCATGTATTGATCGGTGGGCAGGTCTTCGGAGCGGTAAAGGTGATCCGTGATCAGGCCCATCCGCTCGCAGGTCAAGACCAGTTCATCACCTTCGGCATCGCGGCCAATGACACTGAGCAAGGCAGGTAGCAGATCGAACCGCGCGAGAGTCATTGCGATGTTCATCGCGACACCACCGGGCAGGCGGGTAATGTGGCCGGGCACGTCGGCGCCCTGTTTCATGTGGCGGTCAGAGCGGCCGATCACGTCCCAGAGGACAGAGCCGATGCAAAGGATATCAGGACGCTGTGTCATACGACCGTCATCGCCCGAGCGCTGGTGCAGCGCAAGAGCGGGATTGCGAAACGCGCTGTCGCGCTGCCCATTGTTGCCGCCTGTGCTTTGTGGCAGGCCTGCGGACAAGAATTGAACGGAGTTCCGCGACAATGATGAAACCCACCCTGATGCGCCCACGCGGCTTTCCTCACAGCGCGTCGACCCCTGTGGTCACGCCTCTGATGCCATCTGTCGTCTATGCCAGCGAAACGCCTGACCGGCTTGACGATCAATACGAGGGACGCGCGGCGGGCTACACCTATGCGCGCGAGGGCCATCCCAACGCCGATGTACTGGCGCGCCGGATCGACGCGATGGAAGATGCACCGCAACCCGGACTGGTTCTCGGGTCGGGGATGGCGGCGGTCACAGCCGTATTGCTGGGGCTGTGCAAGGCGGGCGATCATGTGGTCGGGGGCGATCAGTTGTACGGGCGGTCCCTGCGCATGATGCGGGACGATCTGCCCCGGCTGGGGATCGAGACGACGCTGGCTGATCCGACAGATGTGGCGGCGGTGGCAGCGGCGTTGCGGCCAAACACGCGGCTGGTGCTGATCGAGGTGGTGTCGAATCCGACGCTGCGGATCGCCGATGTGCAGGGGATTGCGGATCTGTGCCGTGACAAAGGTGTGCTTCTGGTGGTGGACAACACCTTCACCACACCGCGCGCCGTGCGGCCATTCGAATTGGGCGCGGATGTGGTGCTGCATTCCGTGACCAAGCTGCTGGCGGGACATTCCGACGTGACGCTGGGCTGGGTGGCGGCCCGCGAGGCCGCCGATGCCAAGGCGATCTATGATTTCGCCGTCACCACCGGCATGACGCCAAGCCCGTTCGATTGCTGGCTGGCCGAGCGCGGACTGATGTCTTTCGATTTGCGCTTTGACCGGGCCGAGGCAACGGCGGCGCGACTGGCAGACCATCTGGCGGGGCAGGGTCTGGTCAAGCGGGTGCTTTATCCGACGCGTCCCGACCACCCGGACCGCGCCCGCGCGCAAGGGCTGTTGCAGGGGCGGGGATGCAACATGGTGAGTTTCGAGCTGGATGGTGGCCGCGCCGAGGCGAATGCCTTTACCAAAGGGGCCGACCAGATCGCCTTTGCTCCGACGCTGGGAGATGTGGGCACAACGCTGTCGCACCCAGCATCCTCGTCGCACCGGGGTTTGACACCCGAGGGGCGCGCCAAGCTGGGCATGACCGAAGGGTTCTTCCGGGTATCCGTGGGTCTGGAAGACCCGGACGCGCTGATCGCGGCTTTCGATGCCGGGCTTGCGGCGGTGGCAGACGCAAAATGACAGCCGCCCCCCGCGACATCCTGATGGTGCTGGGCATCCCGGCGGTGCTGATTGCGCCGGATGAACGGATCTTCGCGGTCAATGCCGCTGCTGAAAAGCTGCTGGGCAAGAATATAGAGGGACGGCATTTCATCACCGCGCTGCGCCAACCAGCCCTGATCGAGACCATCGAACAGGTCCAGCGCGATGGCACCGGGCACGAAACCCGACACCTGACCAATGACGGGCAGCATGACATCACCTACCGTGTGACCTGCGGGCCGGTGCCGATGCAGGGACGGCTGGGCATTTTGGTGTCATTCGAAGACATCACGCCGATGGAGCAGGCGGGCCAGATGCGCCGGGATTTTGTGGCCAATGTGAGCCACGAACTGCGCACACCTCTGACCGCGCTGTTGGGCTTTATCGAAACGCTGCAAGGACCGGCGCGCAATGACCCGAAGGCGCAAGAGCGGTTCCTCGGAATCATGGGCGCAGAGGCCGGACGGATGAACCGTCTGGTCTCGGACCTGTTGTCGCTGAGCCGGGTCGAAGCCGATGAGCGGGTGCGCCCGGTCGATCCTGTCGATCTTGGTGTGGTGATCCAGCAGACGCGGCACAGTCTGGCGCAATTGGCGGATGAGGCGGGGATCGAGCTTTCGCTGCATCTGCCTGATACGCCCGTCGTGATCCCCGGCGATGCCGATCAGTTGCGTCAGGTGCTGACCAATCTGGTGGAGAACGCGATCAAGTATTCCGGAAAAGGCAGTTTTGTCCGGCTGAGCCTTGGCGCGCCGGATTACGAAACCCGGCTGCGCGGGCAGGGGGTTCGGATCGAGGTGAGCGACACAGGGGCCGGGATCGACACCGTGCATCTGCCGCGCCTGACCGAGCGGTTCTACCGGGTCGACAGTCACCGGTCGCGAGAGCTTGGAGGAACCGGACTTGGGCTTGCCATCGTCAAACACATCGTCAACCGCCATCGCGGACGGTTGCAAGTGGACAGCCAGCTGGGCAAGGGCACGACGTTTACGGTGATCCTGCCAGTGGAGCAGCGGCAGGAGTGAGGACGGCGGGCGTTTCCGTCAACGGAAACGAAATGATGCGTTGACGCATCATCCGCCGGTGGCCCGTTCAGCCCAGAGAATACCCTGCACCGCGCACGGTGCGAAGGGGATCGGCTCCTCCGGCAGTGGTCAGCGATTTGCGCAACCGGCCAATATGGACATCCACCGTTCGGGTATCGACATAGATGTCACGGCCCCAGACCCGATCCAGAAGCTGTTCGCGCGACCAGACGCGGCCGGGTTTTTCCATCAACGTCGACAGCAGGCGAAATTCGGTCGGGCCAAGTTTGATCTCGGACCCGTGCCGCGTCACACGGTGGGTTTCCGCGTCGAGCACGATATCTTCGTATTCAAGACGCAGGCCTGCCGCCGCCGGCCGGGTCCGGCGCAGCTGCGCACGCACGCGGGCCATCAGTTCGACGACGGAGTAGGGTTTGATCACATAATCATCCGCGCCGGTTTCCAGACCCCGCACGCGGTCCACCTCTTCAGAGCGGGCCGAAAGCATGATGATCGGCACGTTGCGCGTGTCGGCACGGGTCTTGAGTTGCCGGCACACCTCGATCCCGGACACGTTGGGAAGCATCCAGTCCAGGACGATGATGTCGGGCTGTTCCTCGTCCACGAGGAGCAGCGCCTCTTCGCCGTTCTCGGCCTTGGCGACGCGAAAGCCTTCGGCTTCCAGGTTGTACCCCAGAACCTCGCGCTGGGCGGGTTCGTCTTCGACGACCAGAACTGTCGGCTGGACCCGGTTCATGGATCAGACCTTGCTGTCGTTGGATTGGGACAGGTTTGCATCGGTTGACGTGTTGTCTTCTTTCTGGCGCGGTTCGTCCGGTTTGTCACCCGTGACAAGAAACACCACCTGTTCGGCGATCGAGGTGACATGGTCGCCCATGCGTTCGACATTCTTGGCGATGAAATGCAGGTGCATGCAGGGTGTGATGTTACGCGGATCTTCCAGCATGAAGGTCAGGAATTCGCGGAACAGGGTGTTGTACATCTGGTCGATGTCGACATCGCGTTCGATCACGCTCATTGCAAGCTTGTCGTCGCGCTGGATATAGGCGTCGAGCGCATCCTTGAGCATGATCTGCACATCACGCGACATGCGCCGCAATTGTGACGCAGAGCCGCTGATCGCCGGCATCGACATCAGCACTGCATTGCGCTTGGCCAGGTTCTTGGCCAGATCGCCGATGCGTTCGAGATTGGCGCTGATCCGCATGACCGACAGGATCACCCGCAGGTCGATGGCCGTGGGCGCGCGCAGGGCGATCACGCGGGCGGCTTCCTCGTTCAGAAGCTCTTCAAGCTCGTCGATCGCCTTGTCCCCGGCGCGGACCTTGTCGGCCAGTTCCTGGTCGCGGGTTTCCAGTGCCTGCGCGGAATCAAGGATGGCCTGTTCGACCAGACCGCCCATTTTCATGATCCGGGCCTGAATGCCTTCAAGGTCGCGGTCGAAGGCGCTTGAGATGTGGTCTTGCTTGGGGGTCACGATCTTATCCAATCCGTCCGGTGATGTAGCTTTCGGTGCGGCTGTCTTCGGGGTTTGTGAAAATCTTGGATGTCTCGTCGTATTCGACAAGGTTGCCCAGGTGAAAAAACGCGGTTTTCTGGCTGACGCGCGCGGCCTGCTGCATGGAGTGCGTGACGATGACAACCGCGTAGTCCTGGCGCAGTTCGTCGATCAGTTCCTCGACCTGCGCGGTGGCGATGGGGTCAAGCGCGGAACACGGTTCGTCCATCAGCAGCACTTCGGGTTCGGTCGCCACGGCGCGGGCGATGCACAGACGCTGCTGCTGGCCACCGGAAAGCCCGGTGCCCGGAGCCTGAAGCCGGTCCTTGACCTCGTCCCAGATGGCACCGCGGCGCAGGGCGCGTTCGACAATCTCGTCCATCTCGGCCTTGTTGCGGGCCATGCCGTGGATCCTGGGGCCGTAAGCGACGTTGTCATAGATCGATTTTGGGAACGGGTTGGGTTTCTGGAACACCATGCCGACCTTGGCGCGCAGCTGCACAGGATCGACCCGCTTGTCGTAGATGTCATCGCCGTCGATCAGGATGTCCCCTTCGACGCGGCAGATGTCGATGGTGTCGTTCATCCGGTTGATGCAGCGCAGAAAGGTTGATTTTCCACAGCCCGACGGGCCGATGAAGGCGGTCACGGTGTTGTTCTCGATCTCGACCGAGACATCCTTGATCGCGTGATTGTCGCCGTAATAGACCTGTACGTCCTTGGCTTTGATTTTGACGTCAGTCACGGCCGTCTCCTGTGTGGTGAAGTGTGGTGCATCGTACATGGGACAAGGTCCTGATTACCAGCGGCGCTCGAAACGGCGGCGCAGAATGATGGCGATGATGTTCATCGTCAGAAGGAAGATAAGAAGGATGACGATTCCGCCCCAGGCCTTTTCATAGAAGCCCGCGTCGGCGCGTGCCGCCCAGGTGTAGATCTGCGCGGGCATCGCGGAGTTCGGATCGACAAAGCCGGAGACAACCCCTTCAGGATAGGCACGGGCGATGAAACCCACCATCCCGATGAGCAACAGCGGCGCGGTTTCGCCCAGGGCTTGCGCCAGACCGATGATCGTGCCCGTCAGGATACCCGGAGCAGCGAGCGGCAGGACGTGGTGAAACACCGTCTGCATCTTGGACGCCCCGACGCCCAGAGCCGCTTCGCGGATCGACGGCGGTACAGATTTGAGCGAGGCGCGGGTCGAGATGATGATGGTGGGCAGCGTCATCAGCGTCAGCACCAGACCACCGACCAAAGGTGCGGATTGCGGCATGTGCATGAACTGGATGAACACGGCAAGGCCAAGGATGCCGAACACGATGGACGGGACTGCCGCCAGGTTCGAGATGTTCACCTCGATCAGGTCAGTAAACCAGTTTTGCGGCGCGAATTCTTCCAGGTAGATCGACGCCGCGACGCCGATGGGCAAAGCCAGGGCCAGCACGACCAGCATCATGAAGAACGACCCGACAACCGACACGCCGATCCCGGCACCCCCCGGGTTGTCCACACCGGAATCCGATCCGGTGATGAAATTCCAGTTGAAGCTGGACGTGATGATCCCTGCATCGGCCAGCGCGTCCACCAGATCAAGGTCGCTGACCATCAGGAAGCGGCTGTCGACCACGCTGTCACGGGTCACGCGGCCTTTGAAATAGCCGTCCACACGCGAAGATGTCGCAAGGTTGAAGGCCACCGGCGTGCCGATCCGATCCGGGTTTTCGCGGAAGAATTCCCGAATGGTGCCACCGGTCTTTCCCAGCAGGCGTTCGATGGCGGCGGGATCGAAATCGACCTCAAGTCCACGCTCTTCAAGCTGGCTTTGAAGTGCCGCAACAAAGAGGTTCTCATACGCCTTGGTCTTGAGCATCTGGCTCTCGGCGGCATCGAATTCATCCTGGGTCAGGGTGAATTCAACCTGCACATTCGCTTGGGTGAAAGCGGGAATTCCCGAGCGCAGGATGGATATTGCAAGCACACCAAGGAAGAAAAGACCGATGAGAATTGCCGCCAGCCCGTAAGCCTTGAAGCGCTTTTCGGCGGCGTTGCGTTTCTTGGTGCGGGCGTCGACGGTTGTGAGCCGGCCCTTCATCGGGGCGCTGTTCATGCTTGCGTCGGTCATTCGTACTGCTCCCGGTATTTGCGCACGATGTAGAGCGCGAAGATATTGAGCCCGAGGGTGATGACGAAAAGCGTCATGCCAAGGGCAAAGGCCACGAGCGCTTCGGGTGAGGCGAAATCGGAGTCGCCGGTCAACTGCGACACGATCTTGGCGGTCACGGTTGTCATCGCCTCGAACGGGTTGAGCGACAGTCGCGCAGCGGCACCCGCGCCCAGAACCACAATCATCGTCTCGCCGATGGCGCGGCTTGCCGCCAACAGGATCGCGCCGACAATGCCGGGCAGGGCGGCTGGAATCACCACCTGGCGAATGGTTTCGGATTGCGTGGCACCCAGCCCGTAAGACCCGTCGCGCATCGACTGCGGCACGGCATTGATGATGTCATCCGACAAAGAGGACACGAAAGGGATCAGCATGATGCCCATTACCAGTCCGGCGGTCATCACGGCGGTCCCGGCCTGCATCCAGCCCAGCCCTTCATCCCCGAAGACACGCATCAGAAGGGGGCCGACGGTCAACAGCGCGAACAGGCCGTAGACAATGGTCGGGATACCGGCGAGGACTTCGAGCATCGGCTTGGCGACGGCCCGCACCCTGTTGCCCGCGTATTCCGACAGGTAGATCGCGGCAAACAGGCCAATCGGAACAGCCACCAACAGCGCGACGATCGAAATGTAGAACGTGCCCCACAGAAGTGGCAGAATGCCAAGGTCCGAAGCCCCGCCCCGGCCGGAAAAGCTGGGTGCCCAGCTTGTTCCAAAGAAGAATTCGGATGCCGGGTAGAGACGGAAAAACTCGATTGTGTTGAAGACCAGCGACAGGACAATGCCCAGCGTGGTCAGGATGGCGATAGAGGCGGCGGCGATGAGCAGCGCGCGTATCCCTTGCTCGACCACGTTGCGGGCGCGGAAATCGGGTTTGGTTTCCTTGATGCCCCAAAGTGCGCCAGCGGTGGCGATCAGCAGAACGACAATGGCCATGATCTGCGACGCGCTGCTATTGAGCACGCGGAACCGTTGGGCCGCGCGCAGGATCGGCTGGGTGATCTGCGAAGTCACGATGGCACCGGCCTCGGACAGGCTGTTGGTCACGTCCTCGATATCGGCGTTTGTGTCACGCGCCTCGGCCTCGGTCATGCCGCCGGTCGCGACCGCAAGGTCCAGTCCGTCCGCTGCGCGGCGCACTTCGGCCAGAACAAGGCCGCGCGACGAACTGTCGGCGATGGCCGTGTCGGGGATCATGCCAGAGACGACGTTGTTCACATAAAAAGGTTGCGCAAGCAGCCAGATCACCAGCACCAGCAGGGCAGGGATCGCGGATTTCATCGCGGCGTTGCTGCCGTAATAGATCGGAAGCGAATGCAGGGTGCGCCGGTCCTGACCCGACAGAGCTAGGACGCGCGACCGGGCAAGCACATACGCCGCAGCGGCAATCGCGAGAACGATCAGGAAAAGCCAGAGTAGTGGCATGGAGCCCCCAGAGTGTTCAGAAGAAAGTCCAGAAGGAAAAAGGAGGCGGCAGACAGCGCCGCCTCCTGATCGGTTGGATCGTCAGACGATTACATGTCCGCGCCCATGATCTTTTCATCAGCAACCATCTGCTGTGTCTTTGCCAGCTCGGGGTCGGACACGAGGCCGTAGTTGGCCAGCGGGCCATTTGCGCCTGCCAGATCGTCAGAGATGAAGAACTGGGCATATTCCTTGAGGCCCGGAATCACGCCGATATGGGCCTTCTTGACGTAGAAGAACAGCGGGCGGGACACGGGGTATTCACCCGAAGCGATGGTGTCGGTTGTCGGCTCGATGCCTGACATTGTCGCAACCTTCAACTTGTCGGTGTTGTTCTCGTAGAACGCGAGGCCGAACACGCCGATGCCGTTTGTGTTGGCGTCGATACGCGCAAGGGTCTCGGTGTAGTCGCCGTCGATGTCGACCGACTTGCCGTCCTGACGCACGTCAAGGCAAGCGTCCTCGGCGTCGTCTTCGGACATGCCGCCTGCAACCATTGCTTCCATTGCGCCTGTGGCTTCACAGCCGGCCAGCAGAACCTGCTCTTCGAAGACTTCGCGTGTGCCGTGCTTGGTGCCCGGGATGAACATCGCGATTTCTGCGTCAGGCAGATCGGCGTTGAATTCGGACCAGTTCTGGAAGTCGTTGTCGACCAGTGCGCCGTCCTTCATGACCTTCGCGCCGATGGCGTTGTAGATATCGGACGGAACAAATGCGTCGAATGCCGGACCGGACTGCTGGGATGCAAACACGATGCCATCATAGCCGATGCGGACTTCGATGATGTCGGTCACGCCAGCTTCGGCACATGCCGCAACTTCACCTTCGCGGATCGGACGCGAGGAGTTTGCAATGTCGATGGTGTTTTCGCCAACGCCTTCGCAGAAGCGCTTGAGGCCGGACGACGAACCGCCGGATTCAATGACCGGTGTCGGGAAGTCGGTGTTTTCGCCAAATGCTTCGGCCACGATGGAGGCATAGGGCAGGACGGTGGACGACCCTGCAACCTGCACGTTGTCACGCGCGGCTGCGGCGGTTGCGGAAACGGCAGCGATCGCCAGTGCCGATACAGAGAATTTTACGGACATTATGTCAGCTCCTTGCTTGGACATCTCTCGGCCATCCCCCTGATGACCGTTGGCGGTGGTCTATTGGTGTTCCGACATGCTTTTGTGACAGTTGCGTAACGGTTTTATGACAGTCACCCGGACGACAGGTTTGAATTTCAGCCGAAGTCGTAACAACATGGATTCATGTGGTAAATTTTTGAAAATTGACTTTGCGTAAACAACAAGATGGAATTGACTGAACGCGCGTTGCCCTTGGAAAACGGGCACGGGACGACTTGAAGGTCGGTCTATTGTAACGATCCGACCACCGAAACGGGGAATCAATCAGTGTGATACGCAGGATTTCAGAAGAGAGGCGCGAAAGGACACCAGGTGCTTGATCCAGAAACAAAAGACGCGATCACCCGTGCGGTGACAGATGGTTTCGACACGCAGATCGCGTTCACCAAGGACTTGATGCGGTTTGCGTCGATTCGCGGCCATGAGCACGGCGTTCAGGAGTTCGTGTTCGATGCCCTGTTGCAGCGAGGCTATGCGACCGAGCGTCTTGAGATGGAGCGGGCCGCCATCGAAAACCATGTCGGCGGCGGCAAGTTCAGTGTGGACCATTCCGACGCGCCAATTGTGATCGGCACATTCGACCCTTTGGAAACGCTCGGGAAGTCATTGATTCTGCAATCACATACCGACGTCGTTCCCACCGGCCCAGCCGAGATGTGGCGCTTTGATCCATTTGATCCGCAGATCGACGGTGACTGGCTGTATGGGCGTGGTGGTGCAGACATGAAGGCCGGGCATGCCGCCATGATCTTTGCCATGGATGCGCTGAAAGATGCCGGGCTGCGCCCAACTGCGCGGGTCGAAATCCAATCCGTCGTCGAAGAAGAATCCACCGGCAACGGTGCGTTGATGACATTTCTGGATGGGCATACCGCGGATGCAGTGCTGATCCCGGAGCCAGAGGACGAAATGCTGGTGCGCGCCAATGTCGGCACGCTTTGGTTCGAGGTCGAATTGCGCGGAACGCCGGTGCATGTGCGCGAGATGGGCGAGGGTGCCAATGCCATAGATGCGGCCTATCGCGTGATTGCAAGCCTGCGCGAACTGGAAGCGCGTTGGAACGAGGATCGTCATAAACGGCTTTATTTCAGGGATTTGGCGCATCCAATTAATCTCAATGTCGGCAAGATCGAAGGCGGCGACTGGGGATCATCGGTGCCTGCATGGTGCCGCATCCAGTGCCGCATCGCGATTTTTCCGGGGATCCGGGCACAAGATGCCGCGTCAGAGATCGAAAACCACATCGCGGAGTTTGCGAAGACCGACGGCTATCTTGCTGACACGCCACCAAAAATCACGTTCAACGGGTTCTTTGCGGAAGGTTATGTGCAAGAGCCGGGATCAGAGGCAGAGGCGGCTTTGGAGCGCGCACATCACGCGGCGACAGGCGTACCGTTGGAAAGCTTTACCACGCTTGGATATCTCGATTGCCGGGTCTACAGGCTTTACAACGATATCCCGTCGCTGTGTTACGGGCCGATCTCGGAGAACATTCATGGATATGATGAACGGGTGAGCGTTTCATCCCTTCGTCGCATTACGATTGCCATGGCGTTGTTTATTGCAGATTGGTGCGGCACAACAAGAATATAGGGGGCAGCCGGATGATCGACGCTACAAGTGGTGCCAGAATTCTTATAATCAGTATTATGTAATATAATGATGCGCTGCCAGATGGACAAGACCACCTAACCACCCATACAAACCCCAAACAGTTTTGAGTATTATAGTCCCATGACCCCCGAGCATAATTCCGCTCTTTTAGACCTGACCCATTCCGCCAGCATCGAAGAGCTGTGGGATCTGCACTGTCGACGTATGGCCGACTTCGGGTTCAATCGCTTGCTCTACGGCTTCACGCGGTTCCGCACAGCGACGTCGCTTGGCGATCCGAACGATTTTATCATCCTGTCGAATATCGACAGCGACTATGTCGAGCACTTCGTCCACAACGGTCTTTACCAATCGGCCCCTATGGTGCGCTGGGCCGTCGACAATGACGGTGCAGCAAGTTGGACCGTGCTGCAAATGATGTTGCAAAGCGGCACTGTGACGAATGATGAACTGCGCATCCTGGACTTCAACGCAAAGCACGGGATCACCGCAGGCTTTTCCATCAGTTTCCGAAGCCTGTCAGACCGCGCCAAAGGCGCCATCGCGCTTATTGCCGAACCGGGACTGTCACAGACAGATGTGGATGCGATGTGGGACCGCTGGGGCGAATTGATCCAGCTGATGAACAATATCGTGCATCTCAAGATCCTGACCCTGCCCTATACACCGCCCAACCAGGCGCTGACCAAACGCCAGCGCGAGGCGCTGGAATGGGTTGGCAGTGGCAAAACCATGCAGGACATCGCAACCATCATGGGGCTGACGCCGGCGACCGTAGAGAAACATCTGCGACTTGCACGCGAAGCGCTGAATGTCGATACAACCGCACAGGCTGTTCTCAAGGCCGCTTTGCAGAACCAGATGTTCGTAAGCGACGCATAAGGCGTGAAAAAACTGTGAGGTCTGGAAATCCTGACTTCCTTGACGCGAGGTAAACAGGCATGATGTCACTGTTCCGTGAGTGGTGGCAATTTCAGCCGAGGAACAAGAGACCCGCATCCCGTATATTTAAGGGCTCTGCGGGTCTCGTTTGAAAGACGCTTGGTGCGGGTAACGACAAACGACCTGTCCCGGTTGGTTTTGTCGGTCGGCACCAAGAGACTGCATCATCCCCAAATTGGTGGCAGTCGATTGCTCCCGCAAAAAAAGCGGCGCTGTTCATTTCAACAGCGCCGCTTTATTTTTGCAGTGATATGGTAAGGACTTAGCCCTGAGCGGCCTTGGCCACCTCGGCTGCAAAGTCTTCGACTTTTTTCTCGATACCTTCGCCCACTTCAAGACGCACGAACCCGGTGATGTCGACACCGGCTTCCTTGGCGGCAGCCTCGACCGTGAGGTCGGGATTCACCACGAAGGACTGTCCCAGCAAGGTAACCTCGGCAAGGAACTTCTTCATGCGGCCTTCGATCATCTTTTCGATGACCTGCTCGGGCTTGCCCGACTCGCGTGCGATGTCGATCTGGATCTGACGCTCTTTCTCGACAACCGCCGGATCAAGATCGGCTGCGGACAGCGACGCCGGGTTTACAGCCGCGATGTGCATCGCAACCTGCTTGCCGAAGGTTTCGTTTTCACCGGACAGCGCAACCAGAACACCGATCTTGCCCATGCCGTCTGCGGCAGCGTTGTGGACGTAGGACAAGACCTGAGCGCCTTCGAGAACCGCCATGCGGCGCACGGACATGTTTTCACCGATGGTGGCGATCTTGTCGGTGATGGTTTCTTCGACGGTCTTGCCACCGATATCCGAAGCCTTGAGCGCCTCGACATCGGACACGTTCAGGGCGGCACCGGCGATTGCGGCGACCATGGCCTGAAATTCCGCGTTCTTGCCGACGAAATCGGTTTCGGAGTTCACTTCGACCGCAACGCCTTTGCCGCCATCGACCTTGACTGCCACAAGACCTTCGGCCGCAGTGCGGTCCGATTTCTTGGCCGCCTTCGCCAGACCCTTGGTGCGGAGCCAGTCCGCTGCCGCTTCCATGTCGCCGCCGGTTTCAACCAGCGCCTTCTTGGCATCCATCATGCCCGCGCTTGTCAGTTCGCGCAGTTCTTTTACCAGTGCTGCTGTGATCGCCATCTTGGCTCTCCTCGTATCAAAATCGGGCGTTTGGGCGGTATGTTGCAACCGCCCTGCCCTGTCATATCAATGTAACGACGCAGCGACGCTTAGCTGGCCGATGCTTCTTCGGCTGCGGGCGCGTCTGCTTCTGCGACAACCTCTTCAACGGGCGCGTCTTCAAGCGCGCCAAGGTCGACACCGGCTGCACCCATCTGTGCGGTCATGCCGTCAAGCGCTGCGCGGGAGGCCAGGTCACAGTAGAGGCTGATCGCACGGGCCGCGTCGTCGTTGCCGGGGATGATGTAATTCACGCCATCGGGCGAGCAGTTGGTGTCAACCACGGCTACAACCGGGATGCCCAGCTTGTTGGCTTCGGCAACGGCGAGTGCTTCTTTCTTGACGTCGATGACGAAAAGAAGATCCGGGACACCGCCCATTTCGCGGATACCGCCCAGGGACGCCTGCAGTTTGCCCTGCTCACGCTCCATGCCCAGCCGCTCTTTCTTGGTGAGGCCTTCGGCACCGGTTTCCATCTGCTCATCGATCTGCTTCAGGCGCTGGATCGACTTCGACACGGTCTGCCAGTTGGTGAGCGTGCCGCCCAGCCAACGGTGGTTCATGTAATACTGCGCGCATTTCTCGGCGGCGTCCGCGACGGGCTGCTGCGCCTGACGCTTGGTGCCGACGAACAGGATGCGGCCGTTCTTGGCAACGGTTTCGCGGATCACGTTCAATGCCGCGTCGAGCATCGGAACGGTCTGCGTGAGGTCCATGATGTGGATGCCATTGCGCGCGCCGTAGATGAATTCGCCCATGCGGGGATTCCAACGCTGCGTCTGGTGGCCGAAGTGTACGCCTGCTTCAAGCAGTTGGCGCAATGTGAACTCTGGAAGAGCCATTGTCGTTTCCTTTCCGGTTTCAATCCTCGGCGGGGGTATCAGCCTTGTGGCCAACCGGTGGACGTTTGAGGATGTCTCCCCCAAAGGCCCGACCCCGCCTGTGGTGTCAGTGGCGCGCGTATAGCGAGGGTTGGAGTTGGGTGCAAGCCCGTTCGAACGGGGAGTGCCCCGGTCAGAGAAACACCCGCTCCACGAACCAGTAGGCACCGACCAGCGCAATCGCCGCCGAGGCCGGGACCGCGACATAGCGGCGATAGGAGTCGAGTTGATCGACCAGGGTTGCCGACACTGCGCACAGCACCGACAGCGCGGCAAGTGGCCAGAAGAAGATCATCGCGGACGCGCCCATGACTTCCTGAAATCCGGGTGTGTTCATCGCAATGCCAAGCCCCGCGAAAATCACGGCCAACACGCCGTACAGCCCTTGCGCGGGGGCCACGTCCGCCTCGCCCCGGTCCACGCGGATGGCGTACCAGACAAGGATGAACGCAATCGCGATCACCGTCAGTTGGCCCAGTTCCACGCCGATATTGAACCCGATCAGCGCCGGGATCACCTGTCCGTCGGGCAGACCGAATTCGCCCAGCACGGATGCAAAGCCCAACCCGTGCAAAAGGCCGAAGCCGAAGATCACGAAAGGTCGCCAGCGGTGCAGCTTGTCGGACACGATGTTCTCGACCGCGACATAGACAATCGACGCGGCGATCAGAGGCTCGACGATGCTGGCAGGCACCGACACGATGCCCAGCACCGCCATGGCCAGTGTCACCGTATGCGCCAGCGTGAACGACGTCACCTGCCAAAGCAGCGGTGCAAAACGCGTGGACAGGAAAAAGAGGCCCAACACGAACAGGATATGGTCCAGACCTTTGGGCAGGATGTGGTCGAACCCCACCGGGATGTAGGTGCCGAACGTGACCAATCGGCTGGCCTCATCGCCGCCACCAAGCTGGATCTCACCGCTGGTCTGACCACCCTCAAGGTAGCCTGTATAGGGTTCTTCGACCCCCTGCTGGCGCAACACAAGCGCACCATAGGCGGCGGGCCAGGTCATGCTGATGGTGGATGCGGTTTCGGCCACGGGGCCTTCGAGCTGCAGAACCGTGTCGCGTGGCAGGGCGGTATTGCCCACAGGCGCAACGTCGATTCTGGTCACCCTGAGCGGCACGGAGTCTTGCCCGGCAACCAGTTCAAGACTGTCGGCAAATGCGTCCATGCGCGGTTCAAGCTCTGCACGCATTGCTTCGGGATCGAGCGCGCGCGCGCGATCCACCTCTGCGGACTGGTCAAGCGCATCCGTGTTGTCGATGCCCTCAAGACTGACATCTGCGACAATCGCTTCACCATTCAGGGTCAGGGTCAACTGCACCTGCCCATCGACAACCTCAAGATCGCCGATCGCGGGGCGCACTTCGTGGGCAGCGGCACAGGTTGCCACAACCATCAAACACAGACTGACCCAAAACGTTTTCATCACAGGTATCCTTTAACTCTTTTCCAGCAAGACTGATGCAGCCACGCTGAGCTTCAAGCAAAAGTTTCAAAATTCTGGAGATTGAAGTGGTTAGAGCGGCCGCAAACCGGCGCGAAAGCGGCGCATGTTGGTCTGATAGCCAAGCGCGCTTTTGCGCAGCCCTTCGATGGCCGCGTCATCCAGGTCGCGCACAACCTTGCCCGGCACACCCATCACCAAAGAACCGTCCGGGATCTCTTTTCCTTCTGTGATCAGCGCCCCTGCCCCGATCAGGCAGTTGTTGCCGATCTTCGCGCCATTAAGCACTGTGGCGCCCATCCCGATCAGGGAATTGTCCCCAATCGTGCAGCCGTGCAGCATGACCTTGTGACCGATGGTGCAGCCCTGCCCGATGGTCAGCGGATAGCCCATATCGGTGTGCAGCACGCAGTTTTCCTGGATGTTGCTGCCCGCGCCCACGGTGATCGCCTCGTTGTCGCCGCGCAGTGTGGAACAGAACCAGACGCTGGCCGCCTCCTGGATGATGATACGTCCAATCAGGTTCGCATCCGGCGCGATCCATGTGTCGTCGGCCAGTTCGGGCGTGATTCCGTCCAAAGCATAAAGCGTCATGTCAGATCCTCGAATTCCTGTTGCAGCTTGCGGACATGATCCACCAGCCCCGGCTGTTGCAAACGGCGCAGGCGGGTGGCGGTAACGATGGTCTTCAGCTTCTCGAAGGTCTGAACCAGATCGTCATTGACCAGCACGAAATCATAGCTGCCCCAATGGCTGATCTCATCCCAGCTTTTGAGCATGCGTTTGCCGATGGTTTCCGGGCTGTCCTGCCCCCGGCCTTCCAGTCGGCGGCGCAGTTCCTCGATCGAAGGTGGCAGGATAAAGATGGACAGGGTGTGCGGACCAAGCGCGGAGTTGACGATCTGCTGTGCGCCCTGCCAGTCGATGTCGAACAGCACGTCATGGCCGACGTCTATCGCCTCTTGCACCGGCTTGCGCGGGCTGCCGTAGAAATTGCCGAACACATGCGCATGTTCAAGCATGTCCCCCGCGTTCACGTCGCGCTTGAACGCCTCTTCGCTGAGAAAGTGATAATGTTCTCCATCCACCTCACCGGAGCGCGGTGCGCGGGTGGTGGCCGAGACCGAAAAGCTCAGGCTTTCGTCCCATTCCAACAACTGCCGCGACAGGGTGGTTTTCCCGGCGCCCGAGGGCGACGACAGGATGATCAGCAATCCGCGACGGTTGATCATGCCTCACTCCACATTCTGAACCTGCTCGCGCATCTGTTCGATCACCGATTTCAATTCCAGCCCCACCGACGTGAGCGCCGAAGATTGCGCCTTGGAACACAGCGTGTTTGCCTCGCGGTTGAATTCCTGCATCAGGAAATCGAGCTTGCGCCCCACCGCGCCGTCACCCTGTATCAGATCACGCGCCGCGTCGATGTGGGCGCGCAGGCGGTCGATCTCCTCGGTCACATCCGCCTTGACCGCGATCAGGGCCAGTTCCTGTGCCACACGTTGTTCATCGACGTTGTCCTGCGAGTCCATCACGCGGGTCAATGCGGCGCGCATGCGGTCGACCTGTTCGCCCTTGCGGGCCTCGGCCACGATGGCGGCCTGTGCAACAAGATCGGAAATCTGCGCCACCTGCCCGGTCAGCACCTCGACCAGCGCCGCGCCTTCGCTTTGGCGCGAGGCAACGAACCCCTCAAGAACCGGTTCGAAATCCGCAATCAGCGTGGTCCGCACCTCGGCAGGATCGGCTTGGTTCTGGGTCGCGTCCATGACACCGCGCAAGGAAATCAGATCCGCCGCCGTCGATGCGGTCAATGACAGCCCGCGAACCATCGCTTCGGATTCGATCCGCAGCATGGCGCTCAGAACCTTGTCCAGATGCGCCTCGTTCAGGTCTTGCGTCGGTTCGGTTGCGCTGGCTTGCAGACGCAGGGAAACCGTCACGCTGCCCCGTGCCAGACGTTTGGTCAGCAATGCGCGCAACGCCTGCTCCAATCCGTCGATCCAATCCGGCACGCGCACCCGAATGTCGAGACCGCGCGCGTTGACGCTTCGGACATCCCAGGACCAGCTTAGTCCAAGTGCCTCGCCCTGCCCCGAGGCAAAGCCCGTCATGGATTGGCGCATCGTGTCCCCTTCCGTCATTTTATCGACCGTTGGGTTACGCTTTGCACAGCAGCGATGCAAGCCATGCGGCCCGCCTTTGGTGTTAACCATTTGTTAAGATCTGAGACCGGATTGCGGCAACATTGTGTTAGCGTTTGCCGTGGTGGAGCAGAACGGAGCTGACATGATGCACTGTAGGTCGATGACGCAGGAAACGCTGAGGCACCATGCTGCGCGGGCGTTGCGGATTCTGGAGACATATTGGCATGGGCTGGCTGTTGGCGGTGGGGTGCCGCATTGGTCCGCCATTGATCCCGGTGCCATTCAGGACGCACTGGAATACGCGTTTCTGGCGGATCGACTGGGGCGCGCACATGCCCGATTGCGGGTGGCAGGCGGATCGGTCACTGGGCTTTTTGGCCGGGAATTGACCGGAATGCCCCTGTCGACGCTTCTCAATCCAACGTCCCGCAAAGAGTTCGACGCGGCCCTTGCCGGTTGTTTCAAACGGCGCAGCGCGCTGGATCTGATGCTTTGCACCTCTGGCAAAGGTGGGCGCCCCTTGGTTGCGGCGCGCATGGTGCTGTATCCGCTGCGCGACGATCAAGGGCGCGTGACGCAGATCCTGGGCGGTTTGGCGCCAACGGATGACACCGGCCCTGCGCCGTGTCGGTTTGATTTGACCGGCATTTGCGAAATCGAAACGACAGCCCGGCGGGCGTTCCGACCATTGCCAGCGAAGGGCCACCTGCGATTGGTCGTCTCCAACCCGTGACATAACCAGTCATGAAAAAGGGCGGACCCGCAGGCCCGCCCCAATTCAGAAAAACTGCGATGGGTCAGCCGACCTTGGATGCAACCTGTGCCTCGCGGCGCGCGGTCAGTTCTTCGGCCACGAGGAACGCAAGTTCCAGCGACTGAGAGGCGTTGAGGCGCGGATCGCAGGCTGTGTGGTAGCGGTCGCTCAGGTTTTCCTCGCTCACCGCCCGGACACCTCCGGTGCATTCGGTCACATCTTGACCGGTCATCTCGAAATGCACACCACCTGGAACGGTGCCTTCGGTGTTGTGGATCGCGAAGAATTCTTTGACCTCGCGCAGGACCAGATCGAACGGACGGGTCTTGTAGCCTGTCGACGATTTGATCGTGTTGCCGTGCATCGGATCGCAGACCCATGTCACGTTTGCGCCTTCCTCGGCCACGGTCTTGACCAGACGCGGCAGGTGTTCACCCACCTTGCCCGCCCCGAACCGCGCGATCAGAGACAACTTGCCCGCTTCGTTTTCCGGGTTCAGCTTGGCCATCAACACCTTGAGGTCTTCCGCCGTCGTCGTCGGGCCGCATTTGAGACCTACCGGGTTCAGCACGCCGCGCGCGAATTCGACATGCGCGCCGTCCGGCTGACGGGTGCGGTCGCCAATCCAGATCATGTGACCCGAGCCAGCAAGCCACTTGCCGGATGTCGAATCCTGACGTGTCAGCGCCTCTTCATATTCGAGCAGAAGCGATTCATGGCTGGTGTAGAAATCAACCGTCTGAAGCGTATGAGACCTGTCGCTGTCGACACCTGCGGCTTTCATGAAGTCCAGCGTGTCACTGATGCGGTTCGCCATGTCGCGATATTTCGCCGCCTTTTCACCCTCGGTGAACCCCAAAGTCCACTGATGCACCTGATGCACATCGGCATAGCCCCCGGTCGAGAACGCCCGCAGCAGGTTCAGCGTTGCCGCCGCCTGGGTGTAGGCTTGCAGCATCTTGGCCGGATCGGGACTACGCGCTTCTGGTGTGAAGGGCAGTTCGTTGATGATGTCGCCCCGGTAGCTGGGCAGCTCGACGCCATCGACCACTTCGGTCGGGGCCGAGCGCGGCTTGGCGAACTGGCCCGCCATGCGTCCCACCTTGACCACCGGCACCTTGGCGCCAAAGGTCAGGACCATCGCCATCTGCAACATCACCTTGAAGGTGTCGCGGATGCCATTGGCGCTGAACTGGTCGAACGCTTCGGCGCAGTCACCGCCCTGAAGCAAAAACGCCTCGCCGCGCGACGCCGCCCCCAGTTGTTTCTTCAAGGTGCGCGCTTCGCCTGCAAAAACCAGCGGCGGATATTTGGAAAGCTGCGCCTCGACGGCCTCCAGCTTTGCGGTATCCGTATAGTCAGGCATCTGAACCCGCGGTTTCGCGCGCCAGCCTGATTTTTTCCACTCGGTCATCGTCTCTACTCCGGTCAAATCCAAGTAAGTTAGCGTTAGCGGGCCCGCTATACAGAAACCACCCCGGTCTGACCAGCAAGGAATCGCCCCCGAACGCTTGACCCCGGGCGTCACTTCTGACCTTGTGACCTGCAACGTGCCGCAGAGCACAGTCGAAGGTCAGAATTCCATGTTACCGACGCGCCAGACAGTTGAACTTGATCATGTGCCAAGCAGGCCACGCCGGTTTGTCTTTGCCTTGCTGCCTGAATTCACCATGCTGTGTTTTGCGGCAGCCGTGGAGTCGCTGCGCATTGCGAACCGAATGGCGAACCGCAAGCTTTATGACTGGACCATCATCGGCGAAGGCGGCACCGAAGTCACCTGTTCTGCCGGTGTGTCGTTTCGGCTGGACTCGGACCTGATTGAATTGAGCCGCGATGACGTGGTGCTTCTGTGCGGCGGGATCGACGTGCAGACCGCCACCACCAAGCGTGTCATCAACTGGCTGCGTCGCGAAGCCCGGCGCGGGTTGTCGATCGGCGGGCTGTGTACGGCGGCCTACTCATTGGCCACGGCCGGATTGCTGGATGGCAAACGTGCGACCATTCACTGGGAAAACCAGGACAGCTTTTCCGAGGAATTCCCGGAAGTGAATCTGACCAAGTCGATCTTCGTGGTTGACGGCACCCGCATCACGACCGCCGGCGGGACGGCCTCGGTGGACCTGATGCTCAAGATCATCGCGGACGACCACGGCGAGGAACTGGCGGGCGCGGTGGCGGATCAGCTGATCTACAATTCCATCCGCACCGATCAGGACACCCAGCGCCTGTCCGTGCCGACGCGCATCGGTGTGCGGCATCCGAAACTGTCCAAAGTCATCCAGATGATGGAGCAGAACATCGAAGAGCCAATCAGCCCGTCGGTTCTGGCCCAGCAGGTGGGCATGTCCACGCGGCAGCTGGAACGCCTGTTCCGTCGTTACCTGAGCCGCAGCCCCAAGCGGTACTACATGGAGCTGCGCCTGCAGAAGGCGCGCAACCTGCTGATGCAGACTGATATGAGCGTGATCAACGTGGCACTGGCCTGCGGGTTTGCGTCGCCCTCGCATTTCTCGAAATGTTACCGCGCGCATTACGAAACCACACCTTACCGCGAACGTGGCGCCCATGCGTCGCGCCTGTCGGTCTGAGCGGACGGCTTTTCTTCGAAGAAAAGCGGTGAAATGCTTCGAAGCATTTCCCAGCCGGCCAGTTGAAAGTCAGTATCAATTGCAAAATCAAAGGCTTGAGCGGTCAGTTCGGAGCCTGTAGAGCGACCCCATTCAAAAGGGGAATGCCCATGTCCGCCGCGCTCAAACTCGCCGTTGGAAGCCTGCTGATCGGCGCTGTTGTGCTTGGACTGAAAGCCCTGGCGTGGTGGATGACGGGATCGGTCGCGCTGTTGTCGGACGCGCTGGAAAGCACCGTCAACCTGACGACCGCGTTTGCGGCGCTGATCGCGATCCGCGTGGCGCAGCGACCGGCGGATACAAACCATCCTTTCGGCCATCACAAGGCCGAATTCTTCAGCGCGGTTCTTGAAGGGGTGATGATCATCATCGCTGCGCTTTTCATCCTGCGCGAGGCGTATCAGGGCTTTTTCGATCCGCGGGCGCTGGACGCGCCCATCCAGGGGCTGCTGGTCAATGGATTTGCCACCGTGCTCAACGCGGTCTGGGCAGGGGTGCTGATCCGGCAGGGGCGCGCGCTGAAATCCCCGGCCCTTGTCGCGGACGGAAAACACCTCTGGACCGATGTCCTGACGTCGGTGGGGGTCGCCATTGGCGTTCTATTGGCCATTCTGACGGGCTGGTGGTTGTTCGATCCGATCATGGCCGCGTTGGTTGCGGTCAATATCCTGTGGTCGGGATCACGGGTGGTGAAAGAATCGCTCAGCGGCTTGATGGACGAAGCGGTGCCCGAAAACACGCTGGAGCGAATTCGCGACATGATCTCGGAACAGGCCGACGGGGCTGTGCAAGCGCATGATCTGCGCACGCGTCACGCGGGACGTATGACTTTTGTCGAGTTTCATCTGGTCGTGCCCGGCGACATGACCGTGTTTGACGCGCACGAAATTTGTGACCGCATCGAAGCGGCCATCGGCAAGGCTGTGCCGGACACCCAGGTGACGATCCATGTCGAACCCGAACACAAACTGAAACACACCAATGTGGTCACGCTGGAGTAAGGGCTGGTGTCTTCATGGACACTGACACTGCATCGCGACCTCGATCCTTGAACGGCCCCTGCATTGGGGGGTGTTGGCCCAGAGTCATCGCGCAGTCTGTTGACTGATCACGAACCCACGCCCGACATCCGGTACAAGGCGCCGTTGCCCACGCTCAGGAACCACAGATGCCCATCCGGTCCCTGCCGCAGATCCCGGACGCGTTGGGTGCTGTCACCCTTGATCTGTTCAACCTCGCGCAGCGGTGTCCCTTCAAGCCGCGCGATGTAGTCGAACTTGAGCGAACCGACAAACATGTCGCCATTCCAGCTTCCGACCGATCCACCGTTGTAAAAAGCCATGCCAGAGGGTGCGATGGAGGGATCCCAGTAGGTGGCGGGTTGCTGCATGCCGTCTTTCGAAGTGCCTTCACCAATTGTGCGACCCGAATAGTGCTGTCCGTACGAGATGACAGGCCAGCCGAAATTTGCGCCTTTCTGGATGCGGTTCACTTCGTCACCGCCCTGCGCGCCATGTTCGTTGACCCACAGCTGTCCGCTTGCATCAAACGCGGCACCTTGCGGGTTGCGATGGCCGTAGGACCAGATCTCGGGGAGCGCGGCGTCGTTGCTGACAAACGGATTATCGCCGGGCACGTCGCCATCGCGTGTGATCCGCAGGACAGATCCGTTGTGACGCAGGGTGTCTTGCGCGGCCGGTCTGTCCCCGCGATCCCCAACCGTCAGAAACAGCGTGCCATCCGGAGCCTCGACGATGCGGGATCCGAAATGGCGCCCGCCACTGGACCCGGCGGCGATTTCAAATATCGTGTCGTGATTGCCGAGCGCCGTGCCATCCGCCGACAGAACCGCCTTGGTGACCGCCGTCCCGCTGCCCCGTCCCTGCCGCTTGGCATGGGTGAAGAACAGCTCCCGGCTTTGGGCAAAGTCGCGCGGCACCAGAACATCAAGAAGACCACCCTGCCCGTCGATATACACATCTGGCGGATTGCGCAGTGTGATGGCCCCTTCACCAGGCGTGATCAAAAGCACATCTCCGGAGCGTTCGGTGAGAACGATTTTACCGTCGGGTAAAAAACCAAAAGCCCAAGGCGTGTCGAGCCCGGTCACCACGGCAGAGACCTGCATGTTTCCAGCGCTGGTTCGTATCGTTTCGGATGTGACCTGGGACGTGGCTGCGGACGCAGACGTCACGGCCAACAGGACCGAAAGGGAAAGATGGCGCAGGGTCAACATGGGTCACGTCTCCGGAATTGATCAGAATACCTTTCGATATGGGGGACACTGCCGTCGCGGCAAGCGCACTTACGCAGTTGTGACCACAGATAGTGGTTGGAGAAATGACACCTGATGGGCGCAGCCACGTTTCCGGCCCGCGAAAAATTCGTCTGTCAGAAGAAGATGCGGACGATGCGTCAGGCCTTTTCTTTTGAACGGCATCTGAATATCGTCAGTCCGAGAACACGACGATGTTCCAACATGGGAGATTAAAATGAAAAAGTTTCTGACGGCCACAGCGGCTGGCGCATTGGTGGCAGGCTCTGCATTTGCAGCCGGTCATTCCAGCGAAATCAAGATGGGTGTGATGCTGAGCTTCACCGGCCCGATTGAATCCCTGACACCGGCAATGGCAGCGGGTGCTGAAATGGCGATTGCCGAAGTCAACGAAGCCGGCACTCTTTTGGGTGGCGCAACTGTGACACCCGTGCGCGCGGATGCGACCTGTATCGACAGCGCGGCGGCAACTGCGGCAGCCGAACGTCTGATCACCAGTGATGGCATCAACGCCATGGTCGGCCCGGATTGTTCCGGCGTTACCGGCGCGGTTCTGGCCAACGTTGCGGTTCCGAACGGCATGGCCATGATTTCGCCATCCGCGACATCCCCTGCGCTGTCCGCAGCCGAGGACAATGGTCTCTTTTTCCGCACAGCGCCGTCCGACGCCCGCCAGGGTGAAGTTCTTGCAAACCTGCTGATTGAAAAAGGCATCACAAGCGCGGCTGTCACCTATACCAACAATGACTACGGCAAGGGTTTTGCCGATGCGTTCCAGTCGTCTTACGAAGCCGCTGGCGGATCGGTGACGCTGTCCTCGCCGCATGAAGACGGCAAGGCGGATTACTCGGCTGAAGTCGGCGCTCTGGCCTCTGCCGGCGGCGATGCGCTGGTTGTCCTTGGCTATGTCGATCAGGGCGGCGCGGGCCTTATTCAGGGATCACTCGATTCCGGTGCCTTTGACATGTTCGCCCTGGGCGACGGCATGATCGGTGATTCCCTCACCGCGACGTTCGGCAGTGACCTTGACGGCACTTTCGGCACCGCACCGGGCAGCGACAATGAAGGTGGCGCGTCTTTCGCCGAAATGGCGACGGCGGCCGGGATCGACGGCACAGGTGTCTATGTCGGCGAAAGCTATGATGCAGCGGCGCTGTTGCTGCTGGCGATGGCAGCGGCAGGGTCCAGCGATCCGGCGGATTATGTCGGCAAGATCGAAATGGTCGCCAACGCGCCGGGTGAAATGATCATGCCGGGCGAGCTTGGCAAGGCGATCGAAATCCTCGCAGGTGGTGGTGATGTCGATTACAGCGGCGCAACCGGGGTCGAGCTTGTCGGTCCGGGCGAAGCGGCGGGCAGCTATGCCGAATACGTCATCGAAGACGGGGCGCTCAAGGTGGTTGGTTACCGCTGATCTCCTGGTTGACAAAACACTCATGGCGGCGCGGGTTTTCCTGCGCCGTTTCAAGTTGCTAAAGGGCGTATTTCACGTTTTGGATAAAGAATGATCGAGGTCAGAAACCTGCATCGGCATTTCGGCGGCTTCCGTGCGGTGGATGGCGCGACGCTTGAGATCGAGACGGGCTCGATCACTGGACTTGTTGGCCCAAATGGCGCCGGAAAAACGACGCTTTTCAACGTCGTGGCGGGCGTTCTTCCACCAACTTCCGGTCAGGTGTTCATGGCCGGAGAAGACATTACCGGCCTGCCGCCGCACATTCTGTTTCACAAGGGTCTGCTGCGCACCTTCCAGATCGCGCATGAATTCGCGTCGATGTCCTGCCGCGAGAACCTGATGATGGTGCCCGGCGGACAAACCGGCGAGACGCTTTGGAACACCTGGTTCGGTCGCAAGCGCATTGCCGACGAGGAACGCGCCCTGCGCGCCAAGGCGGACGAAGTGCTGGAGTTCCTGACCATTGAACATCTGTCCGATCACAAGGCGGGTCAGGTGTCGGGTGGTCAGAAAAAGTTGCTCGAACTGGGGCGCACCATGATGGTGGACGCGCGCATCGTGTTTCTGGACGAGGTTGGCGCGGGGGTGAACCGCACCCTGCTCAACACCATCGGCGACGCGATCATCCGGCTGAACCAGGAACGTGGCTATACGTTCTGCATGATCGAACATGACATGGATTTCATTGGGCGCCTGTGTGATCCGGTGATCGTCATGGCCCAAGGCAAGGTGCTGTCGAAGGGCACCATAGACGAGATCAAATCCGACGAGCGTGTGATCGAGGCCTACCTGGGCACCGGACTCAAGAACAAGGAAGCGGTCGGATGAGCGGCACGCCTTATCAGGACGATCGCGGCAACAGGGATCGCTCGATCACCAATCCGCATGGCGCGGGAACCCTGACCGCAAGCGGCACGCAAGAGCATCCGATGCCCGGCAAGGCGGGTGGTCCGTTCCTGATCGGTGAACACATGACCGGCGGATATGGAAAGAATGGCCCCGATATCCTGCATGACTGCACCATCGCGGTAGAGCGTGGCGAGATCGCGGTCATTGTGGGCCCCAACGGCGCGGGCAAATCCACCGCGATGAAGGCAGTGTTCGGGATGCTTGACCTGCGTCAGGGCCGGGTGCTGCTGGATGGTCAGGACATCACACAATTGACGCCACAGGCGCGGGTGCGCAACGGCATGGGGTTTGTGCCCCAGACCTCGAACATCTTTACGTCGATGACGGTGGAAGAGAACCTCGAGATGGGGGCGTTCATCCGCGAGGACGATTTCAATGGCACGCTGGAGCAGGTTTACGACCTGTTTCCGATCCTGCGCGAAAAACGCCTTCAGGCGGCGGGTGAGTTGTCGGGTGGACAACGCCAGCAGGTGGCGGTGGGTCGTGCGCTGATGACGCAACCCAAAGTGCTGATGCTGGACGAACCCACGGCGGGTGTGTCGCCCATCGTCATGGACGAACTGTTCGATCGCATCATCGAGGTGGCGCGGACCGGGATCTCGATCCTGATGGTAGAACAGAATGCGCGGCAAGCTCTTGAAATTGCGGACAAGGGATATGTGCTGGTGCAGGGGGCGAATGGCTATTCCGGCACCGGGAAAGACCTGTTGGCGAACCCGGATGTGCGCCGGTCGTTCCTGGGTGGATGACGGGAGTGCGGGTGGAGATGTGTGATTTGCATATTTTTGAAAAGAAGAAGCCGGGGATCCGCCCTGCTCTGACACGAGGTGCGTTGTGATCGACCTTTTGAACGGAATCGTGGCGCTGGCCAATTTTGTGCTGATCCCGGCGATTGCCTATGGCAGCCAGCTGGCGCTTGGCGCACTGGGTGTGACGCTTGTTTACGGCATCCTGCGCTTTTCCAACTTTGCCCATGGCGACACGATGGCAGTCGGCACGATGTTCGCGGTGCTGGCGACATGGGGTCTGCAATCCATGGGTGTCAGCCTCGGTCCGTTCCCGACAGCGCTGCTGGCCATTCCCTTTGGTATCGCCGGGGCGACCGCACTGATCTTGCTGACGGACAGATATGTCTACAAGTTCTACCGGGCGCAAAAGGCCAAGCCGGTGATCCTTGTCATCGTGTCGATGGGGGTGATGTTCATTTATAATGGCTTTACCCGCATCATCATCGGTCCTGACGATCAGCGGTTTGCGGATGGCGAACGCTTTGTGATCTCGGCCCGCGATTTCAAGGAAATGACCGGGCTGGCCGAAGGTCTGTCCCTGCGCACAAGCCAGGTGATCACGGTGATCACGGCGATTGTCGTGGTTGCCGCGCTGTTCTGGTTCCTGAACAAGACGCGCACGGGCAAATCCATGCGGGCCTTTTCCGATAACGAGGATCTGGCGCTTTTGTCGGGGATCAACCCGGAGCGCGTCGTGCTGGTGACCTGGCTGATCGTGGCGTCTTTGGCGACCATTGCGGGTGTGCTTTACGGATTGGACAAGTCATTCAAACCCTTCACCTATTTCCAGCTTCTGTTGCCCATTTTTGCGGCTGCCATCGTTGGCGGGCTGGGAAGTCCGCTTGGGGCGATTGCGGGGGGCTTTGTCATCGCGTTTTCCGAGGTGGGGATCACCTATGCGTGGAAAAAGGTGCTGGTGTATCTGATGCCCCCGGCACTTGAACCTGAAGGTTTGGTGCAGATCCTGAGCACCGAATACAAGTTCGCGGTCAGCTTTGTGATCCTTGTGATTGTCCTGCTGTTCCGGCCAACCGGACTGTTCCGGGGGAAATCGCTATGAGAACCTTTCTGCTTTTCGCCGTGGTGGCCTGTCTTATTCTGGGGACCGGGTTTGTGCAAAGCTGGAACTCGGCGCTGTTGATCCTGAACATGGGGTTGATCAGCGCGGTGATGGCGCTTGGGGTGAACCTGCAATGGGGTTTGGCCGGACTGTTCAATGTCGGTGTCATGGGGTTTGTGGCGCTTGGCGGAATCGCCGTTGTGCTGGTGTCCATGCCGCCTGTCGGGGCTGCGTGGTCTGCGGGTGGTGGCAGCATCCTGTTGGGACTGACGCTGGGCGCGGCCACGATTGTGGCGGCCGTTCTGGTCTGGTCGCGCACGTCAGGCAAGCTGCGCGGTTGGGGCACAGCGGCGGTGTTGCTGGTCGGGCTGGTGGTCTACCGCTTGGTGCTTGATCCGGCGGTCGAGGCGGTCGAAGCCGTGGATCCGGCGCTGGCGGGTTATCTGGGTGGGCTTGGATTGCCTGTGCTGCTGGCCTGGCCCGTCGGTGGCGTGTTTGCGGCAGGTGCCGCGTGGGTCATTGGCAAGACGGCGCTGGGCCTGCGGTCAGACTATCTGGCCATTGCAACGCTGGGTATTGCCGAAATCGTCATTGCCATCCTCAAGAACGAGGACTGGATGGCACGCGGCGTGAAGAATGTGATCGGCCTGCCCCGGCCTGTGCCCTATGAGGTGGATCTGCAGAACGATCCGACCTTTGTGGAACGCGCGGCAGGGTTGGGGTTTGATCCGACCACCGCATCGACACTGTATGTCAAACTGGAATACGGGCTGCTGTTCGCAGTTGTCCTGATCATATTGCTGGTGTTGTCGCAACTCGCGCTCAAAAGCCCGTGGGGCCGTATGATGCGGGCGATCCGCGACAACGAGACCGCCGCACGCGCCATGGGCAAGGACGTCACCGCGCGGCATTTGCAGGTCTTCATCCTGGGCTCTGCGATCTGTGGCATCGCGGGTGCGATGATGACGACGCTGGATGGCCAGTTGACGCCGGGAACCTATCAGCCGCTCCGCTACACCTTCCTGATCTGGGTGATGGTGATCGTGGGCGGGTCCGGCAACAACCTTGGCGCGGTGCTGGGCGGGTTCCTGATCTGGTTCCTGTGGGTGCAGGTCGAACCGATGGGGCAATTGCTGATGTCGCTGATCACGGGGGGCATGGCGGATGGATCGTGGCTCAAGGCGCATCTTCTGGACAGCGTGCAGCATATGCGGCTGTTGACCATGGGGGTGATCCTGTTGCTGGTGCTGCGTCTCAACCCAAGAGGTCTATTGCCGGAACGCTGAACACCTACGCTTGGTATAAGACCTTTCGGCAGGTGACGGCAGCGGCAGAACCGCCTAGTCTGGGTGGACTGGCAGAGGTGCGCCGCGTCTGCCGCGCAACGACGACAGAAGTGAGCAGGTCCATGCGAGATAGCCCGACGACAGCACTGACCGCATTGGTGGTGGATGATCACCCGCTGTTTTGTGATGCGCTGATGCTGACGCTGCGATCCATCGCTGACTTTGCGGAAATCCAGACCGCGGGCACACTTGAAACCTCGCTCGACATGGTGGCGGCGCAAGACGCGTTCGATCTGATCCTGCTTGACCTGAACCTGCCGGATGTCAACGGGCTTGACGGGCTGGTGCGCTTGCGCACCGCCGCCCCCAAGGCAACCATTCTGATCGTGTCGTCAATGGCGGACAACCGGATGATCGCCCATGCGCTGAAGGCCGGAGCAAACGGCTTTGTGCCAAAGCATTCGCAGCGGGCGGTGTTTCGCAAAGCTTTCGATGCAGTGCGCGAAGGCCAGTGTTTTGTGCCGGACGGCTATATTGATCCGCAAGGTCAGGACAGCGGCCGCGACAGCCCCGAACATGCGCTGACCCGCATGGCGTCGCTTACGAACCAGCAGGCGCGCATCCTCAACCTGATCTGCGAAGGCAAGCTCAACAAGCAGATCGCCTTTGATCTGTCGATTGCCGAAACCACCGTGAAGGCACATGTGACGGCGATCATGCGCAAGCTGGGCGTCCACAGCCGGACGCAGGCGGTGCTGATCGCGCAGGAGGCACGTTTCAACCGGGTCTTGCCAAGCGACGCCTGAACCCCCTATCATTCCTGATAGCCAACACTTGGGAACCACAAAGTGGAAGGACGCAGGACATTTCCTGAGACCAAACGTTCTGAAACCGCGGTGGAGGTCATTGCCGTTGCGCAGGTGCATTGTGGCGACCTCGACTCTGCAGACCAAATAGCCCGACAGCTTGGATCGGGACCTTTCGAGCTGGTGTGTCTGTTTGTGTCGCCAGAGGCGGATTTTGACGCTTTGGTCACGGCGACATCGCTTCGGTTCGGGGACGCGGATGTCCTGGCCTGCACCACAGCCGGCGAGATAGGCCGCGCCGGTTATGAAGAAGAACAGATCATTGCGATCGCCTTCCGCAGCGGTCATTTCAAGATCCTGACCTATGCCATCGAGGATCTTGATCAAATCGAAGAACAAACGGTCGCAGGGACGCTGATCGAGGCGCGGTTGGCACTGGCGCAGAAAACCTCCGACTGGACCTCGGAATTTGCGTTTCTGATGGTGGACGGGCTGAGCCTTCGGGAAGAGCAATTGACCGCCTTCCTGTCTGCAGGGCTGGGGCCGACGCCGTTGTTCGGCGGGTCGTCAGGTGATGGCGCGCGGTTTGGCCAGACATGGCTTGCGCGTAATGGCGTCATCATGAAGAACGCCGCCATCGTTGTTGTGGCGCGCTGTGATCGTCCGGTTCGGGTGTTCAGCCTTGATCATCTTGTCCCGACCGAGAGGCGCATGGTGGTGACATCGGCAACGCCCGAAGATCGGGTTGTGCATGAAATCAACGCCGAACCGGCCGCATTGGAATATGCCCGCCTGCTCGAGCTTGACCCAAACCAGCTGGATCAGTTCACCTTTGCCGAACATCCCGTTGTCGTGCGTCTGGGAGACGCCCACCATGTGCGGGCCATTCAGCAGGTCAAGGAAAACCACGATCTGGTGTTCTTTTCCGCGATCAACGAAGGCATGGTCCTGACCCTTGCGACACATGACGACATCGTCGCGCATCTGGATCGTGGGTTGGGACAGTTGGCCAAACACGGCACACCCGAAATCATCCTTGGGTGTGATTGCATTCTTCGTCGGATCGAAGCCGGGCGCATCCAGAAAACCCGCGCGGTGTCGGAAGTGCTGCAAGCCCATAACGTGGTCGGATTTTCCACCTATGGCGAACAGATCGGCGGGTTGCACGTCAACCAGACCCTGACCGGAGTCGCGATCTACCCGCCCCTGACCGACGAGACGGCCGATGTCCCTGATTGATCCCAGCGACAGCATTGAACGCCAGAACGAAAAGCTGCTCAAGATCGCGGACAGCCTGATGCGCCGGGTGGAATACGGCACGTCGCAATCCGGCGCCGCCTACGCGCAGTTCGAACGCGCTGCGTTGCTGGAAAAGCGGGTGCGCGAACGCACGCTGGAACTTGAGCGCACGTTGGACCTGCTGCACGACGCCAACGCACAGTTGGCCCGCGCCAACGAAGAGACCGAGGCTGCACGCCGAAACCTTGCCGATGCGATCGAGACGATTTCCGAGGGATTCGCCCTGTTCGATCCGGACGATTACCTGGTCATGTGCAATTCACGCTTTTGCCGCGATTTCCGCGACACGGCGGACGATCTGCGTCCCGGTCTTGCCTTTGACAGCTATGTCGACCGGGTGAGCCGATCTTCGTATCTGCACCTGCCGGACCATCAGGACCGCAACACCTGGGCCAAACAGCGCCGCAAGCGGCATATCGACCGGCGTGTGATGTTCAACGTTCAACTGACACATGACCGCTGGCTGCAAGTGTCCGAACACCGCACGGCCAATGGTGGCACCGTGATCTTGCAGACCGACATCACCGACATCATGCGGATCGAACGGCAGGAACAGGCCAAGCTGCGGGACAAACAGGCCCGTATGATCCGCGCGACGCTGGACCACCTGAACCAGGGCGTGTGTATCTTCGATGAAAACGGTCAACTGGTGGGCTGGAACCAGAAACTTGGCAGCCTGTTGTCGATCCCGGCCCGCCGGTTGCGGATCGGCGCGTCCTTTATCGGACTGCTGGATGACCTTGACGATGCGTTCATCTTCACGCGCGGGATTGACCGTGCCTCGTTCCGGCGCTGGGCGGTATCGGAGGGATTGCGCCAGCCGGTGTCATTCGAGGTTCAGCGCGGTGACAACATCATCCTTCAGATCTTTGGCAGGGCAATGCCGGACCGGGGGTTTGTCATTTCCTGTACCGATGTCACCGCAGAACGCGAGGCGGCGCAAAAACTGTATGAAATGAACGAAATCCTGGAACAGCGCGTGATGGAACGTACGCTGGAACTGGAAGACGCGCTGGGTGCCGCCGAGCGTGCCAACGCGTCAAAGTCACGGTTCGTTGCCGCCGCCAGCCATGACCTGTTGCAGCCCCTGTCGGCGGCCAAGCTGTTTATCGCAGCCCTCTCGGACAAGATCGACACACCAAGCGAACAGGCGGTGCTGGTCAAGGCCGAAACCGCGCTGGGGGCCGCAGAGCAGATCATTGATGCGCTGCTTAACATCTCCAAACTTGAAACCGATGGTCTGAGCTTTGACATCCGGCCTGTGGCGCTACGCGAAATATTCGATCCCCTGCGCGACGAGATGGAGCTTCTGGCCGAGAAGAAAGGTCTTAAATTGCGGATCGTCGGCAGTTCGCATGTTGTTGAATCCGACCCGGCCTATCTGCGCCGTATCGTGCAGAACCTGCTGGCCAACGCCATCCGCTACACCGACAGCGGGCGCGTTGTGGTCGGCGCGCGTCGCAACGGCGACTCCGCCCGGATCGAGGTTTGGGACACAGGTCTGGGCATTGCCGAGGAAGACCAGAATTCGATCTTTGAGGAATTCCGGCGTCTGGATACCAAGGCCAGCAACAATGACGGGCTTGGGCTGGGTCTTGCGATTGTGGAACGCGCCTGCGCGCGGTTGGGTCATCCTCTTGGCCTGTGGTCCGAACCGGGACGCGGATCGTGCTTTATGTTGAACGTTCCCTTGGCGCGGCAGGCCACCCCCAATCTTCCAGTGAAATCACGCAATGCGTCCACGATGGGCATGCTGAAATCGGGGTTGATCGTCCTGTTGGTCGAAAACGATCCGCAACTCAGGCGTGCCATGTCGATCCTGATCGAAAGCTGGGGAATCAGCGTGATCGAAAGCGAAAATGCCGAAAGCGCGCTGGACCTGATGGAGGACCTGCAAATCACGCCGGATGCGCTTTTGCTGGATTACCAACTTGGCGACGGGGCGTCCGGAACCGAACTGTTCGAAGAGTTGACCCGACGTCTGGGCCGCCTGCCCTGCGCGATCGTCTCGGCCGAACGTTCTGCCCAGTTGCGCCATGAAACCAAACGATTGGGGATCGAGCTATTGCTCAAGCCGCTTGACCGGGCCAAGCTGGTCGAGTTTCTTCATGCCGCCGCGCAGGATGCGACGACTTAGGTCTATTCAGCCACCTTTTCCACAGTTGCACTTGGAGCGACAAGGTAATCCTTGACGCGCTCTGCGATGGCGTCGGGCCAGCGCCGTGTCCGCAGCGCGGCGGCTTCTGACAGCACCAATGTCCCCGTGATCGACACCCGCGTGTCAGCACCCGTAGTTCCGGTCAGTTCAAGCCAGATGCTGCTGCGGCGCAATTCGCGCACAGACAGACGCCAAGTCAGGCGATCGCCAAGGCGGCTTGGCGAGGGAAACTCGGCGCTGATGTTCACAAACGGCAAAGACAGGCCGTCGCTGCCCTGAATCTGACTCATTGGCCAATCAAGCGCCTCGTCCAGCCAGTTTTCGATGACAGTGTGTACCATTTCGAAATAGCGCGGTAGAAAAACGATGCCCGAAGGCTCGCAGTCGCGAAGCATAACATCGTGAACATAGTGATAAGCCGGCATCCCGGAAAGTCCTGTTCAAGTCACTCCAAAGGTCCCGTCGACAGCGGGTGCCTATTTATTCAATAAGAATGATGTTTTTTTCAACATCTTTTGTCAAAACCGCCTTTTGCGGAAGCAAAATAAATGTTGCGGGACATGCGACGCCATGTGGTGCGTTACCGGGCAATGACGATATCTGCCCGCAGACCCCCCAGGGTGTCGCTTTCACCAAGGCGCAGAACGCCGCCATGTGCGCGCGCGATATCTGCCGCGATGGCAAGCCCCAGTCCGACACCGGAACCCTTGTTCTGATTGCGGGCGGGATCAAGCCGTACAAAGGGGCGCACAGCCGCATCGCGCTGGTCTGACGCGATCCCCGGACCGTCGTCTTCAATCCGGATACGCAGCGACTTTTCGGTCAGCGCGAGAGACACCTCGCAGCGCGTTCCATACCGTTCGGCATTCCCGATCAGGTTTTCGATCGCCCGCCGCATCGCCATCTGTCGCAGCATCACCTGCCCTGCTCCGACGGACTGAACCAAATTCACTGGTGCGCCGGACCGGGCGCAATCATCGACCACCATTTGCACAAACTCCGGGATCGGGGTCATTTCGGGTTGCGCACCGTCCGCATTGCCGCGTGCAAAATCAAGAAACGCGTCGATCAGCTTTTGCATGTCGTCGATATCGCGCTCCAAAGGTTCGCGGTCCTCGTCCGACAGCATCGACACCGCCAACCGCAGACGCGTCAGAGGGGTGCGCAGATCATGGCTGATCCCCGACAGCATCATGGTGCGTTGTTCGATCTGGCGTTCAATCCGGTTGCGCATGTCCAGAAACGCATGTCCTGCCGCCCGCACCTCGACCGCGCCGGACGGTGAATACGGCAGGTTGCGCCCCCGGCCAAACGCCTCGGCGGCACCGGCCAGACGGGTGATCGGGCGCAACTGGTTGCGCAGATAAAGGTAGGCGATCAACGTCATCAACGCGCCGAACACAACCATGTTCACCAGCAATTGATGCGGATTGGAGGCCGAGGCCCGTTCCCGGTTAAACTCGATCATCCGAAGCGGTTGGTCCTCGCGCGCGACCCAGACATAGACAGTCCAGTCATCAAGCAGATGCGCCCGCTGAAACCCGATCACATGTGACTGAAGCGTACGGATCACCACGATCCCCGAAAAATCGTACCACCGCCGGATATCCTGATCGGGCATGTTGCCCAGAGTTGTGGGCAGGAAATCCAGGCTCAACGCCTTTCCAATCTCCGGTTCATCGACCCAGTTCGGGTCAAGCGCGGTGTTGATCTGGCGCGCAACCTCGCGACTCATCTGTTCGGTCACACCTTCGAAATGGCGCTGGATGAACACCACGGACACCACAAGCTGCAGTGTCACCACCGGAAGGATCAGGATGAGCGCCGCGCGCCCGTAAAGCCCGCGTGGCATGTAACGTTTGAGCCAGTCGAATGTCATGGCGCCACGCTACTCTACCGTCCGGGAAAACGGAATGTCCCTGCACGACGGGGATTGCATTTCACCGAAAGGCCTGATGCTGTTCCGGTCATGCATGATCCGCAGCCAGATTTTCGACCTGAACCCGGCATCGCCGAAACCCTGGCCCCCGGTATTCGCCGCGTGCTTGCGCCAAATCCGTCACCCATGACCTATCGCGGCACCAACACCTATCTGGTCGGTGAAACGGACATCGCGATCATTGATCCCGGCCCGAACGATCCACGCCACTTGAGCGCCATTCTTGATGCGGTCGGCAAAACACCTGTGACCGCGATTTGCGTCACGCATGCCCATGTCGATCATTCCCCCCTTGCGAGGGCCCTGGCAGACAGGACCAACGCCCCGATCTACGCGTTCTCGAATGCCAAGGGCGGGCGCAGCGTGGTCATGCAGCAGCTGTCCCAGATCGGTCTGGTGGATGGCGGCGAAGGTGTCGATGGCAGCTTTCAACCGGATATCTGCCTTGCGGACGGGGACGCCGTTCAAGGCGCGGATTGGTCGCTGAGAGCGATCCACACACCCGGCCATTTCGGCAATCACCTGAGTTTTGCCTTGGGTGACACCTTGTTCTGCGGTGATCTGGTCATGGGCTGGGCCAGCTCTCTCGTGTCGCCCCCGGATGGGGATCTGACCGATTTCATGGCGTCGTGCCGACGACTGCAGGACGGGACATGGTCGGTTTTCCATTCCGGTCACGGCGCGCCGATCACGGCCCCCGCTGAACGCCTTGACTGGCTGATCACCCACCGCCTGTCCCGCGAAGCGGCTGTGCTTGACGCGTTGACCAGCGGACCCGCCACCAGCGCGACACTGGCGCAGCGGATCTACACGGACACCCCCGCCCCGCTCCTGCCTGCCGCAACCCGCAACGTTCTTGCGCATCTCATTGATCTTTATGGGAAAAAAATGGTCTCACCCAATGGCCCGCTGACCGCTGATGTGGCTTTCTCGTTGACGTGACTGCAAACGCATTTTTTTCACAAAAGCCTCTGGACGCGCCCCACCACTGTTGCTAAACCCCGCCTCGTGTTCCGGCGTAGCTCAGCGGTAGAGCAGTTGACTGTTAATCAATTGGTCGTAGGTTCGAT